>NZ_CP118610.1:1480000-2220000 GCF_028993555.1 Ensifer adhaerens | reverse complement strand
GAGCCGGCGGCCGGCATAAGCAACCGCCATGCCGGCATTGCCGCCGGAGGAGGAGACGAAACGCCGCTTGCCGTTTCGCGCATGGTGCTCGCAGGCCGCGCCGACGCCGCGGATCTTGAACGAACCCGACGGTTGCAACGCATCCATCTTCAGCCAGACGGAGCAATCCGAAGCGAGGCTCAGCGGCCGGGATTCGATCAGCGGAGTTTCAAGGTGCAGTGCCATGGGGTGTCCCGTCGAAGAGCGTAGTATGGGCAATTGCCGAGCGGGCAATCGGTTTCTCGGAGTTTCTGGAATATGGAGTTTGCCTCCGATCGTGGCCTCCGCGCAACTCGCGCGGCCATGTCATCGACAACACGGCGTGTGTCGAATGGAGGCGGTCTACCAGAGAAGGCCGCTGAAGATAACGAAAGCGACGAACAGCAGCGACAGGACGAGCGACGCCTTGATTGCCGCCAGCGTGAAGTCGTATCGACGAATTCTGTGTGCGAGGTCTTGGAACATGTATTCGTCCAATCGTGGTGTTGCCTGCGGCACGTCGTTGTAGAAGCGCTTGCGCGGCGGCCGACCGTCCGAACGGAGATTTCGTGCTTTGCGCGCCGCGCATCCCCGTTCCATGAGCGTCGCAAGGCATGGTTCAGATTTGCTGCTGCGTCCGCATTCACGCCCGGCTTTCCGGTCGCGCAAGCTTGGCTGTCGATAAAGGGAAATTGGCGGGCCGTGGACCTCTGACGCCGCGAAAAGCCAAATAGGCCGATGTCGATGCATGAAACATGCGCTTCAAATGCGCCCAACACAAGATCGTTGTCGAACCTCGCGGGCGATTGCGCAACAGATCGCGGTTCTCTGCTTTGAGCGGTTACGGCCGCTGCGGTTTGCGGGAGGTCTTGGGAGCCGGTGGTGGTGCCTGCGGCTCGGTGGCAGCGCGTTCGAGGCGGAGCGCTTTGAGCTTTTCCGTCTTCTTGTCGCGGGCGATCTTCTCGGCGGCGATGATGTTTTTCGCCGAATGATCGTTGGCGCTGGCTTTGTCCGCGGACGAAGCCTTTCCGGGTTTGAAGAGATTGCTGCCGGTAGAAGTCATGACTTGTCTCCGCAGGATGGGCGGGACGCCGTGAAAGGGCGGGCACGCCACAGGAGTGCTGTCTTCGTTCAACGAACGCTGCGCAGCCGCGCAACGGTCGCTTTAGCCTTTTGATTCTCCGGGTAATTTTACCTGCAAATCGCGTCGGTCCTAAAGGAATTATGCCGACGGTGCCAAGGTTTGTTCGGGCGGTTGTGCATCGCCCATGGACCGCTTCGTTGCCGGTCCCGGTGGCGCCGTCAGCGCCACCGATCCTGTCTTCTCGCAAGTCGCCGCGGCGCGGGACTGTGGCGCTGTTAGCGCGCCTTGACAGCGCGCTTCGGCGCCGGCAGCAGGCCTTCGCGCTGGAGCTTCTTGCGCTGCAGCTTGCGCTGGCGACGTACCGCTTCGGCCTTCTCGCGGGCGCGCTTTTCCGAGGGCTTTTCATAGCTGGTGCGCGCCTTGAACTCGCGGAACAGGCCTTCGCGCTGCATCTTCTTCTTCAGGACGCGCAAAGCCTGGTCAACGTTGTTGTCTCTAACAAGTACCTGCAAAATACGTTCTCCTTCATCAATTCCTGGGCAGCATCAACGATGCCATGACTTCTGACTGTCGGCCTATCGATCGCTCAAAGGTTGAGCCAAGGTCGAGCTGTGGTGGCGGTCCGACCCGATGTTCGGGGCGAAGGGCCGGCGGCGCATGCCAGGAGCGAGACGTTGTCGCTCAACGTGCAGGCTTGCGGCGCGATGATCTCCCTCACGGAGATCCAAGATCCAGAGACGCAAAAAGGCCGGGTTGCTTCCCGACCTCTTCCCGTCATTCAAGCGCTTCCCTGCCAGTACATCCGTGGTCAGAGGAGAGCGAATGACAAATCAAGCCGCTCTGAGGTTGTCGGCCGAGCTCTTGCCGGTGCGGCGGTCGGCGACGACGTCGAAGGTGACCTTCTGGCCCTCGGCGAGCGAGCGCATGCCGGCCCGTTCGACAGCCGAGATATGAACGAACACGTCGGTGCTGCCGTCATCGGGCTGGATGAAGCCGAAACCCTTGGTGCTGTTGAACCACTTTACGGTGCCTGAAGCCATGATGATTTCCTTTCATTCGTTGAGTTTTCCGGAAGATATTCTCCCGGCTGTAATCGATATTTGAGAGGAAATCTGGCCGCGCGGAAGCGCTTCGTCAAAGGTCACAAGCAATATTCGATGGCACGATATATAGGCGATACTTTTTTCAGTTCAACAAAAATATCCGGACTTGCGTTTGCGTCCGCTTGGGCAAACCTCCCTACGATCATGGAATACCAAGCTTTTCGTCCGAATATTTTTCTCGTTTGACCCGTGTCCGCTTTATTGCGAAGCGCCCCGGAACACTTGCGACAGGGCTGTGCGCGGCATGGAGGGCCGATCGGCGGCGGCGCATGCCTCGTGGCTGAATGCATGGACTTGGCTGGCGTGATCGGTCTTTGAAGGGGAGGTGGACTTCGAGTGTCGCCCTGGCGGGCCTCGGGCCGGTTGCAACCGGATCGGCCGGGGGTAGAAGGCGGCGGCGCGCTTGTCTTTGGCGCACCGCCCCCGCTTGTCAGGCGGCTGTAAAGGTCTGCGGCGAGACCTGCAATGCGGCGGCGATGCGCTGCAGCTTGGCGGGATCGATATCGGCGCCAAGCTCGATCTTAGAGATTTCAACTTCCGTCAGGCCAGTCGTGACCGAGAGATCGTCGACCGTGTAGCCGGCGGTTTCACGCGAACGCTTGATGGCGGCTCCCACATTGACGCGGGACAGAGATGCGCCGGGGGCCTTGGTTAGGTCTTTCTTAAAGGACATGAAGTGTCTCCTTCGTTGGTCCACCGACAAAGAACATTGTCGGTTGAAGGGGGCCCAAAACTGAAATGCGACTCGGACAGATGAGCGCGAACCTAGGGCGTCGCTAATATAAGCGAGAAGTCCCCGGGCGCAAGTTTGCGGCCGAATTTTTGTGGAATATCTATATAAATCAGCCGCTTATCCTGTGGTTTCCGCGCCCGGAGGCCGGTAAATCCCATGGGTCAGGCGCGCCATCCTTACGACGCGCCGGTGCCCGACTCAGTGCGAAAACAGCACGGAAACTCACACCAGGCGAGCCTCGATCAGAAAGGGTCCACGCCGCGACAGTGCGGCATCGAAGAGGGCGGCGAAGGCTTCGCAGGAGGTCGCGACGGCTGCCCCGACGCCGAAGCCGCGGGCAAGCGACACCCAGTCGAGCGCGGGCTGGTCGAGGTTCAGCATGCGGCGCGCGTTCGTGCCGATCTCTTCAACGCCGACATTGCGCATTTCGGCATGCAGGACGGCGTAGGTGCGGTTGGAAAAGATGACGGTGACGATGTCGAGGTTTTCGCGCGCCTGGGTCCACAGGCCCTGAATATTATACATGGCGCAGCCATCGGCCTGCAGGCAGATCACCTTGCGGTCGGGACAGGCGATCGCCGCACCGGTTGCAAGCGGGATGCCTTCGCCAATGGCGCCGCCGGTCTGCATGATGAAGTCGTGGGGAGCCGAGAAGGCCGAAAGCGCAAAGTAACGCCGGGCCGAAGTGGCCGCCTCGTCGCAGACGATGGCATTCTCCGGCACCTTATGGGCGACGATGACGGCGACCGCGTCTTCCGTCAGCGTGCCGGAAGGTTCGCCTTCATCGGTGGGCGTGCCGGTCGCTGGCAGAGGGTGGGATGGGCTGATGCCAAGTTCGTCGCGCAGCGCTTCGAGCGTTGCCTTGAGGTCTTCACCGTGGCGGGCAAGTGCTGTAACCGCGCAGCCATCCGGCACCAGGCGGCCGGGTCTTCCCGGATAGGCAAAGAATGCCACCGGTTCCGGTGCGCCGACGAGGATCAGGACCTTGATGTTGCGGAGCGTTTCGAGCGCCATGTCGATCGGGTAGGGGATGCGTCGCGGCGCCACCCGCCCGCGGCCGCGCTGGGTGTGGGCGACAAGCACCTCGTTGAAAAGCTCGACGTTGCAGGCTGCCGCGATCCGCCCGGCGATGGCGAGGTTCTCTGCCTTTGCGGCATCGCCGCTCAGGACCATGGCGACCCCTTGAGGGTGTGCACGGATGAGGCGGGCGACCTCGCGGACCGTCTCGGGGCTCGCGGGCTGGGGCGCTGCGACGAGCACCTTCTGCGCCGGCGCGTCGATGGAATGCGCGCCCCAGGACGCGTCCGCAGGCAGGATCATGGTGGCGACGCCCGGCGGCGTCAGCGAGGCGCGATAGGCGGCTGCCGCAGTTGGCCCGACATCGGAGGGATCCTTCACCCGCCGCACCCAGTTCGACATCGGGCGGGCCAGGCCCTCGATGTCGCTTGTCAGCGGTGCATCGAGCGGAAGATGGTAGGAGGCATGGTCGCCGACGACGTTGATGACAGGCGTGCGGGCGCGTCGCGCATTGTGCAGGTTGGCGAGGCTGTTGGCGAGGCCGGGCCCGGTGTGGAGCAGGGTCGACGCCGGGCGACCCGCCATGCGGGCATAGCCATCGGCGGCACCGGTGACGACGCCTTCGGAGAGGCCGAGAATGCAGCGCATCTCCGGCTTGCGATCAAGGGCGGCGACAAAGTGCATTTCCGACGTGCCGGGATTGGCAAAACAGACGTCGACGCCGTTTGCCAGGAGCGTGTCGACCAGGATGTCCGCGCCCGTGGTGCGCGTTCGTTGGCCGCCTTCTCCCATGCGCCTGTCCCCCGATAGCCTTCAGCCGCATGATAGCTGCAAGTGATGCGGGTGCAAGCAAGGCGGGCTTGCCGTCTTTGCGTCGATGCGCCGCCCTAGGTCCTTTGCCAGGCAAGATGGGCACCGAGGCCGATCAACACTGTGCCGCCGGCGCGCTGCAGCAGGCGCTGAGCCCGGGTGGAGCGGCGCATCTTGACGACGACCGCATCGGCGAGAAACACGCAGACGAGATCGGCCGAGGAGAACATCAGGTTGACGACGGTGCCGAGCAACAGAAACTGCACCCAGACCGGGAAAGCGGCGGAGGCATCGGTGAACTGCGGCAGGAAGGCGACGAAGAAGATCGCGGTCTTCGGGTTCAGCACCTCGACGGTGATGCTTTCGAAGAAGGCGCGACGTGCCGATTTCGCTTCCACCACCGGCAGGCCGCCTTCGCCGCTCGCCTTGGCGCGCATCAGCGTGAAGCCCAACCAGACGAGATAGGCGGCACCGGCAAGCTTCACCGCGAGATAGAGCGTCGGCACCGCATGAAACAGGATCGAAAGACCAGCGGCGGCCGCGATGACATGCACATAACCGCCGAGATGGATGCCGAGCGAGGCCATCAGCCCGGCAAAGCGGCCGCGCGCCATCGTCTGTGCTGCGGCGTAGAGCATCGCCGGTCCCGGGATATAGGCGAAGATCGCCGTGGTGACGAAGAAGGTGAGGAGAATGTCGAGCGATGGCATGGGATACACCTCGTCTGCTGATGCGCGGCCTCTTTAGGGAGTCGTTGTAAGGACTTGCGCGGGAAAGTTGAAGGAAAATCGGGGCGCCTCAGCCATCGAGAGACGGCAGGCCCGGGCGCACCCGTTGAGCGTCAGACCGGTATCTCCGCGGCGACGAGGCGATCCTCCGGGCGGGCGCTCGCTGCGAGTCCGGCTGCTACGCCCTCGCGGTCCTCGGTGCTGCGGTTCTGGCTGAACTTGCGCTTGCCGTCGAGGCGGTCGATCGGCAGCCTCAGGCCGATGATGCCGCGAAGCTGGGCCCTGACGTAGGCAGACGGGGCGTCGCTCACCTGCCAGGGTTCGGCACGCGCCGCTTCGTGACGGTTGGTCAGGCGGGTGACGACTTCGAGAAGCCGATCCTCGTCGGCGAAGAACTCGACCGCGCCATAGGCATGCACGGCCGAATAGTTCCAGGTCGGAACGACCTTTCCGTGCTCGCGCTTGGAGGCGTACCAGGAGGGGGTGACATAGGCGTCCGGCCCCATGAAGGTCGCCATGGCTGCGCCGATCGGCGCCGTCGTCCCTTGCGGGTTGGCGCGGGCGAGGTGGCCGTAGAGCGTGCCATGGGGACCTTCGTCGCGATCAAGCAGCAGCGGCAGCGGCGTGGCAAGCAGGCCATCGGCCGTGGCCGTGACGAAGGTCGACAGCGATGCGGACTCGATGATCGCGTGCAGGACGCTCTGTGTTTCCTCCTTGAAGGCCGGGGGTGTGTACATGATCTCGCTCCTTGTGCCTGTCCTGTCATAGATGCAAACTGGACCTGAACGAATATCCAGTTTCTGCATAAATGAGTGGGCCAGTTGGCAACGGAAAAGGACGAGGCGAGGGGCGGGACAACCCGGCGGATCTATGAGGCGCTGAAGGCGCAGATCCTCGGCGGCACCTATGGCCCAAAAGATCGGCTGCCGTCGACGCGCGCGCTGGCGGCCGAGCTCGGCGTCTCGCGCACCACGGTGACAGCGGCCTATGAGCAGCTTCTTTCCGAGGGTTTTCTGGAAAGCCGCCAGGGTGCGCCTTCACGGGTGGCGCTGCTGCATGCGCATGCGGGTGCCAAGCCGCTTCCCGCAGGCACGCCTTCTCGGTCTGCGCCGAGACCGGCAGCATCCGTTCGCCTGTCGCGCTTTGGAGCGGCCCTTGGCGACGGGCCGACCTGGGTGCCGCCTCTGTCCGGTGGGTTGATCGCCGATTTTCGCTATGGCGACTTGTCGGCTGCCGATTTTCCGGCTGAGGCCTGGCGGCGGGCGGTCAACGCCGCACTTCGGCGGCGCCAACTGCGGCTCGCCTATGACGACCCCGGTGGCTCGGCGGAATTGCGCTCGGCGCTTCAGGCCTATCTCTGGCGCGCGCGCGGGCTCAGGTGCACGCCGGATCAGATCATCATCGTCAACGGCTCGCAGCAGGGGCTGGACCTCGCCGCCCGTGTGCTCGTCGATCCCGGCGACCGGGTCGCGATCGAAGATCCCGGTTACGTCATGGCGCGCCGGGTCTTTGCGGCCGCCGGCGCGAACGTCGTTCCGATTGCCGTCGACGAGGAGGGGCTACGAACCGAGGCGCTCGCAGGGCTCGAAGCTGTGAAGCTCGCCTATGTCACGCCCTCGCATCAGTTTCCGCTCGGCAGCGTGCTCTCGGCCCGCCGACGGCAGGAGCTTCTCGCGTGGTCGGAACGCAGTGGCGCCTATGTGATCGAAGACGATTACGACGGCGAATATCGTTATGACATCCGGCCGATCCCGCCGCTGCAGACGATGGCCCATGCGGAGAATGTCCTCTATCTCGGCACGATCTCGAAGAGCCTGTCGCCGATGCTCCGGCTCGGTTATCTCGTCGTGCCGCCGCCGCTTTACCCCGTCCTCGCCGCCGCCAAGCAGCTCGCCGACCGCCATTCGCCCAGCCTCGAACAGGAGGCACTGGCGGCCATGATTGCAAGCGGGGCCTATGAACGCCACATCCGCCGGAGCCGGCGCAGCAATGGCCGCCGCCGCGAGGCGCTGCTTCAGGCGCTCAAGACGGAACTCGGCGACCAGGTGACGATATCGGGCGCCGATGCCGGGCTGCATGTCGTCGTCTGGTTCGAGCGGATAGAAAGGGCGCGGGAGGGAGGGCTGATCGCGCGGGCGCGGGCAGCGGGCATCGGCCTCTATCCGATCTCGCCGCTCTACTGTGCGGATGAAGCCGAACATCGGCCCGATCGGGCGGGGATCGTCATGGGTTATGCCAGCCTCGAGGCGGCGGAGATCGGCAAGGGCGTGGCGGAACTTGCCAAGATGTTGCTGCGCTGGGACGACTAAAGGGCGCCGCGCCGCGCCGTAGTGCGGCGGTGTCATCTCCGCTATAGTCTTGTTGGTGCGGCCCACGGGCAACCGGTACAGGGGCAACGGGTCCGTGGCGGCGACGCTCGCATGTATGGGCGTGTGCAAGTCGGGATCAATTTTCGCGGATTTACGAAAGTATGGCGTAATCAGGAGGCGAGTCCGATGGCAGACCGGAGAGTGCAGCCTTTGCAGCCGGGGCAACCCGCACCCGCCTTCGAACTTGCAAGCGCCAATCGGGACGATCCGGTTTCGCTTGCGAGCCTTCGCGGCCGGCCGTTTCTGATCGGCCTGTTCCGCGGCCTGCACTGCCCGTTCTGCCGGCGCCAGATGCGGCAGTTTTCCGCCGTCGAGCCGGCATTGCGCGCTGTCGGTGTGGAAACGCTGGCGGTGGTCAACACGCCGGTCGAGCGGGCGCGCCTCTATTTCCGTTTCCAGCCGACGCCGGTCACGGTCCTTGCGGATCCGGACTGCCAGACGCACAGGGATTTCGGCGCGCCGCATGCGGCCCTGCTTCCGCCCGAAAGCACGGAGACACCGGAATGGCCCTACCGCACGCGGCCCGCCGATTTCGCGGCGGCGCGCATCAACCCGACAGGCGAACTTGCCGAACCGATGCATCCGATGCAGGCCAATGAGTTGATCAATGCACGCGAAGGCTTCGAGCCGGACGAGACCGATCTGCGCATCTTCGCCGAACACGGCACGCAACTGGTCGGCCACTTCCTGGTCGATGCAGCCGGCATCATCAGCTGGAGCGAGATCGAGGCGCGGTTCGGCCCCGACGAACTGGGCGTGTTCCCGAGCGCCGCGGAGATCATGACGGCCGTCAGGAGGGTCGCAAGCTAGTGCTGGTAACCGGCCCGTAAGCTGACGCCTGCAAACAGGGGTGAGGCCAAGGTCGCAACCGGCCTCGCGTTACGGTTAGCTGCTTGCGTCACGGCTGTGTCCGCACATAGTGAGCAACCCTTCAGTGTGGCGGTGTGGCCTTCATGAGATCCGTTCGCATCCCTCCCCAGCTTCATGACGTGTTCGGTGAAGCGCAGCCGCCGGCCTATCTGCTGGCGATCCTCCTCTTCGGCGTTGCTGTCGCGGCCATCTTTGCGCTATCGGCAACACCAATGCTGGCGGAGCTTGCCTGGTGGCGGGCGGCACTGGCGCTCGTCCTCGTGCTCGACATCGCCGCCGGCTGCGTCGCCAATTTCACGCCCTCGACCAACGACTTCTACGCGGCGCGGCCGCGCAATCGCTGGATCTTCATCGCGATTCACTTCCATGTGGTCATTGTCGCGCTGCTCGTCGGCACCGGGCTCGGTGCTGCGGTCGCCGTCTGGGCCTATACGATTGCCGGCGCGGCGATCGTCAATCTGCTTGCGGGGCGCGGCACACAGACCTTTGTCGGCGGGCTGCTGCTAGCGGCCGGCCTTACCGGCCTGCCGTTTCTGCCTGCTCTGACGCCGCCGATGATGGTGGTGTCGGCCCTCTTCATGCTGAAGGTGCTTTTCAGCTTCGCGGTCGATCACTATTGCGCGGTTCCGCCCAAAAATGGGTAACCGGGTTGACGACCTTGCCTTGTATGGCGGTCTTCAATAGCCTCCGAAGTGGCAGGCTCAGGGAGAGACTTGATGGCAGTTTCAGCGGCAGACGAGGCATTGCGCCTTCCGACATTCGACGACGTGCAGAAGGCCCGCAACCGCATTGCCGGGGTCGCCCACCGAACGCCTGTTCTGACCTCGCGCACGGCGGACGCTGCCAGCGGGGCACGGCTTTTCTTCAAGGCGGAAAATTTCCAGCGCGCCGGCGCCTTCAAGTTCCGCGGTGCCTACAATGCGATCGCGGCGCTGCAGGAAAGCGGCCAGAAGCGGGGCGTCGTCGCCTTCTCCTCCGGCAACCATGCGCAGGCGATCGCCTATGCCGCACGGCTGCAGGGCGTTGCCGCGACGATCGTAATGCCGAAGGATGCGCCCGAAATGAAGGTGGCGGCGACCCGTGGCTATGGCGCCGATGTCGTGTTCTATGACCGCTATACCGAGGACCGGTCGGCAATCAGCGCAAAGCTGGCGGCCGAGCGCGGCGCCGTCCTCATCCCGCCCTTCGACCATCCGGACGTGATCGCCGGGCAGGGCACGGCGGTCCTGGAACTGATCGAGGAGGTGGGCGAACTCGACCTGATCGTGACGCCGCTCGGCGGCGGGGGCCTGCTCGCCGGTACGGCACTCAGCGCCAAAGAGCGTTCGCCCGGAGCGGTCATCGTCGGGGTCGAGCCGGAGGCCGGCAATGACGGCCAGCAGTCGCTCAGGAAGGGCGAGATCGTTCATATCCCGGTACCGAAATCGATCGCCGACGGCGCGCTGACCAACCATATCGGCGAGCACAATTTCCCGATCCTCAAGCGCGATGTCGGCGAGATCGCCACGGTGAGCGACGCCCAGCTCGTCGAGACCATGCGCTTCTTTGCCGAGCGCATGAAGATGATCGTGGAGCCGACCGGCTGCCTGGCGGCGGCGGCGGTGCTGCAGGGCGTGCTTCCCTGTGCCGGGCAAAGAGTGGGCATCGTGATCAGCGGCGGCAATGTCGATCTCGCGACGTTCTGCGCCCTGCTGCAGGAAAGCTAGGTTCCTTCAAGCCGGACGCCAGGAGGGCGCGCCGGAGTGCGATCTGACGGCCATGGCGCCCGTCTTTCCGGTTGCCTTAAACGGCAAAAGTGGCACACTGGGCCTCGCGCCTTGGCGCCGGGCTTTCCGGCGCGATCCATGGCCACTGTAATGATTTGATTTTCTAAAGGAATTTTTCCTCCGCGCGGCCGTCGCCGGAGCGTAAACAATGGACGAAAGCAGAGGATTGCAGCGGCCTTTCGGCACCTTGCCGGACGCGGCGCTGTCAAGAAAATAGAGTGCTCCCATCGCGCCCGGGCGGGCGCAGCGCTCACACACATTGGAGGGTATCGTGACGCTTGCAATCAATGACCTCGCACCGGACTTCGAGGTCGGAACGACCGATGGCACGATCCAGTTTCACGACTGGATCGGCGACTCCTGGGCGGTCCTGTTCTCGCACCCCAAGGACTACACGCCCGTCTGCACCACCGAACTCGGCTACATGGCGCGCATCAAGCCGGAATTCGACCGGCGCGGCGTCAAGATCATCGGGCTTTCGGTCGATCCGCTCGACCGCCATGCCGGCTGGGCCGCCGACATCGAGGAAACGCAAGGCCATGCGCCGAACTTCCCGATGATCGCCGACGTCGATTACACCGTGTCGAAGCTCTACGGCATGCTGCCGGCGCCGGTTTCCGGCGACCCGACCAAGCGCACGCCGGCCGACAACCAGACAGTGCGCAACGTCTTCGTCATCGGTCCGGACAAGAAGATCAAGCTGGTTCTCATCTATCCGATGACCACCGGCCGCAACTTCGACGAGGTGCTGCGCGTGATCGACTCGCTGCAACTGACCGCCAAGCACAAGGTGGCCACACCGGTGAACTGGAAGCAGGGCGACGACGTCATCATCGCCGGCTCCGTCAGCGACGAGGATGCCCGCAAGGTCTATCCGGAAGGCTGGAAGGCTCCGAAGCCCTATATCCGCATCGTGCCGCAGCCGAAGGGCTGAGACTGGGCCGACACGTATCGGTGCGGCGTGGCGAGGGGATGCCCCTCATCCGCGCGGCGAGGCAAATAGGCTTCAACCGTGTGGTAAGGAAAATGCCCCTCATCCGCCTGCCGTCCCTTCTCCCCGCTAGCGGGGCGAAGGGACGGCGCCGCGCTCTCGAGTTACCCTCTCCCCGCTCGCGGGGAGAGGGCCAGGGCGAGGGGCTCTTCAGTTCCCCGACTGCCTGATGGCCCCAATTGGAAGCCGCGTTATCGTCAGCCAAGGAGCCGCCGATGATCTTCCGTCAATTGTTCGACAGCGTATCCGGCACCTACACCTACCTGATCGCCAGCCGGCAGGGCGGCGAGGCGCTGATCATCGATCCGGTGCTGGAAAAGGTCGAGCGCTACCTGCAGCTCGTCCGCGAGCTCGACCTGAGGCTGGTCAAGGCGGTCGATACCCATCTCCATGCCGACCACATCACCGGTCTCGGGGCGCTGCGCGACCAGACCCATTGCATCACCGTGATGGGCGAACAGACGGCGGCCGACGTCGTTTCCATGCGGGTGGCGGAGGGGGACCGGGTGTCGATCGAGGGTCTGAGCCTCGACGTGCTCTATACGCCCGGGCACACCGACGATTCCTATTCCTTCCTGATGGGCGGCGACATGGGCCGGCGGGTGTTTACCGGCGATACGCTGCTCATCCGCGGCACCGGGCGCACGGACTTCCAGAACGGCGACCCGCGCCAGCAGTATGACTCGATCTTCAACAAGCTCCTGAAGCTGCCGGACGAGACGCTCGTCTATCCGGCGCACGACTACAAGGGCGACACGGTCTCGACCATCGGCGAAGAGAAGCACTTCAACCCGCGCTTGCGGGTGAAATCCGTCGACGAATATGTCGACCTGATGAACAACCTCAACCTGCCGAACCCGAAGATGATGGATGTGGCAGTGCCGGCCAACGTTCACATCGGCCTGCACCAGGACGAAATCGCGCGGCGCGGCTGGGCGCTTTCGGCAAAGGAGGCGCTGGCGCTCTGCGGCCGGGCGAAGATCGCGCTCGTCGATCTGCGCGAGAAGGCGGAGCGGGAAAAGCACGGGGTCATTCCCGGTTCGCTGCACGCGCCCTATCCGGACCTCGAGCAGAACATTGCCTCGGGCGGCATACTGCACGAACTGGCAGCGGCAACCGGCAAGCGCATCGTCTTCTACTGTGCCTATGGTGAGCGCTCCGCCATGGCCGTGGAGGCCGCCCAGGCGGCCGGCCTCATCACCGCCTGCCATATCGAGGGCGGCATCGCCGCCTGGAAGAAGGCGGATGGGCCAGTGACGCATTGACGTCCGGCGCATTGACGCCGGGCGCGGGCGCGCCATCTCATAGGAGCGTACAAAGAGCAGGGGCCGGCCATGCACAAGTTTTCCGTCAGTGTTGCCAGGGAGTTCGAGGCCGATAGTGCCGAGGAAGCAGCACTTCTGATGTATCAGTTTCTCACCCGCGAACCTGCGCCGCTCTCCTACACCGTTACCGATGCAGCCAAGGACACGACCAGCCTGACGCTCGACCGGGAAGCGGCGGACGAATTCGCCAGCATCGATCACACGGCAGATCCCGGAAACTGGTAGCGTTTCGGCGAGCACCGGCGGCTGTGGGCTACGGCCACAAATCCGACATGTTCGGTTGCAAATCGTCAAAAATTCGCGTCAAGGCGGTGCGTGTCGCATGTGGCGCGCGGCGCTGTCGGCTCGCGCTTCTGGAGGAGACCCGTCTTGTTCATTGCCCATCTGCCGGCAGGCTATCTGCTGAGCCGTCCCTTCGCGCGTCGCAATCCCCAGCAAGCCCGCGCCATCCTCGGCGTCGAGTTGTTCTGTTCCGTGCTGCCGGATTTCGATCTCGCCTATTTCTACCTGGTCGACCAGCGCCGCACGCCGCATCACGATTACTGGGTACACACTCCGGTCTTCTGGCTTGCGGTGGCCGCGGCCGCGGCAGTTCTGCTCGTGGCCACCGGTCGACGCAGGCAGCTGATCCTCGTCGGCGTCGGTCTCCTGAGCGTGCTGATGCATCTGGCGATGGATTCTATCGCTGCCGATATTCGCTGGCTCTTTCCCGTCTCCGACCTGCGGTTGAACCTCGTGCACGTGCCGGCGCTCTATCAGCCCTGGTATCTCAATTTCCTGCTGCATTGGTCCTTCGCGCTCGAAATGCTGATCGTGGCGCTGGCGGCGGGTCTGGCGGTCGGCGATATCCGGACGCGGCGCCCGGCGGAGGCCGGGCTGGTTTGAACGTGTGAGGCGTTTCAGGCGGTTTCCAAAGCGATCGTTTTCGAAAACGATCGCTTAAGGAATTTATCATACGAATAGCTACAATTCGCATGTATCCCTTTTCGATTTGTTAGCTATAGGTCTCGCCCTCCATGACTGGCCTGCCGTCTCTTTTTTCGTCCGATGCCAAAGCCATGCTCGATGCGATCAATCGGTCGCAGGCGATCATCGAATTCGATCTCACCGGCAATATCCTGACCGCCAACGAGAACTTCTGCCGCGCCATGGGCTATGAGCTCAACGAGATCGTCGGCCGCCATCACCGCATGTTCGTGCTGCCGGAGGAGGCGGCGTCGGCCGTCTATCGCGAATTCTGGGCGCGCCTTGCCCGCGGTGAATACGACCGCCAGCAATACAAGCGCATCGGCAAGGGTGGCCGCGAGATCTGGATCGAGGCCTCCTACAATCCTGTATTCAGGGGCAAGAGGCCCTACAAGGTGGTGAAGTTCGCGACCGACATCACCGCGACGAAGGCGAAGAGCACCGACGATCAGGGCAAGATCGACGCGCTGTCACGCGCTCAGGCGATCATCGAGTTCACGCCTTCGGGCGAGATCATCACCGCCAACGAGAACTTCCTGAAGACGATGGGCTACGAACTCAGCGAGATCGTCGGGCGGCATCACTCCCTGTTCTGCGAGCCGGACTATGCCCACTCGCCCGAATATGCCGCCTTCTGGCGCGATCTTTCGACGGGCCGCTTTGCCACCGACCAGTTCATGCGCGTCGGCAAGGGTGGGCGAAAGGTCTTCATCCAGGCCTCCTACAACCCGATCCTCGACGATGCGGGGCGGGTGCTGAAGGTCGTGAAGTTCGCGCTCGACGTTTCCGATCGCGTGCTTGCGGTGAAGGAGATCGGCGCCGGCCTTGGGCGCCTTGCCGAATGCAATATCCGCATGACGCTGGACGAACCCTTTGTCGGCGAACTCGAAAGCCTCAGGCGCGATTTCAACACCTCGATCGGTATGTTCCAGGAGACGCTTTCGGCGGTACTGCGCCAGACCCGCGAGCTGAACGACAACAGCCACGAGATGAAGGATGCGGCCGAGCATCTGTCTGAACGCACGCGCCAGCAGGCAAGCGCGCTGGAGCAGACCTCGGCGGCGCTCGAGCAGGCGACCGTTTCCGTGCGCACCTCCACCGAGAACACGCAGCAGACGCGCACGCTCGTACAGAGCGCGCGCCAGTCAGCCCATGCCTCGTCCGGCGTGGTGCGTGATGCGGTGACGGCAATGCAGCGCATCAAGGCGGCGTCCGAGGAGATCAGCCAGATCATCGGCGTGATCGACGAGATCGCCTTCCAGACCAATCTTCTGGCGCTGAACGCCGGCGTCGAGGCGGCGCGGGCCGGTGATGCCGGCAAGGGTTTTGCCGTCGTCGCCTCGGAAGTGCGCGAGCTCGCCCAGCGCTCGGCCAAGGCCGCCAAGGAGATCAAGGATCTCATCCACAACTCGGTGACGGAGGTGGCCGAAGGCGTTCGCCTCGTCGGCAATACCGGCAGTGCTCTTGAGGAGATCGAGAATTTTGTCGCCGCGATCGACGCTCGGATCGAGGCGATTGCGACGGCTGCGACCGAGCAGACGGCCGGTCTCGGCGAAATCAACGTGGCGGTGAACGACATCGACGCGATGACGCAGAAGAACGCCGGCATGGTGGACCGCACCGCCGATGTCAGCGTCCGGCTGGCGGAAGGCGCACAGAGGCTGACCGAACTCGTCAATCGCTTCCAGCTCAACCGCCGCGCTGAGCGGCGTGAAGCGGGCACGGAGGCGGCGAGCCGCGGCATTGGCGAACGGCGTCGCACCGGCGACGCACGGGCCGCCTGAGGCTATATAGCGGGACGTGCGGGGTAGTCATGCCCTGCCGTCACCGGGCAGGCGGGCCGGGGGTGCGACCCGCCTCATCCCTTTTCTTGCTGCCAACCATGCCC
The DNA here is from genome assembly GCF_028993555.1 of Ensifer adhaerens. Classification (NCBI taxonomy): domain Bacteria; kingdom Pseudomonadati; phylum Pseudomonadota; class Alphaproteobacteria; order Hyphomicrobiales; family Rhizobiaceae; genus Ensifer; species Ensifer adhaerens. Next base: position 2,204,332 of record NZ_CP118610.1, on the reverse strand, counting down.
GCGAGGCGGAGCCGCAGGCGCCACGAACTGCGAAATGCAAAGCGTCCGCTCTCGCGCGGCGCTGAGGCGCGAAGGCCGACGAAGAGGCCCGCCCATGCAACGTGTGGTGTAGCCAGATCGTTGACGAAGGCCGCCATTCTATGCATCCTGCCGGCCGAGAAACGAGATGCCGGCGGACGGCACAGGGACTTCGTGTCTTGTCGGACGCGCAAAGGTCGCTGCACCACTTGGATACCAGGCATCTATCCGCTTTTCATCGATCCAGTTGAAAGCGGGACGTTCCAGGGGCCGGACGGCTCATCGACAAGCCTGGCATTCGCATAGCCGCGGCGCGCACCTGGCGTTGCCCCGGGACTTGGACGCATTCCTGATACGCATTCACGACGTCATTCGCATCGATCAATCGAGGCCGGAGGGGACTGTGAAGGGAAAGTCGAGGTTTCTGCCAGCAGTGCTGGCTGTCATGCTTGCCGCATCCGTGACCGTGCCGGCCGCCGCCGCCGATCTGGTGATCGCCATGCCGAACTGGCCGTCGGGCCAGGCAACGGCCAACATCCTGAAGGTCGGTATCGCCAGGAAGTTTGGCCTCGATGCCGAGGTCAAGGAGCTCGGCACGCTCAATGCCTTCGTCGGCTTCGAGACGGGCACGGTCGATATCCAGCCTGAGGTCTGGCGGCCGAATTTCGAGGATGTCGTGCGCAAATACGTGACCGACAAGGGTGTCGGCCAGCTGACGGAACGCAGCGTGCCGGCCTGGCAGGGACTTTGCGCCACGCCGGAAGCCGCCGCGACGATCAAGACGGTCGCCGATCTCAGCGATCCTGAGAAAACCAAGATCCTCGACACCGACGGCGACGGCAAGGGCGAGATGTGGATCGGGGCTGCGACCTGGCTTTCGACCGGCATCGAGCGGGCGCGTGCTGCCGGCTACGGCTATGGCGAAACCCTGACGCTGTTCGAGGCGGAAGAGGAAGTGGCGATGGCGGCGGTGGATGCGGCGGTCGCGACCGCGCGGCCGATGGTGTTCTACTGCTACGCGCCGCATCACGTGTTCGAGCTGCACCAGATCGTCAGGCTCGAAGAGCCGCCGCACGATGCCGCCAAGTGGAAGATCGTGCCGCCGAGCGACCCGCTCTGGGTCTCGAAGTCCAGTGCCTCGACCGCCTGGGAAGCGGCGCATTTCCAGATCGCCTATGCCACCGCCTTCGGCAAGAAACACCCCGACATCGCGAAGTTCCTGGAGAAGGTGGATTTCTCGCCGGAGGAAGTGACGAAGATGAGCTATGCGCTGGAGGTCGAGCGGCAGGCGCCGGCCGACTTTGCCAAGAAATGGGCCGAGGACAACGCAGCGCGCATCGACGGGTGGGCCAAGCCATGACCGCGACATCTGACCATAACCGTCTCGTCAGCAAGGATCAGCCCGCATGGACGCGGCGCAAGCTCGGTGCGGCCGTTCTTGCCGCCGCCCTCTGCTTCGGGCCGCTGGCGGCACTTGCGCAGACGCAGATCTATGACGCCCGCACCAGGAAGTGGGTGAACTACGACAAGAAGAAGGCGCGGCAATACTTCGCCCGCAACAACCAGCTGCCGGAGGCCTTCCGCCGTCAGGTGGTGCCGTTCCGCACGGCGGAGCAGCCCGGCACCATCATCATCGATGGCAATCAGCATTTCCTCTACCTCGTGCAGCCGGGCGGCCAGGCGATCCGCTACGGCATCGGGGTTGGCCGCGAGGGCTTCGGCTGGGCCGGCATCGTGCGCGTCGGACGGACGGCCGAATGGCCGACCTGGACGCCGCCGGCAGAGATGGTGGCGCGCGACCCGAATGCAGCCAAATGGGCGGCCGGCATGCCCGGCGGGCCGGACAATCCGCTCGGCGCCCGCGCGCTCTATCTCTACGAGGGCGACCAGGACACGATCTACCGCATCCACGGCACGGTGGAGCCGTGGACGATCGGGCTCGACGTCTCCTCCGGCTGCATCCGCATGAACAATGACGACGTCGTCGACCTGCATTCCCGCATCGCGATCGGCGCCAAGGTGATCGTGCTGATGCAGGGGGCGGCACTCTACAAGGGTGTCTGAGGCACGGGCGCAGGCCTCGCTCTGAGGGGCCGTGCTGAGGCGCCCTGATGAATTCGGCCAGCCGTTTGGGGGCAGCGTGGTGGCCGTGAAGGAAAGCACGGACAGGCACAAGATCGAAAGGGGAGGATTGCGTGGTGAGCGTGGGGATATTGCGTATGAAAGGCCATGTTCTGGCGCTGGCGGCCTTGGCCGCGATCAGCGGCTGCCAGTCGGCGCCAAAGCCGGAGGATATGGCGCGCACCAGCCTGCAGACGGCGCCGGCCGACCTGCAGTTGCTTTGCGCCCATGCCGCCGCCGGCGCGGCACAGGTCGACAGCAGCAAGGTTCTGCCGACGAGTTCCAGGGCGCTGGACGCGACCTCCTATAGCGTCGATCTCGACGCAGGCGGCCGCAAGTTCAACTGCATCGTCGATACGGCCGGAAGCGTGAAATCGGTGACGCCGATTTAAGCGGCGTGGACGCCGAGAGCGTGATCAATCTCCGAGGCTGAACAGCGTCGCCGGATCGGCGACGACCGGCGGCGCATAGAAGGTCAGCCGTATGCATCCATGAGAAGCAGGGGCTGGACCATCTCGCCGGCAAGGCTGGTAATCCAGTCCTGAAGCTCGCGCACCTTGTCGGCGTTCCCCGCCGAAAGATCCTTGGTCTCGGACGGGTCGGCGGCCAGGTCGAAGAGTTCGAGCCTGGAGGGCAGGGCTGCCTTCCACACAAACTTCCAATTGTCCTTGCGCACGGCGCCCGCCATCGGATCGACATTGTAGACCAGTTCCCCGCGTGGCGAAGGCTTGCCTTCGCTCAAGGCCGGCCAGAGGTTCATGCCGTCGAGCGGCTTGTTCTTGCCAAGCGGCGCGCCGGCGATCGCAGCCAGCGTCGGGTACATGTCGACGACATGGACCATGCCGCCGACTTTGCCCGGCTTGATCCTCTCGGGCCAATTGGCAAGCGCTGCCACGCGGGTGCCGCCTTCGTAGAGCGTGCCCTTGCCGTCGCGCAACGGGGCGTTGCTCGCCGGCAATCCGCCGCTGACCTTGCTGTCGCCGGCAAAGAGCGAGCTCGTCACGCCGCCATTGTCGCTGTGAAAGACGATCAGCGTGTTGTCGCGCATGCCGCGCTTTTCGAGGGCCGTCAGCAGCTTGCCGATGCCATCGTCGAGCACGGAGATCATCGCCGCATAGGCGCGGCGGTTTTCATCCGCGATGTGTTTGTAGCGGTCGAGATAATCCTCGGGCGCCTGGAACGGCGTGTGCGGCGCGGTGAAGGCGAGGTAGAGGAAGAGCGGTGCTGCGGGATCGTGCCCTTCCACCACCCGCACCGCCTCGTCGCCGAAGAGCGTGTTGTCGAAACCGTTTTCCTCGAGCGGCTTGTTGTCTCGGTACCAGTCCTTCACGCCATGGGAGGAATGCTTGAAGTGGTCGATCTCGCCGACCAGCGCACCGTAGAAGGTGTCGAAGCCACGCTGCTTCGGCCAGTATTCCACCTTGGCGTGGCCGAGATGCCATTTGCCGACGAGCGCGGTCCTGTAGCCGGCGTCCTTCATGGTCTGAGACAGCAGGTACTCATCGAGCGCCAGCCCGTAGGAGCCGGGTGAGGGGATGACCCCGGTCTGCAGCCCGTAGCGCAAGGGGTAGCGGCCGGTGAGGAACGCGGCGCGCGTCGGCGTGCACATCGGCTGGGTGTAGAATGCGTCGAAGGTCACGCCGGTCTCGGCGAGCCTGTCGAGATTGGGCGTCTTGATGTCGGAGCCATGAAAGCCGACATCGGCAAAGCCGAGATCGTCGGCGATGATGTAGACGACGTTCGGCGGCGCCGCGCCATTGGCGAGGACCGGGCTTGGCGAGAGGGCGGCAAGGCAGGCCGGCATGCCGACGGCTGCGGCAAACGCCGCGCCGCTCATGAGCGCTTCGCGCCGCGTCAGGCCGCTTCTAACCTTGCCGGCTGCAATCGTTTCGCCGCCACCTGCGCGGGCGTTGTTCGCTTGCAGTTCAGACATCCCGCACCCCCTGGAAAATAGACCCTGCCGGCCGGCGGATCTTTCATTCAATATCGCTAATATCTACATCTTCCGGTAGCGCCGTCAATCGGTTTGCCGGAGCGCCGGTGCCGGGATTTTTCCCTTGGCCGTTTCCACCGAGAGGGCACGCGACGGCAGGCGCGAGCAGGCGAGCGGGCCTGCGAACGGGCTGGCATGCCTTTGACCATTGAAGGAAATCAAGCTCTTCGGCTTGCACCTTCGAGCGTCGAATTTTGGGTTGCAACCTGTCTTGATGGTGAAGTCGCTATTGTGCGCTGCCAAAATGAATTTGCTGCATAGCAATAATATTTCCGAGTAGTGACGATTGAATAGAAGTATATCTGCGCATGCTTCTTCCAAATCGTGGAAATATGTGCTCTCATAGGTTTAGTTGGAAGGAGGAAATGCCATGCTCTCATTCTTTGAGCACTTCGCACTTTTCGACGCCTTGATCGTTGCTGCGATCTGCACGCTGCTGATCCTGAGTTACTTCAGCCGCGAGGCCTGATACGCCAGGATCGCACGCAGGCTGCTACCGGTCCGGAGCGGTCGGCCGATTTCGCTCAAGCGCGCCAGGTCTATCCTCGTGGCGACGGCGAGCGGCGACAACTCTTGGCATATTCCTTTTCGATTTTCACAACTTTACCGCTGCTGGTGTCTTTGCTAATCGTCCCGCGTTGCAAGGGGACGACGGCATGGCAGCTTGGTACTATATGGCGGGACCAGATCAACATGGGCCTGTCAGTGACGACGAGATTCGCGCGCTCGTTCGGGATGGCAAGGTTGTAGCGCAGACCTTCGTCTGGCGCGAAAGCGTTGAAGATCGGCATCCGGCCGGAAGTCATCCTGATCTTACCGATGCCTTCGCAGCGCTGCCCAATCGGCCGGCCACGCCGGGCGCCGCCGAACCCATCGCCGAAGCGGCAACCGTCTTGCCAAGGTCAACCGTCAACTCCCGGCCCTGGCCGCGGTTTTGGGCGCGCTTCATCGATAATTTCCTCTTTGTCCCGCTGCTCGCCGCGGGCATCGGCGTGTGGGCTGTTTTCTACGCGCCGAGTATCTATCTGCGAGTCGTCTCTGTACCCGGTGTCCTTTTCGGATTGATGTTGTTGCCCCTGGTCGCGCTGGTGCTGGCGATCAGCATGGCGATCACGGGGACCACGCCGGGCAAGGCAATCATGGGCGTCCGCGTTCCCGTACCGGCCGGTCACGACCGCTTCTCGTTTTTCCTGGGCAGAGAGTTCATGGTGTGGGTGGTGGGCTTGGGATTGGGTATTCCCTTGGTTTCACTGTTCACGCAAATCCGACAGCACCGCCGCCTCGCCTTGGGGCAGCCCGCGAGCTATGACAACGGCAACCCGGCTGTTGTTGCTGATCCCTCGCAGTTTCGTTTCGGGGTCGCACTCCTCGTTGCCGCTGCGCTGTTCATCGGCATCTCCGTGCTGGGCATGGAAGAACGGGAGTCGGAGAGGAATATCCGCGCTACCCAGTCCTGGTCCAATCCGATGACGCAGAGGGTGGCTACCATCGGAGCGTCATGGCAGCCGGAGGAACTCGACGTCGATGGCGGTCGCGCCTTCTACTTCTTCTCCGCCGAACTTCTGTCCGAGGGGGTCCTCGGTCACGAACAGCTTCCGTCCGACGGCATCGAAACCGCCATCTATGCGGATGCGCTCGAGAGCGCCTTGGCTTCTGATATCGAGATCACCTCTCCGTGGCTGCCAGTCACAGTGCTCGACGTGGCGGCTTTGCGGGCAACGGGCAAGGCTGTGGGTGCAGAGGATACGCGTGTTGAAGTGACGGTGGCCGTCAGTGGACGCGACGCATGGAGAACGTTGGTCTACACCCGAGGAAGTTCGAAGGAGCAACAGGCGGAGATGAAGGGGTTTGTCGACGCTATGTTTGCAACGACGACGAAATAGCCACCGCTTGCGTCGGGTTGGACCAGGCACGCATTTTCAAAGATGCTGGCGCTGAGCGCGCCTCAGGCCGCTCGGCGTGCGGCCACATGCAGCCAGCGGGTCGGCTCGCCGTCATAGCCGCCGCCGTCGGCCGCGCTGATATCGACCTGCGACCAGCCCGTTTCCTCGAAACAGAAACGCAGCCAGTCGGGTGACGGGTAGTTGTAGTAGCGTCCGAAACGGTCGTGGCCTTCCGCGTCTCCCGCCTTGACGCTCGCTTGCAGAATGCCGCCCGGCCGGAGCGCCCGGTGAATGCGGGCGAGCACATCGCCGAGTTCGGCGCGCGGCACATGCAGAAGCGACGCTTCCGCCCAGATGCCGTCGAACCGTCCCAGCCAATCGATCTCCTGAAACCTGACGACCTCGACCTTGCGGCGGATCCGGTGTTCCGCTTCGCGCGCCAGTTCCGCCGAGCCGTCACAGGCGGTGACGTCGAGACCGTGCTCCAGCATGGCAACACTGTCGTGTCCGCCGCCGCAGCCGAGATCGAGCACCGCGGCACCCGGCGGAAGTTGCCGCATGAAGGCGCCGAGCCGCTCGGTCGGTGGCTTGCGGTCGCGCGCCGCATAGGTCGCCGCATGATCGCGGTAGAAGGCGAGGGTGTCGTCGGAGTCTGCTTGCGTCATCAGTCACCCTTCCGAAGCGTTGCCTCGAAGGTGTAGCGCGATTCCGTGCGATTGGAAGCCGGCGGGGAGGGCGTGCCATTTCCCCGCATCAACGGCCAAATCCCCCCGCAAGCGCTGTTGCTTGTGGGGGAAGAATGCAATGGCAATGCCGCCTACTGCTTGGTGTTCGACAGCTTGTCCATCACCTCATCGAGGTTGAAGCTTGCCGGCTTCTGGCGGATCGGGAACTCCTTGAAGCTTTCGAGCCATTTGGCGACGAGCGCCTGGGAAGGCACGACGAGGAAGGCGCGTTCAGCCATCCAGCGGTCATATTCGAAAGATTCAGGCCCGCGTTCGTAGGGGTCCGCCCTGAGATTGAAGACCAGCGGAATGCGCAGATTGGTGAACTCGCGCTGCCACACGCCGAAGCCGGTGTTTTCCTGGATCTTGAAGCCCAGCTTCCAGTCCTGCACGCGGACGGCGACGAGTTCGCCATCGTCGTTCCAGTAGAGGAATTCTCGCCGTGGCCCGTCGGTGACCTCGCCGCGGAAGAAGGGCATCAGGTTGTAGCCGTCGAGATGAACCTTGAAGGTCTTGCTGCCGGCCTGGTAACCGGTCAGGCATTTGGCGACGACATCCGGCTCTCCGGCGGCAGCGCAGAATGTCGGAATGAAGTCGTAGTGCGAGAATATGTCGTTGTAGATCGTGTTCGGCTTGATCACGCCCGGCCAGCGGATCAGCGTGGGCACGCGGTAGCCGCCTTCCCAGTTGGTGGCCTTTTCGCCGCGGAAGGGTGTCGTGCCGCCGTCCGGCCAACTCATCACCTCGGCGCCGTTGTCGGTGGTGTAGACGACGATGGTGTTGTCGAGCACGCCGAGATCTTCGAGCTTCTTCAGGAGTTCGCCGACCATGCCGTCATGTTCCACCATGCCGTCGGGATAGACACCCTTGCCGGTCTTGCCCTGAGATTCCGGCTTCAGATGGGTGAAGATATGCATGCGGGTGGAGTTGAAGTAGCAGAACCACGGCTTCTGGGCGTTGTGCTGGCGGTCGATGAAATCGAGCGCGGCCGCCAGGAACTCGCTGTCGACGGTTTCCATGCGCTTGCGGGTCAGCGCGCCCGTATCCTCTATGCGGCCATCGGCATAGGAATGGATGACGCCGCGCGGACCAAAGCGCTTCTTGAATTCGGGGTTCTTCGGATAATCGGGGTTCTCCGGCTCCTCTTCGGCGTTGAGGTGGTAGAGGTTGCCGAAGAACTCGTCGAAGCCGTGGGCAGTCGGCAGGAATTCGTCCTTGTCGCCGAGATGGTTCTTGCCGAACTGGCCGGTGGCGTAGCCCTGCGCCTTCAGCAATTCGGCAACGGTCGGGTCTTCCGCCTGCAGGCCGATGTCGGCGCCCGGCAGGCCGACCTTGGTCAGGCCCGTGCGGATCGGCGACTGGCCGGTGATGAAGGCGGCGCGCCCGGCGGTGCAGCTCTGCTCGCCGTACCAGTCGGTGAACATGGCGCCTTCGTTGCCTATGCGGTCGATGTTGGGCGTGCGGTAGCCCATCATGCCGCGGTGATAGATGCTCGGATTGAACCAGCCGATATCGTCGCCCATGATCATCAGGATGTTCGGCTTGCCGCTGCTTCCGGCGCCAGATGCCGTCGATTGCTGTGCGTGGACCGCGGGGGCGGACACGGTGAGTGCTGCGGCGGCGAGCGCACTGCCGCCGAGCAAGAGGTCGCGGCGGCTGACGCTCAAGCATGGTTCGTCTTTTGGATGATCGGTCTGCTCGGGATGATCGGGTACCGGATGCTTGCTCATGGCACATCGCTCCATATCGCCAGAGGGCTTAAGGCTTGGGTGCCGCGCAACTGCCGCGATCGGGATCGGTCCGAGGGCACATCACGTGGCACGTGAAAGTGCTACAGCGGCCGCTCTGCGTCCGACCGGACGCCCGGCGCTGTCATGAAAGACAATCGGTGGAGGCGTGACTGTGCGCCTCCTTCCCGCGGGCGGCAAGTAAGTAACGGTTACACTCCACCTTGCATTGCGCGGGACCGCATGGCATTCGGGATAACTGACGTAGCGTCAGGCGCTGGACGTAACGTGCGAGAGTGCCGAAAAGCCCGAAAAACGCACGGAATTAGGTCAATAATATTGACATAAATTAGCCGTCGTGGTCCTGTCGCTTCACCGTCTACAATGACGCGGGAGGAAGCGGAGAACCGCTTTCCGCACCATAATCTCTGAGGAAACGCCCCATGCTGGATTGGGAACACATATTCGCGACGCGCTCGAGCCGGATGCGCGCCTCGGAAATCCGCGAACTGTTGAAGCTGCTCGACCGCCCCGACATCATCTCGTTTGCCGGCGGCATTCCCGATCCGGCGCTGTTCCCGGATGCGGAATTCAAGGACGCCTATGCCGAGATCTTCTCAGGCCCGGCCGTGGGCGCGGCGCTGCAGTACTCGGTCAGCGAAGGCTACAAGCCGCTGCGCGAATGGCTCGCCAAGCAGATGGCGGCGCTCGGTATTCCCGCCGGTGTCGACAACATCTTCATCACGTCCGGTTCGCAGCAGGGCCTCGATTATCTCGGCAAGCTGTTCCTGTCGCCGAAGGATACCGCACTCGTCACCTGGCCGACCTACCTCGGCGCGCTGCAGGCCTTCAACGCCTATGAGCCGAGCTACGACCAGCTGAACCCGAACGGCAACCGCACGCCGGAAGCCTACCGCCAGACGGCATCGGAAGCGGGCGGCCGCGTCAAGTTCGCCTATCTGTCTGCCGATTTCGCCAATCCGACCGGCGAGACCGTCGACCGGGCCGGCCGCGAGCGCGTGCTGACGCTGGCCGAAGAGCTCGACATTGCCGTCATCGAAGACGCGGCCTACCAGTCGTTGCGCTACGACGGCGAGCCGGTGCCGCCGATCCTGGCGCTTGAAATCGCCAAGAAGGGCGACATCAACAACACCCGCACCATCTATTGCGGCTCGTTCTCCAAGACGCTGGCTCCGGGCCTTCGCGTCGGCTGGGTCGTTGCGTCGGACAAGGTGATCCGCAAGCTCGTCTTGATGAAGCAGGCGGCCGATCTGCATTCCTCGACGATCAACCAGATGGCGATCTGCACCGTTGCCGAGCGCGGCTTCGATCAGCAGGTGGCCAAGATCCACCGGGTCTACAAGCAGCGCCGCAACGCCATGTTGGCGGCTCTCGAAAAGTACATGCCCGAGGGCGTTTCCTGGACGAAGCCGGAAGGCGGCATGTTCGTCTGGGTGACGCTGCCGAAGGGCATGGACGGTGCGGCACTGCTGGCGAAGTCGATCGAGACGGTCAAGGTCGCCTTCGTGCCCGGCCGCGCCTTCTTTGCCGACGGCTCGGGCGAAAACACGCTGCGCGTCTCGTTCTCCTGCGCCAACGACCAGATGATCGACGAGGGCATTCGCCGTCTTGGTGACCTGGTCCGCGGCGAAGCGGCGGCGCTCGCGGCCTGAGGCCTCTTGTCTTTCGTTTTTGAGGAACGCGCTCGCTCCGGCGGGCGCGTTTTTCTTTGGGCTGGAAAAACCTTCATTTTTTGGTCAAGATGACGCATTGATCGAAGCGGGGCCTTCCGATAGACAGAAGGCGTGAAATGACCGGGCGTATCCCGGCCACGTAAGCGTTAACGTCACTCAACGCGTATGATCGAACGGCTTGAAGCGGCTTCGATCTGCGCGACTGTGTCCTGCGGATCGAGGTTTTCGAGCCCCTAAAGGATGCAAATGGACAATCCTCTCAACTATTCCAACCTTCCTCTGCCGCGCATCGAGCGTGTCCGCCATGAACTCAAGCGGCGCTCGCTGGTCGTTTCCGGCATCGAGCGTATTACGCCCGGCATGCTCAGGATCACGCTTTCCGGCGACGATCTCGCCGATTTCGTCAGCCTCGGGGCGGACGACCACATCAAGATCTTCGTGCCGGGCGCCGATGGCACTGTGGAGCACCGGGACTATACGCCCCGGCGCTACGACAACGATGCACGCATCCTGGCGCTCGATTTCGCGCTGCATGAGGCGGGGCCGGTAACCGCCTGGGCGATGAATGCGGCGGTTGGCGATCACCTCGAAATCGGCGGGCCGCGCGGCTCGGCAGTGGTCTCGGGAGATTTTCGGCGCTGGCTGCTGATCGGAGACGAAACGGCGCTGCCGGCAATCGGCCGTCGCATCGAGGAGACGCCGGCCGGCCACGCGATCACCAGCATCGCGGTCGTGACCGGACCGGACGAGCGCCAGTCGTTCCGCACCGAAGCAGCCCTTTCCACCCATTGGGCCTATCGGCCGCTGGAACAGGCAAGCGACCCTTCAGCGCTGCTCTCGGTCGTGCGCTCGGTGAAACTCGAACCCGGCACCTTCGTGTGGATTGCGGCCGAAGCCGCGGTGACGCGGGCAATCCGGGCGCATTTCGTCGAGGAGCGCGGCCTGCCGCTGACCTGGCTCAAGGCCTCCGGCTACTGGGTGAAGGGCAAGGCCGATAGCACCGAGAAGTTCGAATAGCTTCCGCGACAAACGGAGGGCCAGCGGGTCGGATGATCCGCGCGGCCCTTCCGTCGCAGCGGCACGCATGCACTCGCTTGTCCGTGCGCTCGCCGCTATTCCAGCAATAGTGGCCCGCGAAAACTGTGAGCCAGGTTGGACGCGGAATTGCCTTGGCTCGGAGAGTCAGGTCATTTCCTTCGAAGCGGCGACGATCGGATCCGGGAGGATGACCGTCGGCCGTTCGCGATCACTTCGAGGGTGGGGCAGGCTTGGACCTCAACGACGAGACAGAGCAACCGGATCAGCCGACGCCGCGCATGTATGCCTGGGCGCGCAATTCCGCCGCCTATCGCCTCCACCGCCAGATGATGACGGAGAAACAGCTTTTCGACGCGATCGCCCGCAAGGCGCGGGAGAAGTTCGAGTATATCAGCGTCAACCAGGTCGAACTGCTGGCCGCTGCCGCTGTGACCTTTGCCTATGACAACGGCGCGCTCGACGATACGGCCTATGCCGAAATCAAGACCCGCTCGGGCATGCGCAGCGGCAAGTCCAAGCGGGCGATCGCGCAGAAACTGTCGCAGAAGGGCATTGCCAAGGGCGATGTCGAGGCGGCGGTCGCGGAGGCGGACGATCTCTACGCTGCCGTGGTCCTCGCGAGAAAGCGCGCCTTCGGCCCGTTCCGCAAGGTCGATCTCGACGACAAGCGCGCGGCGAAGGAGCTCTCTGCCTTTGCCAGGGGCGGCTTCAGCTTTGAGCTGGGCAAGCGGGTCTTTTCGATGTCATTCGACGAGGCCGAGGAAATCCTGATCGTGGGCCGCGCGCTCTGACGCCAAGACAGGGCCCGGTCGTTACCCCCGTTTCAGCGCGGGGTCGTCAAGCGCGGGATTGTAGAAGAGAGAAAGCGTCAGGCTTCGGGCAATGCGCTCGGCCGTTGCCATGAACCAGGCCTTGGCTTCCTGGTTCGGCGCGATGTCATCGAGGGTGGTGGAGAAAAGCTCCAGCCATTTCGGGAAGAGATCGGGCGTCATGTTGGCGACGCCCGTATGGGCCTGCACCGGCTTGCCACCATACGCGCCGTTGCGGAAGGCGACGGCCGACCAGAAGCTTTTCATCTTTTCCATGTGCTCCGGCCAGCGGCCCGAAAGCCTGGCGTCGAAGACAGGCCCAAGCTCCGGATGGGCGAGCACGCGCGCGTAGAACGTATCGACCAGATGGCCGATGAAGGCGTCGTTGACACCGATCGCCTTCATCTCGGCTTCCGCCCGTTCGCGGATTGCCGCGACATGGGCGGCGCGGGCCTGCAATTCGTCGTTCATCTCAGTTCCTTGCCTTGGGCTCTCGGCTTTGCCGGCCTCATATAGGCGCTGGCGGCGTCGGCGCCAAAGGCCGAACTGCCGATTGCGGCAATCTGTCGTCAATGCGTGGAGAGCGTTTTCGGTGTGAGCGGTGCAGCAGACTTGATCCATCGCCCATCCGTCCGAAGGTGAACCGGTTCCCTCTCGCCGAAATTCAGCGCGGTGTGAATTCGACCAGCAGCGACTTCAGCTCGATTTCGCGGACACGGCGCGCGGCTTCGTCGGGACTGACCCAGGCAAGAATGCGCTCGCCGCGTTCCTTGAAATCATCTGCCAATTCATCGACTTCGATCTGGAAGATATCGACCACGCAGGGCACGACGTCGCCGTCGTCGAGCGATTTCAGATAGGTGTAGCTGCCGACCGGCTTTTTCCTGACCTTGCCACGCACGCCGGCTTCCTGCCAGGCCTCGATCGCTGCCGCCTCGTATGGCTTCTTGCGCTTCATCGGCCATCCCTTGGGAATGACCCATCGGGCGCTCTCACGCGACGTGACCACCAGGATTTCGATGCCGTTGCCATCTTTCGCCGGGCGGAAGCAAAGTGCGGCGATTTGCTGACGGAACGCGCCCGAAAACAGCTTCTCGGGCGAGCGCGCGAGTTGCTGCAGGAGCGTTCCGGCCTTGCCGGGCTTCTGTTCTTTGCCCTTCTTCGTCGCGCTCATGTTTTCCTTGTCAAAGGCGGCAGCGGTTCGCAGCCACACTAGTCGCAACTTCCCTTGGGGCGGAAGCGCCAGCGGCAGGAAAGGGCGGGCTGCGCCTGCTTCATCCACCAATTACTTGCCGATGATCAATTTGCGCAAGTGCCGCGCCTGCGTGCCGGCCGTGGCGCGTCGTAACTGTTACGTACTTGTCCCGCTGCTCGTGAAGCGCATCATCCGCTCAACCCGAAATCGCAATGCATTTCACCATCGTCTTACCAAGGAGATAGCGATGAGCGCGCATGACGGTAGCAAGGCCAACACCGCGACGGCCGAGAACGGTTGCGGGGCAACAGATGTCAGTCGTCGTGATCTGCTCCTAAGCGGCACGATCTTTGCCGCAGCCTCGCTGGTGGCGTCCGGCGCGTCGGTGAGCCCGGCCAAGGCCCAGCAATCCACGTCTTCCAGCGGCAAGCCGCCGAACATCCTCGTCATCTTCGGCGACGACATCGGCATTCCGCAGATCAGCGCCTATACGATGGGCCTGATGGGCTACCGCACGCCCAACATCGACCGCATTGCTTCGGAAGGCGCGATCTTCACCGACAGCTACGGCCAGAACAGCTGCACGGCCGGCCGTGCCTCCTTCATTCTCGGGCAGGAACCGTTCCGCACCGGTCTCTTGACCATCGGCATGCCGGGCGATCCGCATGGCATCCAGGACTGGATGCCGACGATCGCCGACGTGCTGAAGACCAAGGGCTATTCGACCGGTCAGTTCGGCAAGAACCACCTCGGCGACCATGACGAGCATCTGCCGACCAATCACGGCTTCGACGAGTTTTTCGGCAACCTCTATCACCTGAACGCCGAAGAAGAGCCGGAAGGCTACTTCTATCCGAAGGATCCGGAGTTCAAGAAGAAATACGGTCCGCGCGGCGTCATCAAGTCGAGCGCCGACGGCAAGATCGAGGATACCGGCGCGCTCAACACCAAGCGCATGGAGACGATCGACGAGGAATTCCTGGCCGCCGCCAAGGATTACATCGACCGGCAGGCAAAGGCCGACAAGCCGTTCTTCTGCTGGTTCAACTCGACGCGCATGCACGTCTTCACGCATCTGAAGAAGGAGTCGCTCGGCAAGACCGGCAAGGGCATCCATGCCGACGGCATGGTGGAACATGACGGTCACGTCGGCCAGCTCCTGCAGCAGCTCGACGATCTCGGTATCGCCGACAACACCATCGTGCTCTACACCACCGACAACGGCGCCGAACTGGCGCTGTGGCCGGATGGCGCCATGACCATGTTCCATGGCGAAAAGGGCACCACCTGGGAAGGCGGTTTCCGCGTGCCGATGATGGTGCGCTGGCCGGGTGTGGTAAAGCCCGGCACGCAGATCAACGAGCCGGTGACGTTGATGGACTGGCTGCCGACCTTTGCCGCTGCTGCCGGTATCGCCGACGTCAAGGAGGAGATGAAGAAGGGCTTCAAGGGTACGTCGAAGACTTTCAAGGTGCATCTCGACGGCTATGACCTGACCCAACTGCTGAAGGGCGAAGCGAAGGAGCCGCCGCGCGACTCCGTCTACTACTTCGACCAGGGCGGCAACCTCAACGCCATCCGCTGGAACGACTGGAAGCTGAGCTTCGCGATTGCCAGCCATGGCAACATCGCGACGGCCACCCGCGAGGTGCCGAGCTGGGCGATGATCTCCAATCTGCGCATGGATCCCTATGAGCGCGGGATGGAAGAGGGCGGCGGCGCCACGGACTTCCTTGCCCGCAATATCTGGCTGCTGGTGCCGATCCAGGGCAAGATCAAGGAATTCTTCTCCGACTTCAACGATTACCCGTATCAGGCCGGTAACTCGCTGAACGCCGCCGGCATCAACTACGGCATGCTTGCGCAGCAGGCAGCGATGAAGAAGCTCAACGATCTGGAGCAATTGTCGCCGCGCTAAGCGGAGCTTGGCCCCACCGCCGACGCGCGTCGGCGGTGGGAGCGCCTTTCGACGGCCACGCGGTTGGCAGCGCACCGATCCTGAACCTCATCGCCGCCTCGCCGCGTCCTGCATTCACCTCGTCTGGTCCGGGATCTCCATGGATTTTCTCATCTCGCTTGCTGAAGTCAGCATGCTTGCCTTTGCAGGCGTTCTTCTCATCGTCCAGCTTGCCGCCCACGAAATCGGCTATCGTTTCGGTGTGCGCAGCAAGGAACGGGCAGGCGGCCAGATCGAAAACGTCGGGGTCGTCGTTGCCGGCATGCTCGGGCTGCTCGCCTTCGTGCTGGCGCTGACACTCTCCTTCTCGACCACGCGCTTTACCGAGCGCCGGCAGGGCACGCTTGCCGAGGCCAACGCCATCGGCACCGCCTGGCTGCGCGCCAGGGCGATCGGCACGCCGGAAGCGCTCGATGTCGCCAAGCTGCTGGAAGACTATACCAAGGCGCGCGAGGACTTCGTGCGGGCAGGGCGCAGCAGCGATGCGCTCGCCAAGGCCAACAACGACACGTCCATGCTGCAGCAGCAGATCTGGCAGAAGGTGACGACGATCGTGCAGCAGGACCCGGATCCGATCTCCGCTTCGCTGATGTCGGCCGTCAACGAGACCTTCGACGCGAGCACGGCCGAACGCTACGCGCTCGGCATTCGCCTGCCATGGCAGATCTTCTGGCTGCTGATCGGCGTGATGGTCCTGAGCATGGGCGCGCTCGGCTATCAGTTTGGTCTGAAGGGCCGGCCGGTGCGCTTCCTGATCGTGCTCCTGACGCTGGTCTGGACCTCGATCATCGTCAACATCCTCGATCTCGCCTCAGCCAGGGTCGGCAACTTCCGAACGGATACGTCGGTCTATCAATGGACACGCCAGGGATTTGCCGGGAGCGGCACGCCGCAGTGAGATCTGGCGACGGTTTCGTTCAAGCAGTGCTGGGGGTTGTTCGACGGAGAGAGGACCCGTCGACGGGGGAAGCTGCGCGTGCTTGCAGCGATAGCCTTTTCGGCATTGCGCCGAGCGACGCCAAATCCTAGTTTCCCGCGAAACTTGCGGAACGGGACCATGCGAATTCGACCTGCGGTCAGGAACGATCATCCGGCGCTCTGCGCCATCGACAACGTTGCCGCGGTTGATCCGGCGCGAAGCGACGACATTGCCGGGTGGATCGAGCAGGGCTGTTGCCACCTGGTCGAAATCGATGGCGCGGTCGCCGCCTATGGCGTGCTGACCCGGCATTTCTTCGGTCAGGCTTTCATCGACATGCTGATGGTGGGCAACGCCCATCGTCGCCAGGGGCTCGGCGCGGCGTTGATCGCGCATTTCCAGGCGACGTGCGCCGGGTCGAAACTGTTCAGTTCCACCAACATGTCGAACCGCCCGATGCAGGACCTGCTGGTCAAGGCGGGTTTCCGGCCGAGCGGCTATATCGACAATCTCGACGAGAACGATCCGGAGATCGTCTTCTGCAGCCTCCCCAAGCCGATCCCGGCTTGAGGAGAGCGGCCGCGGGGTGAGCTCTACAGCGCCGCGCGTCTTATCAGACGCGCAAAGGTCGCTTTACCACTTTGAATTGCTGCATGGTTTGTCCTTCAATCGGCTACGATCAAAGGAAACATGCAGAAGAAGCCTATGCGGCTTCGCCGAGCTGCGTCAGGTGGCCGGCAAGATCGGTGCCTTTGCCGCCGGCGTTGATCGTGTCGAAATATTCATGCCAACCGGATTGCGCTATGCCCGACACAAGCGCTTCCAGCGCCGTCGCATCCGGGCAGCGCCACACCGCAAAGAAGGTCTGCGACGCCGCATGCAGCTTCGACTGGTCGACCTTGCCGAAGGTAATCAGCTCGACACCGAGCGCCGACAGCGCCGGCATGGCGGAGCCGATCGCGGTGAAGAACTGCTGGCGTCCCTGCCTTGAAAGGGCGAGCCAGGCCGGCTTGGCGCTGTAAAGTTCGGTCAGGTAGTGAGGCATGGTCTGCTTTCTTCTTGTCAGTCTGAGGTTATGCAATTCCGGGTGGGAGGCGGTTTCACGCGTTTCCGGAACTCGATGTCGTGGGAATGGAGCGAAGCGCGCGGCGGCAGATGCGCGCCGTCGCGGGTAGCGGGCTTTCGGCGGACCAGCGTGCTGAGAGGGCCTGAACCCAATCCGGCCGACCCTTGCCGGCATCGTTCAGCCAGTTGCCGACCGAATCCTGCACGTAATTGGAGGGATCGGCACGCAACGGCTCGAGAACCGGCAGCGCGCGTTCGGGCTCCTTCTTGAGGGCTGCGATATGGGCGCACCAGACGCCGCGCGGGCGGATCGCTTCCGAGGCGAAACGGCGGATGCGCTCGGATGGATCGGTTGTCCAGTCGGCCGCAAGCAAGGCGATCGCCTGATCGAGGTCGGCGGTAAGATGCGGGCGAACGGCGATCCACGCCCATTCGCGAACACCGAAATGTCCGTCGTTGGCAAGGGGCCGGATCGCGGCGAGCCGTTCGGCGAGGGGCACGCCTTCTGCGCCCGCGACCATGAAGCATGCCCAGCCCCGCGCCGTATCCGAGGAATGATGCGCGAGATTCCCGAAGGCGGAGGGACCGAGGCGTTCAGCGATCAGCCTTGCGGCGAGCGGCATGCGCCGGGAGATGCCGGCCGAAGCGGCTTCTCTCATTTCGGCAAGGGCATCGTCGCCGATACCGGGCAGGATGTTGCCCATGAGCGCCGCAAAATCGACCGCGAGGCATTCGGTCAAGGTCGCGGCTTCAGCGCCGGTGTTCAATTGCGCAAGGCACTCGGCGCCGATGCCACCGGCGCCGCGTCCTTTGGTCTTGCTCTCGTTCACGGCTGTGCTTCCGGCGTGTCCCGCGGCGCGCTGCCGGTCCTAAGATTTTGCCAGATGCGCTGCAGCAGCCCGTGGAACGTCTGGTGTTCATCGGCGGTGAAGCCGGCAAACAGCGAGGCGATCCAGGTGCTGTGTTCACCGAGCAGGCTGCGCGCGGTCTTGCGACCGGTTTCGGTGAGCACGACCGCGATTTTGCGCCGGTCATCCAGGCCGGAGCGGCGTTCGACAAAGCCGTCGCGCTCCAGCCCGTCGATGAGCCCGGTGATGGTGGCGCGCGTCACGCCGGCGCGATCGGCGAGCTCGTGCGGCGACAGGCCCTCGGGTTGATCGACGAGCAGGAAGAGGATAACGAACTTGCCTTCCGAAAGCCGGTGCGGCGCGAGTCTTGCGGCGCAGTCCCGATCGATCGCGCCTGAGAGCGCCAGCAATTCGAAGCAGGCGCGCATGTTGCCGGTCTCGGTAACGGCCCGACGCTCGGCTTCCTGCAACAGGGCCCGGTGCTTTTGTTCCAGCATTGTCATAAGGCGACAGATAATAAGGCGCCTAATCAAAGTCAACACTTGTGCTGCCGTCCGCTGTGGACAGCCAGGCTTCGCCCCCTTCGTGGCTACTTGCCGATCATGCGCTCCTGCATCTCCTCGCCGATGAAGCAATTGTAGTCCTTGCCGTATTGGACCGACCGTATGTCTTGCGGCGACAGGCGGCTCACCTCCTGGCCGGAGATCTCGATGATGAGTTTGCGGAGGATCGCGCGGGCGAACTCGCCGCTATCGGTGACCTTGACCAGAAACGCGCCGTCGCCGCCGATCACGCATTCGCGGTAATAGGCGTCGAGGTCCGGGATGGAGGCGGAGTCCGAGGCTGCGTGGCTCTCCAGCATGATCGGCAGGCCATCGATGACGATGCCGCGGGCAACGGTGGAATTGCGGGCGACAGGGGCGGGGACGCCGGAATTGTTGGGGCCGTCGCCGGAGATATCGATGACGCGGCGGCTGCCCTCAAAGGGGCTGAAGTCGAACAGCCGTCGGGTGAAGGCAAGCGTGTTGGAAATCGAGGTGAAGGCGATCCGCCGGATCGGTTGCCGGCGGAGCAGCTCGGAATATTGCGCCGCCGAGCCGCGGCCGTCGATCAGCGTCCAGGGGGTGACCTGCACCGCAGAGCCACCCCATTCGACATAGGTAACGGCAATCCGGCCGCTGGGGCCGCTCTCGATCGCGTGGATCAGTTCGGGTTCAAGAAAGGCGGCGACATAGCCTTGTCGCTGCAGCCGCTGTTCGTCGAGCTCCATCGAGTAGGAGACGTCAACGGCGAGCACCAGTTCGAGATCGACCCTGAGAGGCCCGGCGGAAGTGCTTCCGCCAAGCAGGCAGGCGCAGGCAAGAAGGACCGACCGAAGCGTCATCGCAGCCGTCACCGAACGCGAGCAGGGCGATCATGCTACGCCCAAACCAGCTGTGCGCAATGCGGTGTGTCGGTCGCCGGTGGATCGGCTCCGGCTGCGTGCCTTGCGGGTCCGCAGGCACGACCGCCGCCAATGGTGGCCGGCGTCAGCGGCGCAGCTTTTGCAGGAGCGGTTCCAGGGCCCCGATCAGCGGTTCAGGCGTCACCGGCTCACCGCCCTCGGACCAGGCGTTCTGAAACTCCGCGATCTCCAGCCCGACGACCTCGCCCTTGGCCAGGACCTCGCAGGCTGCCCGCAGATCATCGAGGGTGAGCCCGTCGTCATGCCGATAGTCGGTCGGGACGATGCCGGGGTTCAGCACGTCGCAGTCGAGGTGGATGTAGACGGGCCGGCCGGCAACGGCCTCGGCCAGCTGTAGCGCAAGATCGGCGCCTGCGCGGATATGCGGGATCCGTTTCGCTGCGATGAGGTCGGCCTCGAAGGGATCGAGGTCGCGCTGGCCGACCAGGATCACATTTTCGATGGAGAGCCCGTCGCCAAGGCCGGACTGCCAGAGGCCACAGGGCCCCGACAGCGCCAGCCCGCCGAGATAGCCGGTGCTGCTGGCTTCGGGCGTGTTCAGGTCGCCGTGTGAATCGAACCACACCACGACCGCTTGCCTGTGATATCTGGCGACGGCCGGCAGCGTTGCGAGCGAGACCGCGCAACGGCTCGTTGCGGCGAGCGATACCGATCCTCCGGCATAGACCGCATCAAGGCGATCTCGCATCAGCCGCAAGGCGGGCATGGCGGCGTCGAGCTCTAGCGACCAGTCGACGTTCATCGCCGGCTCCGGCGTACCAATCACCACGGCTTCCAGATCAAGCTTGTGTGCGAGATGAGACGCAATGGACCTGGCGCCGGGAATTGCCAGGTCATTGTGGTCGCCGGCGCGACCCTGAAAGCAGGTGAGGGCAATGGGCATCGGTGGCTACTCCATCAGATATTCGGACGGAAAGATGCAGAGCACAGGGGCCGTTGATTTGACAAGGCTGGAACCCGAACGGCGCATTCGCCGTTCGGTCGTTCCCTTGATGCGGGCGCAGGGGCGCCCCGAATGGCGGCCGCTCTCCGCTCAGAAGACCAGCGAGCGGTGCAGTTGCGCGCCCGCCCAAGCGCCGTCGCCGACGGCAAGCGACACGGAATGGGGAACGCGGCCGACATCGCCGCAGGCATAGGCGCCGGGGATGGTCGTTTCCTTGGCGGCCGTGGCCCGGATCTGCAGCCCCATCGGCGTCTCCTCGATCTCGCAGCCGAAGCGTTCGGCGATGTCGCTTGCAGGCGTGGTGCGGGTGGCGACGAAGAGGCCTGCAAATGGCAGGCGGCGGCCATCCGCCAGCACCACGTCGGCATGGCCTTCGAGCCGAACGATCGGGCTTTCATCGATGGTGACGCCGCGCCTGACAAGGTCGGCGCGCCCCTCACGGTCGAGGATGATCGCGCCGTTGGTGAAGAAGGTCACCTTGCCCCATTCGGGAATGAGCTGCGCCTGGTGGATCGACATCGGGCTTGCGGCAATCACGGCAATCTCGCCCTCGTTCAGCTCGTAGCCGTGGCAATAGGGGCAATGGAAGGCGCTCTTGCCCCAGCGCTCGGCCAGCCCCTCGATCTCGGGCAGACCATCCTTGACGCCGGTCGCAAAGAGAAGGCGCCGGCCTTCAAACGAGGCGCCGTCGGTGGTGGTGACGACGAAAGCACCCTGCCTGCCGCTGGCGGTCACGGCGCGACCGTCGATCCAGGTGAGCGTCGGGTATTTGGAGAGCTGCGCCCGCGCGGTTGCGGCGATCTCGGCGGGATCGATGCCGTCCTGGCCGAGGAAGCCGTGGGAGTGGCTGGCAAAACGGTTGCGGCGAATACCCTCGTCGATGATCAGCACACGCCGGCGGGCGCGCAGGAGCTGGAGGGCGGCGGCCATGCCGGCATAGCTGCCGCCGATGATGATGACGTCCTGTTGCATGGGGTTGTCGTCCTTTCGGTTGGGCGCAGGCCAGCCCACCGGCTTCTTGAACCAGTGTCTCGACCCGAGCTTTGGGCAATAGGGTTCCGGCCGGAAACCGCTTATGCGGTCCCGGTGTAATCGGATGTGTCGGGATCGATCACGTCAGGACGGATCGATCGGCTGCAGTCATTGCGATCGGAGCCGGTGCCGCCGGGCGAAGTCCTCGGCGAGGTCGGCAAGTGTCACGTGGGCGAAGCGGTCGAGCAGCAGCGCCTCGGCCTCGGCAAAGGCGGTGTCGAGCGCGGCGTTGACCGCCTGCTCGACCAGGCATTCCGGCATTTCCTGCCGGTTGCCGATGGCAAAGATCGCGGGCTCGCCGAGCGTCTCGTGCAAGTGCCGGAGCGTCACGGTCTTGAGGTCGGCAGTGATCGCCCAGCCGCCCGCGTGCCCGCGGGCGGAAGAAACGATGCCGGCATCCCTGAGGAAGCCCATGGTGCGGCGGACGA
Source organism: Ensifer adhaerens (assembly GCF_028993555.1). Taxonomy (NCBI): domain Bacteria; kingdom Pseudomonadati; phylum Pseudomonadota; class Alphaproteobacteria; order Hyphomicrobiales; family Rhizobiaceae; genus Ensifer; species Ensifer adhaerens. The sequence goes on along the minus strand of NZ_CP118610.1, from coordinate 2,182,472 downwards.
CGACCGGATTGGTGCGCATGCAGAGCGCAAGCTCGTCCGAGGTCAGGGGCTCGCCGCGCTCGGCCATGTGCAGGAGCGCGTGCAGAACGGAGGAAAGGCGACTGTCTTTTTTCATGTAACTTCGATTATTACGAATCGAAGTGCAATGCAAGAGAGATGCGGGAAGCGGCCTACCGGGTTCTTGAATCCGGCTTGTGAAGCAGCGCCGTATGACAGGGTATTTCGTCGGCCCTCGTTCCTGTGACAAGCACAGGAACGAGGGCAAAGAAGTATCATCCGCTAAACCCAATTACGGCGCCAGATGGATAGCGCCGTAGGGGTTGTACTTGAATTCGTCCTCGTCATAGGCGTCGACGGGCAGCAATTTGGCGCCGCGGCGGGCCAGGGTCTTTTCGACGCCTTCGCTGACGACCTCCTCGGCAACTGCGTCGATGATCGCGCTCAGCGCCAGCTCGTCGTCGGAGAGGCTTCTGGGCGCGTAGACCTCGGGAAGGCCGACGAGATGGAAGCCGATGCTGTAGAGATATTCGGCGGTGCCGATCGGCCGCTTGCCGAAGGCGAGGCGGCAGGGGCGGGCGAGGGCGGCGCCTGTCTGGCCTTCCGCGTCGCGGGCAAGCTGCTTCCATCTGGCAACGCCATGCGCCACGCCAGCGCTCTCGCCCTTGGCTGCGGTCACGCCGTTTTCCAGAACATGGGCTACCAGCCGAAGCGCGGTGCCGGAGGTCCGCACCGCATCCTCCGCGGTCATGGGAGGGCCGAGCACATAGATCACCGAGCGATGGTCGCTGACTGCCTCTTCGTCGTCTTTAGTCCAGGCACCCTTCTGGACGCGATCCCAGCAGACCTCGAAGGACATCGGCATGCGATCATCCGGCGCGTCCTCGGAAAACGTGTAATCGATCTCGAAGCCGGTGGCGAAACTGTCGATCGCCGACTGGATCATCTCGCACAGAGCGGAAAAGGGCCGTTCTCCGCCGAGCAGGCAGAGCACGTGACGTGGTTTGACTTCGGATAAGCTCATGGCTGCTGCAATCCCCAGTGTTTGAGCGAAGCTGTCGCAGACACCACCACAAGATGCAAGTTGCCCGTCAATGAACTTCCTAAACGTGCGCCGGTTTCTGCGCCCTGGCGACGATGACGATACCGATCAGCGAAACGGTGAGGCCGGCGGCCATGGCCCAGGAGAGGGGTTCGGCGAACATGACGAAGGCCCAGATCATCGTCACCGGCGGGCTGAGATAAAGGATCGCGGTAACGCGGGCGGGCGAGGATCTTTTGAGCGCCAGGTAATAGAGGCTCCAGGCGCCGAAGGTGGCGATAAACACCAGCCAGAGGATGCCACCGATGAAGCCGGGATCGAGGACCGGCAGCACGCTGCCTTCGTGCCAGGCAAAGAGTGCGAAGATCGCGGCAGCGGAAAGGCACTGAATGCAGAGGCTCTGATGCACTGGCATCGCGCCTGCCGGGCTGCGTTTCTGCAGGAGTGTCGCCAGCGCCAGCGAGAGGGTGCCGAGAACAGGCAGGCCATAGGCCCAGAGGGGGACATCGCCCATGTCGAGCGACCAGCCGGAGGCAATCAGCACGCCGGTCAGCCCGATGAAGGAGCCGAGCCATTGCCGGGCGTTAAGCGCCTGGCCGAGAACGGGCCAGGAGAGGATCGCGACCGCGAGCGGCAGCATGTCGGTGATCAGCGCCACGAGGCCGGTCGGCACGCCGTAGGAGATGGCCAGCGCAAAGCCGGCGAGATAGCCGGACATGGCGAGCGCGCCGAAGAGCATCTGCGGCACGGCGTCCCTGAGGCGGATCTTCGGCCCGATCGTCAGCGCGAAGGGGAGCAGCAGCAGGCCGGAGACGAGGCTGCGCCAGAAGAGGATCAGGAAGATCGGCGCATGATCGATCGCGAAGCGGATGCCGACGAAGCCGGCGCTCCAGGAGATGACCAGCGCCGCCTCGAGCAGGACCAGGATGAGGACCGCTGAAATGCGGTTTGCCCGGCGGGAGGGCAGCGCGGCAACGTCGCTCATTTCAGGGGTCCGGCTCTAGCGGGTGATAAGGGCCGCGTCGATTGCGGCATCGGATCGCTCTGGCCTGGCGCGACGGCGCCGGCCCGGTATCGGCAGGGTGAGGATGAAGAGCGAACCGACGATCAGGCCGATACCGATCCAGCCCTCGGCGGGCAGGCGCTCGCCGACGATGACGACGGCAAGCACGGCGGCAATCACCGGCTCCAGCAGCGATAGCGTCGTCGCCATGGTGGCCGACACGCGGGCGAGACCATAGGCAAAGAGCACGTAAGCCACGAGCACCGGCACGAGCGCCATGTAGACGCCGACGGCGATGTTCGTCCACGACGCGAGCAGCGGTGCGCCGGTAAAGGCGAGCACCGGCAGGAGAGCCAGGCCGCCGACGCCGAAGATCGAGCCCATGGCGGCACGCGGCGGGATGCCCGCCTGCATCAGCCGCCGCGCCACCCAGGAATAGAGCGCATAGAGCAGGCCGGAGACGAGGCCGAGCAGGATGCCGTAGAGGACCGCCGTCGCATCCTGGGCATTGGCACCGTCGTGGCCGGCGCTTTCGGAAAAAGTCAGAAGCACGGCGCCGGCAAGGCCGGCGGCCGCACCCAGCAGCCAGCGGGTCGTCAACTTCTGGCCGTCGAAAAAGCGCTCGATCAGCGAGGCGGCGAGCGGCGCCGAGCCGATGGAAATGACGGTGCCGATCGCGACGCCGGCCAGATGCATGGAGCTGTAGAAGGCGAGCGGATAGATCGCGACCGAGGCAGAGCCCAGAACCAGCATCGGCCATTGCGCGGCGATCCGTGTGCGGCTCTTGACGATCGAGTGCAGCGCGGTCAGCGCCAGGAGCAGGCCGCCGAAGCCCATGGCGACGGCGCCGATGCCGAGCGGGCTGACACCGGATGCAAAGGTGGCGGTGGTGCCGGTCGTGCCCCAAAGTGCGGAGGCAAGCAGCACGCAGGCGAAGCCGACGAAGGAAACGGAATTCTTCGAGGTCATAGCTGGTCCATGATCGAGATGGCGATCCTGCGCGCGGACTTTAAGCGGGCGTCGTGGCCATCGAGCCCGGCGCGCGACATGGCGCCTTCGAGCAGGAAGGAGAGGTGCTCTGCGGTCTCGTCGACTGCGGCACCGGCGTCCGGTCGCATTTCGCCGAGATATTGCTTGAAGAGCGTCTCCACCTCGTCCTTCTGCAATGCGACGATCGCGCGGGCGGGATCGCCGACGGAAAGTTCGGCGGCGGCGTTCAACAGCCCGCAGCCGCGGAAACCCCAGGAATAGGCCATCTCGGCGTGGTCGACATAGCTGTCGAAGATCGCCAGCACGCGGTCTCGCGGCGTCGCCGCGCCTGCCAGGCGCCCGCGGTAGAGGTCCTGCCATTCCTTGTGGCGCGCCTCGATATAGGCGTTCACCAGATCGGTCTTGGACGAGAAGTTGTTGTAAAGGCTCATCTTGGCGACGCCCGCATGGGCCGTGATCGCATCGATGCCGGTGGCGCCAACCCCATCCCGATAGAAGAGTTCCGCTGCGGCCTTCAGCAGGCGCTCGCGCGCCGGCGCTTTCTCGCTCATCGCTGTCTCCAATTTTCTAGGTAGACCGATCTACCTATTTTGTTCCGGAGTCAAGCCCCGAAGCTCGCGGCGGCGGACTTGATGGCGTTGCCTTGACGGTTTTGCAGCGGCGGTAACCGTTACGTACTTCCCCTGGCGCAGGAGGGCTCTACTTGGTGAGAGCAGACTTTGTCGGAGCGGGGCCACGCGCCTGATCGCGGCTTGGTGCCCAGGTTTTCAAATGCCGAAAGTGAGGATCCATATGCTTCGGGTTGCCTTTACAGCACTTGCGCTCCTTGCCGGGACGGCGAGTGTCGCCGCAGGAGATCTTTCGCCGGAAAGCCTTCAGCAACGGGCCATCGAGCGCCGGGCGACGGACGCGGTCATCTGGGGCATGCCGGCGGTTAACGCCGACCTGATGCTGCAGGAGGCGCTTTCAAAGACGAAGGCCAAGGTCAACGAGATCGTCTACTGGTCGCGGCCGGTCAACTGGAAGAACCAGACGCTGACGCCCAATCCGGATTCGATCTATCTCATGTCCTTCTGGAACGTGAAGGACGGGCCGATCGTCATCGAGATCCCGCCGGCAGAAGGCGGGTCGATCGCCGGTAACATCGTCAACGCCTGGCAGATGCCGCTGGAGGATGCCGGGCCGGAAGGGGCGGACAAGGGCAAGGGCGGCAAGTACCTGATCCTGCCGCCGGACTATATGGGCGAAGTGCCGGAGGGGGTGATCGCGCTGCGCTCGGACACCTTCACGGGCTTTGCGCTTTTGCGCTCCAACCTGAAGAGCCACAGCGACGCCGATATCGAAAAATCGGTCGCCTATGGCAAGACGGTCAAGATCTACAAGATGTCCGAGGCTTCCAAGCCGCCGGCGACGGCCTTTACCGATGCCTATGACGTGCTGTTCGACAGCACCATCCGCTACGATGCGAGCTTCTTCGACAACCTGAACCGGATCGTGCAAACCGAGCCGTGGCTCGAGCGCGACCGGATCATGATCGATCATCTGAAGTCGCTCGGCATCGAAAAGGGCAAGCCCTACCAGCCAAACCCCGAGACCAGGAAGCTTCTCGATGCGGCAGCCGCCGAAGCCAAGGCTGAGCTTTCCGCCCGCTATGATGCCGGCTTCCCCGTGATCAACGAGGGTATTCGCTGGTTTCCGGCCGGCCTGCCGGACATGGTGGCCGCCGCCAAGGACGCCTATGCCGACCCGAACAGCTATCCGGTCGATGCGCGCGGCGTGACCTATACGCTCGGCTTCACCGGCATCAAGCATATCGGCACGGCGCAATTCTACCTGATGGCCAACAAGGACAAGGACGGCAACGCCTTCGACGGCAGCGCCAATTATCGCCTCGTCGTGCCGAAGGATGCGCCGGTCAAGCAATACTGGTCGGTGACCGCCTATGACCGCGAGACGCATGCGCTGATCCGCAACATGGACAAGGCGAGCGTTGCCTCGATCGGCGAAGGTGTTCAAAAGAACGCCGACGGCTCGGTCGATGTGTACTTCGGCGCGAAGGCGCCCGCGGGCAAGGAGGCGAACTGGGTGCCGGTCGATCCCGCCCGCAAGTTCGAACTGCTCTTCCGGCTCTATGGACCCGAAAAACCGCTGTTTGAAAAAAGCTGGAAGCTGCCCGACGCCGAGAAGATGCCGTGACGCTGCCGCGAGCGGTGGCGGGGAGGGAGCGACATGTGCGGACGCGTCTACCTGAAGACCAATCTCGAGGGCCTGCTGCGTGCCTTCGGCTTTGCGACACGCGGCGGCGTCGAGGCGATCGCCAACCAGTTTCCGCGCTATAACGGTGCGCCGACGCTGATCTACCCGATCATCATCCGCGACGTGATCCGCGATCCCGACCTCTTCGGCCCGGTCTTCGTTTCGGCGCGATGGGGGCTGATCCCGAGCTGGACGAAGGACCCGAAGGCGGGAAGGCCGCTCGTCAACGTGCGCTCGGACACGATCGCGAGCAAGTTCCGCTCGTCCTACCAGCGCCGCCGCTGCCTGGTGCCGATCGACGGTTTCTTCGAGTGGAAGGACATTCACGGCACCGGCAAGGACAAGCAGCCCTATGCGATTGCCATGAAGACGGGCGAGCCCTTCTGCCTTGCCGGCATCTGGGAGAGCTGGCGCAATCCTGCAGCCGACGAGGATATCCGCACCTTCGCCATCGTCACCACCGACGCCAACGCCATGATGGCCGATATCCACGACCGCATGCCGGTGATCCTGCACCCCGAAGACTATGAGCGCTGGCTTTCGCCTGAGCCGGAAGCGCCTGATTTGATGAAGCCGTTTCCGCCTGAAATGATGACGATGTGGAAGATCGGGTCGAAGGTCGGCTCGCCGAAGAACGACACGCCGGATATTCTCGATCCGGTGGATTGAGGGGAGAATCTTGCTGAAGAACGAAGGCCCCGGGTACGTGCCGCATCTGATCGCGGTCGGGCTCGCCGTATTGCTGATCTGGGAAATTCACTGGTTCATCAGGGCATTGCTCTTCTACAAGGGCAATGGATGGGATTTCACAGTCGATTTCGGGCCGAAGATGTATAAGGGCGACTGGGCTTCTCCTGAGTTCGAGATGTCGCCGAAAGAAAAACCAGTCTCCGGGTATCCGATCTTCATACTCTTTTTATCGGTCGCGCTCGCCTGTTTCTCCGTCGCTTTGTACGAAGGCAAATTCTAGTGTCTCGAACGACTGCATCGCTTTCGATTTCTGCTGCGCCGCCCTTGATCTATCTACTCCGCCACGGCGAAACCGTCTGGAACACGCTCGGCCGTTTCCAGGGTCAAAAGGACTCGCCGCTCACGAGACGCGGCGTCGAGCAGGCGGATCTTGTCGCAAATCTGCTGCGCGCCGAAATCGAAGGTAATGCGCAATCCTTCGACATGCATGTCAGCCCGCTTGGCCGGACCCGCGAAACCGCCGAAAGGGTGCGGCGGGTGCTGCCGCTCAAGACCCGCGAAGATGCCCGGTTGATGGAGGTCTCCGTCGGCGCCTGGGACGGCATGACGATGTTCGAGATCGACATGGAGTATCCGGGCAAACTCGATGGCTCCGATGTCTTCGACTGGTATTTCCGCTCGCCGGACGGAGAGAGCTTCGATGCCGCCTGCGCCAGGGCGAAAAGCTGGCTCGCCGATATCAAGGGGCCGACCATCGCGATCTCCCACGGGCTGTTCGGTCGGCTGCTGCGCGGCGTCTATGCGGGCCTCTCCAGGCGGGACATGCTGGAACTGCCGGTTCCGCAGGATGGGTTCTATCGGCTGTGCGAAGGGGAATTCAGCCTCGTCACCGCCGCGTCCACCGACCGCCAGTTGGCGCCCGCTTCCGAGTGAAACGGCCGCACGGCATTCCTTGTCGGCTCCATCGCGCTTCCTTTGGCCTCAGCGCCGCGCCTCGGGCGGCAGGCCGCATGAATTCGGCCATGCCCGGGACGACGCCGCGTTACCGTTACGTACTTCCGCCGCGTGATTTCCGGCTGCATTGTAGGCTTCCTGGCGAAAGCCGTGTTCGCTTTGCAGGCGGGGTGCGTGAATGTCGACAGCAATTGCCATTCTCGGCGGCGTCGGGCTGTTCCTGCTCGGCATGACGATCATGACGGACGGGTTGAAGGCGCTGGCGGGATCCGCCTTGCGCACCGTGCTCGGCAAGGCGGCGGCGACGCCGCTTTCCGGCGCATTCTGGGGCGCGATCGTCACGCTGCTGGTGCAATCGTCGAGCGCGGTGACGATGACGACCATCGGTCTCGTCAGCGCCGGGTTGCTGACCTTTCCGCAGGGGCTCGGCCTCGTCTTCGGCGCCAATGTCGGCACGACCGGAACGGGCTGGCTGGTGGCGTTGATCGGTGTGCGGGTATCGCTGTCAAGTTATGCACTGCCGTTGATCTTCCTGGGCGCGCTGATGAAGCTTCTGGGCGGCGGGCGAATTGCCGCCGCCGGTGGCGCGCTTGCCGGCTTCGCGCTGGTGCTCTACGGGCTGACGACCCTGCAGCAGGGCATGGGTGGCCTTGCCGAGAGCCTCAATCCCTCCGACCTGCCGGCCGTCCTCGGCATGCCCGGCGTCGGCTGGTCTTCCGGACTGCTCGGCCTTCTGACGCTGATTGTCGTCGGGCTGGCGATGACGGCGGTGATGCAATCCTCGACTGCGGCCATCGCAGTCACCATTTCTGCTTTCTATGCCGGTGCCGTGGGGCTGGAGCAGGGGGCGGCGCTCATCATCGGACAGAACATCGGCACGGCGACGAGTTCGGCGCTGGCGGCGATTGGCGCGAGCCCGACGGCCAAGCGCCTGGCGCTCGCCTATGTGCTTTTCAAAGTCATCGCGGCGCTGATCGCGATCGCAGCCTTTCCGCTCACGGCGCCGCTCCTGAAGACCTTTTCGGCTTCCATCGATGGCATGACACTGCTGGCCGCCTACCATACGGCCTACAACGTCGTCGGCGTCGCCGTGCTGCTGCCGGCGACGCAATGGTTCACGCGCGTCGTCGAGAGGATCCTGCCTTCGCGGCAGACGGCGCTGGAGCGCGCCCTCGATCCGAGCGCCCTCGTGAACCCGGTGATCGCGGTGGAGACGGCCCGAAGGGTCGTGGCCGGCATTCTGGCATCGACGGCAGGTGCCGTTGCCGAGGCGGTTTCGGGCGGGGCAGGGCCGCGCGCTGCGGACACGCAGGCGGCCGCATCCGCCCTCGAAAAGGTCAGGGACTTTCTCTCCGAACTGAAGGAGCCGCCGGAAACGGAGGCCGAGCGCCACCGCCTGACAAGCACGCTGCACGCGCTCGACCACGCCTCGCGCCTGGTGGAGACATTGGCGGATGACGGGTTCTCGGCCGAGGCAAACGGCGCCGCAGCGGACGGGCGCGTGGCCGATCTCTGCGCAGGCGCCATGCGTGCGGCCGCGGCCGTCGGCGGCGAGATCGCGGCGGAATCGGCCCTCAGCGCCCAGGCGGCGCCGATTGCCTGGAGCGTTTCGCCCGAGGTCATCACGGCGCTGGCCGAGGCGAAGGGAGCCGCGACCGAGCTCGAGGCCGTGCAGCGCGAGCATCGTGCCGCAACGCTTGCCTCCGTCGCCCCGGGAAGCCTGACCGCCGCCGACGCCTTTGCCCGGATCGAAGCCGCACGCCGGCTCGATCGGATGGCACACCACGCCTGGCGCTCGGCCGCGCATTTGCTGGGGCGTGGCGAGGGACGCGATCCGGCAGCGGCAAGCCTGCTTCCGTAGCGTCAACCGGTCATCCCACGGCCGCGGCAAGGGGACAGGGCCATTACAGGTCCCGCGCGAAGGTCTGGCCGGTCAGGTCCTTGCCGAAGCTGTGGTGCTGCTCTTCCTCGATCAGCGCGAAGCCAGCCTTCTCGTAGATGTGGCGGGCGGCGTCGAGGCCGGCATTGGTCCACAGCACCATGCGCGTGTAGCCGAGGAGCCGGGCGTGGCGCATGCACTCCTCGACCAGGCGGCGGCCGATGCCGAGGCCGCGCGCGCTCGGCTCCACGTAGAGCATCCTGAGCTTCGCGGTGGCTTCGTCGTGCCGCACGAGAAACACCGAGCCGACGACCTTGCCGTCCTTTTCGGCGATCCAGCACCGGTCGGAATTGGCATCGTAGTCGCGCATGTACTTGACGACGATCTCGGCAAGCAGGGTTTCGAATTCGCCGTTCCAGCCATGCTCCTGCGTGTAGAGCGCCGCCTGACGGTGGATCACCCAGCCCATGTCGCCCGGCTGCGGATCGCGCAGGATGTAGCCCGGCGTCCGCTCGTCCCGCAAAAGGCTCTCGATCTCGCCCATCGCTGAAACCAGTTGCCGCTGTTCCGGCACCGAGAGCTTTTCCAGCATGGCGACAACTTCGTGCTGGGAGGCATCCTCCAGCGGCTGGAACGTCGTGCGTCCCGCTTCCGTCAGTTGGAGCTGCGCGACCCGGCCGTCCGCCGGCGAGCGGGTCTTTTCGACCAGTCCCTTCTTCTCGAAGCCGGCGATGACCCGGCTCAGATAGCCGGCGTCGAGGCCGAGCTCGCGGCAGAGATCCGTCGCCGTCAGCGCCGGCCGGTGCGCCAGTTCATAGAGGATACGAACCTCCGTCAGCGAGAAGGCGCTGGCGAGAAGGTGCTCGTGCAGCAGCCCGATCAGGCGGGTGTAGAAGCGGTTGAAACGCCGCACCGTCAGGGCGCGGTCGTCGATTTGCTGCAGAGACATGGGGGATACCCTTATAAGATTGCCTTGAGCAGATAATTAGTTGCCTAAGGCAAATAATGTCAAGCGCGGGCCGACGAATTCAAGGTCGTTGTTCGAGTTTGCGTCGGCGGACGCATGACGAGCCGCAACAATTCCACGGTTTCAGGCACCGTTGGCCCTTCGGCGAGAGGCGGATCCGGCCGCTCGCAGAATTCGCGCCAGACAAACAGCGTCAGTTCGGCGCCATCCGTTGATGCTTCCCGGGTGGTGTCTGCGAAATTCTGAAGCAAACGATATCGGGAATCCTCCCAGAACAGCGCCTCGACCCAATGATAGATGGGCATCACGTGAAAATGGATAGGATAGCCGGGCATGTGGCCATATCGGCCTATGTAGACGCGGTGAGCATGAAGCGTCTTCTTCAATGCTCCTTGGGCGGTTGCCAGCAGCGGACCGAGTTCGCCTAGCGCGCTCGCCGGCAAGTCAGACAGATCATTGGTGTCTGTCTTTGAACTGATCATGAGGTAGCCGGGCAGGGCCGAGTCGATACGGTGGTTCACGAGCCATCCGTCTGTTTCCGTAATGTGCAGGTGTTGTGGTATCTCCAATGCCGCACTCCCATGTCGTGTTTGCCGTCCCCAGATCAGGCGAGGCTCTCCGAGGCGTCCCGCATGATTGGAGAATAGGCACTTTCACATTGGCTACAACGAAAGATTGCAGGGCCGGCTTCGCGCCGGCGTGTCATGGCCAAAGGTGAGCTTGCGATCGGGCAATCGATGCCGAGCGGAGCCGTGTCGATAGAGGGGCGGAGTTCGCTAATTTAGATAGGATAATGCCCGGCCGTGCGATAGTATCGGACCAGAACCTCCTTGGTCCGGAAGTCCGGAACGGGCCGCTTTTCAAAGTGTTGGCAAGCCATGGAGCAGAGACTCGCCGCAGTGCTGGCGGCCGATATGGCCGGCTACTCCAGGCTGATGGAAGCCGACGAGGCGGGCACGCTTGCGCGGCTGAGAACCCACCGCATCGAGCTCATCGATCCCGCGATTGCCAAGAACAAGGGCCGGCTGATCAAGACCACCGGCGACGGCTTGCTGGTCGAGTTCCAGAGCGTGACCGATGCGGTCAAATGCGCCGTCGAGATCCAGCAGCGCATGAAGCGGCGGAACTCCGACGTGCCGGAGGACCGGCGGATCGAATTCCGCATCGGCATCAATCTCGGCGACATCATCTTCGAGGATGACGACATCTTCGGCGACGGCGTCAACATCGCGGCGCGGGCCGAGCAGCTGGCCGAGGTCGGTGGCATCTGCGTCACCGCAGCGGTGGCGACACAGGTGGCCGACCGGCTGGAACTGCCGATCGAAGATCTCGGAGAAAAGACGCTGAAGAACATCAGCCGGCCGATGCGCCTCTACCGCATCGGTCTCGAGGGCCTGGACCTTCCGACCTCGACGGGGGCGAGCGAAGCGAAAAAGGGCGTCTGCAAACCGACGATCGTCGTCTTGCCCTTCGACAATATGAGCGGCGATCCGGACCAGGAATTTTTCGCCGACGGCCTGACCGAGGACATCATCACCGAGCTTTCGCGCCGGCACGAGCTCTTCGTCATCTCGCGCAACTCCTCCTTCGTCTACAAGAACCAGTCGGTGAACGCGCGTGAGGTGGCGGCCAGCCTCGGCGCGCAATATCTGGTCGAAGGCAGCGTGCGCAAGATCGGCGAGCGGGTGCGGGTCACCGTGCAGCTGATCGATGCGGTCAACGATGCCCATATCTGGGCCGACAAATACGACCGGCAGCTCGACGATATCTTCGCCATTCAGGACGAGGTGACGGCGGCGATCGCCGCCACCGTACCCGGGCGCCTGGAGGCCGCGCAGCGCGACCAGCTCTCGCGCACCAAGCCGGCCAACATGGCGGCTTACGAATGCGCGCTGGCCGCCAAGGTGCTGCACCATCGCAGCACCGTCGCCGACAACGCCCAGGCGCAGTCGCTGATCGACCGGGCCGTCTCGCTCGACCCCGGCTATGCCCATGCGCACGCCTGGCGGGCCTGCATCCTCGGCCAGGCCTGGGTCTATGGCTGGTGCAAAGACAAGGAGGCGACGTGGCTCGAGGTCAATGCCGAGCTCGAACGGGCGCTTTCGCTCGACGACAACGACGCCGACGTGCACCGGATCCTTGCGGCCGTCAACGTCAACAACAACGCACTGACGACGGCGCGCTATCACCAGGAGCGGGCGCTCTTCCTCAACCCCAACTACGACCTCGTCGTGGTGCAGCAGGGCGAACTCCTGACATGGCTCGGCCGGCCGGAGGAGGGGGTGGAGTGGATCCGCAAGGCCATGCGCCTCAATCCGCATCACCCGGAACGCTTCTGGAGCCACCTCGGCAAGGCCCATTTTGCCGCCCGCCAATATGGCGAGGCGATCGAGGCCTTCATGCATCTGACCTCGATGGACGAAACCCAGCACGCCTTCGTCTCCGCCTGCTACGGTTGGCTCGGCGACGGAATTGCGGCTGCGGCACATATGGACAAGGTGCGGGCGCTTGCGCCGGCGTTCGAGATCGAGGCGTTCCTGGCGACGATGCACTATGCGCAGGACACGGACACGCAGCATTTGCGCGAGGGGCTGGTGAAGGCGGGGGCAGGCTGACGGCCGGACGACGTTCTGGCCGGAGCAGGGAGCAGCGCGGCTTCGGGCAAGAACGCCTGAGTTTCAACCCCTGACAACGCACTTCAGCGCCGCGCGTCATATCTGATGCGCAAAGGTCGCTGTAGCACTTTGAATTGCTGCATGGTTTTGTCGTTCAATCGGCTATGATCAAAGGCAACATGCAGGAGCGAGGCCTTCTACACCTTCGGAGAGGTGGTTATGGAAGCAGTTCGCGCAGAACGTCGCCTGGTGGCAATTCTTGCCGTCGACATCGTTGGTTATTCGCGATTGATGGAGGCCGACGAGGCGTGCACGCTCGCTGCCATCAAGGCCTGGCGATCCGAAGTCTTCGATCCACTCCGGGAGGATTATCACGGGCGCATCGTCAAGCTCATGGGCGACGGCGCGATCGTGGAATTTGGCTCCGTCGTCGATGCCGTCGCTTGCGCCGTTGCGTCACAGAAAGAGGTCGCTGCACGCCAAAACGATGTTCCATCCGAACACCGGCTGCTGCTGCGCATGGGCATCAATCTTGGCGATGTCGTCGTCGAAGGGGACGATCTGCTCGGCGACGGCGTCAATGTCGCGGCCCGACTCGAGCAGATATGCGAGCCGGGAGGACTGTTCGTATCCGGCACCGCTTTCGACCATTTGCAGGGCAAGTTCGAACTGCCGCTGGAGTTTATCGGCGAGCACCATGTGAAGAACATCCAGCGGCCCGTCCGCGTCTACCGGATGCGGTTTGAGGGAAAGGTCCGGCCCCGGCGCTTCACCTTCAGGCGGGTTCGAGGCTGGCGGACTGCAGCCGCCTTGGTCGCGCTCCTGCTGATCGGGATGGCCGCAACATGGGGCGTGCTTAGACGCGAGAATACGGAGGCCGCATCCATGGCGCGGCTGGCCTTGCCGATGCCCAAAACGCCCTCGATCGCGGTCCTGCCCTTCGAAAATCTGAGTTCGGATGCGGCGCAGAGCTACTTTGCCGACGGAATGACCGACGACCTGATCACCGAACTCTCGAAGCTCTCCGGCATCTTCGTGATCGCGCGCAACTCGACCTTCACCTACAAGGGCAAGCCGACCAAGGTGCAACAGGTGGCCGAGGAACTGGGCGTCCACTACATCCTCGAGGGCAGCGTCCGTCGGGAGGGAAGCCATGTCCGGGTCAATGCCCAGCTGATCGACGCGGTCGACGGGCACCATCTCTGGGCCGAGCGTTACGACGGTGAAATGAGCGGCGTATTCGGCCTGCAGGACCGGGTGATCGCGCAGATCGTGTCGACGCTCTCGGTAAAGCTGACAAGCGCCGAAAAAAGCGTCGCAGCGGTGCCGGAAACGACCAATCCGCAAGCCTACGACACTTTGCTCAAGGGATGGGAACATCTGCGTCGCGACAGCGAGGCCGAAACGGTGGCGGCTTCGGCATTCTTCCAGAAGGCGATCGTGCTCGATCCGGACTATAGCCGTGCCTACGCGTCTCTGGCGGCGGCAAACTGGCGGGCGAGTGTGCTCTCCTGGGACTTTTCCCGCAGGGAAGCCGCGTCCACGAACCTGACCAGAAATCTTGCCAAGGCGCTGGAGCGGCCGACGCCGCTTGCCTATGCCGTCTCGGCGCAGGTGCTGGCGCAACAGGGGCGCTACGACGATGCGTTTGCCGCCATCGGCCAGGCGGTGAAGCTGGCGCCGAACGACCCTGACAACCATGTGGGGATGGCGCGTATCCTAAACGCGACCGGACGTGCGGCGGAGGCGGAAGCTGAGGCCGGCCTGGCGATGCGGTTCGATCCCCATCCCTCGCGGGCAACGCTGCGCATGCTGGCAGTCTCGTTTTTCTCCCAGGGCAAATACGAGAAAGCCGTCGACACCTATCAACGCGTGATCGAAGGCAAGGCCGCGCTTCTTGCGGATTATGCCACTCTGATCGCGAGCTACGGACACCTCGGACGCACGGGCGGCATTGCCGCGCTGGTCGACCGCTACAACAGCTTGTCGCTGTCGTTTCTGGGCGATCCGCTTACCGTCCAGGAAAGCGCCTATGAGTGGTATGGCAGCGCCTTCAGCTATCACCGGCCCTACATTGCGCGCCTGCAGGAGGGGCTTCGCAAGGCCGGATTGCCGGAGGGCGCTGGCACCGACCTCGCGCTCGACGACTATGCGAAGTTCATGACGGTGACCAACGGCGAACTGAGTGTCGACGGAACGATCAAGGTCGATGTGACGGAGGCAAGGGCGCTGCTGGCGCGCGGCGTCGTCTTCGTCGACGTGCGGGCCCCGCCCAACTACGACAACGGCCATATCCCAAGGGCGGTCAACCTGTCGCTCGTCACGGACCTTTCGAGGGAAAGCCTCGCCCAGGTGGTGGGAAAGGAGGACGAGGTCGCCTTCTATTGCCAGGGCAGGAGCTGCACCTACGCCGCCTATGCGTCGGCCAAGGCGATCGCCTGGGGCTACAAGCGCGTCTACTATTTCGCCGGCGGATTTCTGGAGTGGAACGACGAGGGCTACCCGCTCGTGATCGAGGTGCGGAAGTAGGGGAGCGACCGTCGCGAGTCCAGGTGGAAGGTTGACCATGTCGAGGATCGCGCGTGAGCCGTGGTTGCGAGGTGGGCTTGCGTTCGCGGCAAGCGCGGTGCCGTCGCAGTCGCCCGGCCCATCTGAGCCGGGCGCTGTCCGTGCAAACCTTATTCGCCGCCCGCACCACGAAGCTGGGCTTCGATCTTCGTCAGGTTGAACGAGCCCGGCGACTGGCTCGGCGGGTAGTCCTTCATCGTCAGCAGGAATTTGGCGGCCAGGCCCTGGATCGGCACGAGGACGTAGGCGCGGTCCAGGAACCAGTCGTTATAGGTGTTGGCATTGTGCTGCGCCTTTTCGAAGGGGTCGCGGCGCAGGTGGAAGAGCAGCGGCACACGCAGCTCGGTGAAAGGCTCGCGCCAGACGCCGAAGGCCTCGCCGCGGTTTTCGAGGAACACCACCTTCCAGTCATCGTAGCGGGCGGCGACGATCTGGCCGTCGTCATTGACGTACCAGAACTCGTGACGCGGCGAGTCCTTCGCCTTGCCTTCGAGATAGTCGAGCAGATTGTAGCCGTCGATGTAGTTCTTGTAGCTGCGGCCGTTGAGCTCGACGCCTTGCAGAAGCTTGTCCTTGATGTCGGGTGCACCGGCGATTGCGGCAAAGGTCGGCAGCCAGTCCTCATGCGCAACGATGCCGTTCAGCGTCTTGCCGGCCGGGAAGTGGCCGGGCCAGCGCACGAAGGCCGGCACGCGGTAGGCGCCTTCCCAGTTGGAGTTCTTCTCGCTCCTGAACGGTGTCGTGCCGGCATCCGGCCAGGTGTTGTAGTGCGGGCCGTTGTCGGTCGAATACATGACGACGGTGTTTTCGGTGATGCCGAGATCGTCGAGCAGCTTCAGGAGGTCGCCCACCATCATGTCGTGCTCGACCATGCCGTCATGGTACTCGTCGCCGCTCGGGCCGGAAATCCCCGTATTGCTCTCCTTCACATGGGTGCGGAAATGCATGCGGGTGGCATTCCACCAGACGAAGAAGGGCTTCTTGGCCTGGTGCTGGCGGTTGATGAAGTCCTTGGCCGCATCCAGCGTTTCCTGGTCGACGGTTTCCATGCGCTTGCGGGTGAGCGGCCCGGTGTCCTCGATCTTGCCATCGGCGCTCGCCTTGATGACGCCGCGGGGGCCGAATTTCTTGCGGAAATCGGCATCCTTCGGATAGTCGCGGTTCTCCGGCTCTTCCTCGGCGTTGAGGTGATAGAGGTTGCCGAGGAACTCGTCGAAGCCGTGCTGGGTCGGCAGGTGCTCGTCGCGGTCTCCCTGGTGGTTCTTGCCGAACTGGCCGGTGGCATAACCCTGGCTTTTCAGCACGGTTGCCATGGTCACGTCGGTCTTCTGCCAGCCTTCCTTGGCGCCGGGCAGGCCAACCTTGGTCATGCCGGTGCGAACAGGCACGTTGCCGCCAATGAAGGCAGCCCGACCTGCCGTGCAGCTCTGCTGAGCATAGTAGTCGGTAAAGGCGAGGCCCTCCTCGGCGATGCGGTCGATGTTCGGCGTCATGTAGCCCATCATGCCGCGGTTGTTGTGGCTGATGTTCCAGGTGCCGATGTCATCGCCCCAGATGACGAGGATATTGGGCTGGCCGCCGGCGGGGGCGGCTGACTGTTGCGCTCTCGCTGGCCTCGTGCCGCCTGAGGCGATAATGGCGGAGGTTGCGGCCAGGGCGGTGCCGCCCAGAAGCACGCTGCGTCGGCTGACACCCGTTGCCGGCGGGGTGTCGGGGGATGCGATCTCAGTGTCGGTGGTCATGGTTTCGTCGGTCACTGAACTTCTCCTTGAGGGACGGTCGGTGAAACATCTCTCATGCCGGGCCGCATTTTTTCCTCCGTTGCCCGAGGCGGGCAGCATGGCGGGTCGCGGCTTCTCGTTGCGCTAAGACAGGCGGTATTCTGGACCATTCTCATCGCCTGAACAGTTGGACCTAGGGCCAACTTGATCGCCCTCAGCGGTCGCCCGGAACAGGCGCGCGTGACTGGTCTTCTCCTGGGGAAACTCCGAAGCTACTGTAACGAATGCGTGCTTTGGAACGCGGAAGAGGGAGGGCGTGTGGACCGCATGGGGTGGGGTTTCCGGCTTCGAAGGGCAGCGCTTCCGGTGCTCGTTCTCATGGGCGTCGCCGCCTTCGGCGAAACCGCGTCTGCCGAACGCATCCTGATCCTCTACGAAAACGAAAGCACGCAGCCCGCGACGATCGAGATATCTCAGGGCATTGCCGGGCGGCTCGCCAAGGACGCGCGCCATATCGAACTCTATTCCGAACATCTCGACCTCGTGCGCTTCGGCGCCGAAGGCGACCGGCAAAGACTGATCCGCTACGTTCAGGAAAAATATGCCGGCAAGCCGCTCGACGCCCTTCTGACGGTGGGGCCGAGCGCGCTGCGCTTTGCGCTGGCCGAGCGTGGCCGGTTCGCGCCCGGCGTTCCGATCGTCTTTGGCGCGGTGCGCGAGGTGCCGAGGGATGTTCCGGTGCCGGCCGATGCAACAGGTGTTCTCAGCCGGTTCGACGTCAAGGGAACGCTCGAGCTTGCCCGCAAGCTGCAGCCGGAGGCAAAGCGGACGACGATCCTGACGGGGTCCGCTCCCTTCGACCGGAGTTGGGAGGAGACGGCGCGGGCGCTGGTCGGCGAACATTATGCCGGCTTCGACATCGATTATGTCAGCGGTCTTTCGCTCGAGGACTTCAAGGCCATGGCTGCGGGCCTGCCGGCCGATAGCGTGCTCCTGATCCTTTCAGTCTTCGCCGATGCCAACGGCGTTTCCTACATTCCGCGCGATGCGGCGAGCCGGATCGCCGTAACGTCGGGCGCGCCTGTCTACAGCGTCTACAGCAGCTACTTCGACGGCACGGTGCTTGCAGGACATGTCGGCGCACCTTCGCGGCGATCGGGGAGGAGATGGCGTCGCTTGCGCTGCGACTGTTCGACGGCAACAGCATTGGCCCGCCGGCCACGCTGAAGGAGGTGGCGCTGATCGACTGGCGACAGGTCGCCAGCCGCGGCATTGCGCGCGACAAGATCCCTGCGGATGCCGAGATCCTCAACTACCAGCCGACCGCCTGGGAGCAGTTCCGGCTGCCGATCATTCTCGGGCTCTCGGTCATAGCCGCCCAGACGGTTTCGATCGCGGCGATCATCTTCCAGAACCGGCGCAATCGACGGCTCGAGGACACGGTTTCGACGCAGCGGCTGGAACTCGCACACATGTCGCGGCGCTCGCAGGTGAGCCAGCTTTCCGGTACGCTGGCACATGAGTTGACCCAGCCGCTCACCTCCATCCTTGCCAATGCGGAAGCGGGCCGGAAGATCGCACGGGCAGACGATGCCGATCTTCAGGAAATCGGCGAGATCTTCGACGATATCGTCGCTGACAACAAACGTGCGGCCGAGGTGATCGCGCAGCTTCGCAGCATGATGCGCAAGGGCGACGTTTCGGTCGAGCGGATCGACCTCAACGACGCGGTGCGCTCGACCGTCGGGCTCGTCAACGCCGAGATGGTGGCGCGCCGCACCCAGGTTTCGCTCAATTCGAGCGCCGAGCCGCTGCCCGTCAAGGCCAACATGGTGCAGTTGCAGCAGGTGATCCTCAATTTGATCCTGAATGCCGCCGACGCGATGACGGAACTGCCGCCGAAGCGGCGCAAGATTGAAATCGCCACGCGTCTCGGCGAAAATGGCACGCGCCAATTGACCGTCAGCGACGCCGGGCCGGGCATTGCGCCCGAGCAGATGGCTGAGGTGTTCAAGCCGTTCGTCAGTACCAAGGAGAACGGGCTCGGGCTGGGTCTTGCCATATGCCGCTCGCTCGTCGAGGCGCGGGGCGGCAAGCTTGTCTTCGACGGTAAGGCGACACGCGGTGCGCGCGCCGTCGTCACATTGCCGGCTGGTTGAAGCGCGCCGTGCGACAGGCTTCTGGAGGGATCTGCGATGCAGGAGGGAGCAGGGCAGGAAAGGGCCGGAACGGTTTTCATCGTCGACGATGACGAGCGTGTCCTGCGCTCCCTGCAGCGGTTGCTGAAACTCTCCGGCTATGCGGTGACGCCCTTTGCCGATGCGCGCTCGTTGCTCGGATGCGCCGAACTGGCGACTGCCGAATGCATCGTGCTCGACCTCGGTCTTCCCGATACGGACGGGCTTGGCGTGCAGGAGGCGCTTTCAACCATCGATGGGCACCCCTCCGTGGTCTTCCTCACCGGCCGTGCCGATGTTCCCTCCAGCGTCAGGGCGATGAAGGCCGGGGCCGTGGATTTCCTGATGAAGCCGGTCGAGGAAGCGGCCCTTCTGGTGGCGATCGAGGCCGGCGTGCAGCGGACGCGGGGCGAGAGGGAGGCCGATCAGCAGAAGGCTCGGGTCCAGGCCAGGCTGGAGAGCCTCACGGCGCGTGAGGCGGAAGTGCTGCAGCATGTGGTTGCCGGCCGGCTGAACAAGCAGATCGCGGGCGATCTCGGAACGGTGGAAAAGACCATCAAGGTTCACCGCGCCCGGATGATGGCGAAGATGGGGGTCAGGACCGTCGCCGATCTCGTGCGGCTGGTCGAATATGGGCGCTGAGGTGTCCGTCGTTTCCTGCATTGGCCCTAGGTCCAACTGGACCGGCGGCCGGCTTCGGCCCACGTTTATGGCATGAGCGAGCGAACGCCAGCCATTGCCATCGTGGACGACGACGAACTGGTTCGCCGCGCGCTTTCACGCCTCGTCGCATCGCTGTCCTGCCAGCCGATCGCCTTTTCGTCGGCCGAAGCCTTTCTCCTTTCGGTGGATGACGCGGTGCCCCAGGGCGCTTTGATCGACCTGCACCTGCCGGGCATGACCGGCCTGGAACTCCTGGAGGAACTCGACCGCCGCGGCATCGTGATGAAGACCATCGTCATCACCGGATCGGAACAGGAAGGCACGCGCGAGCGCTGTCTTCAGGCCGGTGCCGCCGCATTCCTCAACAAGCCGGTTTCCAGGGACACTCTGGCCGATGCACTGGGGACGCTGCGCTAGGAAGTGGTTTCAGCGTACGGCCCGGCGGATGCCCGCCCGGGATCCCGCTTCGGCCGTGGCTTCATGCCGTGCACACCTCCCTGACACATCCCCTTAGCCACCGGTGCGCCGGGTCGGCGTCGAGGCGCGGGTGCCAGAGCAGGGAGATGGTGATCTCAGGGAAAACCACGGGCAGGGGGAAGGTGAAGAGGTTTTCGCGCAGCGTTCCGGTGTAGCGCTCGGGCACGCTGGCGACGAGGTCTGTGGCACGGGCGAGCGCCAGGGCTTCGGAGAAGCTGCCGACGGATGCGGCGATCTCGCGTTTGAGACCGAGCGGTTGAAGGGCCGTGTCGATCGGGCCGGCGTCGTTGCCGCGGCGGGACACGTGGATGTGGCGGGCTCCAGCATAGCGGGCGGGCGTGATCTCGCCGCCAGAAAGCGGATGACCGGATCTGACGACGCCGACGAAGCGGTCGTGGAAAAGCGCCTGGGCGCGAAGCTCCGGGCCGGTCGTATCGCCGATCACGCCGGTTTCGAGATCGACGCTGCCTTCGCGCAGAGGGCTGCTTTCCCGATCGAGCTTCTGCACGAAGCGCAGACGCACGCCGGGCGCTTCCGCACTGACGCGGGCAATCAGTGCCGGGCCGAAATTCTCGACGAAACCCTCGCGGTTGCGGAGCGTAAAGGTGCGGGTGAGCTTTTTCAGGTCCAGGCTCTCGGCGGGGCGGAGACAGGCTTCCGCCGCTTCCACCAGCGCACCGACACGGCTAGCCAGTTCGAGGGCCCTGGGTGTCGGGACGAGGCCGCGGCCGGCGCGCACCAGCAGAGGATCGCCGGTCGCCTCGCGCAGCCGGGCGAGCGCCCGGCTCATGGCCGAGGGGCTAAGCTGCAGGCGCGTGGCGGCACGGGCGACGCTGCCTTCCGAAAGCAGTACATCGAGGGTGACGAGCAGGTTGAGATCCGGTCTGGTCATCGCCCTTCATATCACGAGTTAGTTCGTGATGTGGCGTCAAACGCACGAATGAAGTGCAAATGCTGCGCCTTCCGCCGCATGTGTCAGGAGACTAGGTTTTCGAGGAACCGATTATGGAGGGTTTCCCGATGCCTATACGCCGGCTGGCACCCATGGCTTTTGGCCGTGTTCCGACGTCCCCGACGCCCCGATCCGATCCCAGGCGATTGCCGCACAAACAGAGTCACGAACTCACTGTAAAGCTTTGTTTTTCCGTCGTTTCGAGCTTGCGCACGGGAGGTGGGCGATGACCGCGGCAGACACGCTTCTGGCCCCCGCTGCCCCGGCGCCTTCCGTTCGCTGGGTGCTCGCCAGCCTCTCGCTTTCCATGCTGCTCTCCTCGCTCGGCACCAGCAGCGCCAATGTCGCGCTGCCGGCGCTGGCGGACGCATTCGCTGCGTCCTTTCAGGCGGTGCAGTGGGTGGTGCTTGCCTATCTGCTGGCGATCACCACCCTGATCGTCAGCGTCGGGCGGCTTGGCGATATCGTCGGCCGGCGGCGGCTGCTCGTTGCCGGTATTGCGCTTTTTACCGCGGCTTCCGTCCTTTGCGGCCTGACGCCGAGCTTTGCGGTGCTGGTCGCGGCGCGGGCGGTGCAGGGTATCGGCGCTGCGATCATGATGGCGCTGACCATGGCCTTTGTCGGCGAGGCGGTGCCGAAGGAAAAGACCGGGAGCGCCATGGGCCTGCTCGGCACCATGTCGGCGGTCGGCACCGCGCTCGGCCCCTCGCTCGGCGGCGCGCTGGTGACCGGCCTCGGCTGGCGGGCGATCTTCCTCGTCAACGTACCCCTCGGTCTCGTGGCGCTCTTTCTTGCCCATCGGCATCTGGCCGAAGACCGCATGCCTGAGGGCAGGGAGCGCCCGCGCTTCGACGTGCCGGGCACGCTGTTGCTTGCACTTTCGCTCGGCGCCTATGCGCTGGCGATGACGGTGGGGCGCGGCAGTTTCGGCCTGTTGAATGTCGCTCTTTTGGCGGGGGCTGGGCTCGGCCTTGGGCTGTTCCTGCTGGTCGAGGCCAGGGTTGCCTCGCCGTTGATCCGGCTGGCGCTGTTTCGCGAGCGGACCTTAAGCGTCGGGCTTTCGACCAACGCGCTGGTCTCGACGGTGATGATGGCGACGCTGGTGGTCGGGCCCTTCTATCTTTCGCGCGGGCTCGGGCTCGATGCGGCACTGGTCGGGCTCGTCATGTCGATCGGCCCTGTGATCTCGGCCTTCGGTGGCGTGGTCGCCGGGCGGATCGTCGATCGCCTGGGCGCGGGCGCGATCGTCGTTGCCGGTCTCGCGGCCATGGCTGCGGGCTGCATCGCGCTCGCCGCTCTGCCTGGCCTGGCGGGTGTCGCAGGCTACATTGCGGCGATCGCGATGCTGACGCCCGGCTACCAGCTCTTCCAGGCGGCCAACAACACCGCCGTCATGGCCGACGTCGGCCTGGACCGGCGCGGCGTCGTTTCCGGTCTGCTCAACCTCTCGCGCAATCTCGGGCTCGTCACCGGCGCATCGGTCATGGGGGCGATCTTCGCCGCAGCCGTGGCTGCGAGCGATATCGCCAAGGCCGCGCCGGAGGCGGTCGCGGGGGGCATGCAGGTGACCTTTGCGGTCGCGGGGCTTCTGACGGCGATTGCGCTTACGATCACGGTCGCGAGCAGGGCGCGCGGCGGAACGGCTGCGCGCGCTCGCAACGCATCCTGACGAGCCAACCTCGGCGACACGGTGATCCGGCAGAGCTGCGCGCGATCACCCGTGGCCGCTTCTCAGCGACCGGCATCCTGCCGGTTGCTGTTTGTCGCGGGCGTGAGGCTGTAGCTCTGATGCAGGATCTCTTCGCCTCTCGAACGGGAGGCCTTTTGCACCGTCCGATGCGGGCGAAAGCCAAGCTTGACCAGTACCTTGCCGGATGCCGGATTGTCGGCGGCGTGGCCTGAGCGCAGTGTCGTAAGCCCCAGCACCCGAAAGGCGAAGTCCACCACGGCCTGCGCGGCCTCGAGGGCATATCCCTGTCCCCAACTTGGCTTCTCGAGCCAATAGCCGAGCTCTCCCTGGTCGCCGTCGATTTCATCGAGATCGACCACGCCGATCATGCGGCCGGCGCGCTCGATGGCAAATCGAAAGGCGGTGCCCGAAGTCCATTCCCCTTGGTGCTCGGCGAACCATCCGGTCATGTCATCGAGGCTCGGCGGGAACTGGGCCATGCGCAGCATGCGCGTGACGTCCCAATCCGACTGGATTTCGAAGGCGCGGGTTGCATCCGCAGGGGTCGTCGGGCGCAGGACGAGACGATGCGTGCATAGACTGATGCAGCGGAGCGGTCCGGATTTCGTCGCCTTGGTCGTCATGAGCCTAACCCCATGTGGCCGGGAGATCGGGATCAAAAGCGCGCCGGTGCTTCGAGCTTGCCATGCAAGCGGCGATCAGGCGACCGGCGTGTTGACAAGCCTGGCGCTGAGCGCCTCGAAATCCGGCACGAACCAGATCGAATTGCCCTTGTTGGTCTCGCGCACGAAATCGGCCAGCGCCTTGCTCGCTTCGAGCCTTGCGCCGATATCGCCGACGATGGCGAGCTGCATGCGGTAATTGACGAATTTCTGGAACACTTCGCCGGCAATACGGGTCGAAAGATCGAGGAAATCCGGGCCGAGCCGTTGCACCGGGATCGCCACGACGGTGGCCTCATGCGCCCAGGCGTCGCCGAGAAAATCATTGGCGTCGCCCGGTCGGGCAAGGAGTGGCCCATCGTCAGCGCATTTCAAGACGCGCACGGTTCCGATTTCGAGAAGCTGTGTCATTCGTCGGGGATAGTGGATAAAGCCCAGGGTTGCAAGGGCGATCGGATCGGGCGCTGCTGCTCGGAAACGCCGCCTGGCGTTTCGCCAAGGTTCGCCAGACGTTTGCGTTGCTTGACTTGCTCCGGCGACTGAAGTTGGAGATTCGATATATTCCTAGAAATATATCGATATTGTAAAACTGAGCTTCTCCTGGAAGTTATTTGGCCGCGCGATCGGAGAATTTCAGCCGATTTTCGCTTTGGATTCCTGCTGTTTGACACAGATCAATGTCTCCGCCTGTTCGCTATCTACTCTGCGACGAGTTGGATTCTTGTCATTCGCAGGTCACGGGATTGATTTTTATTTCCGGTGGCGCATCTTACTTTAGATTGTGTTGGGGGACGCGGGAATGCCGGAACTCGTTCAGCCGCAGCCAATTGAAAACCGCCCGCGGTCGCGGCGCGCGGAGTTCATCACCTTCCTGGTGCTTGCCTTCGGCATCTGGCCGATCGTTGCTGTTGGCATCGTCGGCGGCTACGGTTTCCTCGTCTGGATGCTGCAGATCATCTTCGGCCCGCCGGGCCCGCCCGGGCATTGAGGTGAGCCATGGCTGCAGAACCTCTTTCCCGCCGTGAACTCTTTACCGGCCGCGCTGCCGCAAGGCCGGTGCGCATCCGCCCGCCCGGGGTGTCGGATCCAAGCCTTGCGGCCTGCACCGGCTGCGGCCTCTGCGCCGAGCGATGTCCCACCGACATAATCCGTCTCGCCGACGGTCTTCCTTTCATCGACTTCGCGCGCGGCGAATGCACCTTTTGTGGCGCCTGCGCGGAAGCCTGTCCGGAGCCGGTATTCGCAGAGAAGAACGTGCGACGCTTCCCCCATGTCGCCGCGATCACCGACACATGCCTGGCGCGCCGCAACGTCGCCTGCCAGTCCTGCGGCGAAAGCTGTCCCGAGCAGGCGATCCGCTTTCGCCCACGCATCGGCGGGCCGTTCCTGCCGGAGATCAACGCGGCCAGATGCACCGGCTGCGGCGCCTGCCTTGCCGGCTGCCCGGTCAGCGCGATCGCGGTCAAGGCATTGGAAGTGGAGGTGGCTCATGTCTGAGGCGGCAACAGCAAAAGCGGGCACGCCCTATCACATTTCGAGCGCCGTGGTCGCCACGATGCCTCTGAGCACCGAAGCGGTGATCGCAACGCTCCAAGGAATGGAAAACGTCGAAATCCACGGCCAAGGCGGCGGCAAGATCGTCATCGTCATCGAAGGCAAAAGCACGGGCGCGCTCGGCGAATGCCTGTCGAGGATCTCGCTGCTTGATGGCGTGATCTCGGCCAACATGGTTTTCGAGCATGTCGAAATGGAAGAGGAAAGGCAGGAGCCATGAGCGGAGAACTGACGCGGCGTGACATTCTGAAGGCCCACGCAGCCGGCATCGCCGCCGCCACGGCCGGCATTGCGCTGCCTGCGGCCGCACAGCCGGTGCCGGGCGGTGTCAACGCGCTGGAGATCAAATGGTCCAAGGCGCCGTGCCGCTTCTGCGGCACGGGCTGCGGCGTGATGGTGGGCGTGAAGGAAGGCCAGGTGGTCGCCACCCACGGCGACATGCAGGCGGAGGTCAACCGCGGCCTCAACTGCATCAAGGGCTACTTCCTCTCCAAGATCATGTATGGCAACGACCGGCTGACGACGCCGCTTTTGCGCAAGCGAGGCGGCGCCTACGCCAAGGACGGCGAGTTCGAGCCGGTGAGCTGGGACGAGGCCTTCAACGTGATGGCCGAGCAGGCAAAGAGGGTCCTGAAGGAGAAGGGGCCGACGGCGGTTGGCATGTTCGGCTCCGGCCAGTGGACGATCTTCGAGGGCTATGCCGCGACCAAGCTGATGCGGGCGGGCTTCCGCTCCAACAACCTCGACCCCAATGCCCGCCACTGCATGGCGTCGGCCGCCGTCGCCTTCATGCGCACCTTCGGCATGGACGAGCCGATGGGCTGCTACGACGATTTCGAGAACGCCGATGCCTTCGTGCTCTGGGGCTCGAACATGGCGGAGATGCACCCGATCCTTTGGACGCGGGTCGCCGACCGGCGTCTCGGCCAGCCGCATGTGCGGGTCGCGGTGCTTTCGACCTTCACCCATCGCAGCATGGATCTCGCCGATATCCCCATTGTCTTCAAGCCGGGCACGGATCTGGCGATCCTCAACTATATCGCCAACCACATCATCGAGACTGGCCGCGTCAACGAGGACTTCGTCAACAAGCACACCAAGTTTGCCCGCGGCGTGACCGATATCGGCTACGGCCTCAGGCCCGACAATCCGGTCGAGGTCAATGCCGCCAACTCCAAGGATCCGGGCAAGACCGAGCCGATCGACTTCGAGGCGTTCAAGGCGCTGGTTTCGGAATACACGCTGGAAAAGACCGTCGAGCTGACCGGCGTCGAGCCGGAATTCCTGAAGCAGCTTGCCGAGCTCTATGCCGACCCCGGCCGCAAGGTCATGTCGCTCTGGACCATGGGCTTCAACCAGCATGTGCGCGGCGTCTGGGCCAACCAGATGGTCTATAACCTGCACCTTCTGACCGGCAAGATCTCCGAGCCCGGCAACAGCCCGTTCTCGCTGACCGGCCAGCCTTCGGCCTGCGGCACGGCGCGCGAGGTCGGCACCTTTGCGCACCGGCTGCCGGCCGACATGGTGGTGACCAACCCCGAGCATCGCAAGCACGCGGAGGAAATCTGGCGCATCCCGCACGGCATCATCCCGGAAAAGCCCGGCTATCACGCCGTGCAGCAGGACCGGATGCTGAAGGACGGCAAGCTCAATTTCTACTGGGTGCAGGTCAACAACAACGTCCAGGCGGGTCCCAACACTGCCAACGAGACCTGGCAGGGCTATCGCAACCCGGACAACTTCATCGTCGTTTCCGATGCCTATCCGACGATCACCGCGATGAGCGCCGACCTGATCCTGCCCGCCGCCATGTGGGTGGAGAAGGAAGGCGCTTACGGCAATGCCGAGCGGCGCACCCATGTCTGGCATCAGCTTGTCCAGGCTCCCGGCGAGGCACGCTCGGATCTCTGGCAGATGGTGGAATTTTCCAAGCGCTTTATCACCGACGAGGTGTGGCCGAAGGAAATCCTCGACGCCAGCCCCGAATATCGCGGCAAGACGCTGTTCGAAGTCCTGTTCAAGAACGGAGAGGTCGATCGCTTTCCGATCACCGACGTCAGCGCCGAGTACGACAACAACGAGGCCAAGGACTTCGGCTTCTACATCCAGAAGGGCCTGTTCGAGGAATATGCCACCTTCGGCCGTGGCCACGGCCACGATCTGGCGCCCTATGACACCTATCACGAGGTCAGGGGGCTGCGCTGGCCTGTCGTCAACGGCCAGGAGACGAAGTGGCGCTACCGCGAGGGCTTCGACCCCTACGTGAAGGCGGGCGAGGGCGTGAAGTTTTATGGCAACAAGGACGGCAAGGCGATCATTCTCGCCGTGCCCTACGAGCCGCCGGCCGAATCCCCCGACGCGGAATACGACACCTGGCTGGTGACCGGCCGCGTGCTCGAACACTGGCATTCGGGCTCGATGACCATGCGGGTGCCGGAACTCTACAAGGCGTTTCCGGGTGCGCGCGTCTTCATGAATGCCGAGGACGCGCGCAAGCGCGGCATCAACCAGGGCATGGAAGTGCGCATCGTCTCGCGGCGCGGCGAAATCCGCTCGCGCGTCGATATCCGCGGCCGCAACCGCATGCCGCCCGGCGTCATCTTCGTTCCCTGGTTCGACGCGAGCCAGCTCATCAACAAGGTTACGCTCGACGCCACCGATCCCATCTCCAAACAGACGGATTTCAAAAAATGCGCGGTCAAGATCGTTCCCGTTACCCTCTAGGGTTTTCACGGCTGAAGCGGATTTGCGGAAACGTCCTGTCTCTTTGTTTCGGGACCGTTCCTAACACAAAGGCGCTTCGCACTTCCGCTGGAAGCGGCGCAGCGCGCCCCGTCTGGATGGCGATGGCCGCCGGGCTGATGGTGTTCGTCACCACCGCCGCGGTGGCCCAAGTTGCTGAAAAGCTGGTGCCGCAGCTCGAAGGCCCGACGCAGCAGATGGCGACGGAGGCGGCAGCGCCCTTGCCGAAATGGGTGGTCGACGACAAGCGCAAGATGCGTGCCTATCCCGACCAGCCGCCGGTGATCCCGCATTCGATCGAGGGTTATGAGCTTTCGGTCAATGCCAACCGTTGCCTGTCCTGCCACAAGCGCGAATTCACCCAGGATTCCGGCGCGCCGATGATCAGCGTCACCCATTACATGACGCGCGACGGGCAGATGATCGCCGACGTTTCGCCGCGGCGCTATTTCTGCACGGCCTGCCATGTGCCGCAGGCGGACACCAGCCCGCTGGTGCCGAGCAATTTCAAGGATATGAGCGAACTGGGCTTCAAGCCGGCCGGAAGCGAGTGACGACATGATCGCCTGGATCAGGAAAATCATCCTTTGGGCCTGGGGCATCATGGCGACGCCGGCCGGCACGCTCGGCCTTGGCTTCCTCACGCTCGGCGGCTTCATCGGCGGCGTCATGTTCTGGGGCGCATTCAACACGGCGCTGGAACTCACCAACACCGAGAAGTTCTGCACCTCCTGTCACGAGATGCATGACAACGTCTACCAGGAGCTGACGCGCACCATCCACTTCTCCAACCGCTCCGGCGTGCGCGCCACCTGTCCGGACTGCCACGTGCCCCACCAGTGGACCGACAAGATCGCCCGCAAGATGCAGGCGTCGAAGGAGGTCTGGGGCAAGATCTTCGGCACGATCAACACACGCTCGAAGTTCCTCGAAAAACGCCTGGAACTGGCCCAGCACGAATGGGCTCGCATGAAGGCTAACGACAGCCTGGAATGCCGCAACTGCCATTCCTCCGTTGCCATGGACCTGCAGAAGCAGACGCAGCGGGCCGCCGAGATCCACACCCGCTACCTGCTTTCCGGCAAGGCGACCTGCATCGACTGCCACAAGGGCATCGCGCATGAGCTGCCCAACATGGAAGGCATCGATCCCGGCTGGAAGATGCCGCCGGAACTCGAAGGCAAGAAGATGGCCAACCAGACGCCGATCGACGATCTGAGGCAGGCGCTGGCGGAGCTGCATATGCAGGCGCAATAGGGCGCTGTGGCCGAGGTTTTCGGCTGCAAGAACGGATGATGACAGAGGGCCATGCCGGCGCGGTGTGGCCTTCTTGCGTTCATTGGGCGGTGTAACGCTGGGTCTCGTCATTCCTGTGCTTGTCACAGGAATCCAGCCGCGTCGGCGGCGCGAGAGAGTTTCCAAATATCGATCATCGGCGTGCCGGCCTGCACCTCCCGCCGTGCAGGCGCACGGTGGCTGGATCTCCGTGACAAGCACAGAGGCGAGGGGGAGAGTGCTGCGATCGCCGTGTCGACCGGGCACACTTGGATTGGCCGCGATGGCCTTGCCGAGCTGCGGTTTTGGCGTTCGGCTCTGCAACATCGTCTTTCTTCTGAAAAAATCTGACACACCCTGTCGGCGCCGCCGTTTCCCGTTCGTCATTTAGGCAAGGAGGCCCATTCGGCTTCCTTCACCGGAGCGGGATAGGAAAAAAATCCGTGTGGGTCTGGCGCCCGCAACCTGCTCTTACTATTTGGGTTTCACCACGCCGGCACCCCCAGAGGTCACGAGGACCGGGACTGGCGTGACAGAGGAGAATGGACAATGCGCGTAGTGGTTTTTGTAAAGGCGACCGAGGACAGCGAAGCGGGCAAGATGCCTTCGACCGAGCTGCTCGAAGCCATGGGCAAGTTCAACGAGGAGCTGGTCAACGCCGGCATCATGCAGGCGGGTGAGGGGCTGCATCCTTCCTCGCGCGGTGCCCGCGTTGCCTTCGACGGACCGAACCGTATGGTCATCGACGGCCCGTTTGCCGAGACCAAGGAACTGGTCGCCGGCTTCTGGATCTGGACCGTCAAGGACATGGACGAGGCGATCGCGTGGGTGAAGCGCTGCCCGAACCCGATGCCGGGACCGAGCGAAATCGAAATTCGCCCGGTGTTCGAACTCGAAGATTTCGGCGAAGTGATCACGCCCGAGATTGTCGCGCAGGACGAGCGCCTGCGCGAGAAGATCGCCAAGGGGTGAGTGCGCTCCGCACTGACCTCAAGGGTGGGCTTGCCTCTCACCCTGACCCTCTCCCTGACGGCAGGGAGAGGGAAGCCTGCGACGGGACACGACGGGCGGATTTCGGCTTTGATCGCCGCCGCATAGGGCGAGGATCAGCACGGACGCCAACGCGTTGTTAACCTGATCCACTTCCCGTACAGATTGTATTAACCATGTTCGCTTACCTATCTTCAGGGGCTTTCAACCGGAGTGGGGCAATGGTCAGGGCGAGCGGTTTCGTCATTTTTCTTTTATCAAGCGTTCAGCTCGCAGTGGCTGCCGATATCGACGGCCCGCTGGTCGGGCCGCAGGACGCCTATGAAGTGCCGGTGGAGCAGGCATCAGGCGGCATCGCCGGCTACATCGAGGGCTCCTATGGAGCCGGCATCGATACACCAGGCGATATCGATACGGACGCCTGGGACCTGCGCGGCGCGGTGAACTTCGACGCCGGCGCCGGTATGAACCTGCAGGTCGATCTCGGCTATACGCGCGCCTCCTACGAGGATGCCGATACGAACAGCTATGACGGCGCGCTGCACGGCTACTACCGCAACGATCTTTACGCGGCGGGCGTCTTTGCGCAGGCGGCGCGGCTCGACCCGGGCATCGGCGTCGACCTCAACGATTACATGGGCGGCATCGAAGCGGCCTATTTCCTCGATACCTGGACGGTACACGGCGCGGTCGGCTTCGGCCAGGCGAGCGTGTCGGACTTCGACGACATCGACGCCAACCACTATATGGGCGCGCTCGGCGTCCGCATCTACGCGACCGACAACCTGCGCTTCGACATCGATGGCAAACTCGATCGCCTCACCGAGGACAACCTTGACTACGATCTGCGCACCCTGAAGCTCACGGCGAACTACCGGCTGGAGACCTTCCCCGTCACGCTCTTTGCCGGGTACAAATACACCAACGAGGAGCTTTCGGGTCTCAGCGCATCGGTCTCGGGCGACACCAGCACCATCTTCGGTGGCCTGCGCTTCTCCTACGGTTCCACGACGCTCAGGCAAGAAGAGCGCCTCGGTCCGGTCTGGTCCAACAACCGGTTGTCGTTCTGATCGACTGCTTGGCGGTCGTAAGGCATCTCGTGCTGCCCTACCATCCGCGGCAGCCGCCGTACATGACGCGTTCTTGCGCGACAGATCGCAAAGGCGACGCCGGACTGCAAAGGACCGAAGTTCGTTTAAGGCGGAGCCTCAGCTCCGCCTTAAATATTTCGATGCTATGAATGTGTCTTACGCCAGCGCATTGCGGGCGAGAGCATTGCTCGGTCGGGCGCCCTCATACATGTCTGGCGAACGCACGAACGCCTGCATTTTGAAGGCTTTCCGCTCCCGAATGACAGGGCGTCGCCTGGCTACGGCGCGCCTCGCGATCAGCGGCCCGACGATCCCTCGGCCAGGCATGGGGAGGTCCTGTGCTGCTGCGAGCCAAGGTACAATGTCTAGTAGTGTTAATTAGCGTGTGCTAACCTTCTTCTGCCATGAGGGCAAAGGGAGGCGAACATGGATATGACACGTCGTGCCGTCGCTTTGGGCGGCGCTGGCCTGCTCGCAACGGTTTCATTTATATCCGCGAATGCTCTGGAATCTCCGCTGATCGATCCGATCGAGGCGGCTGACGATTTCTGGTTGGCCGTCGAAGCCTATATCTACGGTTATCCGCTAGTGACGACGGAAATGACCCGCCGGGTCGTCACCAATGTCGAACAGCCCGAAGGCACGAAGGGCCCGATGGGCCACATCATCAAGCTGCGCGAATATCCGAACGCATCCTTCAAGGACGTCACCGCACCAAACGCCGATACGCTCTATACGACCGCCTTCGTCGATGTGGGCAAGGAGCCCTGGGTGCTGTCGATCCCCGACATGAAGGATCGCTACTTCCTGTTTCCGATGCTCGACGGCTGGACGACGGTGTTCCAGGTGCCAGGAAAGCGGACGACCGGCGATGGCGCACAGTCCTACGCGATCACCGGGCCCGGCTGGCAGGGAACCGTCCCTGATGGCGTCACCGAATACAAGTCGCCGACGAGCATCGTCTGGATCCTGGGCCGCATCTATTGCGACGGCTCGCCCGAAGACTACAAGGCGGTTCACGCGCTGCAGGACGAGTGCAAGCTGGTGCCGCTCAGCGCCTATGGCAAGGATTGGACGCCGCCACCGGGTAAGGTCGATCCGCACATCGACATGAAGGCAGCGGTGCGCGAGCAGGTCAACCGGATGGATGCGGTCGAGTACTTCACGCTGCTCTGCGAGTTGATGAAGACCAACCCGCCGACGGCTGCGGACGGAGAAGCGATCGCCAAGTTTGCCGAGATCGGCATCGTGCCCGGCAAGGATTTCGACAAGAGCAAGCTGGACGCCGCCTTCGTCTCGCGCATTCCGGTCACGGCGTTCCATCGCATCATGCTGCATTTCAAGTTCAGCGATGGCGATATTCAGGAGGTCAACGGCTGGGGCTTTACCACCAAGACCGGCATCTACGGGAACGGCTATCTGCAGCGCGCGCTGATCACGGCAATCGGGCTTGGCGCCAATCGCCCGCAGGATGCGATCTATCCGACGTCGCTGAAATCCAAGGACGGGCTTTTCTCCCGGGCCTACAATGGCGCCAACAAATACGTCATCACCTTTCCGAAGGGGCAATTGCCGCCGGTGCGCGGTTTCTGGTCGATCACCATGTATGACCAAGACTATTTCTTCGTCGACAATCCGCTCAACCGCTATTCGATCAGTGCCCGCGTCAGCCCCAAGGCCAATGCCGACGGGTCGACCGAGATCTATATCCAGAATGAATCACCCGGGAAGGACAAGGAGGCCAACTGGCTGCCGGCGCCGAAGGGCAAGTTCATCCTGATGATGCGGCTCTATTGGCCCGACGACAGCCCGCCATCCATTCTCGACGGCTCCTGGGTCATCCCGCCGGCAAAGAAGGCGGGGTAGGGCAAGCGGGGCAGGCGATCAGCGACGCTGGAAGCCAATCTGGCAACGCCAGATATGGGCGAAGCTTCGCCGTCAGCAATTGGATCAAGGCAGAAGCCGCAATCGCGAGGCCAGTTTAAAGCGACCATCGAGGCGGCCGGTCGGGCGCATCGATGGTCGCAGGCACTGGTTTTCGCCGCCGTGACCTGTTCCAGCCGTTGCTAAAGCTAATCAAATGTCAGAAGCTTCGGTCACACCCGTCGGGCCATGTCAGCCGGAGCAGATGCCGACCATGACAGAAGCTTCTACCATCCAGCCGAGCCAACGCGGCGACGCCCGCATCTGCCGGGGATGCTGGGATCAGATGCATGTGCCGATCCCCATTCGCGGGGCCCTGGCGCTGCCGTTTCGTGCCTTCGGCATTACCCGCAGCAAGATGAACCCGAACATCTGCACGATCTGCGAGCGCTCCTTCCGTTACGTCAAGAAGCAGAGTCACGTGGCGGCAAGCGCAACGATCCTGTTTGCCGATATCCGCGGTTTCACGCATCTTTCCGAGCGGATAGAGCGGGTCAGGTTGAGTGAAATCGTCAGCCTGTTTCAGGATCGCTGTGCGCAGGCGATCTGGGCGCATGACGGCATCGTCAACAAGCAGATGGGCGACGGGTTGATGGCAATCTTCAACTTCCCGATCATCAGGAAGGATCACGCGCAGGCCGCGATCCTGGCGGCGCTCGACATCCAGCGGCTCTGCGCTCAAGCGCTTGGCAGCCTGCAACTCGACGATCTCAAGGGCCAGCCGCTCGGTGTCGGGGTCGGCATTCACACAGGCGATGTCGAGATCGGCGAGTTCTCGAGCTTCCGCAGCGAC
The DNA here is from genome assembly GCF_028993555.1 of Ensifer adhaerens. Lineage (NCBI taxonomy): Bacteria > Pseudomonadati > Pseudomonadota > Alphaproteobacteria > Hyphomicrobiales > Rhizobiaceae > Ensifer > Ensifer adhaerens. The sequence goes on along the minus strand of NZ_CP118610.1, from coordinate 2,148,801 downwards.
TTCACCGCGATCGGCGGCACCGTCAACTTGGCCTCGAGGCTGGAATCTCAGGCCGAGGCCGGCGAGATCCTCGTCTCGCAGGAGACAGCGGCGCAAGCGCAGGCGTTCGCCGCGGGCGCCGCAACCCGGCTACTGGTGCTGAAGGGCATCGATCAGCCGGTGGAGGCGCGGGTGCTGGCGACGCACTGACCGGCCTTGAATGGATACCCCATCTCCTCAGCAACGGGACGAGCCGTTTGTTCAGTGGAAGTTCGCCTGATAGCTGGTGGCGATGAGAGAGACATGAGTGTCAAGGGGCGGGCGCAGTTCGAAGGCCCGTGGATGGCGCGAGAAATCATAAAGACGGAGGAGACACCACGCCTCACGTCGCGACTCGGCCACCTCAAGTTCGTTACGCGAAATATGGAAAGGCGTACGTTCCCAACCGTTGGTGGTCTTTACCTCGATCAAACGCACGCGACCGTCTGGCGTGAAGCTTGCGATGTCATAGCCCGCACCATCGCCATCCTCCTCAGCCACCCACCGAACCTGGCGGGCTAAATCTTGGCGACCGCTTTGTTGGAGCTGCATGCGTTCATGATGGAGCACGCGCTCTTCCCCAGCGCGACCAAGGGCGCGATTGCGTTCGTCTCGCCCGGCCACATCGAAACGCCGTGCAACCGCCTGCATCTGCGTCAATTCAACGGGTGGCGGGGCATTGTGGAGAGTGGGCGCGACACCAACGAAAAGCGCCGGTGGTTCAGCCACCCCGGACGCTGGATGAGTGCCGAGGGCACTGTCCCATTGCGAATGTCGCGCTAGCCATCGGGATATTGCCTCGGCCAGCGACATCTGAAAATTGAACCGTGGCTGGTAGCCGCTGAGAATGGGAAGGCCAAAGCCTTTTGCAGCCGCCGAAATGTTGCAATGTTTGAACTCTATCGAACCGCGACTTCTTCCGAGCGTTTCTTGCAGAACCCGGTTTTGCACGGCCTTGTTATGGGGGCGACCAGAAAGTTCGTCGCTGAGCATTGAAAAATAGGCCGCGACGATCGCGTCATTTTCCGTATCTGTCCAATCCCCTACGCCCATGCTCGCCAGGCTACGCAGCGCACCAGTATCTGTCATCCGAAGAAATTACGCTGCGCCATGCTCCTATGCCTTAATCCCCGAAATTGAGTGCTTGCTTGCCCCAACCCAGGGAAGAGGCGCGGGATGGCCCGGAGCAGTTCCAGAACCCTCGGGTGCGGCCTTGACCTCGCGTGGATGCCTCCGCTGGCGACGCAAGGCAAGGCCCCACACCCTCCTTACGCCCACAGATCGCGCACGCAGCGGCCGTCCGATGGCAGATCCTCGAAGGTGGTCAAGCCGTCGAAATGGTCGATCGGCAGGTCGGCGACGTGTTCCAGTTCCGCGAGCCTGAGATTGACGGCCATGCGCCGGCGGCCGTGCTCGTCGGGCTGCAAGCTCCGCCAGGCGACGACGCCGGCGCAGGTCGGGCAGAACAGGATTTCGAGTGTCGGGTTCTTCTCGTCGGCGCGGGTGTAGGAGGTGAGCGCGCCGCTGACGGTGATCCGTTCGCCTTCGTAGTCATAGGCCCAGAGTGTACCGTAGCGGTGACAGAGCGAGCAGTTGCAGGCCGTAATCGACCCGGGGTCGCCTTCCAGTGTCCATTTCGCTTTGCCGCAATGGCAAGAGCCCTTGAGCATGGTGCATCGATTCCGCTGTTGATGTGTGGGGATATTGCGCCGATCGGGCGGTGCCGGCAATGGCGGCCGAAACCCAAGCGGAGCGTGTCGCCGCTCTCGTTCGACCGTGGGCTCACCCCATATCCCCGGTTCATCCGGTCTTCGCCAGGGCGCATGCGGACCGGACGGCGCATTGTGGCGGGGCGAACTGGCGGACGGGACTATCCCGCCAGAGGAGCTTCCATGAAGATGAGATGGTTGCCCAGTTCGGGAGGTGCGTTGTAGTAGGGCGCGATCTCCTGGAATCCAAGAGAACGGTACAGGCTCAGCGCCTCGTCGTGGTTGCGGCCAGTATCCAGCCGCATGGCGGTATAGCCCCGCTCGGCGGCCACCCGCACGAGAGTTTCGGCGAGGCGGCGGCCCAGCCCCAGGCCTCGGCCCTCGGGGCTGATGAACATGCGCTTCATCTCGCATGTGTGTTCGCCGATCCGCTGCATCATCACACAGCCGACCACCTTTCCGTTCAGACGGGCAACAAGAATCTCCCCATCTGGAGCCGAGTGGATTTTCGGCAGGCTGTCGAGGAGCGCGGCCCATTGTTCCGGCGTGTAGTAGTGGTCGACGAACCACGCGTTTTCGCCGTAGCGCGATCGGCACCAGTCGAGGAAGCCGTTGCACAAGGATCGAATGGCAGGAAAGTCGTCAGCTTCGGCCGGGCCGATCTCGGAGTTCTGTTCCATCGCTGCGCTCCACCCACGAATTCCGCATCGGCAAGCGGGTGCTCCGTCCCGAGTTGCGTGGCCACCGAAAGGGGACCACGGTCGGGCCAGGCTCAAGGAGTTTTCCGCTCTGACGACTGTCGTGGTTTCTGCCCCAACTGTAATCGAAAAAGGTCCTGTTGACCATTTGCCGGTTGTGAGCGCGGCTACGCTGCTTCGACGTGTGCTCAGTACGTGGCATCGTTTCCAGCACGCCAAGATAGCGGGGATGACACGCCGGATCGTTTGGCTTCTGCTCGCTCGTGCTGCAAGAATCCGGGGCTTGTCGCGTCCCGCCATCCGGAGTTAAGTGCCCGCCATCGCGAAAAGCGACCGCTTCCCTTGATCCGCTCAGTGGCGGAGTAAACAGGTGGACGAATTCCCGTCCAGGCGGTCAAGCACACGCCATCCCTGCCGTTTGAGCACGGATCGGCCAGCGTTTCCCAAAACTCATCGCCTGCATCGTCAGGTCACCCAATCGCAAGGCATCGGCGCCTGTTGGCGTGCGCGTGCTTGCGTCGATCGGAACGCATCATGAAGAAGCCCCTAATCGTCATTTTTACCGCCATTGTGCTCGATGCCGTGGGCATCGGCCTCATCTTTCCCATCCTGCCTTCGCTGCTCAAGGACGTGACCCAAGCCCAAAGCGTGGCGCCCTATATCGGCACGATGACCGCTCTCTACGCGGTCATGCAGTTCATCTTCGCGCCGGTGCTGGGTGCGCTCAGCGACCGGCTGGGCCGCCGGCCGGTGCTGTTGATCTCGCTTGCCGGTGCTGCCATCAACTACCTGTTCCTCGCCTTTGCGCCCAATCTCTGGATGCTCCTTGCCGGCCGCGCGATCGCCGGGCTGACCAGCGCCAACATGTCGGTCGCAACCGCCTATATCACCGACATCACGCCCGAGGATAAGCGTGCCCAGCGCTTCGGCCTGTTCAACGCCATGTTCGGCATCGGCTTCATCATCGGCCCCGTTCTCGGCGGCGTTCTCGGCGATCACTGGTTGCGGCTGCCCTTCATTGCCGCGGCGGTGCTGAACGGCTGCAATCTGGCGCTGGCATATTTCGTGCTGCCGGAATCGCGCATACCGAGCCGCGAGAGGATCGATCTTGCCGCGCTCAATCCGCTTCGGCCGCTGCGCTGGGTGTTCTCGGTGAAGAGCGTGCTGCCGATCGTCTTTCTGTTCCTGATCTTCAGCGCCACAGGCGAAGCCTACGGCACCTGCTGGGCGCTCTGGGGCAGCGAGACGTTCCAGTGGAACGGGTTCTGGATCGGCCTTTCGCTTGGCGCTTTCGGTGTCTGCCAGACGCTTGCCCAGGCGTTCCTTCCGGGACCGGCCGTAAAGCTCTTCGGCGAGCGTGGCGCCATTCTGGTGGGTGTTGCCGGCGTGTGCCTTGCCTTGACCGTCATGGCGTTTGCGACCGAGGGCTGGATGATCTTTGCGGTCATGCCGGTCTTTGCGCTCGGCGGCATCGGCGTGCCGGCGCTGCAATCGCTCGCGACCCGGCAGGTGGACGAGAGCCAGCAGGGCCAGTTCCAGGGCGTGCTGGCCTCAGCCGTGAGCCTGGCGTCGATCATCAGTCCGCTGGCCTTTTCTAGCCTCTATTTCGTCGTCCACGAGCAATGGCCGGGCGCCATCTGGCTTTCGGTCGTCGTCGTTTATGCACTGGGCGGGCTATTGGTTCTCGGCCTGCGCCTGACGAAACCGGTGGCGGCTGCGGCCGCGTCGTAGCGCGGCGCGGCATCAGCCGAATGTGGATGGGACCGCAACGCTCCCATCCGCTCCCGAACGCGACGATGTCCCGAGCGTTATTTCGACGTGCGGTCCAGCCGCATCACCTTCTCCCCGCCGAGCATCATGCCGGTCTTGCGGAAGCCGAAGCGGTGATAAAGGGCGTGGGCGCGCGTGTTTTCCGGGTAGACGCCGAGATAGATGTCGCCGCATTCGGGGATCGTGGCCATATGCTCGAGCAGGGCGGTAAGCGCCTTGGCGCCATAGCCCTTGCCCTGGTGGCGGGCGTCGATCATCAGGCGGTAGATCCAATGGTTGCCGTCATCCGGGTCGAGCGCATACATGGCAAAGCCGACGGGCGCGCCTTCGGCCATCACGGCAAAGCCGACGCATTCGGGGCGCTCGGCGAGTTCTTCCAGCGACTCCTTGTTGCTGGCGATGAAGTCCATCTGGTTTTCATGCACGTCGAGCTTTCGGATGACATCGGCATCGACGGCATCGACTGGCAAAAGTGTAATCGTCATTCGTTCCTCATGGTCGACGCTTTGCTCGGCGGTTTGCCGTCGGGCGCCCCTTATCCGCGCGGTGAGGGATTTGCCCTCATCCGCGCGGTGAGGAGCTTTCTCCGCACCCGCCTGCCGCACCTTCTGCCCGCGGGCGGGGAGAAGGGACGGTGCAGCGCTCGCTATAGTCACATCCCAAGCCTGGAGAACGCGTCGGTCGCGTCGCAGCCTACGCGAAACGGGCGGTCGTCAAGTGGAACGTGGTGCGGCCGTTTTCCTCTCCTCGCAGCGCAGGAGAGAGTGAGGCTTCGCTTCCAAGTGCCGGCGCATGTCCAGCCGGGCAAAGGCGTCAATAACAATTTGATTTATAAGTGGTTTCCATTCAAGCCGAATCCGGCCTCGGCAGTTTGGCGCGGGAATCCGGAAAGGCGAGCCCTTGTCGAGCGGGCGCATTGCGGCAACATTGCGGGCCGTTCTTGGCGCTGCTTTTCGATCTGTCTCGCCGGGTCAATCTTCTTCCAGAATGCGCGGCTCGGGCGCACCCGACCATTGAAAGGTGATGGTGCGGCCCTGGCGGATGTTCTGGATGACGGCAGGGCGGAAGACGGCGAGGCATTCGCCCTCGGGGTCGCGGGCGGAAGGGTAGATCAGGCCGTTGCCGTCTTGCGCCAGAATAGTGGCAGCGAGCGCCTGGCCGGCGGGGTAGGCAACCGCCGTATCGGCATCGAGATAGGCGGCGCCCTTTTCGCCGCGCACATCGTGAAAGCGGCAGGTGAAGCCGGCGATCAGCTCGCGGTAGCGGCCGATGTCGTGAAAGCTTCCGGCTTCGCTGAGCGCCCGGGTGCGGTGGTAGACGATTTCCGCCTGGCAGGTCTGAAGCGCGCGCGGGCCGAAGGCGCAATACCAGGCGCCGCGCTCCTCGCCGTTGAAGCGGTTGCCCGGCGGACGGGCATGGCAGAAGGCGGCGTTGATCAGCGACCAGCCGTAGCCGAAGGTCTCGTTCAAAAGCTCGGCGGGATCGACGCCGACGGGCAGGGCGAGGGGGCTGAGCCGCGCGGACGTCATCGCCTCCAGCCGGTTGAGGATCTCGATCTCGTCGTCATCGTCTGCGAGCGGCTTGACGGCGGGCTCGGCGATATAGGCGGTCGAGATCAGCCGGACGGTCGCCGGCTCGTTGAAGTCGATCTCGGATATCATAGGCCGCCGCGCAGGCCATCGAGATAACGCCGCACCTTCAGCATCATGGGAATGCCGCCCTCGATCATCAAGTCCACCGGCGAGTGGCCGGCAAACAGTGCACCGGTGTTGACCGCCTTTGGCCATTGATAGGTGAGCGGACCGTTGAAGAACAGCCTGAGACCCTTGAAGATGCCGACGATCAGGCTCGCGCGCATGCGCTTGTCCTGGTCGAGCTTGCCCTTGAAGTCACCCGCCTTCATGCGGTTCCAGGTGGCGATCGGCACGTCGAAGAGCTGGGCCGCCTCCTTGTTGGTGAGGTTCCAGAGGTCGCAGGCCCTGACCACGGCCTTGACGATAACCGCCTCTTCCTGCCGGGCGGCTTGCCGATCAGGGGCGAATGCCGGTTGAGCGCTGGCCATCCTTGTCTCCTATGCCAAGATTTCGTGTATCATATGATATAAAATGGCAATGCTGGGCGAGAAGTCAAGGGGCGATGGCGACGTTTGCTGTGCGGGATGCTGCCGGAGAGACATCGCCGCCGAGGCTCGGCTTTGCATCGGATACTGTCCTGCGTGCGTGCTGCCGGTGGGCCGGATGAGGGCAATCCCTCACCGGGCGGATGCGGGGCAATCCCTCACCGGGCGGATGCGGGGCAACCGTGGACGAAGCGCGGCCTTCGGCAGCAAACGCCACCATAGGTTCTTGCAGCCCATCCAACCCGTCAGTTCAGGCCGGCACGGGCAAGTCCCTCGATCAGACGCGCCCGATCCTCGGCGCGGACGAAAGAAGATGTTGCTGCGACGGCGTCCCGTGAGATGTCAGGGACCAGCGATTTGAGCCGTCCGAGCAGGTCCGTGGCAGCCTCCTGGTTGTCCAGAAGTCCGGCACAGGCCGTGCCGATGACCAGCGGAACCGCGTGGCCGGACCGCAGGCGATGCGCCTCCCGCGCGTAGCTCAATCCAAGTTCGTAATCCGCGCCCTGGAAATAGGCCATGGCATAGTAAAACTGAAAGTCGCCGAGAAAAGCCTCGCGCGGGCTCAGTCTGAGGGCGTAGTCGATGCAGGGGATGGCGTCCGCCGCGCGGCCCCCGTTGGCATGCGCAAGTCCCAACTGGCCGTGTGCAAACGCGGAGTTGGGGTTGATCGCGACAGCCTGGCTGATCGCTGCCATCGCCAGGACATTGTCACGCGCCGCAAAGGCTATCATCGCCTGCGCAAGGTACGCCCACGGTTCGTTGTCGTCCGCGGCAATGGCTTGCTGGACGAAATCCCTGGCAAGGGCCAGGGCGTATCCCATGTCCTCCCAGCCCTGGAACGCGCGCCACATGGTAATCCAGCCTTTCATGGCGAGCGCCTGGGCATAACCGGGAGCCAGTCCGATTGCCCGATCGAGCAGGGGGAGCATCTTCCCGCTGCTCTCCTCAGACAGTTGCGAACACAGGAACACCGCCCGCACGACACATTCCCACGCATCAAGGCCATGATGCGGCTTGGGGCTTTCGCGGGCATGCTCGGCCGCCAGGAGTTCCGGCCCGATGCGGCCGACGACGCTTGCGGTGATTTCGTCCTGAATGACGAAGATGTCGCCAAGGTCGCCATCGTACCTCTCGGCCCAGAGATGGACTTCGGAGGCCGCATCGATGAGCTGCGCAGTCACTCTCACCCGCTTGCCGGACTTGCGGACACTGCCTTCGAGAATATAGCGGATCCCGAGTTCGCGCCCGATGGCGCGCACATCCACGGGCTTTCCCTTGTAGGTGAACATCGTGTTGCGGGCGATCACGAAGAACCCCTTGAGCTTGGATAGGGCGGTGGTGATGTCCTCGGTGAGCCCATCGCTGAAAAAGTCCTGCTCCGGGTCGGCGCTCATGGCGTTGAACGGCAGCACGGCAATGGATGGTCGGTCCGGAAGGGAGGGCCTCGGCGATGCCGTTCCCGCGGTCGCCTTTTCCAGAAGGGGGCGGTACAGTCGCACCGGCCGCTCCATGTTCTTGAGCGCCCGTTCGCCGAGATACTCGTAATCGCAGTCAAGCTTGCCCGGGAGGTGATCGTACGCCGTGCCGGAAATGCAAATGCCACCTGGATCCGCCAAGGTCTGGAGGCGGGCGGCGATGTTGACGCCATCGCCGTAGAGATCCCCATCGACCTCATGGATCACATCCCCGAGATTGACGCCGATCCGGAAGATGATGCGTCGCTCCGCCGGAATATCGGCCTGGTTCTGGGCAACCCCCTTCTGGATGGCGACCGCGCACGCGACGGCATCGACGACCGAGCCGAACTCCACGAGCTCACCGTCGCCCATCAACTTGACAATACGGCCCTGATGGTCGGCCAGCAGCGGATCGATCACCTCCCGGCGCAGAACCTTGAGGGCCGACAACGTCCCAGCCTCGTCATGTTCGACGAGTCGGGAATAGCAAACGACGTCAGCGGCCAGGATCGCGGCCAGCCGCCGCTCTGCTCTTGCAGTTGCCATGGCTGTCTCCCCCTCAGGAGATCCGCCGGATGAAGCCAGGCAATTGACGCGACATGCACCATCCGGCTGCCCGACACCGCGACCGTGCGGGTTCATGATACCATTGAGACGGTCTTATAGCGACGCTTCGCGAGCGTACCGCCTTCAGCAGGAACGGGATCCGCGAAGCCATCCCTGCAAAGGTCGGTTGCGGTCCAATGGGCGAACGGCGTCATTCGAAGGAAGGTGGTTTTCGGGACTTCGACCCCACTGCGCGCTGGGTCGCTCCTCGATCCGAGGCGTCGATCTCACCCAGTTTCGCTTTCAATTCGTCTACGACTTCGACCATAGGCAACACTCCCAAGGCACCCTCAGGAGATCACATCGGCCTTCATCGGCATCTTGTCGCCCTTGCTCCATAATGCCGAAGAAGCGTTGGCGAGCCGGATGGGGCACCGTCCTCTACACATGCGGCCCCAGCAGCGACAGATCCGCTTCGCCGAGCCGGTCCTTGGCGGTCCAGAGCTGGTGCCAGTAGGGATAGATCACCGGCGGCAGGCTGACGGCGTCGAGCAGTTCCTTTTCCTCGTCGGAAAGCTTCAGGCTGGCGGCGGCGAGGTTGTCCGAGAACTGCGCTTCCGTACGGCCGCCGATGATGACGGAGGTGACGCCCTTGCGGCCGATCAGCCAGGCGAGCGCAACCTGAGCCGGGGAGACGCCGCGCTCGCCGGATATGGCGACCAGCATGTCGACGATCTTCCACAGCCGTTCCTCGTCGCGGATCGGCGGCTCGTTCCAGCCGGCGAGCTGGCGGGTACCCTCGGGCGTCTCGCCCCGTCGGTGCTTGCCGGAGAGCAGGCCACCGGCAAGCGGGCTCCAGACGAGCACGCCAAGCCCCTGGTCGATCGAGATCGGCATCAGCTCATACTCGGCCTCGCGGGCTTCCAGTGTGTAGTGGATCTGCTGGCTGACGAAGCGCTGCCGGCCCTCGAGCGCGCTGATACCGAGCGCCTTCATGACGTGCCAGCCGGAATAGTTGGAGCAGCCGATATAGCGGACCTTACCGCTTCGAACGAGGCTGTCGAGCGCCTCCATCGTCTCTTCGAGCGGTGTCTGGCCGTCCCATTCATGCACCTGGTAGAGATCGATGACGTCGGTCTTCAGTCGTTTCAGGCTCGCCTCGCAGGCGGCAATCAGGTGGTGGCGCGAAAGGCCGCCGTCGTTCGGTCCCGGCCCCATGGAGAAGCGTGCCTTGGTGGCGACCAGCACGCCGTTCTTGCGCTTGCCGCCGAGCACCTCGCCGATGATCTCCTCGCAGGCGCCGGTCGAATAGATATCGGCGGTGTCGATCAGGTTGACGCCGGCATCGAGGCAGAGATCGACATAGCGGCTCGCCTCCTTGAGGCCGACATTGCCGACCTCGGCGAACTTGCCGCGCCCGCCGATCGTCATGGTGCCCATGGTAATCGTGGAGATTTTCAGGCCGGAACGGCCGAGCAGCCGGTATTCCATGGTCTCGGGTCCTTTGCTCATACGCGCGGAGCGCTCGCGCGTGGATCAAGCGTGGCGGCGCGGGTCTGTCCGCAACGAGGCGCCCGGAGAACTAAATTAGCGGCAAGCGTGGGTCGCGCAAGGTTCGGCGGCTAGGCTACCCGATGAATCGGGCAGTTTGTGTTTGCGCGCCTGCGGTTTGTCAGGGCTGGCTTGCGCACGGCAGGATGGTATCGTTCGGGCCGAGAGAGAGGGGAATCACTTTCATGAGCTACGCGAAAAGGCTGCTTTGCGCGTCGGCACTTGCCGCCGGCCTGTCGACCGTGATCGTGCCTTCGACGGCGAACGCGGCTGAAAACGGTGCCGGCTTCTATCTGCTCGGTGCCCGCGGCCCCTTGGCCGGCCTGCTGGCGCCGCCCGGAACCTATTTTCAGAACGACAACTACTTCTACGTGGGTGAACTCAAGGGCAACAAGCAGCTTCCTCTCGGCGGCCAAATCGTCGGCGAAGTCGACGCGAGGCTCGTCGGCGTCTTCGGCACCGGTCTCTGGGTCATGCCCGAGGAGGTGCTTGGCGGCAATCTCGGCTTTACCGCGATTGTGCCCTTCGGCGGGCCCAGTGTCGATGCGACGCTTTCGGCCCCGCGTGCCGGCCGTTCGGCCTCGGCCAGCGATGAGGTCTTCACCATCGGCGACCCTGTACTTGGTGCCACGCTCGGCTGGCATGAGGGTGATTTCCACTGGACGGCGAACGCCACCGTCAACGTGCCGATCGGCGACTACCGAAAGGGCGAGCTTGCCAACATTTCCTTCAACCGCTGGGCAGGCGACTTCACCCTTGCCGGCACCTGGTTCAATCCGGAAACCGGTTTCGACCTGTCGGGTGCCGCGGGCTTCACCTTCAACGGGGAGAACCCGGCGACCGATTATCGCACGGGTACGGAATTCCACGCGGAATGGGCGGTTACCAGGCACTTCGGCCAGGAATTTTCTGCCGGTCTTGCGGGCTATTTCTACCAGCAGGTGACGGGAGACAGCGGTCCGGGCGCAGCGCTCGGCGACTTCAAGGGCCGCATTGCCGCGATAGGCGGCACCGTCGGTTACAATTTCAAGGCGGCCGAAACGCCGGTTTCGCTGACCTTGAAGGTCTTCCAGGAATTCGGCGCCAAGAACCGGCCGGAGGGTACGGCGGGCTTCGTCACCATCGCCTTCCCGATCGGCACGCCGCCGGCGCAAGTGAAATAGGGCAGCCAGGCTACGCCATCGCGCAGGGACGGCCGCGCCACAGTCTTGCCGAAGTGGCCAGCCGTGTGCCCCTCGTCTGCACGGTGCGGCGTGCTGCCTATGGCGAGGCGGGAACGTAGGTCAGCCGGATCACGTTTTCGCCGATACGATCGCTCGCCACCAGGCGCAACGGCGGCAGCGGGCCGGCGAAGTACGGCTTGCCGCCACCGAGCACGACCGGATGGAAGTACAGGCGATACTCGTCGACAAGGCCGAGCTTGCCCAGGCTTGCCGCCAGTTCGGGTCCGGCAACTTCAATCTCCCCATCGAACCGAGCTTTCAGGCCGCGTACCGTCGCCTCGATGTCTTCGGCGACAAGTGTGGCGTTCGGACCGACCGATGTCAGCGAGCGCGACACGACCCATTTGGGCTGGCCGCGCCACGCCTCGGCGTACTCCCGTTCCGCTTCGTCCCACTCTGGATGTTCGTCGTCCCAGTAGCGCATCACCTCGTACATGTGGCGACCGTAGAGACTGCCGGCCACGCTGCGCACGTCATCGATGAAATGACGGAAAAGCACGGGATCGGGCGCCATGGCCATGTGGTCGACGTAGCCGTCCAGCGACTGGTTCAATGCAAAGACGAGTTTCGCCATCGTGATCTTCTCCTTGCCGCCCTTCAGTGCCGCGCGTCTTGTGAGACGCGCAAAGTTCGCTGTAGCACTTTGATTTTCTGCATGTCTGTGTCCTTAAATCGAGGTCGATTCAAAGAGACATGCAGTAGGTCTGAGCCGAAAAGTGATGGCGGCCTTCCGGTGTGCCGGGATGCCTGCCATTCCGATTCATGAAAGCATCTGTTCTTTTTGTTATCGTTGAGGAAATCCGTCGCGGACTACATATCGAAGAACCGCGCCGGCATCAGGTTCCTGTAGGGGAACATGTGAAAATAGGGGCGCGCTTCGGCGAGCACGCGGCGCACCGAAGGACGCTTGAGCAGGCGCTCGAAATAGGCGGCAAGATGCGGGTGCTTCTCATCGAAGGGCTCGACGATGCCGCCATAGAAGAGCGCAGGCGTGGCGGCACAATCGGCAAGGCTGAAGGCGTCGCCGGCCGCGTATGTGTTTTCTGCGAAATGCTTGTCGGCCATGCCATAGGCAACGGTAAGGGCGGCGCGGGCGTCGGTCACGCCGCGATGGTCGTTTTCGCCGGACGCACGCAGCGTGTCGGTGACGATCTTTTGCATCGGTACGTGGATGTAGAGATCGAAAAAGCGATCCCACAGCCGGGCCTTCAGCGCCGTGTCCTGATCGTCGGGGATCAGCCGCTGGCGGCCGGGATAATGGCGGTCGAGATACTCGATGATGATCGAGGTCTCGGGGATGACGACGTCGCGCGCGCTGTCGGTCAGAACCGGCATCTTGCCGACCGGCCAGAGGGCTGCGAAGCGAGCCGCTTCCTCCGGGTCCAGAAGATCGACCAGGCTGCTCTTGAAGGGGGTCTCGCTCTCGTAGAGCGCGATCAGCACCTTATGGCAGAAGGAGGCGAGCGGATGCTGGTAAAGTGTGAGGGACATGCGGATGATCTCCGGCTCGGACGGGTGCGTGGACTGATGCAATGGAACTAGCGCTACACTTTCGGTTGTCTACGGCAGTACTGATATAATTTCTCAACCGGTATAAACTTGCAAGCAGATTGTGGTGCCGGACGAGGCTGCATGGTCAGCGCAGCCGGCACACGAACCGTATCGAATTTGCGCACAGCCATTGAAAGCGCAAAAGCTGCCCTAGAATTAATAGAGTAACGGCGTCGCAACGCTCGGCGCCCTCGGGCAAACGCGACAGGGGAGGATCGCCGATGCGCTGCTTCACGGTACTTGGGCCCTCACAGACCGGGAAAACCACGCTGGTAGACAAGCTGGCCGGTCTGGAGGGGGCCTCCAGAAAGGCTGCTTCACCCTATGGACTGAACCTCACGGAATTCGAGTTTGGCGGCGAGCCCTGGTGTGCGCTGGATGCACCCGGCGGAACCGAGGCGCTTGGCCACGCGCAGCATGCGCTGATCGCCAGCGACGCCTGTGTGCTCTGCGTCTCGCCGGCGCCGGAGGAGGCGGTGCTGGCCGCCCCCTATCTCAAGGTGATCGAGGCCTCGGGCACGCCCTGCATTCTCTTCATCAACCGCATGGACGAGCCACGGGCGCGGTTGCGCGACGTGATCGCCGCCCTTCAGGACTATTCCGGCCACATGCTGCTCCTGCGCCAGGTGCCGATCCGCGAGGGCGACCAGATCGTCGGTAGCTGCGACCTGATCTCCGAGCGCGCCTGGCGCTACCGCGAAGGGCAGACCTCGGCCCTGATCGAGATCCCCGATACGGTGATGGAGCGCGAGAAGGAGGCGCGCGCCGAGCTTCTCGAACATTTCTCCGAGTTCGACGACTGGCTGCTCGAAGAGCTGATCGAAGACCGGGCGCCGGCCAGCGACACGATCTACGCGATCTCCACACGGCTCCTGAAGGAAAACCGGATCATTCCGGTGCTGGTGGGTTCGGCGAGCCATGCCAATGGCATCATGCGGCTGATGAAGGCACTGCGCCACGAGGCGCCGGCTGTGGATGCGCTGCGCAATCGGCTGGCTGCGGCCGGCACGATTACCGAAACGGCGCTTTCCGCCGTCAGCTTCCATGCCTACCACCGCGCCAATGTCGGCAAGACCGTGCTGGTCAGGGCGCTGACATCGGGCATCAAGCAGGGCAGCACGCTCGGCGGCGGCAGCCTCGGCTCGCTGCAGGATCCGGCGACCGGCAAACCGCTGCCAAACGCCACGCCGGAAGCCGGCGCGATCATCGCGGCGGTCAAATCCGAGCACCTGCCGGTGCCGGCGTTGCTTGCCGCCAATACCACCGCCGAGGCGCCGGACTGGACGGTGCCGCCGACGCCGATGCTGGAGCGTATCCTGGTGCCCGACAGCGAGCGCGACGAAACCAAGCTTTCCGGCACGCTCGCCAAACTTGCCGAGACGGACCGCGGGCTCGTGGTCATGCAGGAGGAGGGAACCGGCGCCCAGCTCGTCTGCGTGCAGGGGCCGATGCACCTGCGCGATCTCTGCAAGACGCTTGCCGACGTCTTCCATGTCGGCGTCACCGACAAGTCGCCGAGCCCGACCTACCGCGAGACGGTGCTGAAACCCTCCGATGTCCACTACCGCCACCGCAAGCAGACGGGCGGCGCCGGGCAATTTGCCGACGTCAAGCTCAGCGTGCACCCGAACGAGCGCGGCGCCGGCTTCTCCTTCGCCGAGACGGTGAAGGGCGGGGCGGTGCCGCGCAACTTCATTCCGGCGATCGAGGCGGGCGCCCGCGAGGCGATGGAGAAGGGCCCACTCGGCTTTCAGGTGATCGATGTCGGCGTGACGCTGACGGACGGCCAGCACCATTCGGTCGACAGCAACGACTTCGCCTTCCGCGCGGCCGCCAAGATGGGCGTGCGCCAGGCACTGTCACAGGCCTCTGCCGTCCTCATGCAGCCGGTCATCCGCATCGAGATCCACATCCCCTCGATCTATTCCGGCAGCCTGGTGCCGATCGTCTCCACCTACAAGGGTCAGGTGCTCGGCTTCGACCGGGACGAGACCGCCAAGGGCTGGGACATCTTCCGCGCCCTGGTGCCGGGATCGGCGCTCGACGATCTCGCCCGCGCCTTGCGGGCGGCGACGCAGGGGATCGGCTACTTCTCCAAGAGCTTCGACCATTTCGAGGAACTCTACGGCAAGGAAGCGGACGCGGTGGTCCACGCGCATGGGGCGCAGCAGGCGGGGTAGTCAAGACCGGCACGCCAAACTGACGGTGACGATGTCAGCAGCGCCAGTGACGGCGCGCACGCGCTTGCCAGCGGGTGCGCCGGCGCGTGGTGTCGCTTGGGAAGAGGAGAGTGTGAGCGGCGCTATTTGGTCGTGACGGCCATTGCGGCCAGGAGGATGAAAAGAGCCACCATCGAAGCGACGAGAAAAAGCGTCAGCCTCCGCATCAGTTCACGGAGGCCATCAGGCTCGTAGGGTCGCTCGTCGGCAGCAGTATTGCCCGCAGGCTTTTCCGTCAGGTCGTACCAGCCGAGCCGTTCGAAGTAGTGAGACACCGACTGAAGCTCGGACGGATATGCTCGGTAATTCAGCCATCTCGCACCCTTGATGTCGTAGTGGGTCTCGCCGAGGCCGCGAACTTTTGCCAACAATTTTGCTGCTTCCTTGCGCGAGTACGACGTGCCTTCCTCAGCGTCGCGGCTCCGCCCCCAAAGTCCTAGCAGCAGCGACCCGTAAAGCGCGTTGCAGCCTTCCATCGTCAAGGCCAGTTGCTTGATTTCCACGCTTTGACAGAGGTCGTCGTTCAGTTGTGCGTTGTGTCCAGCCAGCTCGAATGATGGCGGCGATTGATCGTCCTCGAAAACCAGATCGTCCGGTGTGACAACCAAGGTACCCCAACGCCAGCGGATCGGAATTGCTGTCGCCGCGCTGGACCAGGCGCGCTCATGGTCGTTGAGCGGACGCCGCCAGTCTTGGCGGTCGATATGCGCGGCATGAGCCCGGCCGCGCGATCCGTCCGGCAGGCGGACATTGTCGGCGGCATAAGGCCTTCCAAAGCGATGGTGGAGAACGGCTGCTCCGTGTCGCTGGCCGTAATCGCTCCAGCGATATTTTGGCTGGCCCGGGGCCTCCGACAACACGTAGCCTTCGGGATACTCGTCGTTCTCAAATGGCCACATGATCAGATTCAAAAATCAGAATGAAGGCTGTGTTCATGATACCTCCCTCGGTTGCATTGAGCTTTACCGATGAAGGCTCAATCAATTGCGCACTTGGCCAGGAGAATTTTACCCAATTCCGATTTGTTGATCGTCGGTTGGCCTGCCCGCTGGACCGGCAAATCGAGGATGTACGGCTCCGGATTCCGAGAGGGATCAGCCACCAGGCCCGGCGCTACGACGCTCGCGTTCCTCAATCTCCGCGATCAGCCAGTTGAGAAAACTCTTCGTCACCGGCTTGGTGCGCAACAGTTCCTCTTGGCAGACGAACTGGTAGGTTTCGGCCGGTTCGTAGAAATGGTCGTGGACCAGGCAGATCTGGCCGGTCTTCAGTTCGTGCTCGACCATGGTGCGGTCGATCAGCGCCACGCCCTGGCCCTCCTTCACTGCTTCGAGGATGATGTGCTGGTCGTCGAAGATCAGGTCCTGGTGGCTGCGCGGCAGCGCGAGGCCCGAGGAGGCGATCCAGCTCTGCCATTCCTGAAGGCCACGATAGTGCAGGCGGTTGCCGGAAAGCAGCGCCTGCTTGTCTTCGGCCTTCTGAAAGAGCTCGCGGCCGCAGACGGGCACCAGCCGTTCGCGCAGCAGCTTGCGGGCGAAGCGCCCGGCCGGCGGCTGCAGGCAATAGGCGATGGTCACATCGGCCGGGCCGGTGCCGGCGGTGATGGTTTCGAGGTGGGAGAGGTGGAGCTGCACGCCGGGATTGGCGGCGAGGAACTCCGAGATGCGCGGCGCGATCACCTTCATCGAAAAGAACGGCCCGACCCGCACGCGCAGGATCTTGCCGCTGACGCGCGGGCGGATGTGCTGGACGACGCCTTCGAGATCGTCGAAGGCGCGCTGGCAGGAGGCATAGAGCAGCCCGCCCTCGGGCGTCAGCTCGACGCCATGCTGCTTGCGCACGAAGACGCGCAGGCCGAGATGTTCCTCAAGGATCCTGATCTGGTGGCTGATGGCGCCCTGGCCGATGCAGAGCTCGTCGGCGGCGGCTGTCAGGCTGCCGTTGCGTGCGGCCGCCTCGAAGGCACGCAGGGATTTGAGGCTCGGCAGGTCACGCATCCGTTTCTCCGGGTTCTGGATCTCCTGCAGCCTATATGAATTTTTTCGATGGCTGGAATGATTTCTTTCACATTGCGCAGGGCCGCTGCCTCCCGCATTGTCGATCCATAATAAAGCAAAACGAAAACTGAAATCGGCCGAAAATCCAGGCAGTTTCGCGCGATAGGCACATTGGGGGAAGGCCCGATGACCTGCTTGCGATCGGAATTTCGTGGCTGGCCGACAGGAAAACAAAGGGAACCAGATGAAAAAGAAGTTCATGACCGCATCGGTATTGTTGCTTCTGATGGCGGCCGGGAGCGCCCGGGCCGAGACGCTTTCGATCGGCACGGAGGGCGACTACGCGCCGTTCAACTATGTGACGTCGGCCGGCGAGATCAAAGGCTTCGACTACGATATCGGCCAGGCGGTCTGCGCCGAAATCAAGGTGGAATGCGTCTGGAGCACCAATGAATGGTCGGGCATCATCCCGGCGCTGCAGGCCAAGAAGTTCGACGTGATGATCGCCTCCATGGCGATCAATCCGGACCGCAAGACGAAAGTGGACTTCACCAACCCCTATTATTTCAACGCCATGCGCTTCGTCGCGCGCAAGGATCTGGATCTGAAGGAGATCTCACCCGAGGCGCTGAAGGGCAAGGTGATCGGCACGCAATCGGGCTCGGTCGCGGTCGAGGCGCTGCAGCAGTTCTTTCCCGACAGCGAGGTGAAGCTCTATCCGACGCTCAGCGAAGTGTTCCTCGACATGGAGAACGGCCGGCTCGACCTGATCCTCGAGGGGCAGATGGCCTTTACCGAGTGGCTGGCCAAGGACGAGAGCGGCTGCTGCGCCTTCGTCGGCGACAGCTTCGTGCTCGACACGGCCGAGGGCAACGCCATGGCGGTGCGCAAGGGTGACGAGGCGCTGCTCGCCAAGCTCAATGCCGGGCTGAAGACGATCATGGAAAACGGCACCTACGACCGGATCCGCAAGCAGTATTTCGACTTCGACATCATGGCCAAGCCGAAGACCACCAGCGAGTACTTCCGCTGAGTGGGTGAAGGGAGGCGCGCCCGCTGAGGCTTGCGGTTCTGCCCCTCATCCGGCCCGCCGGTCACCTTCTCCCCGCAGGCGCGGCGAAGGAGACGCGCAGCAACCGCCCGCCCGTAACCTCCCACGCCCGCGGTTTTCTCCGATGACCGCACGCGCGACCGCGCTCCCTCTCCCCGCGTGCGGGGAGAGGGTCAGGGTGAGGGGCAGCCCGGACCGGAATGCGTGAGGGGCAAGCCGGACCCCGAAACGGTGAGGGGCAGCCCAGACCCGGAATTGGGGAAGGGCAAACCCAAACCCGGCTAACGGCAATGGCCAGAACGCCCACACAGCATTCGCCTGCCGCGCGCTGCTTTCGACGCAGGGCGCGGCAGGCGGACAGGCGCGGCGCCGGGGTTTCGCGTTTTCCCCGGCGCCCGTCTCCTCGATTTTCCCAGTCAGCAAAATGAAAGTGCATGCGATGAGCTTCCGTGTCGCCGTTCTCGAATTCAACCAGGAAACCAACACGTTCTCGAAGCTCAAGACAGGCTTCAGGGATTTCGAAGCCTGCCACTATTTCCTGGGCCAGGAGATCGAGACCCATTGCCGAGGGACCAATTCGGAGATCGGCGGTTTCATCGATTGCTGCGACAAGTATGGCTGGCAGCCGGTCTATACCGTGGCGGCGCGGGCCGAGCCCGGCGGCCGGGTGGAGGAGGCCATGCGCCAGCGCTTCGTTGCCGACCTCACAAGCGCGCTTGAGGGGCAAAAACTCGATGGCGTCTTCATCGTCTTCCACGGCGCCATGTGCACGGAGACGGCGGATGACGCGCAGATGCAGCTTCTGGAGGTGGTGCGCGGCCTCGTCGGGCCTGACATGCCCATTGCCGCGACCTTCGACCTGCACGCCAATTCCGCACCCGAGATGGCCGGGCTGCTCGATATCGCTGTTTCCTTCCGCACCTATCCGCATGTCGACATGGCCGAATGCGCCCACAAAGCCGGCGCGCTTCTGGAGCGCGCCATGCGCGGCGTGATCCGCCCGGCGATCGCTATCCGCCAGCCGCCGATGTTGAACGGCTGCAATGACGGGCGCACGACCCATGCCTGCGCCATGACCGAACTGCTCGAGATCGCCGACGCAATCGCAGCGCGCGACGGCATGCTCGCGACCTCGATCAATGCCGGTTTCTATGATGCCGATATCTTCAACACCGGGCCATCGGCGGTGATCTGCTACGACCGCAACCGGGTTCAGCCTGCGCAGGCGGAAGCCGAGGCAGAGCGGCTTTGCCGCGAGATCTGGGACCGGCGCGAGCATCAGGACGAGCAACTGCCGCTCGATGCGCTGCCTGGCATCGTCGCTGAGCATCTGGGCGGGGAGCGGCATGGTCCGCTTGTCATCGCCGATTTCTCCGACAACCCCGGCTGCGGCGCCTATAGCGATTCCACCTGCGTGCTTGCCAAGCTCCTTGAGATCGGTGTCAATCATGCGGCCTTCGGCGCGCTCTGCGACCCTGACGTGGCGGCCGAACTCGTTGCCGCAGGCATCGGTGCAGAGCGTCAGGTGACGCTCGGCTGCAAGATCGACCCCGCCATCGGCGGCGGGCCGGTCACGGTCACGGGCCGGGTGGAGGCGATCTCCGACGGCAGGATCGTCTTCGAGGGGCCGATGTTTCAGGGCCTGCCGGCAACCATGGGACCGAGCGTTCGCTTCCATGTCGATGGCATCGACATCCTCATTTGCAGCGAGCGCCAGCAGATGCTCGACCGCAATCTCTTCCGCGCCGTCGGCATCGAGCCGTCCGACTACACAATCGTCGTCGTCAAATCGCAGCAACACTTCCGCGCCGCCTTCGGTCCGATTGCCTCGGCCATCGTCGAGATCGACGGCACGGGCTTGAGCAGCGCCAACATCGGCGCGCGGAATTTTCAGCGCGTGCGGCGGCCTGTCTATCCGCTGGATCGCGATGCGGCCGGCTGATTGCCGTTCCCTGGACACGGTCGACACACGCGCCATTCGCCCCGGCGACGATCGGGCCGGCGCCGCGTGTGGTAACCGTTACGTAACTTGACGCCCGCGCCCGTGATGACTTTGCTCCAAGCCAGAGAGCGGCCTGCGTCTGCACGCCGCCCGAATTGAACGAATGCTGGAGCGATTTATGACCCTTGCCATGCGCGCCATCCTTTTTAGCAGCGCCGTATTGCTGGCTGTAGGTCCGGTCCTTGCTGACACCTTCAAGATGACGACGCCGATACCGCAGGAAATCCTGACGCCCGATAGCGTCGAGACACGCATCGGTACGCTTCAGTTCAACGACGGCGTTCCGACGGCCGAGACCGCGCAGAAGGTCTGGGACCAGCTCGATTTCAGCCGTGGGATCGAAGCCTTCCTCAACGGCATTCCCGGCGCCTCGATGGTGGCGATCCGCACCGGTCTTCGCGAAGTGGGCGCCGAGAAGAGCACGATCGGCGTCTTCGAGACGCTGATGGACTCGAAGTCGTTGTTTCTGACGGCCAACACCGAGACAATCTATTTCTGGAACTGGATGGACCTGAAGGATGGGCCGGTGGTCGTCGAAAGCCCGCCCGGCATTCTCGGCGTCGTCGACGATTTCTGGTTCCGTTATGTCACGGACCTCGGCAATGCCGGACCGGACAAGGGCAAGGGCGGCAAGTATCTCTTCGTGCCGCCAGGCTGGAAGGGCGAGAGGCCCGAAGGCTACTTCGTCTTCGAATCCCCGACCTACGGCAACCTGCTCTTCGGCCGTGCCTTCATGAAGGATGGCGATCCGGCGCCGGGTGTCGCAAGCCTGAAGAAGAACCTGCGCGTCTATCCCTATGACAAGAAGGACGCGCCGCCCGAAACGAAATTCCTCGATCTCTCCGGCAAGGCGATGAACACCGTTCACGCCAACACCATCAAGTTCTTCGAGGAGGTGAACCAGATCATCCAGGAGGAGCCGGCCGGCGCTTACGGCCCCGACATGACCGGCATCTTCTCAGCGATCGGCATGGAGAAGGGAAAGCCGTTTCAGCCGGACGAGCGCATGACGAAAATCCTGACCGATGCGGTGGCCGTCGGCAATGCGACGGCGCGCGCCATCGATTTCCGGCCGCGCGACCCGCAAGTCATGATCTACCCCGACCGCAAGTGGACGACGCCCTTCATTGGCGGCAGCTATGAATGGCTGAAGGATGGCGGCCGCAATTTCGATGCGCGCACGCTGTTTTACTATGCCGCGACCATCAACACGCCGGCGATGGCCGTCGCCATGCCCGGCATCGGCTCGCAATATGCGGCGACCAATTTCGACAAGGACGGCAAGCCGTTCGACGGCGCCAAGACCTACCGGCTGCACGTGCCGGCCAATGTGCCGGCCAAGGATTTCTGGTCGGTGGTGGTCTATGACCCGCAGACGCGCTCGATGCTGCAGACGGACCAGCAGTTTCCGAGCCTGTCGAGCCAGAAGAATCTGAAGCCGAACGCCGACGGCTCCACCGACATCATCTTCTCGCCGACGAAACCCGCCGACAACCCGAACTGGATCCAGACGATCCCGGGCAAGAGCTGGTTCACGATCTTCCGGCTCTATGGACCGCTTACGCCCTGGTTCGACCAGTCGTGGAAGCTCGAGGATTTCGTCGAGGTCAAATGAGGCGGGTTCGAAAGGAGTCGGTGGCTCAGCCATTTTGAGGCTCCCGACCAGCAATGACCATGGCGGTTGTCGCCCCGGGCACTGCCGCAGAAACAGCGCATAAGCAAACATTCGGAGACAAGCATGACGCATCGCAGATTGAGAAGCCTGTTGTTCCTTGCCGCCATGGCTTCCGTCAGCCTGATCCATGTCGGCCCGGCAACGGCCAACGGCACATCGGCCTACACGTTCAACCAGGGCTACCCGACGGCCGAGACCAGCGCCAAGGCCTATGACGACGCCGATCTGCAGCGTGCGATCACCGCCTATCGCTTCTGGTACCCGACGGTCTCCGTCGAGGGCATTTTCAACGGCAATCGCTCGATCGGCATCAAGGACAACGAGGCGATGGGGGCGGCAGCAGCCGGTCCGCGCCAGGTGGGCTTCACGCTGAATTCGGATACGCCTTACGGCTCGGCGACGATCGACGTCTCCAAAGGGCCAATGGTGGTGGAACTGCCGCCGGGCGCCTATATCGGCCTCGTCAACGACCACAATCAGGGCTGGGTGCTCGACATGGGCCTGCCGGGTCCGGATGCCGGCAAGGGCGGCAAGCACCTGGTCATCGGGCCGGACTACAAGGGCGCGGTGCCGGAAGGCTATCTCGTCGGCCACACCCCGACCTACAAGAACCTTCTTGCCGTTCGCGCGCTGCCTGTCGGCGGCGACCAGCCCAAGGCGCTTGCAGCCTTGCAGGCGGTCAAGATCTATCCGCTTGCCGACGCGGCCGACCCAAAGCCGGCGAAGGTCGTCAACACCACCGAGATGGCGATCGACAGCACTTCCTTGAAGTGGGAGGACAACATCCAGTTCTGGCAGAAGCTGTCGGAGATCATTGAGCAAGAACCCGTAATCGAGAAATACTTGCCGATGTATGGGCTTCTTGCTGAACTCGGCATTGAGAAGGGAAAGGCGTTCGAACCCGACGCGCGGATGGCGGCGATCCTCGAAAAGGCGGCCCGCGAGGGGCGGGATCAATTGCATGTCTCGGCCTTCGACAGCACCCGGTCCGACCGCTTCGCCTGGCCCGATCGCAAATGGGAGTGGGTTGGCCTGGTGCCCGGCAGCGTGCAGTTCGAAACGCCGACGGGCGGCATCGATCTGGAGGCCCGCGACCGCTGGTTTGCCCAGGCGATCGTGACCTCGCCGGCGATGTTCCGGCGCACTCCCGGCGCCGGCTCGCTCTACTGGCTTGCGGCGCGCGACGGCACGGGTGCCTATCTCGATGGCGGCAAGACCTACAAGCTCACCATACCCCAGCCTGTTCCGGGCAAGCTCTTCTGGTCGGTGACGGCCTATGATGCCCAGACGCGTTCGGAGGTTCAGACCGACCAGGACAAGGCGGCGCTGCGCTCGCTGTTCGAGTTGAAGGACGTCAAGGGCAGCGATCCGGTCGATCTCTACTTCGGTCCAAGGGCGCCTGAAGGGCAGGAGGGACGCTGGATCAAGACCGTGCCCGGCCGCGGCTGGTTTGCCTATATCCGCATCTACGGCCCGGAAGGCCCGGCCTTCGACGGTAGCTGGAAGCCGGCGGATTTCGAAGAAGTGCGGTAGGGCACGGGCTGAGGCCGACGTTCAGGCGACCTGTCGTTGCCGCCGGATGTGGGCACTCGGTGCCGTCGTTTACAACTGGTGGAAGATGAGAACCCTCCGATGAGCTTCATCGATCTTTTCGCCTGGATCGTGTTGATCGTGCTGGTTGCCAGCACGGTCGCGGTCCTGATCTTTCTCGCCATGCTGCCGGGGTCTATCGCGAGGCGCCGCAACCATCCGTGGGCAGAAGCCGTCAATATTGCCGGTTGGGTGACGCTGTTCCTCGGCTTTGCACTTTGGCCGATCGCGCTCGTCTGGGCCTATGTGGACGTGCCGCGCCCGAACGCATCCCGTCCAGGTGAGGTGGGCCAGCCATGATCGTCGTCCTGCTCAATGTCTATCTGGCCATCCTCTTCTGCCTGGTCAAATTCAGGATTGTGCCTTTCAACCTCTTCTGGAAGATCTCGCCGGCGATCGTCTTCCTGCTGCTCCTCGTCGGCCTGTTCATTCCGATGAACTGGGGCGCGCCGCAGGGCAAGGCGCTGGTGGTGCGCAACTCCGTTGCGATCGTGCCCGATGTCGCGGGTGAGGTCATGGACGTGCCGGTCGCCTCCAACAGCCCGCTCAAGGCCGGCGACGTGCTCTTCCGCATCGATCCCGTGCCCTACCAGGCGAAGGTGGATGCGCTGCAGGCGCAGCTTTCCCTGCAGGAGCTCAGGCTTTCGCAGATGACGAAGCTGGCATCGCGCGATGCCGCGACCGAATTCGATGTGCAGCAGCGCCAGGCGGACGTCGACAATCTGAAGGCACAGATCAGCAATGCCGAATGGGAGCTTGGCAAGACGACCGTGCGGGCGCCGGCCGACGGTTACGTCACCAATCTGGCACTTCGGAAAGGCGCGCGTGTTGCGACCCTGCCGCTGTCGCCGGCCATGGCCTTCATCGATACGTCCGAGACGATCATCGGCGTGGAGATCAACCAGATCGACGCGCGATACATTCAGCCCGGCCAGATGGTGGAAGCGACCTTCAAGTTCGCCCCCGGCGAGACCTATACCGGCAAGGTCGAAAGCGTGCTGCAGGCGATCGCCTCCGGACAGGCGAGGGTCTCCGGCACGGCGGTGACACCGGAGGCGGTCTCGGCCGCCCCCTTCATCGTGCGCATCAAGCTCGATGACGAGGCCTTTGCCGCCAGGCTGCCCGCGGGCGCTGCGGGGGATGCCGCCATCTTCACCGACCGGGTGAAGGCCGCACATGTGATCCGCCGGGTACTTCTGCGCCAGATCGCGATCACCAACTACATCAACCCGTTCTGATTTGGGCGGAGCGTCCAGGATAGCGCCCCAGGCGCTGGGGGCCCGGCACGGGCGGTGTCCAAGGACAGATCGTCGCGCGGTTCTCCGCGTCGGATCAGACGCGGAGTTGATCGCCACGCCTTCAGACGCATTCGGGCAGGCACGCGGTTGTTAAACCCGCGCTCCGGTCGTAGCATCGCGCTCTGCAACCTCGGACCCGAGCCAACCGGTCATGACCCTTTCTTCCACTCAACCCGCACCGCAGATTCTGCTCACCAGCGCCGGACGGGCGTGGAACGGGCTTTCGGCCGATTTCATCCATATTCCGCGCGGGCGGGTGCAAGTGCCGGGCGGCGACATGCATCGGCTGGGCATGCATTTCGGGCCGCCCGTCAATGCCGATTGCCAATGCGGCGGCCGGCGCATGCGGCGGGTGCAGAAGCCGGGTGATATCGACATCATTCCGGCCGGGGTCGAGGGTTCCTGGGAGGATGATGCCGACTGCCGGATCCTGCGGCTCAGTTTCTCGCGCTCGCTGCTCGACCGGGTCGCCACGGATCTGGGGCGGCATGGAGACGGGGTGGAGTTGTTGCCGCGATTGCAGGTGCGCGACACCAGGCTCGAAGCGATCGGCTGGGCGATCAAGGCGGATCTGGAGGCCGACACGCCATCCGATCCGCTCTATATCGACCTGCTTGCCAATGCGCTGGCCGTGCGGCTGATCGAGACGGCGACCGGCGGACTGCGTCAGGCGGAAGGGCACAGCGAACCGAAACTCTCGGCGCGGCAATTGCGGGTTCTGACCGAGTTCATCGAGACCCATCTGGACAAGCGGCTTCATCTTGCCGATCTGGCCGCGGTCGCGGGCCTGAGCGCCACGCGGCTGAAGACGCTCTTTCGCAACAGCACCGGTCTGCCGGTGCATCAGTATGTCATTCGCCGCCGTGTCGAATATGCCCGTGCGCTGATGACCACGACGACGATGGCGGCGAGCGAGATTGCCGTCGCCGCAGGCTTCGCCCATCAAAGCCACATGGCCGCGACGATGCGCCGGCTTCTGGGCGCGACGCCCGGCGAGATCATGCGGCGCGCAGCCGAAATCTGACCGAAGCTGCAAGATCCTGGCCGAATCTGCGCGACGCTGGGCGTCGCGACCCCTAGTCCTTGCCCGTCTTCAGCAAGACCATCTTCAGCAAGGAAAAGATCATGTTTGTCATTCTCGGGGCTGCCGGAAAGGTGGGGTTTTCAACGGCATCGACACTGCGCGCGGCGGGCCTGCCGGTGAGGGCAGTGCTGCGCGATACGGCCAAGGCGGAGAGATTGCGTGCGATCGGTTGCGATGTCGCGCTTGCCGATCTCAAGGACCCGGCCGCACTCCGCCTGGCGGTCGCGGGCGCGCAAGCCGTGCAGCTCATCCTGCCGCCGCCGCTTGGGGCCGAGGATGCCGTGGCCGAGATGCGCCTGATGACGCAGACCATGGCCGAGGCGATTGCGCGTGCAGGGCCGGACCGCGTGCTGGCAATCTCCGACTACGGCGCCCACGTGCCCGAGGATATCGGCATGCCCACGATGTACCGGCTTTTCGAGGAGCACCTTCGTTCGCTCGATATGCCCAAGGTGTTGCTGCGCTCGGCCGAGCATATGGAGGGCTGGGCTCGCGCTTTATCCGTGGCGGCTGCAACGGGCATCCTGCCGACCCTGCATCAGCAGCCCGAGCGGACCTTTGCCAATGTTTCAGCCGTGGACGTAGGCCGGATCGCCGCCGATCTGCTTCGTGAGCCGGCGACCGGAACTGCCGAAAGGATCGTGCATGTGGAGGGACCGCGCCGCTACGGTGCCGCCGATGTCGCTGACGCCTTGAGCGCCTTGCTCGGCCGTCCGATCACGGCGCGGGCCGTGCCGCGGGCCGATTGGCGGCAGAGCCTGGAGCGGGTGGTGAGCGGAAGCGTTGCCACCCTGCTGGTCGGTATTTACGACGCCCACGAGCGGGGCGGGCTGATCGACGTCGAGCCGGGCCGGGGCGAGGTACGTCGGGGTAAAACCGATCTCGCCCTGGCGCTTCGGCCGTTTGTGCCGGCGGGCTGAAGATCAGGCCGCCGGCTCGCCATCTCGTGTGTGCGCTTACTGCCGCGCCTTCTTCGACAACAGCGTGAGGCCGAAGAGGATGAGGCCGGCAGCGGTCAGGGTGAAGCCTGCCCAGACGGCCGAGAGCAGGCCATGGCCGGCGGCTATCGCGGCACCTCCGGCCTCGGCGCCGACGGCGTTGGCGACGTTGAGCGCTGCAAGGTTCATGGCGCCCATCAGGCTCGGGGCTTCCGGGGCGAAGCGGGTGAGGCGAACCTGGATCGTCGGGATGGCGGCCATGGTTGCTGCACCGACACCGAAGAGGGCGGACAAGAGCACCCAGGGGGTTGCCGCGCCGAGTGCGAGCACAGCCAGCGTGACAAGCGCGGCTGCAAAGCCAAGCGCGATGCCGCGGGCGGGGTAGAGATCGGCAAGCTTGCCGCCGACGAGGTTGCCAGCCGTCATGCCCATGCCGAACAGCGCGAGCGCCACCGGGATCATGGCGGGCGAGAGGGTAGCGACATCCGTTACGATCGGGGCGATGAAGGTATAGACCGCAAAGATGCTGGCGATACCGGTGGCTGCGACCAGCATCACGCCCCAGACACGCGGCTTGCGCAGCGACGAGAGCTCCTGCACGACCGGGACGCCGTCAAGTGCTTTCGTGCGCGGCACCCAGGCCCAGATTGCGAGGAACGCAAGGACGGCAAAGGCGGCGATCGCCAGATAGGTTTCGCGCCACCCGAGCGTCTGGCCGAGGAAGGTGGCAAGCGGCGAGCCGACGATGGTCGCGACCGTCAGCCCGGTCATGACGATGGCAAAGGCCTTGCCGGCCTGGCCGGGGCCGACGACATAGGATGCGACCACAGCGCCGGCGCCGAAATAGGCGCCTTGCGGCAAACCGCTGATGAAGCGCGCGGCCATCAGCATGCCCATGTTGGCGGCGATCGCCGAAAGCACGTTGCCGAGGACGAAGAGCGCCATCAGCGCCAGAAGCAGCGTGCGCCGGTTCGCCCTTGCGGCGGCCAGTGTCACCAGCGGCGCGCCGATGACGACGCCGAAGGCGTAAGCCGTAATCGCGCTGGTTGCCTCCGGCACGCCGATGTTCATCGCTTCAGAGAAAAGCTGGATGATGCCCATGCTGGCAAATTCCGAGGTGCCGATCGCAAAGCTGCCGAGCGCCAGCGCCAGCAGCGTCAGGCGGTTGTTCTGCGGGGTCGGGGCCTCGACGACCGGCCGTGCTGCGCGCTTGCGGGTCGCGATCGGCGCGCCACCGATACGCTGGCGCAGGCTGGCGACATCGAAAATGGCGGTCTGCGGGGCGAGGGTGGCTTCGGCGGTCTGAGACATCTCGGTGATCCCTTCTCTCGTTGGTGCTGGACCGTCGCTTGATGGACCGTCCGCTTGAGACAAGAGATCTCACGACGGGCGGCCAGGCAGTAGACGGCGAGGGTTCCCAGGATCTGATAAGCAAATTCACAGATGGGCCGTGGAGGCACTGCAGCGCTTGCGACAAGGCGGGATTTCCGCGCCAATCTGGCGGCAGATCTATGAATTCAAATCAGGTGGCGCGACGGAGAAGTGCGCAAGCGTTCGCGCGCCCGGGTGTCGTCGGAAACACTTCCGCGGCGGCATTGCAGGGACCCGTCCTTGAGGTCGTGCGGCGACCCCTATGGAGTCGCTTCAGGAAACAAGCTCGAAATCGGGCAGCTTGAACGACCTGTTGTTGAACGCGTCGGTCGGGCCGTAGAAGCGAACGGCCGGAAGCGGGCGTTTTCCTGATGTCGGGATCCAGTTTGCCTCAAGTCCGTCCGGCGCCTTGGGGCCGACATAAATGCTGACGCCGCCGTCGGCGTTCTTCGTCATCTTCTCGAGGTCATAGGACGACAGGGTTGTCCGGTTGAGATCGCTGTAGATGAAGGACATGGTGGCCCGATCATAGACCGTCAGCGCCCAGAACTGCTTGACCGGCATTTCTGCCGGAATGTCGAGCTTGTAGAGCTTGCCGGATTCGAGCAGCTTCCCTTGGCTGTCGGCCATCGCCATCATGTATTGGGTGGCCGGCGTGTCGGAGAGGACCTTCGGCATGTAGGTGCACCAAAAATACTCGGCGGCGCGCGGAATGAGATCGATGTAGTCGTCGTAGATGAACGAAAACGTCTTGTTGTCGTCGGCCTGAAGCAGCGAGACATAGTGGCGATCCGGCCAATAGCGCATCGTCTCCGGCGTGTGGTCGAACCAGTCCTGCAGGTAGAACCAGACATCGATCGCCGCTTGGCTCATGGCCCGCTTGGCGGTTTCGTCCGGAGTAAACGGCTTTCCCTTCTCGATGCCGAGCGATTTCAGCATGCCCATCATCACCTTGTCATGTTCCCTGATGGGTTCGACGCTTATGACCGCATGCATGTCCTCGAAGTGGCGCTCGTCGTAGAAGGGCAAGGTCGGGTAGCGCTCGTTGATCGGATCGACGAACTTCTGCTCCGGCGGATTGCTCGCCTCGCTCAGATAGTACATGCGCAGGCGCTTGGCGTAGGCATAGGCGTCCGCCGCCGATTTTCCGGCCGCCGGTATCGAACGGAAGGCAAGGGCGATGCGATAGTTCGGAGAGGCGATGTGGATGTAACCCTCAGGCATCGCTTCGGCGTAGCCGGGGGGTGTGAAGAGCAGTTTGGCGCCTTTGCCCTGATCCACGCCGGCTGGCCCGACATCGGCAATCGTCAATTGCCAGGCGTCGACGACCTGTCCGTAAAGACTGCCGTCAGCACCCGCCACCGGCAATTCCAGAACCACCGGCCCCTTCTGCAGATCGGTGAAGGCGGAAATATAGGGTGTCGTGCTGTTGGCGGTGATCGCCTCCACATTGGGCGTCGCCACCGCCGAATAGGCAATGATGTCGTTGTCCTTCATGCCGAGATCGGAGATGGCGGCGCGGCGGAAGGAATAGATCGCGATCGCTGGCATGTTCCAGAGCACCGCCTCGAAGGCGCGCTGGTACTTGATCTGATAATCGAAATCCTTGACGGAGGGCGTCGACCCCTTGGCCGGTTGGCCACCCAGGGGATCCTGACCATCCTGGGCCAATGCCGGTCTCGGTGCGGCCAGGGCCGGGAGTGCTGCCGCCAGGGCCGCGACTGAGACGGTGGCTACGCCTTGTTTCAGAACATCGCGGCGATTGACGTGCCAGCCGGTAACATCGTTGCTGCGCATCGGAGCCTCTCCCTTCGACATCGGAACCTCGTCCGGACGAGGTCCAACATCATCGAGGGAACACGAGTGAGCGCGTTTTCGGAAGTACGTAACTGTTAAATTGCGATCGAATGCGCGATGCGGCTGAAGAGAGATGCGCGGCGACAGCGCGCGGTTTCCGCGATAGCGTGGCAGCCGATCTCATGAATCAAATCAGGTGGCGTCATGGACAACCGGGCAGGCGAGATGATGGTTTTCGTCCAGGTGGTGGAGGCCGGCAGTTTTTCGGAAGCAGCGCGGCAGTTGATGATGACGCCCTCGACCGTGTCGAAGCTGATCGCGCGGCTGGAGAGCCGGCTCGGCATCAGGCTCGTCGAACGCTCGACGCGGCGGCTGCTTTTGACCCGGGAAGGCGAGTTCTACTATGAGCGCAGCCAACGGCTGCTTGCCGATCTCGACGAGACCGAGCAGCAGATCGCGCACGGGGGTGCCGAGCCCGAGGGGCTGATCCGGGTGAACTCCTCCGTCAGCTTCGGCGCGGCGGCGCTGGAGCCGATCCTGCCAGCCTTCTGGGAGGCCTATCCGAAGATCGTCATCGACCTTTCGCTGTCGGATGAAGTCGTCGATCTCTATCTCGAGCGGACGGATGTGGCGATCCGGGTGGGGCGGCTGCCGGATTCCAACCTGGTGGCGCGCAAGATCGGCGAGACCAAGCGCCGCATCGTGGCGTCGCCCGCCTATCTGGAAAGGCGGGGCGCGCCGCAAACGCCGGAAGACCTGCTTAATCACAATTGCATCGGCTTCAATTTTCGCCGGGCCAATCCGGTCTGGCCGATGCGCGAGGGCGGGCGGATCGTCGAGCGGATGCTGAGCGGCTCGCTGCTGACCAACAACGGCGAAACCATCCGCCGGATGGCGGTCGCCGGCGTCGGCATCGGGCGGATTGCCGACTATCACGTGCGCGGACCGATTGCCCGCGGCGAACTGGTCGAGGTGCTCGCCGACAGCGCGATCACCGAGGCCGACGAGATCCATGCGCTGTTTCGTGGCGCCCAGCTACTGCCCGCGCGTGTCCGCGCTTTCCTTGATTTTGCGGTGCCGCGCCTGCAGCGTTTTCTGGCGGAGGAGCCGACAGCGATTGCCCCGCCCGTCACATGACGGGCGGGGCTGGCGGTTCTTAGGCACGCAAGGCCGGCTCCGATTTGCTTAGCCGATCGGCAGCGGAGCGGCCGGGTTGACGAGACCGGCTTCGCGGAGTTCTCGCCAGAAGGCGGCGGGAATGACCTCGTTCAGCGCTGCGCGATCCTCGGCGATGCGGCTCGGCTGGCTGGCGCCGGGGATGACGGCGGCGACGGCGGGATTGGCAAGCGCGAACTGCAGGCCTGCCGCCTTCATCGAGATGCCGTGGCGGTCGGCGATCGCCTTGATATTTGCCACCTTCTGCAGGATTGCTGGCGTCGCCGGGGCATATTCGAAGTTCGGCCCGCCAACGAGCGCGCCCGAGCTGTAAGGGCCGCCGACGATGATGCCGAGGCCGCGTTCGGCGACCGCAGGCATGACGCGCTGGAGGGCGCGGTCATGGTCAAGCAGCGTGTAGCGGCCGGCCAGAAGGAAACCATCGGGGCGGGGGCCTTCCAGCGCCAGGAGCAGTTCGATCGGCTCGACGCGGTTGACGCCGAGACCCCAAGCCTTGATGACGCCCTCATCGCGCAGGCGATCGAGCGCCTTGAAAGCGCCCTTGCGGGCGGTCTCGAAGACATCGAGCCACTCATCGCCATAGAAGTCCTGCGCGACGTCGTGGACGAAGGCGATCTCGATATGGTCGGTCTTCAGCCGCTTCAGGCTGTCCTCGATCGAGCGCAGCGTTGCGTCTGCCGTGTAGTCGTTGACGATCTTGTTGGGGCGGCCATAGCGGAAGACGTCGCCCTTTTCACCGAGATCGCGGGCGCTGACATCCTCGATCTCGTCGAGGATGACCCGGCCGACCTTGGTGCTGATGACGTATTGATCGCGCGGGCGGCCGGCAAGCGCTTCGCCCATGCGGATTTCGGCAAGGCCGGCGCCATAGAAGGGGGCATTGTCGAAGTAGCGGATGCCGTCGTTCCACGCGGCTTCGACGGTGCCAAGCGCTTCCTGTTCCGGGATTTCGCGGAACATGTTGCCGAGCGGGGCGGCGCCGAAGCCGAGCTTGCTGGGGAGAATGTCCTTGAGTGCCATTGTACTGTCCTTTGCTGATCAACGGGGCAGGCTCTGCCTGCGTCGGGAATGCTCAGGCGATGATGGTTTGTTCGCATCGCCGTTGGACAAAGAAATAAGTCAGGACCCGAAGAGCCGGTAGCTGGGTCGGTTTCGCAGGATATGGGAAGCAAATTCACAGATGCCGCGGGGCCAGGGAGGCGGCGTCATCGGGCTGTTCCATGCGGATATTCGGCGCCAGACTTTAGCTCAAAAGCGAAGCGCGTCGACCACGATCTTGAAGGCAGGCGAGTTCTGCCGCCGGCTCGGGTAATGGAGATAGTAGCCTGCAAAGCTGGGTGACCAGTCCTCGAGCACCTGCACCAGGCTTCCCGAGCGTATCTCTGCCGTCACCAAATCCTCCGGCACGTAGGCGATGCCGTAACCGGCAATGGCGGCATCGACCATGGCATAGGAGGTGTTGAAGGTGAGCTGTCCCTCGACGCGAACCCGAAGCTCGCGGTCGTCCTTGGCGAACTCCCAGGCGTAAAGGCCGCCGGAACCAGCCTGGCGATGGTTGATGCAATTGTGCCCGGCCAGTTCCTGCGGCGTCTTGGGTGCCGGGTGTCGGGCGAAGTATTCGCGCGATCCGACGGCCACCAGCCGCCAGTCCGGTCCGATCCGGACTGCGATCATATCGTTGTCCAGGCTTTCGCCCAGGCGTACGCCGGCGTCAAAACGTTCCTCGACGCCTGTATCCCGTCTCTTGCAAGGGCGCAGAAAGGCGATGAGCCGGGGAGCTGGGAGCCTGCGACGATGAAAGTCAGGATGAGGTTCATGAACTTCTACCCGTTCAACGACATCGAGACGATCTCTCCGCGGCCGATGCTGTTCATATCCGGTGATCAGGCGCATTCCCGCGAGTTCAGCGAGGACGCCTACAGGCGGGCGGCAGAGCCCAAGGAACTGGTCTGGGTGAAGGGCGCCGGTCACGTGGATCTCCACGATCGCGTAGACCTCACCCCGTTCGAAAGGCTGAAAGGCTTTTTAGATCAGCACCTTGCGGTTTGATTGCACAGGGAGAAGCAGCGGCTCCAGCCGCTGCGATCCTCTTGCTGCTTGCACGACGAGGTTCACCGTGCCGGCCGAACCCGCCGTTCTCAGCGGGGGGCGTTCTCATTTGGGGGAGAGGCCCGAGATGGGCCCATCTGCCGGGGTTGGGGCGAAGATCGCCCCAACCGTCGACGGAAAATCCCGCAATGCCTTTTACCAGTTGTTGTAACCGCGGACCGGGCAATTGGGCTGAAGGCCGAAGACGATCGTCCGACGATGCGACCCTCTGATTTCGATCCATTGGTTGGTGGTTCGACCGACCCTGGCGTTCTGCAGGCCCTCGGCCCGCGCTATCGCCAAAGCGCGTTGCGGTGTGCAAATGCGGCGCTGGGCGCGGCGATCGCGATACTGGCGGTCGCGATAGGAGCGGTCGCGATAATAGTCGTCGCCGTAGTCCTCGTCGTCGTAGTAGCGCCGGCCGTCGTCATATCTTGGCCCCCCGCCATCGATATAGAGCTCTACGCCCTGGGCCAGTGCTGGGCCCGGCATCAGTGCTGCGCCGGGTATCAAGGACCCGAGCAGCAGGCCGATTGTAACAAACTTTCTCATGGACATACCTCCGAATCGGTAGCCTATCTAACACTTCTGTTTATGAACGCAGCCCGAACGGAATTGTTCGCGCCACGAAAGACGCGGGTCTGGCGACCCGGATGTGGACGTTCACCGGGCGATGCCGCCTCCAGCGCACGCGGTGATGTTTTTATGTGATTCTCATCTCACCTGTCGGCACGCGATTTCTTCGTTCGTCCTGCGACCGTCACGAACGGAGGCTCGTCCATGAAGCTCTATTTCAGCCGCAATCCCAATCCTCGCCTGGCGGTGGCCGTCGCCAGATACCTGAAGGCCGAGGTTGTCTTCGAATATGCGTCGCCGCAGTCTTTTGGTGAGGCGGAGCGCTTTCGTCCGCTGAACCCGAACCTGCTCCTGCCGATCCTGGAGCGCCCCGGCCGCTCGCTTTGGGAGGCCGACGCGATCGCCTGCTTCCTCTCTCGCCGTGCCGGCGACAATTTCTGGCGCACGGATGACGACGAGCCCGAAATGATCCGCTGGATCAGCTGGGGCAAGGAGAATTTCGTCAGGGCCTGCGACACGGTGCACTGGGAGCGGGGCACGAAGCTTCGCTACGGCATCGGGCCGTGCGAGGAGGAGATGGTGGAGGAGGGCCTGACGGCATTTCGCAAGGCTGCCAAAATCCTTGAAGCGGAACTTTCGGGTCGCGCCTGGCTGGTGGGTGACGCGGTCTCCTTTGCCGATTTTCGCATGGCGACTTTCCTGCCCTACAATGACGCCGCACGGCTGCCGATCGAGGACTATCCGTCGCTGAAACGCTGGGCGGAGCAGCTTGAGGAGATCGAAGCCTGGCGTGATCCCTTTCGCGGGCTCACCGCCCCGGAGTTGCCGCCGATTCCTGGCTGAACTCTACCAAGCTTCCGCCCGGGTTCCGCCCGGGAGCGGGGGGCTTTCCGGTCGCCATGCGGGAATGCCTGACGACCGGGAGGGCTGTGGCTTCACGGTGTCGACGCAGCTCGATGCTACTGGAAATGGTATCTGGTCCCCGATAGTCTGGAGGTCCTTCCTTTGCCGAAGCCTGCCTTGCGAGTGGTGCTCTACTGCATGGTTCCTTTAACCGTAGCCGATTGAAGGACAAAAACATGCAGCAATTCAAAGTGCTACAGCGATCTTTGCGCGTCCAATAAGACGCGCGGCGCTGTAGTGGCCGCCTGAGGCGCGTGCGGCGGGAAACCATCGAGCTTCCCGCCGGGATCATTCACTCATGGATCGTATAGGAACCCATCTCGCAGAGGTCCTGGGTGTCGGTCGTCGTGTCGAGATCGTCGCCCTGGAACTCGAAGCGCATATCGTAGCGGCAGACGCTGCGGCCGTCGGCGATGGTGATTTCCATCTCCTCGCCGGGGCCGAGAGCCTGACGGCCGAAGATGTCATCTTCCCAGCTGTCGACGCCGGTCGGAGAGGCGTAGAAATTGTTCAGGACCGAGTTCGTGCCGTTCTTCAGCGTGAAGACGAGATCCTCGGCATGGGCGGTGGTCGATGCACAAAGCACGACCGCCGACGCCAAGAAGGCGAAGTGAATTTTTTTCATGTTTTCAACCTGTTGGAATATGTTATTTGCGAAGTACCGCGGAAATTCTTTAGCTGAACTCGAGGCCGATCTGAAGATCGCTGCCGTACCATCTTTGGGTCTATCTTGCTTGGCCGGCGGAATGACGGTGCATCCTGTTGCGTCGCTACACTTGCCGGCACGGTGCAGCCGCAAGTGGCAGACATCTCGCCATTCATCTTATCTTCTGCTAAAACAGCCGCATTCAGATGCCGGTCCTGCTCAGAAGGACGCCGTCCCATGCGGTTCAGACTAGCGATCACAGCAGCAGCCCTGATTTCCCTTCCAGCTGCCGCCCTTGCCAAATCGCCGGCCGATATTGCCGACCTCGTCGGTGCGCGCGCACCCGGTGCGGAAAGCGAGATGCAGTCGCGGGGCTATGTCGACGTCGGCGGAAACAATACCTGGTGGAACGCCGGGACCAAGGTTTGCGTGCGGGTGCACGTGTCGCAGGGGCACTACTCCGCCATCTCGCAGATCAAGCCGTCGGCCTGCGGCCAGCAGGGCGGCAGGACCACGGCATGTCCGCCGGACCTGTCGCAGGCCGATCTCTACAAGCACCCGGGCTGCAGCCTCTAGCTGCCGGGCGTTACCTGGTATCTGTCGGATTTTTGAGCGAGCGGGGCCGTTGCGCCGGACGAGCATCTCTGCTCTCCTGAAACTGCCGTCTGAGAGCACCACATTGGCTCCCGTCGAACGCAGTTTTGCGCTTGCGACCGCCGAAACCGCGCAAAAACCGCTCTTTGCGGCGTTTGTTTCCCCTCCCGCCATTCCCGCACAAAATCTGAAAGGTGTTTCGCGTTTTTTAGGAAAGCGAGATTTGCCGCCCTTCAGCTACCTTTTGGTTGTCCCGCTGGAGACGGGACATATCGCAATGGTATGGAGGAGATACCCTTGGCAAGCATTTCAGAGGACACTACGCATACCCAGAATTCAGCTCAGAATCCGGTCCAGAATCCCGAAGACGAACGGCTGAGCATCGGGGCGAACCTCGCCTATGGCCTGCAGCACGTCCTGACCATGTATGGCGGCATCGTCGCCGTTCCCCTGATCCTCGGCCAGGCGGCGGGCTTGAATTCCAGCGATGTCGGCCTGCTCGTCACGGCATCGCTTTTTGCCGGTGGCCTCGCCACCATCCTGCAGACGATCGGTGTGCCTTTCTTCGGCAGCCGCCTGCCGCTGGTGCAGGGTGTTTCATTCTCGGGTGTCGCGACGATGATCGCGATCTCAGGCAATGGCGGCATTCCGGCGATCCTTGGCGCTGTCATCGCCGCATCGCTGATCGGCCTTCTGATCACGCCGATCTTTTCGCGCATCACCCGCTTCTTCCCGCCGCTCGTGACCGGCATCGTGATTACCACCATCGGCCTCACGCTGATGCCGGTGGCGGCATTCTGGGCCATGGGCGGCAACAAGGCATCGCCGGACTTCGGCAGCACCGCCAACATCCAGCTCGCGGCGGTCACGCTGATCATCGTGTTGCTGCTCAGCAAGCTCGGAAGTGCTTCGATCTCGCGGCTCTCGATCCTGCTTTCGATCGTGATCGGCACCGGCATTGCCTATGTCGCCGGCATGACCGATTTCTCGCAGGTCGCCAACGGCCCGGTCTTCGCGCTGCCGAAGATTTTCCACTTCGGTTACCCGACCTTCGAGCTTGCCGCCATCATCTCGATGCTGATCGTCATCATGGTGACGCTGGTCGAAACCTCGGCCGACATTCTCGCCGTCGGTGAGATCGTCGAGACCAAGGTGGACTCGCGCCGGCTCGGCGACGGGCTTCGCGCCGACATGCTGTCGAGCATTCTCGCGCCGATCGTCGGCTCGTTCACCCAGAGCGCATTCGCCCAGAACGTGGGTCTCGTGGCGGTGACGGGCGTGAAGAGCCGCTATGTGGTGGCAACCGGCGGCCTGTTCCTGGTGACGCTCGGGCTTCTGCCGATCATGGGGCGCGTCGTTGCTTCCGTCCCGACCTCGGTTCTCGGCGGCGCCGGCCTCGTGCTCTTCGGCACGGTGGCAGCCAGCGGCATCCGTACGCTGTCCAAGGTCGAGTACAACAACAACATGAACCTGGTGATCGTCGCCACCTCGATCGGCTTCGGCATGATCCCGATTGCAGCTCCCGGCTTCTACGAGCACTTCCCGGCCTGGGTCGCAACGATCTTCCATTCGGGCATCTCGTCGGCCGCCGTCATGGCGATCCTGCTCAATCTTCTGTTCAACCACTTCACGGCAGGCAATTCCGACCAGCAGTCGGTGTTCGTGGCTGCAACGGAACGCACGATCCGCTATCAGGACATCGCTCGGCTTCACGACGGCGACTATTTCCTCAATGGCAAGCTCTACGATGCCAAGGGCACCGAGGTGCCGTTGATTGCGGCGGAGGCGCACTAGGCCAGTTCGAACAATATGCAGTTCCGGGCGGGAGCCGCTTGAGGCTCCTTCCGGAAGTGATTTGAAGTTTCGCCATTCCGGGCAGGGAGCCGTTTCCTGTTTTTCCTGGCGTTGATTGAAAAACCCAACAAAAGGATATTGGGAATGACAACAGAGACCGACACTTATCAACTCCTCGATGCGCTGCTCGGCACCATGGAGCACGGCATCATTCCGGCGACGGAAAAGGGCGTTGCCGCCGGCAACAAGATCTTCGGCGCCGCGCTGATGCGCAAATCCGATCTTTCGACCGTTCTCGTCGAAACCAACAACGAAACGGAAAATCCGCTCTGGCACGGCGAAGTGCACACGCTGAAGCGCTTCTACGAGATTACGGGAACCGAGCGGCCGGATAGCCGTGATCTCATCTTCCTCTCCACGCATGAGCCGTGCTCGATGTGCCTGTCGGCGATCACCTGGGCGGGCTTCGATAATTTCTTCTACTTCTTCAGCCACGAGGATTCCCGTGACTCGTTCTCCATCCCGCATGACCTGAAGATCCTCAAGGAGGTCTTCACGCTGGAGCCGGGCGGCTACAACCGCACCAACGCCTTCTGGAAGGGCCAGTCGATCCATGCGCTGATCGACGGTCTGCCCGAGGGACAGCGCAAGGAACTGAAGGCGCGTGCCGATGCCATCCGGGCGAAATACGACGAACTCTCCTCCGCCTACCAGGACAGCAAGGACGGTAACGCCATTCCGCTGAACTGAGCCTGCCGAAACCACCTGCCATCCCTGGCCATTTCATTGTCTCGTCGATTCAATGAAATGGCCTATTTCTTTGAAAGATTGCGCATTCCTGCCGGCCGGGTCCGGTGATAAGTTTTCCGAAATATGGTCTGAATGTCGGGGATACCCAGTGCAGTGGTCCAGGCCCCTCAGAGTGCATCTCAGCGTTCTCGTCGTGGCGCTGCTTCTCAGCACGGCGATGCCGATCATCTGGATGGCGTTCAGCCAGGGCCGGGATGCGGCGGTTCTGGCCGGCGCCAAGCACATGCGCGAGATGAGCTTCCGGCTGATCGAGGGCTATAGAAACGCGCTCGAAGGCGGGCACGAGGCCGTGGGGCTCGCATCGACGGTGCCCCAGCTCATTCCCGCGCCGCCCGCGGAGCTGACGGAAAAACAGCAATTCTTCCTGGAGGTGCTGCGCAGCGTGTCCAACGCGACGAGCATCTATGCCGGCTATCCCGATGGTTCCTACCTGCAACTCATCAATACCGGCAGGGATTATGTCCGCCAGAGCCTTTCAGCGCCGGCAGAGGCGAACTTTGCCATCAGGACGATCACGCCGAGGCAGGGTTCGCAGGCGCTGTCGACCCTTCAGTTCCTGGACCGCGAGACAAGGCCGATCGGCGAGCCGAAGTCCGAGCCGACATCCTTCGATCCGCGCCAGCGGCCGTGGTATCAGACCGCTCTACAAAGCGGCGAGCCGGTCTCCGTCGGCCCCTTCGTCACGGGAACGCTCAAGGTTCCGACGCTCGCCTTGGCCGCGCCGATGAAGGACGACCACGCGGTGGTGGTCGGCGTCAACATCCACCTGCAGACCGTCAGCCGGCTGCTCGATCCGCGGGAGATCTCGCCGCGCGCCCGGTCCTTCATCATCGGCGAAGGCGATGTGCTGGTTGCCCATTCCGATCCGTCGATCATGGGCCGGATCCTCGGGACATGGTCTGGCGGTCGCGCCATCGACACAGGCAGCCTGGACCCGGGCGTAGAGGCCGTGGCGCGCCTGCGAAAGGATCCACGCTACGCCAATGGTGGCCTTGCCGAGCTTGATCTTGGCGGCGAGAGCTATCTGGCGCAGGTCGCCCCGGTCAGTGTCGACGGGCTGTTCGGGGGAAGCTCGGTCGCGATCGTCGTGCCGCTCGACGATCTCGTAGCGCAGGCCAACCGGCTGCTCGTGCGCAACCTGGTGATTGCCGCCGGCTTTCTGGTGGCCGGCGTGCTCGGCTCGCTGATGCTGTCACGGGTGGTCAGCCAGAAGCTCTACCGGCTCGCCGACGAGGCCCGCCGGATCGGCGACCTGAACTTTGCCGGCAAGGGCGTGGCGCATTCCTGGATCACCGAGATCAATACGCTCGGCGGCGCGCTAGCCGCCAGCCGCCGCGCCATCGTGCAGTTCGCACTCTATGTGCCGCGCGAGGTGGTACGGCGCATCATCGATCCTGAGGGCGGGGCCGTGGTCAAGGGCAGGCGGCAGGAGGTGACGGCCCTTTTCACCGACATCCGCGACTTCACCACCATATCGGAACAGCATTCTCCCGAGGACGTGGTCAATATTCTCTCGGCCTATTTCGAGCTTTTGAATGCGATTGCCGAAGAGCACGGTGGCACCGTGGTGCAGTATCTCGGCGATTCCATCTTCGTCGTCTGGAATGCGCCGGTCGAGGATTTAAGGCACGTCGAAAACGGCTGTCATTGCGCACTGGCAATGAAGGCGGGTGTGGACCGCCTGAACGCCAGCAATCGCGAGGCAGGCCGGCCGGAGCTTTTTACCCGCTTCGGGCTGCACACGGGACCTGCCGTCGTCGGCAGCATCGGCGCGGTCTCGCGCCAGCAATATACGGCGATGGGCGACACCATCAACGTTGCCTCGAGGCTCGAAGGGCTGAACAAGGAATACAACACTTCGATCCTCGTCAGCGGCGACGTCCATCAGGCGGTCGCCGACCGTTTCGATTTCCGCGCGATCGGGCTGGTGCAGGTGAAGGGGCGCGCAGCAAAGATCGACCTTTGGGAGTTGGTTCGGGAAAGGGCGGGATAGCGTGAGAGGCGTGCGCCGGCTTCAATGTTCCGCCAACAGGCCCGACGCCAGGGTCTGGAAGGCATCGATCGCCTTTGGCAGCACATCGTTGGGGTTGTCGCTGGCGGCGACCCAGAGGGCGGCGTTGAGTGCTGCACCGCTCAAGAGCCTGGCGGCTGCCTCTGCGTCGACCGGCTTCAGCACGCCTTCCTCCAGCAACTTTTCCACCGAGCGCTGCGTCGCCTGAAGGCAACTGTTCTGGCTCGGCCATTTCGAGGGATCGCCGAGCACGGCCGGTCCATCGAGCAGCACGATGCGCTGGACCTCGGGATCGAGCGCCATTTCGATATAGGCGGCCCCTTCGGCAAGCATGCCTTGCCAGGCGTCGCCGCTGCTGCCGCCGCCGATCGCCTTGGCGCGCGCAGCCATCTCGCCGTCGATTTCGGTGACCACGGCGGCAAGCAGCCCGCGCTTGTCGCCGAAATTATGGTAGAGCGCGCCGCGCGTCAGGCCGACATCGGCGGTGAGTTCATCCATGGAAGCGGCGGCGTAGCCCTTTTCGGCAAAGGCCTTGCGGCCCGCCGCAATCAGCTTCACGCGGTTTTCTTCCATCGTTTCCTGACGCGTTCTGGCCATGCTGTCCTCGAGTTTCATATACGATACGTATATGGATTTGACATACACGTCGTATTTGGTTAGTTCATATACGCGGCGTATATCAAATGAAGCGGGTTTTGTGAAGTTCTGCCTGATCGGGCAGCGCTCGCCCGTTTCTGCGCCCTGGATTTTAAGAAAAGGACCAGACAGATGACACGCGATGCAATCTTTCCCGCAAACAGGCATGCGCTTTACGAGGCCCACGGCTATTCGGCGGCGATCCGCTCTCAGGATCTGCTGTTCGTTTCCGGCCAGGTTGGCAGCCGCGAGGACGGATCGCCCGAACCGGACTTCGCCCGCCAGGTCGAGCGCGCCTTCGCCAATCTCGAGGCAACACTGAAGGCGGCCGGCTGCACTTACGACGACATCGTCGATGTCACCACCTTCCACACCGATCCGGAAAACCAGTTCGAAACGATCATGGCGATCAAGAACCGGATCTTCCCGGAAAAACCCTACCCGAACTGGACCGCGATCGGCGTCAACTGGCTCGCCGGTTTTGATTTCGAGATCAAGGTGATCGCGCGGATTCCGGTGGGTGCCGGGGCCGAGCAAGCGGCCTGATCTTTGGCTCTGAAGCAGTGTGGCGTCGCATTCCATGTGGCGACCACCTGCTTCGCGAAGTTGGCCCACCAACCAGATCGGCAGAAAGGTCTTGCTGATGGTTGTTGGCCTTGAAGTCACAACCCTTGGCATGCGAAGGGGCGATGAAACCCCCTTGAGAAATGCGGTCCTGCTAATGGCTTTGGCGAACGACGAGATGGTGCAGCAGAAGCTGCCAGGTACGGCCCGCTTCCTGGGCACAGTCCTGCTGACACTCGGCGCACTGCCTGTTCTTGCGAAAATGGTTGGCTATCAATTTTTGCCATCGGTAGATTGGGTAGCAACGACAACCATTCCCGGAATTGTCGGGGGCGTGGCATTTGCG
This sequence comes from Ensifer adhaerens, assembly GCF_028993555.1. Lineage (NCBI taxonomy): Bacteria > Pseudomonadati > Pseudomonadota > Alphaproteobacteria > Hyphomicrobiales > Rhizobiaceae > Ensifer > Ensifer adhaerens. The sequence goes on along the minus strand of NZ_CP118610.1, from coordinate 2,106,993 downwards.
GCGGGAATGCTGTGGCTCACCTGCAAAAGCAAGTACAGGATTCGAGGCAGTGAAATAAAGAAAGCCGCGGCGCTCCTGGGATGGCCGTTTATTGGCTACTTCTTTGGAAACAACATGGTGGTGTTCGCGGGGCCGATGATTCTTGCCATTGTCGCGGGGCATCAGGTCGAACTCCCGTATACGGTGGTGGACCCGGGCCGCTACGGCACCAGCGAATGCCGTTCACCGGTCGAATTGCGAGACGTGCCGTTTCTCTTCAACAGCCTTTGCCGTGTGCCCGACGAGCTCAGGCGAGGTCTCGAACCGGGTGGGCGCATCATGGTCCTTGGTCGCGGCACCGGCCTAGGCCTCTATGCAGAGGGCCTTCGGCGGGCCGATTGAGACGGCCGCCTTGAGCCGAAGCGGATGAGAGCTTCGACGGGCAATGCCGACCCTAATGCAGATGCGTGAGCTTGTCCGGGTTGCGTACCACGTAGATCGCCACCACCTTGCCGTCGTCGATCTCAAGCGCCGTCGTCTGCAGCTCGCCATCGGCTTCGCGGGTCACGAAGCCGGGGAGGCCGTTGACGAAGCCGGCGCGCACCAGTGTCGATCCGTGTTTGGCAAAGAGCGCCGCCAGTTGCGCGTGGACCTTCATGACGGCCTCGTAGCCGAGGATCGGCTGCATGGCGGCCGGGCGCTTGCCGCCGCCGTCGGAATGCACGCTGACATCGGCGGCGAGCATGGCGCCGAGCGTTTTCATGTCGCCGCTTCTCGATGCGGCGAAGAAGGCGTTGGCGAGTTCCAGGCCGCGCTGCTGCTCGATCTCAAAGCGGGGGCGCTCCTCGCGCACATGGGTGCGGGCGCGGGCCGCAAGCTGGCGGCAGGCGGCGGCGTCGCGCTCGATCGTCGCTGCGACTTCGTCGAAACTCAGGCCGAAGACGTCGTGCAGCAGGAAGGCGGCGCGCTCCAGCGGTGACAGCCGTTCGAGTGCGAGCATCAGGGGGAGGGTGACGTCATCCTCCGGTTCCTCCTCGACGACGGGGTCGGGAAGCCAGGGGCCGACATAGGTCTCGCGCTTGAGGCGCGCGGATTTCAGCTGGTCGAGGCAGAGCCTGGTGACGGTGCGGCGCAGGAAGGCCTCGGGCTCGCGCACGGCGGAGCGGTCGGCCCCCATCCAGCGGATGAAGGCCTCCTGCACCATGTCCTCCGCATCGGCGACCGAGCCGAGCATGCGGTAGGCGACGCGGATCAGCTTCGGACGCAGCGGATCGAAAGCCGCCGCTGCGTCCTCGTTGGTGCTTGTCGCCATCAGGCGGCGGCCTGCGCGGCCTTGGCGGCGGCCGGGTCGATCCACAGGCCGAAGCCGACGGCGAGACGGTTCCAGCCGTTGATGACGTTGATCATCAGCGTGAGCTTCACCTGTTCCTCCTCGGTGAAATGATCCTTCAGCGCCGCATAGGCTTGCTCGTGGGTGTGGCCTTCCGAAAGCCGGGTCAGGGATTCGGTCCAGCCTAGCGCGGCGCGCTCGCGATCGGAATAGCAGGGGGCTTCGCGCCAGGCCGAAAGCAGATAGATGCGCTGCTCGGTCTCGCCCTTGGCGCGGGCTTCCTGGGTGTGCATGTTGATGCAGTTGGCGCAGCCGTTGATCTGCGAGGCGCGGATCTTCACGAGTTCGATGATGGTCTGATCGAGGCTTGCGGCAACGGCGACGGAGGTGCCCATCCAGTTCTTCATCAGGGCGGGAGCGGCGGCAAAGAGATCAACCTTGGCAGTCATGGTTCCGTTTCCTTTCGTTGGTTCCGATACCATGACGAGACAGGTTTGCCCGGTGTGACATCACCCGCGTTTTTTTTACGGAATTCCTTGCGGCGGACTCGCCGGCGATCTGCGTGATGCCGCATTTGAAGGCTGACTTGTCACGCTACCTGCCTGCCGGCCACGACGAGCAGATGATCAGCCGCAGCCGTGGGTGCCGCCAGATTGCCGCCGGCAGCGCCTATTCGGCGGCTGGTTGGCTGCGGCGTTCCAATAGGGACTGAAACAGATCGGCCTGGCGCTCGGTGGCGAGGCGAATTTTCTTCAGCTGTCCGAGCAATGAGCCGAAGGCCGCAAGCGCGATGCCTGCGCCGATGGTGGGTGCTGCCGACTGCAAGGCAAGGATTATGCCCAACCAGCCGAACGACGGCACGGTTGCCTGCAGCGAGATCGCCAGCGATACGACAGTGACCACCGCCCCGGCAATTTTCAGAAACGCGTCCATGGTAGTTCCTCCACTCGCATTCCGTGCAAGCTTTCTTGGTCTGCACGTCTTGTCAAGGGAGCGCGCGTTCTCCCGGTGCGGGAGCGCGACAGGGGGGCTTGCTGTTCTGGTTTGTCACACCCCTGTAAAAGGGCCGCTCTATCCCTCGGCGCCAGTTTCAACACGAGGGTATATTCATGAAGTCCTTTGTCTCTGTGCTTGCCGGCGCTGTCCTCGCAGGCCTGCTTTCGACCGCCGCCTACGCTGAAAACCTGGTACTCTATACCAGCCAGCCGAACGAGGACGCGCAGGCGACCGTCGATGCGTTTGAGGCGGCCAATCCCGGCATCGAGGTCGAATGGGTGCGCGAGGGCACGACGAAGATCATGGCCAAGCTGATGGCCGAGATCGAGGCCGGCAATCCGGTTGCCGACGTGCTATTGATTGCCGACACCGTGACGATGCAGCGGCTGAAGGAAGCAGGCCATCTGGCAAACTACACGTCGCCGGAAGCGGCAAACTACGACGCCTCGCTCTATGATGCCGACGGCGCCTATTATTCCACCAAGATGATCACGACCGGCATCGTCTACAACACCTCGGCCGCCATGAAGCCTGAAGGTTGGCAGGATCTGACAAAGCCGGACGCCAAGGGTCTCGTGACCATGCCGAGCCCGCTGACCTCGGGTGCCGCTCTCATCCACGCGCAAACGCTGACCGGCATCGATGGTCTCGGCTGGGACTATTACAAGGCGCTCGCCGAAAATGGTGCGATGGCGGCCGGCGGCAATGGTGGCGTGCTGAAGGCGGTCGCAACCGGCGAAAAGGCCTATGGCATGTTGGTCGACTTCATGGCGATCCGCGAGAAGGCCAAGGGCGCACCGGTGGAGTTCGTCTTCCCGGCCGAGGGCGTTTCTGCGGTGACCGAACCGGTCGGTATCCTGAAGACCGCGAAGAACGCCGATGCGGCGAAGAAGTTCGTCGACTTCCTGCTGTCGGAGGAAGGCCAGAAGGTGGCGGTGAAGATGGGCTATATTCCGGCCCGCAACGGCGTGGCTCTGCCCGAGGGCTATCCGGCGCGCGAGACCATCAAGGTGCTGCCGGTCAATGCCACCGAAGCGGTGAAGAATTCCGACGCCGATCTGAAAACCTTCTCCGGCATCTTCGGCACGAACTGATCCCTTCGAATGCTTGAATGCAATGACCTGCGCAGCCGGCCCCGCTGGCTGCGCTTTCCCTCTCGAGGCGGGACAAAGGGCCCGCCGCAGGCAAGGGTGGGTGCCAGGCCCGCCGCGGAGCCGCGCTGGCTGATGCCCTTCGTTCTCGCCTGCCTGTTTCTGCTCTGCCTGCTGCCGCTCTTCAGCCTGGCAAAGGCCGGTTTCGCCGGGCTCGTTTCCGGCCAGTCGATCGGCGTGCTCACCGAGCCCGCGACCTTTGCGGCGATCCGCAATACGCTGATAACCGCGACCGGCGGCATGGTCGTCTCCGTCGTCATCGGCGCGCTCTTTGCCTTCTCGGTGACGCTGACGGATGTGCGCGGCAAGCTGGCTTTAAGCTTTGCCTTCATGCTGCCGATGATGATCCCGCCGCAGGTGACGGCACTTGCCTGGGTGGAGATGACCGGGCCGGCAAGTCCGCTTCTAAAGACGCTCGGGATCGCGCCGCCGCTCGGCAGTCCACAGCCGCTCTATTCGCTCGCGGGCATTTCGCTGCTTCTCGGCGTGCAGCACGCGCCGCTCGTCTTTCTGGCGCTGAAAGCGGGGCTCTCGGCCTCGCCGCGCGACGGTGTGGAGGCGGCTCGGCTTGCCGGTGCCACGCCTTTCCGGGTCTTTTGCGATATCATCGCGCCGCTGTCGCTGCCGGGGCTGATTGCAGGTGCCGCGATCGCGTTTGTTTCCGGCGTCGGCAATTTCGGCATTCCGGCGATCCTCGGCATTCCCGCGGGGATCGAGGTGCTGCCGACCCTGATCTACACCCGGCTCGCAAGCTTCGGCGCCGGAACCTTCGGCGAGATCGCGCTTCTTTCCAGCCTCATTGCCGTGATTGCCGCCGCGGGCTTGGTCCTGCAGCAGCGGGCGCTTGCGGGGAGGGATTACCGCATCATCGGGCTCTCAGGCGCGAATGCCGCCTTTTCGCTCGGGCGCTTGCGTTCGGTCGTCGAACTGGTGCTGGTGGTGATCCTGTTCGTCGTGCTGGTGGCGCCGCTCACAGCCCTCGTCGCAAGCTCGCTGGTGCCGGCCTATGGCGTGCCGCTCAACCTTCAGACCGTGTCGCTTCGCGCTTACGAAGAGATCCTCTTTCGCCAGGCCATGACGCTGAAGGCGCTTGGCAATTCGATGTTCCTTGCCACCTCGGCCGCGCTCGGCTTGCTCGCCGTTTCGGTGCCGGCCGCCTACCTGATGACCCGACGCAAGGGCGTGCTTGCCAATACGCTCGGCATCCTCATCGAGATCCCCTATGCGCTGCCCGGTATCGTGCTTGCCGTCGCCTTCATCCTGACCTTCGCAGCGCCGCTGCCGGTGCTCAACGTCTCGCTCTACGGCACGATCTGGATCATCCTGATCGCCTATTTCTCGTCGTTTCTCGCTGTCAGCCTGAAGCCGGTCATGAGTGCCTTCCTGCAGATGGACCCTTCGCTCGAGGAGGCCGCGCGTCTCTCGGGTGCCGGTTTTCTGAGACGAATGCGCGATGTAATCCTGCCGCTGGTGGCTCCCGCGGCAGGGGCTGCGATCATCCTCGTGTTCCTGATTGCCGCCAACGAGCTGACGGTCTCGGCGCTGCTTTGGTCGGCCAGCACCCAGACGCTCGGCGTCGCCATCTTCAATCTCGACGACAGCGGTTCGTCCGACCTTGCCGCAGCGCTCTCCGTGCTTGTCGTGGTCATGGTCGTTCTATTGATGGCCGCGCTCGAGGCGCTCGCGAAACATCTACCGGAAGGCGTGCTGCCGTGGCGCAACTGATCCTCAACCATCTCTCCAAGCACTTTGGCGGCGGGCGGCCAGCGGTGTCGGACGTGTCGCTCACGGTGCGTCCGGGCGGCTTCCTGGCGCTGCTCGGGCCTTCCGGCTGCGGCAAGACGACGGTGCTCAGGATGATCGCCGGCTTCGAGCGCCCGAGCGACGGCTCGATCGACTTCGGCGAGCGCCGGCTTTCCGACGCCGCGCTGGCGCTACCGCCGGAAAGGCGAAACATGGCGATGGTGTTCCAGTCCTATGCGCTGTGGCCGCATATGACGGTGGCCGAGAATGTCGGCTATCCGCTGAAGGTGCGCGGCATTTCCGGCGAGGCCTGGCGCAGAAGTGTTGGCGATGCGCTTTCGCTGGTGAAGCTGACCGATTGTGCCGATCGCCGGCCGGCAGCGCTTTCCGGCGGCCAGCGCCAGCGGGTCGCCCTGGCGCGCTGCCTGGTGACCTCGCCCGATGTGGTTCTGCTCGACGAACCGCTCGCCAATCTCGACCAGCATCTGCGCAAGTCGATGGAGGAGACCTTCCGCATCTTCCATGAACGGTCGGGCGCGACGATGATCTATGTGACCCACGACCAGGCCGAGGCGATGGCGCTCGCAACCGATGTCGCCGTCATGTCCGAGGGGCGGCTGATGCAGATGGCGCCGCCCGCCGAGATCTACGCAAGGCCCGAAGGCGCCGTCGTCGGCGGTCTGATCGGTCGCGGCTCAGTGCTGAGACTGGGGCTGCCGGAGGGGGCGCCGAGGGCGCTGGAGTGGTCGACGCTGCGCGCTGCGCTCGCCGGCATCGGCGAGGCGGGCGAGGATCAGCCTGTCCGCGATGTGCTCGTGCGGCCGGAGCATGTGCACAGCAACGGCGAGGGCATGGCGTTTCGAGTCATCGCCTGCGTGTTCGAGGGCGAGCGTTTCGCGCTGACGCTGGCGCTGCCCGATGGCCAGGTGCTGAAAGCCTATGGCGACAGCGCGCTGATGCCGGGGGAAACGGCGCGCTTCGTGATGAGCCGGGGCTGGCGGCTTTAAGGCCGTCTCCGCTCCGGTCTCAATCGCAGTCGGGCTTGTCGAGCTGGACCTCGAACTGGCGCGGGCCGACCAGCCCGGGCTTCGACGGCAGGCCGACGATCCTTGCGATCACGGTGCATTTGCCGGCAATGACCGCATAGCGGTCTCGGCCCTGGCTGATGATCTTCTCGATCGGATATTTGGGCACAGCCACGGCAACTGCGTTGACGACGGCGTTCAGTTCACGAGCGCGCTGATAGTTTGGCGCAAGAGCAGCCGCCGCCTGACTGGCGGCAAGAAGCAGGGCGAGGCAGCAGACGGCCGATCGGGCGAACATGGCAAAACTCCTGTTTGGCAGAGGCAAGCATGATGGCTCGGCAAGTTCAAGGATATCCGGTTGATAGGCCCGCCGAGGGCGCGGTCGGTTGACAGCGGCCAGCCCGAGGCCGATCCTCAGCCCGACTTTGCCTCCAGCCCATCGAACGGTCTGATGACATCCGAAAGCTCGTCACAGGAAACGCCGCTTGCCGGCGGCAACGTCAACGCGGGCGTCGTGCGTGTGGGCGATACGGTGCGCCGCGCAACCGCGCCGCAAAGTGCGAGCGTCCACCGGCTGCTCCTTCATCTGGAGGCAAAGGGCTTTCAGGCATCGCCGCGCTTCCTGGGCCTCGATGATCATGGGCGCGAGGTCCTGAGTTTCCTCGAGGGCAAAGCCGACGTGTCGTCCGAGATCTGGCTCTCTGAGAATGCGCTGGCTGCCGCTGCCGCGTTGCTCAGGGCCTATCATGACGCGACTGCCGATTTTACGTTCACGGCGGCTGATCGCTGGGCCTTCCGGTATCCGGATCAAAGCCGCTTAGAGGTCGTCTGCCACAATGATTTTGCGCCGTACAATCTCATTTTTCGCGGCGGCGAACCGGCAGGGATCATCGACTTCGATCTCGCCGGGCCCGGGCCGCGGCTGCGCGATCTTGCCTATCTCGCCTATTGGATGGTGCCGCTTTCCTTCCATTCCGATGAATTGAAGGCGGCGGCGCTGACGGATCTGCGCGACGGCAGCCGGCGGCTGAAACGCCTGTGCGCGACCTATGGCCTTGCCTTGGACGAAGCGCTGCTCGCGATGGTGGCCGAGGTGCTTGGCCATATGGGCGATGAGGCGGCGATGCGGGCGATGATCGGAGCGGTGGCGACCGAGCGGCTGAAACGGGATGGCCATCTCGATCATTGGCAGCGGGAACGGCAAGCGTTCGGGCGCCATAGGGCGTTGTTGTCGCTGAACCTTGCGTAGCGGCGCTCGGTGTGCCGAGGGTGGGCCGATGCTTCGGTGGTGTTTTGAAATAAACCATTGAGTTAAATGAAACTGGTTGCTATAAACAACCGGTATCCCGCTTAGGAGCGGTTGAGGAGGAACGAGGCGAACTGCCTCATCGACAGGAGGACAAGATGAAACTCTATCAGGGCATGGGGCCGAACTCGTATCGCGTGCGCATCTTCATGGCGGAGAAGGGCATTTCATTGCCGATGGTGGATGTCGATTTCGGCAAGGGCGACCACAGGGCGCCGGAGTTTCTGGCGGTCAATTCACTCGGGCAGATTCCGGTGCTGGAACTCGACGACGGCACGATCATCACCGAGAGCGTCGCGATCTGCCGCTATCTGGAGGAGACGAAGCGCGAGCCGCAGCTCTTCGGCCATGATGCAGTCAGCCGCGCCAAGGTGGAGATGTGGAACCGGCGCGCCGAACTGGTGATCCTCGGCACCGTCGGCAATGTGGCGCTGCATTCGGATGCCTTCTTCGCCGAGCGGCTGACGCAGTTTCCGGCCTTCGCCGAGACAGAACGGGCGGCGGTGCCGACGAAATGGGGCTGGCTCGACGACGAGCTTTCGGATGGGCGGCCGTTCCTCGCCGGCGACGAGTTCTCGATCGCCGACATCACCGCCGGCGTTACCGCCTGGCTCTGCGATGTCTTCGGCATGGAGATCCCGGCTTCGGCAAAGAACGTCCAGGGCTGGCTGGAGCGGGTGCGCTCGCGCCCGAGCTTCGAGGCTTAGGGCCAACAGGGGCAGGGGTGAATTTCGTAGCCTGTGGGCCATGGATCAGCCCCTCATCCGGCCCGCCGGCCACCTTCTGTCCGCCAAGCGGGGAGAAGGAGACACGCCGCAGCCGCTCGTCCCGCCTCGGCCAGTCTCCGTAGCCGCTTCTTTGACGGACAACGTCAGATCGTGAGGCGGCCGTCGTCCTCGTCCCTTCTTCCCGCAGGCGGGGAGAGGGTTCGGGTGAGGGGCAACTCTCCACGCTTTGGACCAGGGCAAGATACTGATCTGACGGTCGATTTTTGCTCTGGCGCCGCGCAGGGCAGTCCGCCAGGTTGCCACCGAAAGGCCCCGCTAAAATTCATATGTGGATAGCCGTTCCGTCCTTTTTCCTTGCCTTCTCCATGGCTTTTTTCAATTCCTAAAATAACAGCTGCCCGATTCGCCGCTGCCGGCGCCCCGCAAGGTGCCGGCTCTAGGAGACAAGCCATGAACGATTTCAAGAAGCCCACGATCACCGAAATGCGCCCGAAGATCACCGTCATCGGGGTCGGCGGCGGTGGCGGCAACGCCATCAACAACATGATCAACGAAGGGCTTCAGGGCGTCGAATTCGTGGTGGCGAACACCGACGCGCAGGCGCTCGCCATGTCGAAGTCGTCGCGCATCATCCAGCTGGGCGCGGCCGTCACCGAAGGCCTCGGCGCCGGCTCGTTGCCGGATGTCGGCCGGGCGGCGGCGGAAGAATCGATCGACGAGATCATGGATCATCTCGGCGGCACGCATATGTGCTTCGTCACCGCCGGCATGGGCGGCGGTACGGGCACAGGCGCTGCTCCGGTGATTGCGGCAGCGGCGCGGAAAGCCGGCATCCTCACGGTCGGCGTCGTCACCAAGCCCTTCAGCTTCGAGGGCAAGCGCCGCATGGAAACGGCGGAGCTCGGCATCGAACGGCTGCGAGAGGCGGCCGATACCGTGATCGTCATCCCCAACCAGAACCTCTTCCGCATCGCCGATGCCAAGACCACCTTTGCCGATGCCTTCGTGATCGCCGACCGGGTGCTTTACTCCGGCGTCGGCTGCATCACCGACCTGATCGTCAAGGAGGGCCTGATCAACCTCGACTTCGCCGACGTGAAGTCGGTGATGAAGGGCATGGGCCGCGCGATGATGGGCACCGGCGAGGCGACCGGCGAGGGCCGGGCGCTGAAGGCTGCCGAAGCTGCGATCGCCAACCCGCTGCTCGACGAAGTGTCGATGCGCGGCGCCAAGGGCGTGCTGATTTCGATCTCCGGCGGCATGGACATGACGCTGTTCGAGGTGGACGAAGCAGCCACCCGCATCCGCGAAGAGGTCTATGACGAGGCCGATATCGTCGTCGGTTCGATCTTCGACCGCACGCTCGACGGCACGTTCCGTGTCTCGGTCGTCGCGACCGGCCTCGACTCCGGGCGTTCGGCCAACAATGCCGCGGGTGCAGCCGCCGGCCAGCCGGCACCGGCACCGGTCCGCACGCTGCAATAGGTTCACGCGTCCATCGCTTCCTTCAAGGATCCTCCCGATGTGAACGCCATATCGGGAGGATCCTTGCGTTTGGAGGCCTGAATGGCGACAGAAAATGACGATCGCGTGGACGAGGCGCTGGCAGCGGCCGAGGCGGTTCTCGCTGCGCGCTTCCCGAAGGCGAGCTTTGCCATAGTCGCCGGCTCGATCCTGCGCGGTGAAGGCACGGCATCGTCCGATATCGACCTTGTGGTCCTGCACGAAACCGTGCCCGCCGCCTGGCGTGAGAGCTTCCATTCCCATGGGTTTCCGGTGGAAGCCTTCGTGCACGATGCCGAGACGCTCAACTGGTTCGTCGATCAGGATGCCGCAGGCGGCCGGCCCGTGCTTCTGGATATGCTGGCGGATGGCGTCGCGATCGGCCCTGGCCTGGCGCGCGCTGCAGCCCTTCAGGCCGAGGCGCGGCATCGTCTCGGCGCGGGGCCAGTACCGCTGACGCCGGAGCAGCGCGACGCGCTTCGTTATCAGATCACCGACCTTGTCGACGACCTTCGCGATCCGCGCGCGGCTGCCGAGACACGTGCCATCGCCGCTGAGCTGATGACGCCGCTCGCCGACCTGATGCTTCGTGGCCGAGGGCGCTGGTCGGGCCGCGGAAAGTGGCTGCCGCGGCTGATTTCGCGCATGGACGAAGGGCTCGCCGAGCGCTTCGATGCGGCGTTCCGGCAGGCGGCCGAAGGGCGGGCGGCGGATTTGATCCGGCTCGCCGAAGAGGAGCTGGAACGCCACGGCGGGCTGCTGTTCGACGGTGACCGGCGGGTGGCGCCAGCAAGCGCCCGGCGCGCCGGAAGCCTGATCGGGTGAGACGGCCGCATCGTCTTGGATAGCGCCCACCGGTCCTGTCAGAACGCTGTCGCAGTTTGATCTGCTGCGTCGGCTCAAGGAGACCGGCTGGCGGCAAGCGGCAACGTTCAAGGGGCTGGGTCGGGCAGGGCGCTCTGGCCGTCATGACCCGATGCGAGCATGCGCGCCGCGCGCACGCGGCCAGCCTTGCCGCCGTTGCCGGGCGGCGCGAGCCGATAGATCAGCATCGTGTCGTTGTCGAAGACGCGCTCGGCTGTCTTGTCCAGATGCTCGATCAGCCCTCTGTTGTATTCGAGGAATTTGCGCCGCTGCATGTCGCGGGCGTTCTTGGCGATGCCGAACCAGGTGGCGTTCCGGGCGCGCAGTTCCTCCAGCGCCTCGATCGCGTCGTCGTCCTCCATCAGCATCGACCATTCGGTCTCGCCGCCGCCGGGCGGGAAGACCCAGCCGCGGCGGCGGCTGTAGTAGATCGCTACGGGATCGCCGATCGTCGGCGTCGCGGTGATGACGAGCTCGCCGGGCTGGCTGAGTTCGCTGAGCTTCGTGCCGAGCTTTTCGCCGTGGTCGGCATAGGGTGTTTTCATCAGCGACAGGCCGGGGATGCTGCCGCCGATGACGACGACGGCGGCGATTGCCGCAAGCCGCAGCGCACGCGTGGGCAGCCCCTGTTCGCGGCCGATGCCGACCAGCAGGATCAGCCCGCGCCCGGCAAGTGCGGCCATCGGCACGTTGAAGATATGGAAGTTCCAGGGGTTGGTCTTGATCTCGCGGGCGGCGAAGACATAGACGATCGCCGCCCCCAGGAACCAGACATGGAAGAACCAGGGCGCGCCACCGGGCCTTGCCTGCGCCCCCGCGTCGCCGGCCGCCGGCGGGGCGGTCAGGAGCGCGATGCCGGTCAGCACCACCACCGGCAGGGTGAAGAGCCAGCTGCTGGCGATCCTCCAGGTGGCGGGAATGTAGAAGGCTTCGTCGAGGAACCGGGAAAGCCCGTCGCTCCAGAGATAGCCGCTGCCGGCGACATGGTAAGGCGGATAGTTGGTGCCGAGATAATGCGCCCACCAGTAATAGCCAAGGATGAGTGCACCGGCGACGAGCGCGACGGGCAGGATTGCCAGGAGCCGGCCGAGGCTGAGCCGGTCGCGCTGGTGCAGGATGGCGAAGGTCGCATAGGTCATCGGCACGACGACCGCGATGCCCGGCAGTTTGGCCAGCACGCCGGTCGTGGTCAGCAGGCCGGCCACGATAAGAAGGGGCAGGCGATCGTTCTGCAGATAGGCGACATAGGCCCAGGCGCCCGTCGTCACCAGCGCCAGCATGGCCGGATCCGGCAGGAACGAGCGGTCGATCATCACCGCGCCCGGCATGATCGCCAGCAGGAAGGCGCCGGCATGGGCGTGGGCCTCGTCCCAGAGCCGCGCGATCAGCCGATGCAGCGCGAAGACGCCAAGGATTCCGAAGGCAATGGCGACGAGCCGGCCCCAGGTCTCGTCCCAGCCGAAGACGGCATAGAGAAGGGCGGTGATATAGGAGATGACCTGCAGTTCGCGGCCCTGATAGGAGGGATCCGGACCGGTCCAGCTCACCTCCGGGAAGAAGATGTTCCAGCTGCGCAGGAAGAAGTTGTCGGCCATCATTGCCGTGCTCGCTTCGCGCCAGCTGAAGGCATCGACGAGCGGCTGCTGAACGTCATGCAGGCGGAACAGGGCGGCCAGCACCAGGATCGCCGCGAGGATCGCGCCATTCATGTGCCTGTGATCGAACCCCGACATGTGCCTCCCCAGGCGCGCCGAACGACCCTGACGACAACCGCGAAAGGGGGCACGCTGCGGATGGAATCCGCCAAGTGCCGGCCCCTGCGGCTCCTATTCTAGAGCACCTCGCTTCAAGTGGGTTCACTTGAAAGCGGAAAGATACCTAGAAACAACATACTGGAACGACATTCTTGCGTTCGGATGAACGCATGGCGCTCCAGGACGACTATAATTAAGTAATCGCTGATTGTCTCGGCGTCAAAAGCTGGAAACCGGACCGGCCTTGCGACCGCGATGCGTCGCCAAAACTAATCCCTGGCGTGTGCCGTAGCCCAAAGGGACAGGTTGTCCACAAATGCGCCCGGTCCTATAAAGTTAATACAAGCAAACTGTTGAGCATCACGCTCGCAGTTGCGCGTTGCTTTCGACCTTGACCACGGATGTACTGGCACGAGTTTTGAGAGCGAAAGAAAAGAAGGGCCGGAGCCGCGCGCTCCGGCCTTTTTGTTGGGGCGGGTACGCAACGTGCAGCCCGCCGGCGCAGTTGCTGCGAGCTTCCGTCATCGCGGGAAGCGCGGTTGCCGGCGTTCAGCCTCCTCAAGCAAGGAGAGCGGAAAGGGGCCGGTGAGGTTGATCTCCGCAAGCGTAAGCCTGCCATCAATCACCACGGCGAAATAGCGCCGGCAGAGATCTTGCGCCATCTCGGCTCGATTGGCGTAGGACGTTTCCTTGAGGTCCGTCTCCTTGAGTTCGGATTGGATTTCCGGAGCGCAAATGGCGATGAATTCCCGTGCGGCATCCGGGCGCTTTCGCAAGGCCGGCAGCCCCCACTCGTATTTATAATAGCTTATCGTCAGCGGTTCCGTTCGAGGTGCGAACAGAACAATGGCGATTGCGCACAAAAGCGCGGCACACATGCCGGCGGCGACGAAACGAAGGTTCATGATTGTAATCGTATAAATTGCTCGATCATCAATCGCAACTTGTCCGTTTGGAGCCGCGCCGGAGGATCGTGAGACAACACCGAGGAACCGAGAACGGCGAACGGCCGGCGCTCTAACCCGGTGCGGTTCGCTTTCACGAATTGTTCCTCACCCAATTGGGGGAAACGGTTAGAGCGAGACCGCTTTCGTGCTTGGAGCGTTCTCTCATCGTTCGTCGCGTATTAGTCATTGCGCAAGTGGGCGCGACCAATTCCCGGGTGGCGGACCGATCGACGGAGCTGCGGTTGGGCAGGCGGGGCCCCCCCTGCGACGGCGGCCCGCGTCGTCGGCAAGCTGCGGGGCTTACATGCCCAGCAGCCAGAAAAACGCGCCGAACACGAGGATGAAGGCGACCACAGCGCCGAGGAACCGCAGCATGCCGGTGTTGGTGTCATTCGTGCCGACAAGACAGTACCAGAGGTTGTCATTCTTCATGGTGCAGCACTCCGTTTTGCGTGTTCCGGTCTTACCAGAACCGCTCCGGGATGGAAGCGCAAAGCGGACGCGCCAGGCGGGCGCGCGGCAGCCGGGGGGCGCCCCGGCTGGCCAGGTTTGCGGGGTCCCCGGGAGAGTTCCTGCCGATGGGACGAAACCGCGCGCTCAGGGGGCGCGGTCGTCTGTCGCGATCCGGCTATGCAGAGGGAGCCCCCTTCAGCTTCGGAAGTGCGCAGAGGATGGCGACCGAAAGCAGGTGGATTGCGCTGACGACGAGGGAAAGCGCCGGCAGACCCTTGGTGATAACGGGTGCTGCCGCCACCGTGCCCAATGTCGTCGTCATGAAGACGAAGAAGACGATCAGCGCCGAGCCGCGGGCATCATTGCTGCCGGAAGCGACGATGCCGCGATAGAAGCCGATGGGGCCGCGCAAGCCCAGGCCGATGCCCATGGGCAGGAAGAGAACGGGTACGAGAAGCGGGTTGGTTCCGCCTGCAAGACCGTAGGCGAGGAGGGCGAGCGCGCTCGCGGCGGCCATCGCGCTGCCGGCCATGATGACTTCTTCGGTGCCGAAGCGCTCGGCGATCCTCGCGGTCAGATTAGCGGCGACGATGAAGCCGGCGACGTTGACGATCTGCACGACGATGAAATCGTTGAGCGTGCCGCCCATCGTCTCGACGATCACCATGGGAATACCGAACACGAAGGTCAAAAGGCCGCCGAGTGTCATCGCCTGGCTCAGGGCGTAGCGCATGAAGACGGGATCGGTCAGCAGTTGCAGATAGGTTCCCTGCCTGCCGGTGGCTCGCTCCTGGCGCGGAAGGCCGATCGCCAGCATCAGGACGAAGACGATCGCGCCGGCCGCACCGAGAAGCTCGAACGACGATTGCCAGCCGAAATGCGCAAGAAGTGCGACGCCGGCGATCGGCACCAGGGCCGGAACTAGCGACTCGACGCTTCCGAGAAAGCCGACGGCGCGCACGGCTTTCTTCTCGCTGAACAATTGCCGGATGACGCCAGGCGCAAACACGGGTGCGGCGCTGGCAGCGATACCCTGCAGGAACCGCAGGCCGATCAGGACGGCCATATCAGGCGCAAAGGCACCGGCAAGGGACGTGGCGGCAAAGGCGGCAAGCGCTGCGACCATCAACGTCTTGCGGTCGAAGTGATCCGCGAGGCGGCCGAAGAGCAGCAGGCCGAGCGCACTGCCGCCGACATAGGCGGCAAGCACCATCTGCGCCGTCGCTTCGCTGGTGGAAAACACGGCCGGCAGGACAGGAACCGCCGGCAGGATCAGATCCGTGCCGGCAAGGGAAAGTGCTGTGCAGATGACAAGCAGGAGAAAGGTGAAGGAAGCACCGGATGATCGGCTCATGGCAGGGTCACCGGGCTTCGAAGGCGCGTATGTCGCATCGGGAACGTCTCGATATCAGTTGGAAGGATCGGCCTGATCTTCCCGCCCCTGGGGCGAGAAGGTCGGCCAAGCCGTTCCCGCTGCTATCCAGAGACGCAAATAGGGAATGCGGCCGCCGGAGCGGTCAGAGGTTTGGCAGCAATGATGGCGCGAGACGATTGCATGCGGCGATGATTGCAGAAGACCGAAATCGTTGCAAGGCGAAATGAAACCTATGCGCGAGGGGCTTGGCGACTTCTGCGAGCATCGACTGAGCCGGTCCGTGTGACGGTGCCGCCCCCGGGGCGGGAGGAACCGGGCTATTTTCAAAGGCCGCTCAGAGCGCGGCGAGCTCGTCTGCCGTTGCGACGATCTGGTGGTTGCCGAGTGAGTGGTCGGCATACTTGAACGCCAGTATGCTCATGACCGATGCGAAAAGTGCTACCAGGATGATACGCATTGGGGCGCTCCGAGTGCTTTCTGCCTGACCATGATCCTTCGCTGGGCCGGGCGTTGACCGAACCGGAACTCATGCCCCGATTGAAAGGCCTTCGGCCTTTGTGCATTCGTTTTAGCAACGGAACCGGGCCCATGTTGTTCCCGCGGGGACAGGGGGCAAGGGACGGCAACGCCCTGCCGCTGGACGCGCTTGTGATCTGCCGCGATGGAGCGAGGAGGAGCGGTCGCGCCTCACGCGAGGAGGCGGGGTGAAAACTCAGGGCGGCCAGGCCGCCCTGAGCGCAGCGCATTAGCCGGTATACGTCTTTCCCTTGGTCGGTCCGCCGTTCCTGTTCGTGCTGACGCCGAGGTTGCGGCCTGGCCCCCAGGCCAGTTCGATCATTTGCTCCGTCTTCAGAACGGTCATCTTTTCGGTCGGCGCGGCAAAGCCGGGCTGGGGCACGGCAGAGCCGGCCTGGGGCATGGCCGCGAAGGCGGACGTTGCGAACGCGAATGATGCCGCAGCGGCAAGGATGGTTTTCATGGGCAGTCTCCTCAGTTCGATCCACGCAGCACGCGCGGGACCGCTTGGGCCTAGATGTATTGGCGACCGCGCGACATACGGCACTTGCCGTAGTTCGTGAGGAGCGCGACCCGCGAATTTTCGGGATGGTTACGGGAGGGTTGAAGGGACGACCATAAGGCGCGTGGTGATCCGTGGCCGCGAGGGCCTGGTGCTATCTCCTACAGCGCCGCGCGTCCTATCCGACGCGCAACCGTCGTTGCGACGGTCGTTACGGTGTCCGGTAGCGCAACAGCAGCGTGCCGAGCTGCGGGTAGCTGCGCAGCACCAACAGCTTTTCGACGCCGCCATTGTCGCGACCCTCGAAGACGCCGACTTCCTCGCAGGTGCCGCAATATGTTCGGCTTTCGCCATAGGCAAGCGAACATTCACGCTCGGGGCAGGTGATCTCAATTTCGTTTTGACGCCTGCTGAACTTGAACGTCATCTTGCTGGCCGGGGACGGTGTGAATTCACAGGGCTTCCCGACGAAACAGGCGACCTCGCCCGCCACGGGATCCTCACCGTCCAGCATCAGCGCATAGTGCAGCGCGTAGGTGGGCGGTTCGGCGTGGACGGTGGCCAAGGGCAGAAGCGAAAGGGCAAGAACAGACAGGGCAAGTGCAGACGGGGCAAGTGCAGACGGGGCGAGGCGCATGGATCGCATCAGACAACATCCTCGGTGCTAGCGGCAACATGGCAGCGTCGGCAGGGTGCTGCAGCGCCTGAGCCTCGTCTGTGCATTTGAGGTAATGCAACAATGATGTCAAAACTGTAGCGGGTATTGGCTGCCGGCCGCGCCTTTTACTTGCGCGGCCTTGCTTGGCCTGATCGGCCTTACTTGGTCGGCCTTACTTGGTCGGCCTTACTTGGTCGGCTTGACGAGCGAGATGACCCGCGACGAACGCAGGACGTCCGTCGCCGCGTCGCGCCGGATTGACGGTTACCCTTCCGCGTCTGCTGCTTCCGGTGCCACCGGCTTCCTGGCCAGCGCCAGGTTTGCGGCCGCAGCCTCCGCTTCTGCGGCACCGGCAGCGCCCGAGCGCACGGTGACGGCGTTGGAGGCGAGGTCGAGGCCGGCTTCGCGCAGTGCCGGCAGCAGGCGCTTCATCGCCTCGCGCTGGAGGATGCTGGGGTTGCCGGGCCGCGCGGTGAATTTCAGCCGCACGACGAGGGAGTTTTCGGTGACGTCCTGAATGCCCTGCATCTTCAAGGGCACCAGGAATTCGCCGCCGATCTCCGGATCCTCCAGCATGGAAAGGCCGACCTTCTTGATGGTCTTGCGGATCTTTTCAGGGTCCGCGTCGCGTTCGAATTTCAGCTCGAACTTCACCGTGCTCCAGTCGCGGCTGAAGTTGGTCACCGCCTGCAGCTGGCCGTAGGGGACGGTGTGGATCTGGCCGTTCTGGTGACGCAGCCGGAGCGAACGCAAAGAGATGCGCTCGACCGTGCCCTTGAGCTTGCCGGTATCGACATATTCGCCGACGCGGAAGGCATCGTCGGCGATGAAGAAGATGCCGGAGACGACGTCCTTCACCAGCGTCTGCGAGCCGAAGGAAAGCGCAAGGCCGAGCACGCCGAAGCCGGCCAGCAGCGGCGCGATGTTGATGCCGAGCGCGGAGAGGACGACGAGGCTGGTGACGGCGAAGATGCCGCCGAAGATCAGGTTGCGCACGAGCGGCAGGATGGTCGACAGCCGGCTTGCCTGATGGATCACCGTTTCGTCTTCGCTGTCGCCGGGCATGGCGACGCGGGCAGATGGCGAGAAGGCCTCGAAGCTGCGCCAGAGGAAGCTGCAGATCACCCAGGCGGCGACGACCGCAAGGCTGATGCGCTCGAGAACGACGATCCAGCCGACGGCGGCGGCGGTGTCGTCCTGGACCATGATCGGCCGCCAGAGCTCGATGATGATGTGCAGGCCGATCAGCCAGGTGGCGCCGGCAAGCGCCGTCTGGATGCTGCCCGAGATCGCCGCATGCAGCCTGGAGGAGGCGGGCGTGCGACGGCGCTCGGCGGCGGCGCCGGCCAGCGAATGGATGCCGAAGGCGAGGATCGGCAGCGCGAGCAGGATGATCTGCGTGGTTCCGCCGGCAAAGCTCCAGGCGGCGCTGTTGGGGCTGCCGGCGACGATGACGCTCATCAGCCAGAGCACGATGGCGCTCAGCGCGTAAAACTCCGGCACGCCGAAGGCGATGGCGCGGCGCACGGGGCCGGGGTTCTCGCCGGCAAAGAGCGCGCGGATATCACCGCTGCCTGCAATGAACCAATGGAGCTTGACCAGCGTGAGGATGCTGACGCCGATCAGCAGCCAGCCATCGGTGGCGGCAAGCTCCAGCCCGCGCTGGTGGGCAAAACGCACGCTGGCGCCGACGACGGCGCCGATCGCGCCATAGGCGGCAAGCATGTTGGCGTGAAAGCGCGGGTGGGGAATATCGAGCAGGCGGATCTCGGGCCGCGTCGGCGCGAAAAGGAAACGGGCGCCGACGGCATAGACGGCGGAGACGACGGCGATGGTGATCAGGGCATGGGCAAGCTCGGAAGAGGCCGTGCCGCGCGTCAGGAGCAGAGGCGCAATCGTGTGGGCAACGGTGGCGAAGATCACGAGATAGGCGATGTCGAAGCCGAGCCGGATCACCGAGGCGCGCATGCGGTGCAAGAGGTCGACCACCTCGAAGTTGGCGCCGAACAGCCGATGGATAAGGGCGCGGCTGGCGAAGGCGGCGGCGAGCCCCGCGGCAATGGCCAGCATGGCGATGGCAGCAACCGAGACCACCGACCAGCCTTCGGCGCGGATGCCTGCCGCGACGTCAGCCATCACGCCGGCAATGCCGGACATGCCCGCAAGGCCCATCTGCAAACCATTGAGAAAGCGGGCAGAAAGGGTGTCGAAGGAATCCTCCGGGTCGACGGCTGGAGCGGCTTGCTGCGACGTGGCGGCTGCCGGCGTGGCGGCGACGGCCGGTGTCGCGGTGTGGCCGTTGTCAGGTGTCACTGCGCTGGCCGGCGCTGCAGACTTACTTGTCGCGTCGTGCCATTCGATGGTGACCGGCCCACCGATCTTTGTGGCGGCGCGCAGGGTTTGCTCGATGTCGGCAGCACTTTGGCCGGGCGTGAGAATGACGGTGATCGGCGCTGGCGTCGTCTGGGCAAAGGCGGGCAGGGCGACTGCCAGAAGCAGCGCCATGCTCGCCAGCAGGTGGCGGCAGAAAAAGCAGTTATACGCCATGAACTTCACCCATCGAGCCCCGTCGCGCGCCATGCGCTCATCCGCATCACATTACACAACGGTCTAAAATTCCAATCGTATTTTGCGTCGCAGGTGCGGGCCTTGCTGCAACGCGCCATTCGTTGCTCTCCCTTCACGCTAACCCGTGTCCCATTCGTGGGGGCGGGGGATTGAGCAAGCACATGACGCCTCGAGCCGCCCTGAACGTGGGTCGCAAAGCATGCCGCACGTGCCTTCTCCCCGCCCGCAGGGAGAAGGTGTCGGCAGGCGGATGAGAGGAGCGTCTGCTCACCGTGCGGATGAGGAGCGTCTCCTCACCGTGCGGATGAGAGGCCTCACCGGGCACACGAGAGGCGAGACCCGCGGCGGACCTACTTCGTCGTGTAGCCGCCGTTGACGAGGATCGTCTGGCCGGTCATCCACCAGCCGTCGGAGACGAGGAAGCGGATATGGGGGACGATGTCCTCGATGTCGGTAAGGCCGGTCCTGGAGAAGCCGGAGAGGGCGGATGCCGTCTTGTGGTAGGCGACGGCGTCGGCCCCTTCGGCCGGGTAGAAGAACGGCGTATCCATCGGGCCGGGGCCGATGGCCGTGACCGAGATGCCGCGTGCGCCGAATTCCTTGGCGGCTGCGCGGGTGAAATGCTCGACCGGCGCCTTGGTGCCGGCGTAGGCCGCATAGTAGGGCGTGAAGGCGCCGAGCAGCGAGGTGACGAGGGTGCAGACCTTGCCGTTGTCGCTGACATGTCTGCCGGCCTCGCGCAGGAAGAAGAAGGCGGACTTGGAATTGACGGCGCTCATGTCGTCATATTCGGCCTCGGTGATCTCGACGAAGGGCTTCTTCAAGACCTTGCCGACGGTGTTGACGGCGATGTCGATGCCGCCGAGCGCGGATTTCGCATCGGCAAAGAGCTTCTCGACATTGGCCGCGCTGGTGAGATCGCCGGCAAAGGCGTGCGCTGCGGCGCCGGTCGCCCTGATCGCGGCCGCGGTCTCTTCGGCGGCCGCCCGGGTAGCGGCGCTGTTGTAGTGGATCGCGACACCGCGGGCGCCGTGTTCGGCGAGATCGCGCGCAAGCAGGCCGCCGAGGTTCTTCGCGCCGCCGGCGATCAGAACGGATTTTCCAGTGATGCTGTGGTCTGCCATGGTCGTCTCCTTTTGTCGGCCGCCAGCTGCGGCCGGTTTGCGGCGAGCGGGAATGCTCGTGGGAATTACGGCGCAAGCGCGCGCAGTTTTCCGGTTTGCCCCGGCGCTGACGGCCCGTCCTGAGCACGTTGACCGTCCCGAACGCCGCACGCCGCGTTTCAAATAGCGCGGGCCTTACCACCGCCAACGCGAGAGGTCAGCGGAGCGACAGGCATCGCAGGGTTGAGAATATCGTCGGCGCGGCTAGCATAAAGCACCCGGTCATGACATGACTTGTCAGGATTGACGAACAATGGACGTGGCACAGCATGGACAGGATCGAGCTTTTCCGCATCTTCACCCGCGTCGTCGAATGCGCGAGCTTTACCCGCGCCGCCGACACATTGGGGCTGCCGCGCTCATCGGTCTCGGCGGCGGTGCAGACGCTTGAAACAAGGCTCGGCACACGGCTCTTGCACCGCACGACCCGCAAGGTGGCGCCGACGCAGGATGGCGCCGCCTTCTACGAACGCTGCCTGCGACTGATCTCCGACATGGACGAGGCGGAGAACCTGTTTCGCCGCGGCGCTTCCGGCCCGAGCGGGCGGCTGCGGGTCGACCTGCCGAGCCGCATCGGCCGGCTGATCGTGGCGCCGGCGCTGCCGGAGTTCCTGTCACGCTACCCGGGCATCGACATCGATCTCGGCATGACCGACCGGGCGGTACACCTGATCGAGGAAAGCGTCGACTGTGCGCTCAGGGTCGGGCCGCTCGAGGATTCGAGCCTCATTGCCCGGCCGTTCGGCACGCTCAGGCTGATCAATGTAGCAAGCCCCGACTACCTTGCGCGCCATGGCACGCCCAGGACGCCGGCCGATCTCCAAGATCATTTCGCGGTCAACTATGCCTCGCCATCGAGCGGCCGGGTGGAGGACTGGGAGTGGATGGAAGCCGGCGAGGCGCGCACGGCGCAGGTGCCGGGCCGCATCAGCGTCAACAGCGCCGAAGGCAGCATCGCCTGCTGCCTCGCTGGCCTCGGCCTCATCCAGATCCCGGCCTTCGACGTGCTCGACCATCTGCGGGACGGAAGTTTGGTCGAGGTGATGCCCGAGCACAACGCTGCTCCCATGCCGATGGCGCTGCTCTACCCGCACCGCCAGCACCTGTCGCGCCGGCTGAAGGTGTTTGCCGACTGGCTGGAAGGGCTGATGCGCGGGGTGATCGCGGCGTGAGGAAGACGTGGCCTTAAAGCCGGTGGCTGATTTCGCTTGAACTTCGGAGCCAACAAAGGCAGCAGCAATGAAACATAATCCTCCGATTGCGAGAGAAGAAAATTGGCATTTAAAAGTATGAAGTGGTTGAGGAATCTCTTTTCCAGCGAGGCGCGTCCGGACCCGGGGCCGGTTGTGGTCAGAATTGGCGATCTGCAGCTTGTGCCCTCGGGCGTGTCTCTCTCCAGAGCGGAGGCGGCCATGCCGGGGACAGCGAGGCTCGAACGTTTGCTGGAGCTGGTTCCTCCGCCCCTAACTGACGATCCGGATGGCGAAACAGGGCCTTCGGAAGACCGGGATTATGGGCCGGATCCGGATGTTGACGTTGTGGCACGCTTTCCCGCCGGTGAAACTTTCTCGCGCAAGGCGATTGAGGACGCACTTTACGGCGACGTGCACAAGGCCGTACTTTGCCCGACCTACTATGTGGTAACGCCGTCCGGACGCACGACGTTTCTCAGTTCCACGGACGCGCCTGACGAAGGGTGCGAGTTGATCGCCGCCTGGTCGGTTGGTCGAGGCAACGAGTACGACTCAGAAACAATTGTTCGGGCGCACCAACGCCTGGCCGCACAGCTTGCCGGATTGCCATTTCGCTTTGACTGCACGCCTTTGGATATAGCGAGAATCTCGTCAACGTTCGATCGTGTGAAGGCTATTCTCGAGCTCGAACCAGACTCCGTTAGCGTCACCGCCTATCACAGGGGCGGTCAAAAATTTGACGGCAGGCAAGTTTGGAACCTGTTGCACTCCATCGGATTTCGGTGGGGCGACATGGATTGTTTTCAATGGGCGGATCCCACCGACCAGACCGACTATCTGGTTTGGGTCGAAGCCGATGACGGAAAGCTGGGCTATGTGCTTCCTGAGATGGTAGCAACGGGCGAGCAGAATTTTCATGAGGTGCGCTTCTCCTTCACGCCCCCACGCACACCGTCACCACTGCACGTTCTGGAGCAAATGCTTCGCGCGGTCGCGATGTTCCAGCAGCACACGGGCTGCAGCTTGGTCGCCAAGATCGACAACAAAGTCGTTGAGGGCCCAGATCAACTGATGCAGTCGATCATGACGCTTGGTGAAAAGTTGGCGGCGATGGGGTTGAAACCGGGATGGAGCACGATCCTCAGGATAAGATAGCGGGCATTGGTGGAGCCCGCTGGCGACCGTGCGCCGGTCTGGGGAACGGTGGACACCCTAGCTGATCGTCTGCTGGCACCACCGGCCGTTCCACGGCAGGAATTCCGATCCGCCGGCGTTCCATTTGCCTTCGAATTCGGAAAAGTTCGGCGTGAATGTCACGATCAGCTGGCCGTAGCCATATTTGTCGCGCCACATGAAGGTCCGGGTCAGATCGCTGCCGTCGCCGTCGTCGCCGGTCTCGGCAAGCTCTCCG
Organism: Ensifer adhaerens; assembly: GCF_028993555.1. Classification (NCBI taxonomy): domain Bacteria; kingdom Pseudomonadati; phylum Pseudomonadota; class Alphaproteobacteria; order Hyphomicrobiales; family Rhizobiaceae; genus Ensifer; species Ensifer adhaerens. The sequence goes on along the minus strand of NZ_CP118610.1, from coordinate 2,083,828 downwards.
GGAACGGGCTGGCCCTGGTCGGAGAAGACGTATTTCCCAATGATCGTGCCGCTGGCATCGGTCTCGAAGTGCGTTTGCGCATCCGACAGGACGCCGGCGGAGGAAAGCGCGCCGCAATAGGTGCCCGAGGGCGCGCGGATCGTCTCGCCCGCCGCGGCGGCAGATGCGATCGAGGTTGCGAGCAGGGTTGCGGCGATCCGTGCAAGGCTTGTTGTCAACGAGGCACCTTTGGTCTGTCGGGCAAGTTGCGGTTTTCTCGTGTCGCGATCGTCATGCGACGACGAGTCGGGATGGCTGCTGCCATGGGCGACGATTGCAGGGGCAAAATCAAGCTGCTCATGCGTCCGGTGCCGGAGCGGTCGTCATGCTTCCATCGCCGAACAGGCGGCCCTTCTCGGCGACGAGGAAACAAATGAGGACGCAGGTGCCGAAGAGGCAGAGGCTCGCCATGACCGGCGACAGCGTGCCATCGAAAGACTGCGCCACGGCAAAGCCGAGGATGGCGCCGCCGACGGTCTGGGTTGCGCCGAAGATGGCAGACGCGGTGCCGGCGATCGCACCGAGCGGCTCCATCGCGAGCGCGCCCGTATTGGGAAAGCCGAAGGTGACCATGGGTGTGACCAGCACGACCATCAGCAGGTACAGCCAGAGCGGCGGCGTGGCCAACTGGACCAGCGCAAGCCAGAGGAGGCTGCCGGCGAGGAAGGTGAGCATGGCGCCATGGGCCAGCCGGCGCATGCCGAACCTTGCGACCAGGCGCGAATTGGTGAGGAAGCCGAGGATTGCAGCCGCCGGCATGGCCGCGAAGGCGAGCGGATAATAGGGGCCCAGGCGATAGATATCGACATAGATCTGTTGCGACGTATTGATCAGCGCCAGGATGATGCCGAGCAGGAAAGCGCCCGACAGGCCGTAGCTGAAGGCCGCGCGGTTGCGGATCACCAGGGCAAAACCATCCGCAACGCTGGCGAAGTCGAGCAAGCGGCGATTGCCGGCCGCAAGCGTCTCGGGCAGGCGCAGCACGGTCCAAAGCCCCACCATTGCCGCAAGCGCGCCCATGGCAACGAAGATGAGTTGCCAGGGACCCGCGAGCAGGATGATCTGTCCGCCACCGGGCATCAGAAGCGGCACGAGCAGGAAGATCGACATGGCGACCGACATGACCTCGGACATGGCGGCGCCATGGTAGCGATCGCGCACGGCGGAGAGAATGCCGACGCGAATGGCAGCGGCCGCCACCCCTTGAGCGAAGCGCAGCCAAAGCAGGGCCGGGAAGTGGCTCATGGCCGGCGAAGCCAGCGCGCAGACGATATAGACGGCGAGACCGATCAGGATCGGCGGCCGGCGGCCGAAACGATCGCTGAGCGGCCCGAACACCACCTGCGGCAGGCCGAAGCCGATCAGAAACACGGTAAGCACGAGCGAGCGGTCGTTCGGGTCGGCCACCTGAAAGGCGGCGCCGATATCCGGCAGCGCCGGCAGCATGATATCGAGCGCCAGCGCCTCGATGGCCATGAGGGCGGCCACGAGTGCCACGAACTCCCTTCGAGAGAGGCTCTCCGGTTCCACGTTGCGCCCCCGGGCAGCGAGGCCGGCAGTATAACCGGTCTTGGCGGCTGCGTCGAAGTGGGCGGCGACGAGCGCACCCGCCGGTGCGATGATTGACCGTGTTTGCGCCTGTTGTCGTCATGGGCGGGCATTCGAGGTGCAAAATCAGGATGCTCAGCGGCCGTTTGCCGGGGCGGTCCTGATGTTGCGGTCACTGAACAGGCGGCCCTTTCTGCGACGGGGAAACAGGCAAGCGTGCAAGCGCCGAAGAGGCAGAGGCTCGCCTTGAAGGTTTTGGGCTGCCTTCGCGATCACAGCGACAGGCGTGGTTCAGCTTTGCGCTGAGTTCATCCTCATCGTTGAGGCGCTTTGCCTGAACCCTAGTTTTCCTGAACCGAAACGCCGTCCTGGCCGATCTTGATCTCGACGCCCGGCTTCGTCTCCTCCTGGTAGATGTAGAGGCCGAGGCCAACAACAGCGATGGCGAGCAAAGCGATGACGAGATAGAGGCCGTTTCGGTTCATGCAGAACTCCTGTGTTGGGTTTCCGCTAGGGAGTTAGGAGCTTCCGCAAGAAAGACAACGGGATAGCGCGATATTCACGGGTGCTGCGCCTGTGCGGCGGGGCCACAGGACAGCCGTTTTTGCGGCTGGTTGGGAGCAGGGGGCGTGAATTTCTGGTGGGCGTTGACGCGGTTTGGAGCGGGATGAGTTTCCCATCCCGCTCCATTCCTGCGACTTGCGATCAATCAGCTGGCATCAAAGCCGTCGTGGAAGCTGACCCGGCCTGACGGCACCGGACCATTGAAGGCCAGGGCCATGAAATACTCGGCTGGCGGGCCTTCGAAGCGCAGGCCCTCGTGGTTCTCGAAGCCGAAGCGCTTGTAGTAGCCGGGATCGCCAAGAAGGACGCAGCCTTTGGCGCCGGTTGTGGCAAGGCGTTGGAGACCTTCGCGGATCAGCCTGCCGCCGATGCCGCCTTGCTGGCGGTCGGGCCGGACCGAGATCGGACCGAGCCCGTACCAGCCCATATCCTCTCCATCTATCGCGACGGGTGAGAAGGCGACGTGGCCGACGATCTCGCCGTTTTCGACGGCGACCAGAGAGAGGGTCAGGGCGCCGGCTGCACGCAAGGCGTCGATGATCTCGGCCTCCGTCTGGCTGCTGTATGGCATCGGCGCGAAGGCGGCCTTGGTGATCTGGCGGATGGTTGCGACGTCAGTCGCTCGTTCGGAACGTAATTCGATGGTGGTCATGATGAACCTGTTCTTGAAACCGTGGTCGCGTGCCAATGACCGCGAACGAAAGATATCGTTCGCCGGCGGCACGGATGAACGTCTCGGGGCGAGACGTTAGTGGTTCAGCACAAGCTCCAGCATCGACAATTCCTCTGCGCAATTCAGGCGAGCGGGGGTCGGTATAGGTTCAAACCCTTACCATGGTCAATGGACCGCACCGGAAGTTCGTCCGCAGGGAAGTTCGCGCACTTGCGCCTGTTTCAGCGGGCTCTGGTTGATTTTCGGCCAATTGAGGCAAATAACCGGCATGACGACTAACGGTTGAATGCGGATGGTGGCCTCAATGACGGTGCTCGGAAGTTTCTATCGAAACACGTTCGACATGGATCACTCGGACACGAGCGCCGCCGAGTTCTTCTCCAGGGTGGTCAAGCTGGTGCTGGGCTTCTGGGCGGTCGAGTTTTTCATAACCGGCTCGCTCTGGGTGATGCTCGGCGTCAATCCGATCGACTACGCCCCCATCAAGCTGGTGGTCTCGCTCGTCTCGGTGGTCATCACGCTGGTGATTTCCCATATCGTGGCGATGATGCGGGCAAGGAACATCGCCGCACAGGTGTTCGTGGCGGCCGTGTTGTCCATACTGGCGTCGACGGCTGCAACCACCGTGGATTATCAGCTCTTCACCTATGTGAAGCCGTCCGTGGGTGTCGAATACACGATCGAGAACTTTTGCTACACGCTGTTTTACGGCGTGTCCCTGTTCTTCGGCTGGTCCTGCTTCTTCATCGCCTACATGTACAATCTCAAGGTTCGGGCGCAGGAACGCAGGCTGGCGATCTCGCGCGAAGAGGCGCTGGCGGCCAAGATGCAGGCGCTCTACTACCAGATCAATCCGCACTTCCTGTTCAACACGCTGAACTCCATCGTCGGTCTGATCGAAGAGGGCGCTTCGTCGCAGGCAAGCCGGGTGGTGATTTCGCTTTCGTCCTTCCTGCGCAAGACGCTGGAGATGGACCCCTTGCGGGATCTGGCGCTTTCGGAGGAACTGGCGCTGCAATCGGAATATCTGGCGATCGAGAAGGAGCGGTTCTCGGATCGCATCAGCGTCACGCTCGACGTTCCCGAGGAACTCCGGGCTGCGCTGGTCCCGAGCCTGATCCTGCAGCCGCTTATCGAAAATGCCGTCAAGCATGGCCTGGGGCGCTCATCCGGAGATCTGAAGATCACGATCAGCGCGTCGCAGGAGGAGAACCGGCTGCAGCTTTCGGTCGACAACGTGTCTGCCGCTGGCGAGACCTTCCCCGGAAGCAGTCGGCCCGGCCTTGGCGTCGGGCTCGCCAATGTCGAGCAGCGCGTCAGGGCCCGCTTTCCGGAGGGAGGCTCGCTTGTCGCGGGGCAGGTTTCCGAGGCTCATTTTCGCGCAACGCTCACCATGCCGTTGAGGACGCCTGTGGCGGGCCGACTTGCCGATGCCGCGAGCGACGCCCTTGAGGGCTTGAGGGCGTGAGGGCATTGGGGGCGTGAGGGCATGAGCAGGGCCGCGGTGGCCGAGAGCAAGCCCTAACTTCTGAGAGACTGCCGGACGCAGCCGGAGGAAGGTGCCAACGGCTGACGCGCGTCAGCCGTTGGACGGATGTCGCTTTCGCTCAGACCGAGCGCGTCAGGCCGCCGTCGACCTTGAGGTTCTGGCCGGTGATGTAGCCGGCGCCGTCCGAGGCGAGGAAGGCGACGGTGGCGGCGACCTCGGCGCTGGTGCCGTAGCGCTTCATCGGCACGGCGTCGCGGCGCTCTTCGGTTGCCGGCAGGCTGTCGATCCAGCCGGGCAGCACGTTGTTCATGCGCACGTTGTCGCCCGCATAGGTGTCGGCGAAGATCTTGGTGTAGGAGGCAAGGCCGGCGCGGAAGACGGCCGAGGTCGGGAACATCGCCGAAGGCTCGAATGCCCAGGCGGTGGAGATGTTGATGATGGCGCCGGACTTCTGTTTTTGCATGATCGGGGCGACGAGGCGGACCGGGCGGATGACGTTCATCAGGTAGACGTCGAGGCCGGTGTGCCACTGTTCGTCGGTGATCTCGAGGATCTGGGCGCGCGGGCCGTGGCCGGCGCTGTTGACCAGCACATCGATCCGGCCCCATTTTTCCATGGTGGCGTTGATCAGACGCTTGAGGTCGTCATTCGACTGGTTGGAACCGGTGACGCCGATGCCGCCGAGTTCGGCGGCCAGCGCCTCGCCCTTGCCGGAGGAGGAGAGGATCGCGACCTTGTAGCCATCGGCGGCCAGACGCTTCGCGCTCTCGGCGCCCATGCCGCTGCCGCCGGCGGTGATAACGGCTACTTTTTCTACTGCCATGTGTCCATTCTCCTCGTCGCATTCAGGATGATGCCGGATTTTGCGGCTCTCGTGATTGAAATAGCATCTCCTTCATGCGACGACGAGGAAGTTTCGCTTTCATATGGCAGTAGAAAAACTATTGGATGAGTGACGCACCGGGAAAGCTCCCTTCGCTGAATGGGCTGAAAGTGTTCGAGGTGGCGGCCCGCCATCTGAACTTTCGGCTGGCGGCCGAGGAGCTTGGCGTGACGCAAGGGGCGGTCGCCCAGCAGATCCGTGGGCTCGAGGCCGAGCTCGGCGTGAAGCTTTTCGAACGGTTGCCGCGCATGCTGGCGCTGACGGGCGAGGGGCGCCGCTACATAGCCGATGTGAGGCGCGCGCTCGAAATCATCGCGCGGGCAACCGACGGGCTGAAGCCGCAGCCGGTGCGGCTGACGATCAGCACGACGCCATCCTTCGCGTCGCGATGGCTGATCCCGCGGCTGCCGGATTTCACCGCGCGTCATCCCGATCTCGACCTGCACATTCTCGCGACCGACCGCATGTCGAGCTTCCAGGCCGATGGCGTGGATCTCGCGGTGCGCTACGGGCGGCCGCCCTTCGGGCCGGGGCTGGCGGTGGAGCTTTTGTTCGAGCAGGAGATCATCGCCGTCTGCAGCCCGATGCTGCTCAACGGCGGGGAGGCGCCTCGCACCGCCGAGGAGCTTGGCCACTACACGCTGCTGCACGACGCGCACAATTTCTGGCCGGAGTTCATCGAGCGGCAGTTCGGCGAACGCCGGCAGGCCCCGTTCAAGGGCATCAGCTTCAACCAGACCTCGCACGCGATCGAGGCGGCGACGGCCGGTCAGGGGATCGTGCTGGCGAACCGGGATTTCGTGGCGCGCGATCTCGCCGAGGGGCGGCTTATCCGCATCTTCGAGGGGTCGATGACCGGACCCTCGGATTTCTATCTCGTCTGGCCGCGGTACCGAAAATCCGCCGCGTTGCAAACCGTCATCGCCTGGATCGGCGAGGAGGCGAAGAACGAGCGGGGACGTGCCGCCGATTGACCGCTTGCGGCAACAAGGCGTGGCCGGGTCAGCGGCGCAAGCGCTGGTCGAGCTCGAAAAGCAAAGCGTGGAAGGCGCCCTTGCTGGGCTTGCGCCCGGGCATCTTTTCGACGATGCGCCGGATCTCCGGCGAGGCTCGAGCGATTGCGCCGAGCAGCTCCGCTTCGATGGCGCCGGCCTCGTCACTTGCGCCAAATGCGAGCGCCTGGATGGCATAGGGGGCGGGGCCGAGCACATGGTTGATCTGGTGCGGCGTCTCGATCGGGTGGGTATAGGGCGCACCGGCGGCGGCTATCGCTGCGCGGGCGGCAGCCTTGGCCGCGGGATCCGCCACTTCGCTGGCGGCTGCCTGGGCGCCCCACGCGGCCTTGCGCAGTTGCGCGGTGCGCGGCCCCCCTCCGGCAAAGACGCCTGCCTCGGCGATTGCCTGGCGCGGACGCAGATCGGCCGGCGCGACGGCCTCGAAAACCGGCAGGGCCCGCGCGGCGCAATCGACCGCCCAGCGCGTGATGTGGCGCAGGTCGTCTTCGGTGAGCAGCGGTGGCGTGGTCTCGGCGGTCATCGTCGCGGTTCCTTGCATGGAAGGCCGGCACGCCGCAACCACCGCCTTGCTGCCGGCTGCGATGGTGGAGCTTGCAGTCATCCGAACCAGACCTATTGTGTGCGTGCCGCGCCGGACGATGAGATGAAATGAATGTCGATGCCTGCCAAAATTGAGATTCCCAAGTATGCTCAGCTCGAGCACGAGCGACGCTTTCTCGTCGATCGCTGCCCTGATCTGTCGCAGCGTCCCTATCGGATGATCGAGGACCTCTACGTAGACGGGAGCCGGCTGAGAGCTCGTGCAATTGCCTTCAGCGATGCCCGACCGCCTGAGTTCAAGTTCTGCAAGAAATACCCATCGGACAGGATCACGTCTGCCCCGATCGTAAACATGTATCTTACGGCTGAAGAGTACGAACTCCTGTCACAGCTGCCGGGAAAAGCGGTTCGCAAGCGCCGCTATCGCCTCGACTTCGAAGGATCGCTCTACTGTATCGACGTCTTCGAGAATGCGCTCTGCGGGCTGATCATGTCCGAGGTCGAGGCCAGTTCGTCCGAAGCGCTGGCGGCCTTGGCTCCCCCGCCTTGGGGCGGGTTGGAAGTTACCGAAGACCCCTTCTTCCGCGGAGCAAACCTCGCAGCTGCCAACGCAGCAGAGCTTCAGGCGAAAATCTCCGCGCTAAGGCGCTGATTGATCTCACCTTGCTCGGCTTTGATGTCCCCCAGCTGGCTGTCGAACTTGTTCCCGCCGCTCTAGCGCTCCCAGCCCTCGGTGAATGGAAAGCGTTCGGCCCAGAGCGTCGCCAGGCGAGGATCGGTGTCGACGCGGCGGATCGGTTCGGCGAGGGAAGGTGCGACCTCATAGAAGCGCCGGCGCCCGGGTGACCAGCGCGACGCCGTGGCGACGTAGAGGTCGAGAACCGACAGTTCCTCGCCCAGAAGGTATTTTCCCGGGCGTAGTTCCGTTCCCATCCGCTGCCAGCAGTGGGCGATGCGCTCGAACACGCGCGCCTTGGCGGCCGCGCGGTCCTCTTCCCGTTCGACGACGCGGGATGGGTCGTCGGCAATCCAGTAGAGGGCGTATATGGCCGCCGATACGAAGGTCATCCATCTGAGGAAGGCCGGTCGTGCCGGGTCGGTCAATCCCGGCGCAAGCCGCCCGTCGGGGTGGGCATCGGCGAGCCAGATCAGGATCGCCGCACTTTCGGTCATCAGTTCACCCATCGGCAGCGCAAGGGCTGGAACCTGCCGAAGCGGATTGATGCGGGCAAGCTTGTCCGCCGCCTCCTGTCCGTCCCAGGGGGCGAAATCCACGACGCGATGGGGCAATTCGAGAAGGCTGAGGGCCGCCTCGATCGGAACGGATCCCGAGCCTGATGCGCCATAGACGACAAATGGTTCAGCCAACTTTCTCTCCATCGCATGGTGCCGCCGCGCGGCTCAGGGCTGCGGTCTCCACCAGAGGTGGAACCGATTTCGCGCGGTTGTCGCACGGATCACAGCTTTCGCGCTACACTCATTATCGCCTCAGTCGAGAGTGGAACTCGGCAGCGCGCCCGGCATGCGAGCGGCCAGTCGCAGGGATCGCATCGATGACTGCAGCATCTGCAAACCTGGATACCCAGCAACTTCTCAGGCATTCGCACGAGCGGCTTTTGCGTTGCCAATGGTCGAGAGGCAGATTGCTGTCGTTTCAAGAGCGCGAACTGCGATCGGCGCTGCGCCACGCGGTCGGCGCGTCGGCCTATTACCGCGAGACGATCGGCGATCTGGTGGCATCGGATGCGCCGCTTTCGGCGTTGCCGGTGCTGACGAAACGGCTGCTCATGGAAAATTTCGACCGGCTCGTCACCGATTCAAGGCTCAGCCGGCATCAGGTCGAGCAGCATATCGACGGGGCGGCTTCGGGCTCGCTGCTGCTTGGGGAATACAGGACCTTTGCAACGGGAGGCACGACGGGCGAACGTGGCGTCGCGGTCTATGACGGAAGGGCCTGGCTTGCCGCAATTGCCAACATGGTGCGCTTCCAGGCGATCGTCGGCATCGACGAGAAGACGCAGGCGGCTGCCATCTTCGCCTCGTCTCCCGTGCATATTTCCTATCATATCGGCGCGGAACTTCGCGCGATCCGGCCGGCGGGGCCACGGCTCAACGTGCTGATGCCGATCGAAGAGATCGTCGGCGCGCTGAACGCCAGCCAGCCGGAGGTCATTTCCACCTATCCCTCGTTCGTGCGGGTTCTCGCCGGCGAACAGCGCGCCGGCCGCCTGAAGATCAAGCCGCGACTGATCCGCACGAGCGCCGAGACGCTGACCGAGGACGTGCGCGACATTGCGTCCAAGACCTGGCAGGCGATCGTCGCCAACAGCTATGTCTGCACCGAGGCAGGGCCGATGGGCCATGAATGCATGCTGGGCGACGGGATGCATCTGGCCGAAGATTCCTTCGTCTTCGAGGTGGTGGACGAAAACAATCGCCCGGTGCCCGAAGGGGTGGAGGGTGCGAAACTGCTGGTCACCAGCCTGACCAATCGCACGCTGCCGCTGGTGCGCTATGAGATTTCCGACATCGTGGCGATGGCGCGCGAGCCCTGTCGATGCGGCCTGCCGTTCTGGCGGCTGGGATCAATCGCCGGGCGGCGGGAAGAGATGCTGCGCTTTGCAAAGCGTGGCGGTGGTAGCGTCGATGTGCATGCGCACCGGCTGCGCTCGCCGCTGGTGGGCGCTGCCGGGGTGCGGCAGTACCAGTTCACCCCGCTGCCATGTGGGTTGGAAATCACCATCTCCGTGTTTGCCGAAGCGGACCCTGCCGTCGTCAGCGCGGCGGTGGAGCGGGCCGTGCGCGCGGCGCTCGCGGCTGTCGGTGCGGAGCCGAAAGACCTGCGGGTGAGGGTGGTGGACGCGATCGAGCGCTCCGGTTCCGGCGCGAAGGAAAAGCTGGTGGTGGCGGCCGGAGCCGCGGAAACCGGGCCGACCGGTTGATCATCCTTGAGATCGGCTCGCCTTCGGGGTCCACTCGATCGAGAGCACGAGCGCCATGACGATCAGGCGGCGGGACGCGGCAGGGCCGCGGTTGGTTCGCACCGCAGTGTGGACATTCCGGTGGCCGGCGCCTGCCTTCGGCGGCTATAGTGTTGATTGGCAAGCGACGGGCCGATAATGGACCCGGCGCCGAAAGCTATTGCAGTTGGACGGAGTTCTGAAGATTGAGCGTTGCCTTCACCAAGGAAGAAAGTGCCGAAACGGCCGCCGAAACACTGTTGCCGGATCGTCCGATTTCGCCGCATCCGAACCTGGTGACGCAAGCCGGGCTGAAGGCGCTGGAGGCCCAGATGCAGGAGGCGCGTGTCGCCTACGAAGCGGCGGCCACGATCGACGACGTCAACGAAAAGCGCCGCCAGCAGGCGGGGCCGCTGCGCGACGTGCGCTACCTTTCCGAACGGTTGCGCAGCGCGCAGCTCATGCCCGATCCCGCATCGACCGATACCGTCGCCTTCGGCAGCACGGTCACCTTCAGCCGCGACGACGGACGGGTGCAGACATACCGGATCGTCGGCGAGGATGAGGCCGATCCCAAGGCGGGATCGATCTCCTATGTCTCGCCCGTGGCGAGAATCCTCATGGGCAAGGCGGTCGGCGATGTCATGAGCGTCGGCGAGCAGGAGCTGGAAATCACCGCGATCGCGTGAGCGCGTTCTTCGAAACCATCGGGCGACACCAGAGCCCCGCGGCAATCCGCCAGGATACCCACGCTTTGGTATAGCTATCTTCCCCGCGACTATTATCGTATCCGATTAAATCGCATTGTATTGACATTGCGTGTTCCGGTATTTATATCGCATCCGACTTAATGTGGGGCAGCAGCCCATGGATGGCGTTGTGCCCGCAGGCGCTCCGGCATCCCTGGCGAAGCGCCCCGGCTGTGGCGATCAGTCCGTCGACTGGAGGAAGCTGATGCAGTTCGAACCCCAACGCGTGCAGGCCTATAGCGAGTTTTCGCTGGTGCTGGACCTGGATGCCTATCAGCCGTTGCCCGACGATTGGCTGGTGGGGATCACCGATGTCGTCGACTCCACCGGGGCAATCAGGTCCGGGCGCTACGAGGACGTCAACTATACCGGCGCCTCGGCCATCGCGGCGATCGGCAATGCCTGGGGAAATTTCGATTTCCCCTTCGTCTTTCGTGGCGATGGCGCCGCCTTGGCGCTGCCGCCCGAGGGGGAGATGACGGCAACCGCGGCGCTCAGGCAGATTGCGGCCTTCGTGAAGGATCGATTTCGCCTCGACCTTCGCGTCGGCCTTCTGACGGTCCGGGAAATCCGCGCCAACGGGCAGGACGTGAAGATCGCACGCTACGCCGCTTCGCAAGACGCCACTTACGCGATGTTTGCCGGCGGCGGGCTCAAATGGGCGGAGCAGCAGCTGAAGAACGGGCGCTACCAGCTCGAGCCGGACCGGGACGGCACCGAACCGGATCTGACGGGGCTTGCCTGCGAGTGGCGGCCGTTTCCGAGCCGGCACGGGCAGATCCTGTCGCTGCTGGTCGAGCCGACGGACGCTGTGGCGCCCGAGCGCTTTGCGGAGCTTGCGAGAGATGTGATGGCCGTCTTTGACGAGGCGCCGCGGCAGTCGCATCCGCTGCCCACGGAAATGGGCGTGCCGAAGGATGAGCGGGTCCATATCGCGCCGGAGCGCTGGCTGGGCGTTGCCGCCAATTCGGACTTCCGCAAATACGACGACGGTCTTCGCCTGACGGTGGACGCCGCTGTCGGGCAGATCGATCGGGCCGAAGCGATCCTCCTTGCGGCAAGGGCAAGGGGTGAGGTCAATTTCGGGCTGCACCGGCAATCGCATGCGCTGATGACCTGCCTGGTTCCATCAGCCCGGCCGGATGCGCACTTGCATTTTCTGGATGGCATGGACGGCGGCTATGCCAAGGCGGCCGAGATGATGGAGCCGCGCAAGCGCCAGGTGGCCTAGCGCCGATGGTGACTCGATCGGTAAAATGAAAAGGGCGGCCACCGGCCGCCCTTTCGGTGACGTCTCCCGGAGTGGGGCGAAGCTATTCCTTGCGGGATCCAGGCTGGGTGGAGCGCAGCAGGTTGTCACGCAGGGTCGCAACCGATTGCTGCACGACCGGAAAGTCGTCGCCGAGGCCGGTGGCATCAAGGAGTGCCGAACCGGGATCGGCATCCACCAGCTCGCGGCCGGCCGGCGTCAACGTCAGGCGTACCTGCCGCTCGTCCGAGGGATCGCGCCGGCGCTGCAGGTAGCCGTCGGCCTCGAGCTTCTTGAGGATCGGCGTCAGCGTGTTCGATTCCAGGAACAGCTTTTCACCGAGCATGCTGACCGTCTGGTCGTCTTCTTCCGAGAGTGCCACCAGGGTCACGTACTGGGTATAGGTCAGGCCCAGCTTGTCGAGCAGGGGCTTGTAGGCGCGGCCGAAGGCGAGGTTTGCGGAATAGATCGCAAAGCACAGGAAGTTGGAGAGCTTCTTGCCGCCCTTTGCAGGCGTGGTCTCAGGGCTCGCAGTCTTGGAGGTGGGCATGGGATCTCCTTTTTTTTCTCTTTCCGTATCTGTACTTAATATAAATCGTATCCGATTAAATCGCAATGGTGTTGACGGCGCATTCCACTTCATCTATATACATCGCATCCGATTGAAGCGGATACGATTAAAAATCAAACAGAGAGGAAATGACATGACCGCAAAGCTCGTATTCACCGGCAAGACCCACAACACCGGCGGCCGCAATGGCGGCACCCGCAGCAGCGACGGTACGCTTGAGCTCAAGCTGTCGCAGCCGCATCCGGCCGCGGAAAACCTGTTCGGCGCCGCATGGTCGGCCTGTTACATCGGCGCGATCGAGCTTGCCGCACTGCAGCGCAAGGTGAAGCTCCCGGCCGGCCCCGAAGTCGAGACCGACATCAATCTCAGCGTCGATGACGGTTCCTACTTCCTCAGCGCACGCCTCAACGTCAGCCTGGCCGGCCTCGATCGCGACGTTGCCCACGAGCTGATCCACGCCGCCCACGAGATCTGCCCGTACTCCAAGGCGACCCGCGGCAACATCAATGTCGAGACCAATCTGGTCTAAGGCCGCCATCAGACGCTTTGGGGCAATCCGGCGTCAGCGACAGTGTTTTTTCGGGGATGCGCCGGCCTGTGCCGCGCATCCCCAGTCGTTTCAAGCCAGTTCTTCCCGGGGAGGGGTGTAGCGACGATGCGCGTTCCTGCTTGAGCGTTGTTTCCGCGACGCTCGCCAAAGCATCGCGTCTTGACAGCCAGAACGTGTGGGCCGACACTTCCTTCGCCCGGTTTCCCTCCTGAAGCAGGAATGCGGCCATGTTTGGCGGATCTATGGAACGGCATGGACACGTCCGGTCCGATTGTGACCGGTCTACGCGCTCGACGCGGTCGCGATCTCTCTCAGCCATACCCGCCGCAGCCAGGTGGCTGGCCGCGGCCTTTCTGCTCGCCTCCTGTCAGATCGCCGCAGCCGAGGACATCCTGTTTGAGGGCGTGCGGATTTTCGACGGGAAGGGGGCAGCACTTTCGGCTCCGTCCAACGTGCTGGTCGAAGGCAAGCTGATTAAGCGAATTTCGACGGACCCCATCGCGGCCGAAGGTGCGCTCAGGATTGCCGGTAACGGCCGAACGCTGATGCCGGGGCTGATCGATGCCCATTGGCATGCCATGCTCATTCGCGTCACCCCCGCCGAGGCTTTTGGCGATGTCGGCTACACCACGCTTCTGGCAGGGGCCGAGGCCACGGACACCCTGATGCGCGGCTTCACGACCGTGCGCGACGTTGGCGGTCCCGCCTTCGGCCTGAAGCGGGCGATCGATGAGGGCGTCATTCCGGGCCCACGCATCTATCCCTCCGGCGCCATGATCACCGTGACGAGCGGACACGGGGATTTCCGCTCGTTCACCGACCTGCCACGCCGGAGCGGAGGCCCGCTCACCCGCATGGAAGTGATCGGCGGCAGCATCATCGTCGACGGCCCCGACGAAGTGCGCATGCGCGTTCGCGAGCAGTTCATGCAAGGCGCGACGCAAGCCAAGATCACTGCCGGCGGCGGCGTCTCCTCGCCGCACAGCCCGCTCGACGTGACGACCTTCACCGAGGCGGAACTACGCGCTGCCGTCGAAATTGCCGAGAACTGGCACACTTACGTCGCGGCACACGCGTTCACCTCGGACGCCGTCAGGCTGGCGGTCCTGTCCGGCGTAAAATGCATCGAGCACGGGTTCCTCATGGACGAGGACACCGCCCGGCTGTTGGCCGAACGTGACGTGTGGCTGAGCCTGCAACCGCTACCGGAAATGATGCGGCTGGGCTTGCCCGAGGGCTCCGTGCAGCGCGAAAAGGCCGAGGAGGTCTGGCCCGGCATCGACCGGACCTACCAGCTTGCGAAGAAATACAAGATCAAGACCGCCTGGGGTACCGACGTGCTGTTTTCCGCTGATCTCGCCAAGCAGCAGGGCGCCATTCTCGCGTCGCTGACCCGCTGGTACACGCCCGCCGAGGCGTTGGTCATGGCGACCGGAACCAATGCGCAGTTGTTGGCGCTCTCCGGTCCGCGCAACCCCTATCCGGGCAAACTCGGCGTCGTCGAGGAGGGGGCGCTTGCCGACCTCCTGCTCGTCGAGGGCAATCCGCTCGAAAACATCGCGCTCGTTGCCGATCCCGAGACCAACTTCAAGATCATCATGAAGGACGGGGTGATCCACAAGAACACCCTGGCTCCGTGAGGCCTGACAGCAGCTTTCGGATATCTCTGCCACGTCTGGCGCCCAGCGATCGGCAGCGATCCTCGGATCACAGCAGGCCGCGTGGATGATGGGGCAATCGCCGAAATCTGCCTTTAATCCAATGCGATACACGGCACTTCAGGCTAGCCGTTCCCCGGGGTTCGCTCGAACCGCGACCGGATAAAGATGGGCCACCGACGTCGGATCGACGCCTTTCGAAACCGCGACCTCACGGAAATGTAATTTGGCCGATCGCCGCCCTCGTTGGTATTTTCGCGCCTTCGCATGTACAGGGGACGGCTCCGGCCGATGGTGTCATGCCTTACAATCTCACTGTGAATGGTCAGAACTATGCCGTCGACGTGGACGGCGATATCCCGCTTCTTTGGATCCTGCGCGACACGATAGGCCTTACCGGAACCAAGTTCGGTTGCGGCATCGCCATGTGCGGCGCCTGCACGGTGCATGTCGACGGGCTGCCGGTCCGCTCCTGCATCCTGCCGGTTGCGGAAGCGGCCGAAAAGCCGATCACCACGATCGAGGCGATCGGCGACACGCCCGAAGGCAAGCGGGTGCAGCAGGCCTGGCTGGAGATCGACGTGGTCCAGTGCGGCTACTGTCAATCCGGGCAGATCATGTCCGCGACGGCCCTTCTTGCCGCCAATCCCAAACCCAGTGACGACGACATCGACGCGGTCATGGCCGGGAACATCTGTCGATGCGGCACTTACCCGCGCATTCGCGCCGCCATCAAGCTGGCAGCACAGGGGTGATGCGATGTCCATTTTCGACAGGACCAACCTTGCCGTCTCGCGCCGCCAGCTACTGATCGGCGCAACGCTCACCGGGGCAGGCCTGATGATCGGCTTCAGGCCGCAGCCATCGGCCGCTCAAGTCCAACCCTTCGCGCCGAATGCCTTCATCCGCATCCCGCCGGAAGGCAAGATCGCCTTCGTCATGCCGTCGGTGGAGATGGGGCAGGGCATCTACACCGCGGTTGCCATGATGCTCGCCGAAGAGCTGGAGGTCGGCCTCGACCAGGTGACGCTGGAACATGCGCCCGCCGATCCCAAGCAATATGCCAATCCGCTGCTCGGCGACCAGATCACCGGCGGCTCCTTCGCCATTCGCGGCGTCTATGAGCAGATGCGCAAGGCGGGTGCTGCCGCCCGCATCATGCTGGTCGGCGCTGCGGCCGCGGACTGGGGCGTTTCACCTGACGCCTGCAAGGCCGAGGCGGGGCACGTGGTCGAGGCGGCCGGAAGCCGCCGGGCCGCCTATGGCAGCCTGATCGCGGCGGCGGCAACGCAGGCCGTGCCCCAGGAGGTGCCGCTGAAACCGGCATCCAGCTACCGGGTGATCGGAAAGCCGGTACACCGTCTCGACAGCCCGGAAAAGGTCAACGGCACGGCGAAATTCGGCATCGATGCCCGGCCGGAGGGTGTGTCCTATGCCGCGATCGCCATCTGTCCGCATTTCAACGGCAAGCTCCGTTCGGCCGACGAGGCACCGGCGATGGCGATCAAGGGCGTATCCCAGGTCGTTCGCATCGACGAGGCGGTTGCGGTGATCGCCGACAACACCGGAGCTGCGCGAAAAGGGCTGGCGGCACTTGCGATCGAATGGGATCCGGGGCCGAGTGCTGCGGTCTCGCAAGCCGATCTCGAGCGTCAAATGGACGAGGCAATCGTCGGCAAGGCGCTGCCGCATGTGAACGAAGGCGACGTGGCGAAGGCCGAGGCCGAGCACGGGCCGGTGCATGAATTTGTCTACCGCATGCCGATCCTCACCCATTCGGCCATGGAGCCGATGAACTGCACCGTGCATGCGCGGGCCAATGGCTGCGACGTCTGGGTCGGGACCCAGATCATGGGGCGGGCGCGGCAGGCGGCTGCCGACGTCACCGGCCTGCCGATCGAAAAGGTGGAGGTGCACAACCATCTGCTCGGCGGCGGCTTCGGCCGGCGGCTCGATGTCGATGGCGTGATCCTCGCAACCAAGATCGCCAAGCAAGTCAAGGGTCCGGTCAAGGTAACCTGGAGCCGCGAGGAAGACATCCGCCACGACTGTTATCGCTACCTCAACTACAGCAAGGTCACGGCGACGCTCGGGGCCGACGGTTTGCCCGTTTCCTGGCGGCACCGGGTGATCGGCCCCTCGGTCATGGCGCGCTGGTTCCCTGGCTTCACCAAGGACGGCGTCGACCTCGACCAGATGGCGGGGGCGGAATCACCCTATCAGATCCCCAACCGCTACACGGACTTCGCCCGCCACGAGGCGCCGGACGGCATGCTGACGGGCAACTGGCGCGGCGTCGGCGCCACGCGCAACATCCCGCCGATCGAATGCGCCATCGACGAACTGGCGAGTGCTGCCGGCATCGATCCGCTCGAATATCGAAGACGACTGCTTCAGCACAAACCCCGGCTGCTCGCGACGCTGAACCTCGTTGCCGAGAAGGCCGGGTGGTCGACGGCGCTTCCCGAAGGCAGGGGAAGGGGCATCGCCCTTTCGGACGATTTCGGCAGCTTTGCCGCGATGATCGCCGAAGTCAGCATTGGCACGGACGGCAAGCTCAAGACGGAGCGGATCGTCTGTGCGGTCGATTGCGGCCAGGTGATCAATCCGGACACGGTGGTGGCGCAGATCCAGAGCGGTGTCGTCTATGGCCTGAGTGCGGCGCTCTACGGGCGTATCACCGTCGCAAACGGCGCCGTCGTCGAGAGTAACTTCGACGATGCCCCGGTGCTGCGCATTCACGAGACCCCGCCGATCGAGGTGTTTATCGTGCCGAGCGCGGAGGCGCCCGGTGGCATCGGCGAGGTCGGCACGCCGGGCGTGGCGCCGGCACTGCTCAACGCGATCTTCGCGGTGACCGGCAAGCGGCTCAGGACCCTGCCGATCGACCAGACCGATCTGAGGAGGGTGTGACCGTGGCCAAGCGAACCCTTGTCCTTTCGCTTGCCGCGGCGCTCGCTGCGGTCGGTCTTATCGCCGCCCTCGAGCCGATCCGAGGTCATGCCGAAACCTCGGGCGGCGCGCTGAAGCCGGTCGCCGAGTTCGCATCGATCGCCGATGCGAGTGCGCGCTCGAAGGCGATCTTCGCGGAAGCAAGCCGCGTGCTCACGCACCCACGCTGCATCAATTGCCATCCGGCGACACGCAGCCCGACGCAGGGCGAGGACATGCACCCGCATGTGCCGCTGATGATTGCGGCCGACAGTTCGATGGGGCCGGCCGGCCTTGCCTGCAGCACCTGCCACGGGCCTGAGAACCGCCAGATCGTTGGCAGCCGGCTCAAATCGATTCCCGGCAATGCCCATTGGCAGCTGGCACCCGAAAGCATGGCCTGGCAGGGCCTGAGTGTTGGCGAGATCTGCCGGCAGGTGAAGGACACGGAGCGCAACGGCAACCGTTCCCATGCGGATCTCGTCAAGCACATGGGCGAGGATCATCTGGTCGGCTGGGCCTGGCATCCGGGCGAGGGCCGCAGCGCACCGCCCGGCTCGCAACCGGAGCTCGCCGCGCTGATTGCCGCCTGGGTGGATACGGGTGCGGAATGTCCGGACTGAGCGGCAGCTCATGTCCTCTTTGACAGGCGTCTGAAATCGCGGAGGCATTTCTCGGCATGGTGTGTCGGCGCGCGGCACGGCTCCCATCTTGCCGAGAAGGTGTCGCCGACCGGGCCGATGCCTTCGGTTGCGGCTTGACAAAGATCGAGGACTGTTCGACCTTCCCGCCATGACCTGCCGTCTCGCCAAACTGACGACCGTGAAAAAAGCCCCGCACCCGGGGCTATCGGTCGTTGCGCGCAGAGCATAGCAAGCACAAGGATCAGATCGACCCCGCCGGTTCGGACGGGGTTTTCGCTTGCGCTCCGTCTCCGGTTTCTTGAAGGAGATGGAATTTCATGGAAGCCACACATTCAACGCTCGGCGGTCTCTGGCTGCCGCTGATCACGCCGTTTCGTGATGGCGAACTCGACGAGCGCTCGCTCAGCCGGCTCGTGAAGCACTACGCCGCAGAAACGATCGACGGCTTCATCCTGGGGGCCACCACCGGCGAGGGCATGGCGCTCGACGAGGCGGAATGCGAGCGGCTCATTGCGATCACCAACGAGACCCTGGCTGCGGCGGGCAAGTCCATGCCTGTCTATTTCGGCCTTTCCGGTAGCGATACGCGGAAGACGGTCAAGGCGCTGGAGCGAACCTCGACTTGGGACATCAGCGGTTATCTGATTGCCTGCCCCTATTACACCAGGCCGTCGCAGCGCGGGCTCTTCGCCCATTTCTCGGCACTTGCCGATGCCACGGCACGGCCGATCCTGATCTACAACATTCCCTACCGGACCGGGGCAAACCTCGGCAACGAGACGATGCTGAGGCTGGCGGAGCGGGCAAACATCGTCGGCGTCAAGGATTGCTCGGCGGATGCGACGCAGTCCTTCGATCTCTTGAGGCACAAGCCCCGGGGTTTCGCGGTGCTGACCGGCGAGGATCCGCTGTTCTACACGGCATTGACGCAAGGGGCCGAAGGCGGGATCACGGCTTCGGCGCATGTCCACACCGCCGCCTTTGCAGCCATTCGCAACCGGCTCATCGCCGGCGATCAACCGGGCGCTCTTACCGACTGGCAGCGTCTTGCCGATCTGCCCAGGCTGCTTTTTGCCGAGCCGAGCCCGGGGCCGATCAAGCACTGGCTCTGGCGCGAAGGGCTGATCGACAGCCCGGAAATGCGCCTGCCGATGGTGCCTGTGAGCGACGAACTGGCAGCACGGATCGACCAGGCCATCAAGAGCCAGGGCAGGGAAGGCTGAGGGCTTGCGGCAGCCTCGAAGCGGTCGCTTGCCATGTACGCTTCGAGGCTGCCCGGTGCCAACATTAACAGTTACGTACTTACGGGAGCCGGCGGATTTCGGCAGGGTGGCGGTGTACGGTCCACCCTTTGGGGCGCCCCATGAACGAGCTTTCGCGAGCCTGGGTCAGGTTACCCATCGCCCGGATCGAAGATCTGAGCGATGGGGTCTATGGTGCCGGCCTCGACGTGACGCAGATGTCGAGATTGCCCCTGTCGGGAAGCCTCGTCTTCTCGCAGCAGGATGACATCCTTTACAGCAGCGGCCTGATCAACGGCCAGATCGCGCTCCGCGGACCGTTGTCACGGGACCTCCTGACGGTCGGCGTCGGCTTGCGCATGGGCGCGGGCACGCGGCACTGGCTGAACGAAACGGTAAGCGGCGCGGTGGGCGTGTTTCACGCCGGCGACGAGCACGATGCCTTCTACACGCCCGGTTCGCTCTATGCGACGGCGTCGCTCTCGATCGAACGGTTGGAAGAAATCGCCGCAGATGAGGAACTCGTGCTCGACAGGCCTGTCCTGGGCGGCACCGGTCTCTACCATCGGCCGATGCCGGCGGCGATCAATATGCGGCTGAAACAAGCCTTCGAGCGCATTCATGCCGGCCACAGCGTGCCACGCTTCGGTGAGGGCAATGTCGGCAATGCGCTGCTCGATGCGATCGTCGATCTCGTCGGACGGGAGCCGATGGGGCTCAACCGGCGCAGCAGCGCGCAGGCGCATGCAAGGATCGTCGAGCGCGCGCGTGCCTACATCGCAGCCAATCTCGCCCAGCCGATTTCGCCCAACGAGATCGCGCGCGCCGCGAACACGTCGCGCCGCACGCTGTTTCGCGCCTTCGCCGATCTGCTTGACGATACGCCGCAGGGCTACGTGCGACGGCTGCGCCTGCACCGCATCCGCCACGACCTGGCAGACCGGGAGGAGGCTGCCTGCACGATTGCGCTCATCGCCAACCGATGGGGCATCAGCGAGCTTGGCCGCATGGCCGGCTGGTACAACGAACTCTTCGGCGAGCGACCGAGCGCGACGCTGGCGCTTGCCTTGCGGGGCGCGCCGAAGACCAGCAGCACACGACATTGAGGCGTCGGGCGAGGTCCTTGAACGCAATGGGTTCTCGTGGACAGGCGCCAGCCTGCAAGGAGGAAAAGGGCAGAAACAGCTTGGCTGAGCCGGAAGCAACGGCCCGACTTCGGCGCCTTTGTCTTTTGTCATTTTGGCACGATCTGCATAGCCGCAGGTTCAGGTGCCGCGTTTAATTCCGCTGTGAAACCAGGGTTGCTGTCAGAAGCGGTCGCTCCCCAGAGCCGGTTCGCATGCAGCCCTCAAAAGAGATTTGAGGAGAGAAGGCATGACCCGAGGTCTCGCATTTGCGGCCGCGACCGCGCTGACCACGATGATCTTTGTATCGCCGTCCTTTGCGCAGGAAGGTGCGGCACCGCCACTCGTCGAGCAGATCAACGGTGGCAAGTGGCTGGAAAAGGCCGAGGCCGATAGCCTGCTTGACGAGCTCTACTACCAGCGTGCCGTCCACACCTACATGACCATGCTGCCGGCGCTGAACGTCATCGGCATGCGCGACGGCTCGGAGGCTGCGTTCGGCAAGGGCTACAATGTGCTGCCGATCTGGAAGGACCGCATGGATGCGCGCGCCTGGGTGCCCACACCCAATGCCGACGTCATCTATTCGATGAACTACCTGGACCTGAAGGAGACCGGGCCGCTCGTCATCGCAGCGCCGCCGAACGTCATCGGCATGTTCACCGACTTCTTCCAGCGCACGATTACCGATGTGGGTGCGATCGGGCCGGACGAAGCGCGCGGCGGGCTCTATCTCTTGTTGCCGCCGGGTTACGACGGCGAAGTGCCGAAGGGCTATTACACCTTCACATCCTCGACCTACAACGTCTTCCTGTTCTTCCGCACCGTTATGGGCAAGGGCGAAAACGGGCCCGACCCGGCACCGGCCGTCGCCAATGCCGAGCGGACCCGGATCTATCCGCTCTTTGCGACCGAGAAGGACGCCAAGCCGATGGAGTTTCCGAACGGCTCGGGAAAACGCATCAACATGATGTATCCGGTCGACAACAGCTACTGGACCAAGCTGAAGGCCTTTGTCGACTACGAGCCGGTGTCCGCCATTACCCCCGAGCTTCGCGGCGTCCTTGCCTCGATCGGCATCATCAAGGGCCAACCGTTCGAACCGAGCGCGAAGCAGAAGGAACTGCTGAAGAAGGCGGTGGAGACGGCGCCGAGGATGATCATGGCGCTGCGCCAGACCGGCCGTTCCGACAAGCGCAATCTCTATTACACCGACCGGCAGTACGAAAACGTCTGGGCCGGCGCCACGGCGGAATGGTTCCAGGAGAGCTATCTCGACGTGAACCAGCGGGCGGGTTTCTTCCAGGTGGCCTATTCCTCGGCACCTGCCATGGCCATGCACACGCTCGATTCCGGCTCGAAATATCCAACCGCCGTTCGCGACGCCGATGGCGACTTCCTCGATGGCGCGAAAGCCTACAAGCTGCACCTGCCGCCAAACCCGCCGGCCAAGCTCTTCTGGGCGGTGACGGCCTACAACGTTACCGACGGGACGATGGTGGAAACGCCGCAGCTCCTGCCGTCGATCAACGCCTTCAACAAGGTCAAGGCGAACGCCGACGGCTCGGTCAATCTCTATTTCGGGCCGAGCAAGCCGGCCGATGCCGCCGACAACAACTGGATCCAGACGGCGCCCAATCGCAACTTCATCGCGACATTGCGCCTCTACGGCACCGGGACCGAGTTCTACGACCAGACCTGGAAGCCGGATGACCTGGTGAAGGTGGAGTGACGGCGACCTGACGTCGGGAGCGTCCTCTCCGGGCGCTCCCTCTTACACATCAACCGATGGACACATAGGGATCGACGATGACAACGACATCCAACACGCTCTTGGAAATCTCCCGTCGCGACGTGATGAAAGGCGGCCTCGGCGCAGCCTCGCTGGCGGCGATCGGAGCGGGCGCAACAATTCCTGCCGCGACGACTGTGGCCTCGCTGGTTGCCTCCGCAGTGCCCGTGCTGGCGCAGGAGGCAGCGGGATCCGCGGTGCAGCTCGCGCTCCCTTCGAGTGACGTCAAGATGCAGCCGGGATATGCCGTCAGTGTGGCGCGGCAGGCGTATATCTGGGGTTGGCCGATGGTCAACATGATCAACCGCCGGACGGCGATCACCAAGGCACCACACGCCGGCAAGCTCAACGGCGTTTTGCCTGCTGCGCCGCTCAGCGAAGTGGCGATGCTGAGTGACTATATCGACCCGGCCCAAACCTTCATTGCCTGCCCGAACCAGGACGTGGTCTATGGCCTCGGCTTCTTCGATCTCGACAAGGAGCCTGTCGTCGCGCAGGTGCCGGATTTCGGTGACCGCTTCTGGGTTTACGCCCTCTATGACGCAAGGACCGACCAGTTCGCCGATCTCGGCAAGCCCTATGGCAGCAAGCCCGGCTTCTACCTTCTGGTCGGCCCGAACTGGAAGGGCGACACCCCCAGCGGCATCAGCGGCGTGTTTCGGTCGCCGACGTCGCTTGCCAATGGCATCCCGCGCGTCTTCCAGGATGACACGGCGGAGGACAAGAGTGCGATCCAGGAAAAGATCGACCAGGTCGTGTTTTATCCGCTCAGCAATTTCGACGGCAAGATGAAGACGGTGGACTGGAGCGAGGCGCCGGATATTCAGGGCCCCAAGTCGGAGGGCAAGGCCGAGACGAAATGGGTGATCCCCGAGAAATTCTTCGATCAGTTTCCCGAGGTTCTCGACACCGTATCGCCGCAACCGGGCGAAGAGGCGATGTATGCCCAGTTCCGGCAATTGATTGATGCGGCGGCCAAGGACCCGGAACTCAAGAAACGGATCGTCGAAGAAGCCGTTGCGACCGAAAAGGATGTCATCCAGCTTTTCCACCGCTGGGAGCACAACGGCGTGCCGGCCGGTAACGGCTGGAACCGGTCGCTGAACAACGCCAGGTGGGGCGTCGACTACTTCAACCGCACCGGCACATCGAAATCCAACATGTTCGACAACAAGCCGAACGAGACCCAGTATTTCTATACGGACAACGACGCCACGGGCGCGCAACTCCAGGGCACGAAAACCTATTCCATCACCTTTGCCGCGGGCCAGGAGCCGCCGGTCGATGGCTTCTGGTCGATGACGCTCTATACCGAAGAGCACTTCTTCCACCCGAACGAACTCAAGCGATACTCGCTCGGCACCAAGAACAAGACCCTGAAGCGCAACGCCGACGGCTCGCTGACACTCTATGCCGGCGCCAAGAATCCCGGCGGCGACAAGGAGAGCAATTGGCTGCCAGCGCCGGACGGCAATTTCTCGCTGTACATCCGCGCCTACTGGGGCAAGCAGGGGATCATCGACGGTTCCTGGCAGCCACCGAAGATCACGGCGGCGTAAGGCAAACAGGCTGGTCCCGTCATCGAGACGGGGCTAGCCGCACACAATCAATGCGCGGGGTCGACCAGGACCTTCAGCGTGCTGTTGTCATGCACGCCGCTGTCGTAGAGCGCCAGAAGCCGTTTGGCGATCCATTCGGCCGCTTCGCTGCGGCGTGACAGAGCCTGCTCGCGCAGGATGTCGTTGAAGGTAATCTCGATCTGCTTCATTTCCTGGGGGAGTATCGCCCGTCGGCGGGGCGTGGAACTCATCGCGCGACCTCCAAGGCTGGGGCGAAAGCGCGAAGAATCGTTCAGTCGTTTCGTGGCAAGGACAATGTGGCGCTCCGGTTGCCTCGGCAGGTCTGTGGCGGCCGCAGCGCTTGCGCGCCGGGCTTCATGTCCGATCGGGCGGCAGGCCTCGCACCAGCAGGCCCGTGTTACTGTTGGCCATGCCAGAGAGGGGCAGTTACCGATTCGCACTGGAGGTAGCCGATGCATGCGCGCATAGCTTTGTTCGGACTGGCGGCAACGCTTACACCCGCTTCGTCCGTAAATGCCCAGGACGCCGACCTTGCCAAGCAGCTGTCGAACCCGGTGGCGTCGCTGATCAGCGTGCCCTTCCAGTTCAACTATGATCGCGGCTTTGGGCCTAGTGACGGTAACAAGGTGACGCTGAACATCCAGCCGGTCATCCCGATCTCGCTCAACGACGACTGGAACGTGATTTCGCGAACCATCCTGCCCGTCGTCAACCAGAACGACATTGCCGGCGACAGCGGCCACCAGTTCGGTCTTGGCGATACGCTGCAGAGCTTCTTCTTCTCGCCGAAAGAGCCGACGGCAGGCGGCCTCATCTGGGGCGCTGGCCCGGTTTTCCTGTTGCCGACGGCAACGGACGATCTGCTTGGCGGCGAGAAATGGGGGCTCGGCCCGACGGCTGTGCTTTTGAAACAGGAGGGGCACTGGACTTACGGCGTGCTTGCCAACCACGTCTGGTCGGTCGCCGGCAACGACGATCGCGACGATGTGAGCTCGACCTTCCTGCAGCCGTTCCTGTCCTACACCACGCCGGATGCCTGGACTTTCACGCTCAACACCGAAAGCACCTATGACTGGAAGCACGACGACTGGAGCGTGCCGATCAACTTTACCGTCGCCAAGCTCACCAAGTTCGGCGAGCAGCCGGTGAGCCTGCAGCTCGGCGCGCGCTACTGGGCGACCGCGCCGGAAAACGGCCCCGAGGGTTTTGGCGTGCGCGCCGCGGTCGTCTTGCTGTTTCCGAAATAGGGGCGGGACCGGCGAAGCCGTTGCTGAAACCGCGTCACACCTCTTGCTGAACTGGCACGGGGCGACGGTCTGACGCTTTAAAGCCGCGCAATCCCAGGGATACCGCTTCATGTATTTTCTGGAAATTGGCCTGGAATCAAAGCTATCGAGCGCCCTTGCGCGTTCTTCTGAAAGCGCGGTGCCACTCAGCGCCAGAACCGCTTCGTATCGGTTACGTCGTCGAGCGCGCTTTGCGCCTGGTCGATCAGTTTGTCCTTGTCGGCGTGAACGACAAGCGTTTCGGCGTCCGGGTGGTCCTCAAGGCCGATCGCTTCCAGAACATGCGGCCCGGATACGAGGTCGTTGAGCGTGCCGAGCCGGTCCTGCAGCCCGGTCATGGCATCGATGAACCGCTTGTGGCGTCTCGCGCCCCGCTTGTCGTCAAACAGGGCTGCAAAGAACTCGGCGGCATAGCGCAGCTTCTTGGCGTCCTTGCGGGCCTCATGCCGCTCTTCGTCGCTCACCTCGGCAAGTGAGCGACCGTGCTTCTTGAGCTTGCGGCGCGCCCGGTCGAGAACGGCTTCGGCGAAATCGACCGCCGACTGGTCGCGAAGCTCGGTGGGTTCGTTCGCTTGATAGTCGCCGCAGTGAAGCCACTCGTTGACATCGAAGAGGAGGGCGCGGCCGCGTGCGCCGTCGAGGGCCTCGAAAACCTCGGCGTAGCGGCCGGCGCGCGCGGTCTTCAAGCGACCTCGCAATTCCGGCTCGGGCTCGCGCGTCAAGAGAACGTCAACGTCGCGGGCCTTGCCGAAGACGCCGGCCAGCCATTTCAGCTCGGCCTTGAGGCGCTCGCTTTCCGCATCGCCAAGAATACCCCTGTAGAGCGAGAAGGCCGAGCGCAGGCGGCGAAGGGCGACGCGGGCCTGGTGCAGCGCCTCCGGGTTCTTTCGTTCACGCAGCACGTCCTCGTTCAGGCGGTAGTGCCTTAGACAGGCGAGCGCGATGGCGCGGAAGCTCTTCGTCACCCGCATCTCGCGGCCGAGCACGACCGGCTCCGCCTTGAATACGATCGGCAGGGCGTCGATCAGGTGGAAGCCGCGCTCGGCCTTGGAGAGAATGCCGAAGCGGATGGGAACGACCGCCTCGATACGGCGGGCGAGGGTGAAAAGCGCCTTCGGGTCGCCGTCCTTCAGCTCGAGTTCGATCTCGCCGACGGCGGTCTGGCGATTGCCTGAGGTGACCATGCCGCGGTCGAGCGCCACTTCGATCCGCGTGCCGTCCTGGTCCACCTCCCAGGTGCTGCGTTCGACCTCGACGGTGAAATGCGGTTCCAGATCATCGGGCTCAAGGTCGAACGTGGCGGCAAGCGGGGTGGTGTGATCGACGACCGGCACATCGGCGGTGAGCGGTTGCTCCCATTCCGGACGGGCAAAGACCGATGCGCCGGGGCCGGTCACCTTGATCGTCTGGGTCCGCGCCGCGCCGACCGTGCGGATGCGGAGCGTGAAGCCCGACTGGTGGAGATCACGGCCGCGGGTATCGAAATAGACGGAGCGCTGCTGCTCTCTGCGTGCCGGCTCACCGAGGAGGCCCGATGCGGCAAAACGGTCAAGATCTTCAGGAGAGAGCTCGAGCTTGAGTTCGATTTCCGTTTTCAAACCATCCTCCATGAGCGCAGGGGCACTTCGCCAACGCCATTTGAGCACATTGGTTCGCGTTCTGGATGACATGGATCAATCTGGAGGCGGCAGACGCGGGTGCGGTGTTGGGGCGACATTCGCCGCTCGATCTAACGCTTTGTAATGGGCGCAGTTCCGGACGGAAAACCGTTTCACACTTTTCCTGGAATTGCTCTTTGTAGTGCCGCATTTCGAAGCGGAAAACCGCTTCGCACTTTTCCTGAAATTGCTCTAAGCTCCCGGCATTTCATGCCACGGAATTGATAAATGTCGCTTCGCCTTGCTACCTTCAATATCGAAAACCTCTTGAGCCGCTTCGATTTCTCCGGCTTTCGCAACCAGCTGAAACAGGACCGGGTGCTCAGGCTCTTCGACGTCAAGAGCGAGGCGGAGTACCAGCGGCTGGAGGAGGCGCGCACCATCGCGCATACCGATGATACCAGGCAGATGTCGGCGCTGGCGATTGCCGACTGCGATGCGGATATCCTCTGCCTGCAGGAAGCCGACAACATGGCCTCGCTGCAGGCCTTCGAATACAACTACCTCTTCCGGATGGTCGGCAACGGCTACCGGCAGAAATACCTGATCGAGGGCAATGATTCGCGTGGCATCGATGTCGCGGTGATGATGCGCGAGGAGACCCGCGACGGCCAGCCGATCGAGTGCCTGGACGTGAAGAGCCATGCGGGGCTGACCTATGAGGATCTCGACCTTTTCAACGACAGAATAGCGCTGACCAACCGGCCGGCCGACCGGATCTTCAAGCGCGATTGCCTGGAGCTCGACCTTCGCATCGGCGGACGGCCGCTGACGCTCTATGTGGTGCACTTCAAGTCGATGGGGCCGGCGCGCGAGGGGCTCGACGGCCGGCAGGCGACGATGCCGCTGCGGGTGGCCGAGGCCAGCGCCGTGCGCCACATCATCGAAAGCCGGTTCGGCCGCGGGAAGACGGCCGACAAGATGTTTGCGATCTGCGGCGACATGAACGACTACCAGGAGAAGGTGAACATCCTCGGCGACCGGCGCAACGGCTACCAGTTCGTGCCGCATGAGGAGGAGGAAAGTGCGCTCGACGTTTTCAGCCATGACGGCTTTGTTGAAAACCCGATGCTGCGCCGCCCGGTGATGGACCGCTGGACGCTGTTTCACAGCCGCGGGCCGCAGGAGCGGCATCTCTGCCAGCTCGACTATATCTGGCTGTCGCCGGCACTTGCCAAGCGCAACCATTCCCAGGTGCCCGAGGTCATCCGCGGCGGCCAGCCGTTCCGCACGATCTTTCCGCCGGGGCTTGAAGTGGAGCGCTATCCGCGCACCGGCTGGGACCGGCCGAAAGCGTCGGACCATTGCCCCGTCGCCATAACGCTGGATGTGTGACCATGGGCGCTCTTGAAAGCAATACGGCGCTGTGGCCGGCCGAAGGCGTCATCATTCCGATCGACGACGTCGAGATCCGCGTCAACGGCGCGGCGCATCCGTTTCACCTCGAAGAGGTCGAACGGGCGCAGGAGAACTGGCAGCGGGAAATTGCAGCCAACCCGCATCTCTTCGACGGCCGCATGGTGCTGCAGCGGGCGCTGAGGATCGAAGACGGGCGGGTCCGGGGCGAGGGGCATGTGGTGCCCTATTCGACCTTTCTCTGGTGGCGGAGGACGCGGGTCGAAGGCGCCTTCCATCTCTTTGCCATGCCGGCGATCCTTTCCTGCGACGGTGCGTTGATCCTGGTGCGCATGGGTTCGCACACGGCCAATCCGGCCCGCGTCTACAGCCCTTCTGGCTCGCTGGAGCCCGAGGATATCGTCGATGGCCGCTGCGACGTCGCCGGCAACATCCGCCGTGAGGCGCTGGAAGAAACCGGTATCGATCTGGCGCTTGCCGTCGCCGAGTCCGGCTACCACCTCCTGCACATGGACCGCGCCGTGACGGTTCTGCGCGTCTACCGCCATCCTGAAACGGCAGCCGCGCTCGTTGCCCGTGTGGCGGCACATATCGCTGGTGATCCCGAACCGGAAATCGACGAGGCGATCGCGATCTTTGGCCCGGACCCTCGGGCTCACAACTATCCGCCGTTCATTCCGCCCATTCTCGAGTGGCTGTTTCGGCGAGAAACATCGCTCTGATTTTGAGTCAACCGGCTGATCTAGCGCTTTGAACTTGCACGCTTATGCCTGGGAATTTCCGTCCTTCGCCGGAGCGGCGAAGCGCGCCAGCCAGGCTTTGGCGAGTTGACGGTCCTGCCCGGCCGGATCAAGGCCATGTCCGGTGTCGAGCATGTGCATTTCGACGTCGCTGCCGGCGGAGCGAAGCTGGCGGGCGAGCGTTTCGGCCGCGCCCGGCACGCGGCGGGCATCATGCCTTCCGGCAAGGATTAGCGCTGGCGGGCAGCCAAGGGGCGGAAAGGAAGCATCGGGAAAGGGCGGCTGAGGGCGAAGCAGGACGGCGCCGGCGCTGGCGGAAGGATGCCGCAGCAGAATGGCAGCGGCGATGGTGGCGCCACTCGAATAGCCCATCAGGAGCGGCGCCGCGCCGGGTTCGAATGTTGCGATATGTGCCGCAAGCGCATCGGCGCGAGTGGCGATCTCCGCCGGGTCTATCGTCCCATCCGGCAATTTCGTGAAGAAGGTATGGCCGTCGTTCGACGGGATGCCGCCTTGCAGCCGGTGGCTCCTGATGGTCGGCGCCACTTCCTCGGGGAAGCTGCCCCAGTCCGCCGGCCTGCCGCTGCTTCCGTGCAGGCAGATCAGCATCACCATCTTGCTTCTCCCAACGCTGGCGCCCCGCGCCGTTCCTTCGCAGTGCCGCAATAGCGGGCATTTGATTGCGAACATATGACACCGCCCGGGTACGGCGCCCAACAGCTAAAGAAAACGTGATCCGTGCCGAGCTGTGTACCGGTGCTTTTAAGCCTTGCCGCATGCGTCCCGACACTGCAAAGTTTCGAGGTCTATTCGCAAGGGGACATGAATGGCGCTGAGCTACGCGATCTACGACGTCTTTACCGACAGGCAACTCGAAGGCAATCCACTGGCTGTGGTCTTCGGCGCCGATTGGCTGGACGACGAGGCGATGCAGGCGATCGCGCAGGAGTTCAACCTGTCGGAGACGGTGTTCATCCGCAGGCCGGGCGGTGCGGCCCATACGGCAAAGCTCCGGATCTTCACCCCCGCCCAGGAGTTGCCCTTTGCCGGACATCCGACCGTCGGCGCGGCGATCGCCATCGCCGAGGCGCAGCAAGGCGCGATCGAAGAGGGGATCGACGTGGTGCAGGTGCTGGAGGAAAAGGTGGGCCCGGTGCGCTGTGCCGTCCGCCTCAAGTCGGGGGCTGCAAGCTTTGCCGAGTTCGACCTGCCGCGCAAATCGGTACGGCTCGATGCGCGCTTCGACCGGCAGGCGATCGCCGACGCATTGAGCCTGAAACAATCGCAGATCGGCTTCGAGAACCACGTGCCTTCGTTCTGGAGTGCCGGCGCGCCCTTCGTCATGGTGCCGGTGCACGATGTTGCTGCGGTTTCTTCGATCGAGTTCGATTCGCTGCGTTGGGAGCAGCTGACGCCGATGGCCGAGGGACGGCTGGCCTCGGCCTATGTCTATTGCCGCGGCGGCGTGAACCACACGGCGCGCTTCCACGCCCGCAAGTTCGGTCCCGGTGCCGGCAGCCTCGAGGACCCGGCGACCGGCTCGGCCGTGGCCGCTCTCTCCGGCGCCATCCATTTTTTTGACCAGTTCGTCGACGGCCATCACCCGGTGCTCGTCGAGCAGGGGGTGGAGATGGGGCGGCCGTCCTTCATTCACCTGCATCTGGATATCTCGGGCGGAGAGATCAGCAATGCCCGCATCGGCGGCCACGCGGTGAAGATCGCCGCCGGCGAACTCTACGTGTGAGGCGGAGATAACGTTTTTGGAAAATTCAGCTTAATCAGCGTCTTAGGAGAAGTTTGGTGGGTGATCACGGGCTCGAACCGTGGACCCGCTGATTAAGAGTCAGCTGCTCTACCAACTGAGCTAATCACCCATCCATGGCGTCGCTTTAACGCACGACCCGATGACACTCAAGAGGATATTTGCATTACACGATCATAAACTCACAGCGTTTCCATCTGGCCTCGATTTGATTGCGTTTGCTTTCCCCGGGCCGCGCGATCAGCGCACGCCGATGACGCGGCCACCCGGATCAAACCGGCCGCTGTCACACACGTTTTCGTCGCGCCTCCCTTGTTTCCTGCATCCATGGAGGGATGCGGGCGTTCTCCACAGGGTTTGCCTTGGCCCGATGAGATTTTTCAAAAGATTTTCACAAAGGCGCTGGACAACCCAACCGAACGCCTTTATACGCCCCCTCACGACAGCGACGGGACACTCCGAAGCGGTCGCGGATGGGTGATTAGCTCAGTTGGTAGAGCAGCTGACTCTTAATCAGCGGGTCCACGGTTCGAGCCCGTGATCACCCACCAAAACTTCTCCTAAAACGCTGATTGAATTCAACTTCCTCAGGTTTATGCCTTGTGGCGCCGAACCGTGAACGCGGTGGACGAGCATTCTGATTTTGCGGGGCAGGCGGCAGTCGAACGTGCGCCGAAGCTTCGTCGCGCAGTCACGCATTCCGAAAGCCGGGTTGAGCACTTCATCGACGAAGCCACCGCGACTCGCTTGAGCTCGGGACTATCCGCAGTCCGGCAGGCGCGGCGGCGGCAATCCGCGCTTCCGGCGTGTGGAGTAGCGTGCTCGCCGTGCGGAAGCCGCTTGTCGACAGTCTTTTGAAATCTACCAACAGCTTGATGTTTTCGTCTTTCGCTTCAGCCGCGTCGGCAAACATGTTCACGTGGTCCCGAAAACATGCGTCTGATTCCGGCTTGCCAGGCCGTGCGCCGGCGGGTCGCAGTGGTGGTCCCTGGTTTCTGTTCCGCAACCATCACCTGTTGCTCCCGTGCAACAGGCACTTCGTCATTCGGACAGTTTGCGATTGTCCTCTTGCCGCAGAAGTAAACTCGTGTAAATTTCATCAAATCGGAGCTCAAACTAGAGGAGGCATACGATGAATCATAATCTTGTTCAGATGCTCACCTCTGGTGGAATGGCTTGCTCGTCACGACGAGTGGGTCACAATTCTGTGAATTACTTCGGCGCGTAAACGCGACCCGAGTTCCGCCTTTTCGTATTTTCCATTTTGACTTGATGTGACCGGCTCCCGGAACGCGTTTCCGTGTCCGCGCGCATCCATAATCTAGAGGACCCGGCCGCTCGCGGCGGCGGGATCAATCATGCGCGAATTGCGACTTACCTCCGCCGGCACCCTGCCAGCGATCATGGACGACCTGTTTCAAACGTTCGGCTTCCGGCGGATCGTCGGTGCCTTCCTTCTTGCTGCCTGGAGGCGTCGCCGGACGCTCGACCATGTCAGCCATCTGTCCGATCGCATGCTCCGCGATATCGGCGTGGAGGAGGGCATGAGGAAGCCTGCGATCGCCGACATATCGCTCTGGCAAATGCCGGTCGGCTATCCGGTTACGAGACACAACTGAGGCCCGCGTCAGCGGGCCTCTTCCTTTCCCTCGATCGGCTTCACGATTTGGGTCGTCTGGAAGGGGGATCACCCTGATCCGTCGGGGCGGCTGCGGATCGCTGTTCGGCGGCGAACTTGGCGGCGCAGTCGTGTCTTATCATCGCTGCGGCAAGGTTCGCTCGCCCGGTACCGGTGGCCTTGGCCTTTGCCGCCGCCATGTCCCTGCACCAGTTGGCGTCGAGAACCTCTTCGGGGATGTGCGGGATACAGGACGTCAGAAGCAGCAAGCATAGCAACGCGACGCGCATTCAGGGCTCCTTTGCGGTTGCCGGATTCATATCATCAGCGAACCGAAAGAAAACACGTGCTTGTTCCGGGGGCTGCCTGATTGCCCCCTGTTTCATGCGACCACCCGCTGGCCGCCGGTGCGGCAGGGGTGGTCGCGTTTCGTCGCCGTTACGGGGTCGTCGACGGCTGGGTCGTTGCCGGTTGCGTTGACGGCTGCGTCGTTGCCGGTTCGCTCGTCGACGGCTGAGTGGTCGCGGGCTGCGTCGTCGACTGGTCAGTCGTTGCCGGCTGCTGCGTCGTTGCTGGCTGCTCGGTCGTTGCGGGCTGCGTCGTTGTCGTCGTCGCCGGTGCCGTCTCGGCGGCCTGCTTGGCCCCCGGTTTCAGGTACACGACGCCCAGGACGATGAGCACGATCACAACCAGGATGCCGATGACTGTGTTTCGATTCATGCAGGCTTCTCCTCAGGTTAAGTGCCTCTGAGGTGTAAATGGAGCGGTCGGTCGAATTATCAACGGCCAAGCTCGCGGGTCGGTTGAAAAACGGTCCATCGGCCGCGCGGTAACCGGGCATGCCGCTCATCGTTGGCCTGGAGATATGGCCGGAAGCGGCACGGTGATGGGGTCATCCTGCCGGAGCGCGCGCGCTTTGTTGCGGCGCGGGCCGACTGGCGCGGGCGAGTGGCCCCGAGGCTAGCGCTTGCCGCCAGCGGCGCCCTTGGGAATGGGGGTGATGAAGCCGAGCCGCAGCAATTGCTTCGAACCGCCGAATTTCACCGAGGAATAGGAAAAGAGCTGCAGCGCACCGGTGCCGGTGAGCGCTTCCGTCACCCTGGCTGAGGCAGCCGAGCCACGAACATGCTGCCTGTCGGCGACGGCGTCCTCGATGAGTTCCTCATAGTCGGCGAAGAACTTGAAATGCAGGAGGGCGCCGAGCACCGAAGCGAAGTTGCGTTGATAGGGCAGCGGCTGATGGATGCTGGCGCCGAAGCGACAGTCCTCGTCCCAGAAGATCAGCGGATATTTGATCAGTTCCAGATCGGATTCGAACTCGCGGTGGCGCGCGCCGCCCTTGACGGTGATGGCGCGGGCGTCCGTTGCCAGTAAATAGCCGCGACTGTCGAAATGATCGGCGACCTCCCAGGGGGCGCGGGTATTCAGCCGATCGACGTCTACCGTGCGCAGATTGACCGGATACATGTCCAGCTTCGGTGCGGGCAGCCGTGAAATCTTCAGATCCTCGAGCGCATGGATCACCGACCAAAGCGTGCGGCTCTCGCAATCGTCGTAAATCAGGAACTCGTCGGAATCGACGTTCACGTACCAGCGGTCGCCGCCATAACGCGCAAACAGCGCCTCGCGCCAGAGGCTGCCGCGCCGGGCTTCCCCGTAGCGCAGCGCAGACGCCCACAGGTCGACATCGGGCTGGCCGAGCAGATATTCCCGCGTTCCATCGGTCGAGGCATCATCCACGCAGATGAAGCGGGTAACGCCCAGCGACCGGTAATGCGCCAGAAAGCCTGGCATCAGGTTGACATTGTTGCGGGTGAGGAAAACCAGGGGGAGATCATCAGGGTAGAGCGACGTTTGCCCCTGCGGGCTGACGCAGCGCAAATCAACCTCGCGGCTCTTCGTCCGTTCGCGACGCTCGGCCCTGGCGGATTCGTACCAGGTGATGAGGCGATCGAAGAGGTTTCGGTCAGAGATCATCTCGGCCTCGGAGTGATCCCTGAAGGGATAGGCAATGTCTTTCATTCCAATTCCGATATGGATTCTTCAGGCATGATATAGGACGGTCCGGATGAAAAACACCGGTCACGACGTTGCGGCGTGCCATCGATCCGGTGTGTCGGGCGTCGCAGCATTGCATGTCGAGCACAGGCAATACGCTGTGCGCAAACGCTTTTCCACGTGATGTCGCCGCATGATGCCCGCGCCTGGCTCGGCGACAGGCGGAGATGTGTGCGTGCTGCCGATGCGTTCCCTCGAGGAAGGGCGATGTGATATAGGCTCCGCCGATGATCATTCCGGCCCCTTCGACATCCACACCGCTTCGCGAGCGCGCCTGCGGCACCTGCACCCTTTGCTGCCGGCTGCCGGATATCGACGCCTTGGCAAAAGCGGCGAACGACTGGTGCCGGCATTGCATTGCCGGTGAGGGGTGCCGGATCTATGCGCAGCGGCCGCAGCTCTGTCGCGACTTCCTCTGTCTCTGGCGCACGGACGAGGGGCTGGACGATGCCTGGGATCCGGCGCGCTCGCGCATGATGATCTATCGGCAAGGCCCCCAGATTACCGTTCTCGTCGATCCGGACTTTCCGGAGATCTGGAGGCAGACGCCCTATGCCGAGACGCTGCAGCGCTGGGCGCACGCGGACGAAGGCGGGCAATATGTGATCGTCTTTGTCGGCGACGCCGTATTCAAGGTCGACTGACGCGTCGCTGCACGCGGCGGAGAAAGGCGGCGGAGAAAGAAAGAGCCCCGCACGAGGGCGGGGCAAGCAGGCACCCAAAATGGCTCGGGGTGCGGGGAAGCGCAGTCCAGAAAGAACGTACTGCGCGGTACGGAAGCTAACGCGCATCCGGCTGCCGGGGGAAGGGCTGATTCGGCGATTCCGGTACGCTTGCTAAAATAATTCCCGAGAAGGAGCGGGCGGTGGGCAAGCGCCGCGGCAACCGTCTTTGGCGGTATCCGGTTTTGAGAGCGGCCGATTGACTTTGCCGCGATCGGTCGCATTTCCGAGAGGAGAAACGGACGGAGACGATGATGCAAAGGCGATGCTCATGGTGCTCTGCCTGGCGCTTCTTGCCCTTTCGGCCTGTGGCAACACGGCGCGCGGCTTTCGACAGGATAGTGTCGAGACCGGCCACGCACTCGACAACGCGACGCACCGAGTGCTGAAGTCGACATCGAAGTAGCGGGCGCACCGACGCGGACGAGGAAAGGCACTTCTGCCTTTCCTGTGTTCGTGTTCCGTGGTGGCGCGGTCGGCGCCTGGCGCTTCGACCGGCGCTAGCGCGGCCGCAATGCGTTTGGTTGAGCGGCCGTTTCGCTGCTCGAAAAGATCACGACCGCAAACAGCAGAACGCCGACGAAGGCGACGATCGAGGCTGCGGCGACGATGGGCTCGATCTCCGGCCTGCCGGTGACCATCAGATAGAGCGACGGCACCAGCACGGCGACGCCGGAGGTGTAGACGTAATACTGGATCATGGCGAGCCGGCGCTCGGCCTTGGCGGGGTTGAGCGCATAATAGATGCCGAAGATCGCCATCGTGACCCAGCCGAGCAGGTTTGTGTGGGCATGCGCGGGCGTCGCGGCATGATCCTGGCTGATTGCCATGTGCAGGCCGATAACGAGGCCGATGATCAGGAAAATGATTGCGGTCTTGAAATAGAGATGAGCAAGGCGCGGCATCGAATCTCTCCTCTTGATGCTCCCCGCTCATTTTATTAGCATTTTTGCAAATTAATAAAGATTGCCAAAATTGGGCACTTTGCATCGTCGTCACGTCCGCGGGCGGATGTCCCGAACCGGGCGGTTGCCGTGGCCAATGCGGCGCGCTTGCGCGTGGCCATGTCGTTGAAAGCGGTGAGGTCCTGGCGCTGCAGATAGGCCGCAATCGCTGCCTCCACACCGCGCTCATTGCCGCCTTCGGATTCCCAGAAGGCTTCCATGGCGGCAAAGAGGGCGGATTTGTCGAGCGTCACGGTCATCTGAGATCGGCACCGAACTGCTGGCGGTGGTTGAGGGTGCCGTGGACGGCCTGGCTATAGGGCGCGCGGTCCGCGTCGAAGTCCGCGCACCAACGCTCCCAGGCGTCGGAGGTGCGGACAAAGGCCGGAAGCTTGTGTTCCTCTTCCGGGCCCTGGTCGTAGCCTTCGAGCCAGGCGTCGGCGACTGCCTCGGTCACGTCCTCGCCGTGAAGGGCGTCGAGATCGAAGCGGATCAACCTTGCGACATGCTCGCCATCATGGACCCGAAGCCAGTCGGCAGCGGTCCTGTAGGTGGTGCCGACCGTATCGGTCTCCTCGCAGAAATAGCCGGTGCCGAGCGTCATGACGGCGAGAATGACCTCACGTCCGTGAAGGAACGGGGCAGGGCCCGCAACAGCATCCGCGATCAGCACGTCGGGCATCGTTCACCTCGGCCTGTTCGAGGTGCGCGCTGGCGCCTTTCGGGTGCCATCGGTCCCTCCGGTTTTGTTGAGGTTGAATTATAGGAAATTTCCTATTTATCCGTCAATAGGAAAGGCGCCGTCGGCAGGAATTTTCTTCGCGGCTCCGCTTTGAGTTGTCGATAGGCGATTATTTGTTCTTGTTTTGTTCGATTGATTGCGCCACCTTGGGGCCGCCATTCCAGGTGGCGGAAAAGGAGCATGGGATGATCACCTACTTCGTCGTTCAGAGCTTCACGCTGGGAAGCCGCGGGGCGCTGCTTGCCGACAATCCGGTGCAGGCGACCGGGGCCGAACATGCGGTGCGGCTGGCCGAAAGGCTGGCAGCGACCAAGGTGGGCGTCGTGGCCTTCAGCCGCGCGGGCGATCTTGCGACGGGAGAGTTCGAGGATGCCACGGTGCTCTTCATGGCGGGCGATCTGCCGATGGAGATCGAGGAGGAGATGGCGGCCTGAGTGTCGACATGCGGGACGCAACGGACGGAACGACTGGCGGCGGCATGGGCGGCGGGCGCTTGCCTTGCTAGGCCGTGAACCCATAAATCAGCCGGGCGGACGACTTGCCGGCGTCCGCCATGCACCAAAAGCGACCGATGTTTGTAGCGCAGCTAAAAGAAGCAAGGGGCCACAGGCAGAAGTTAACTCAAACTGCTCGCAAGGGGCGCACATACTGCTCCGGCAGCCCCGCCTTCCGCAGGGCATCAATCAAGTGTTGCTGAGCTTCAGGGAGTGCGTAGTGCAGTACCTGGATCACATTCCGAAGCGATAAATCCGGTTTCATCAGCTTCACCTTGGCGATCACCTCACTTGCACCCGTCAAGTCGCCCAGTTGCGCGCGCGCGGCGGCCAGGTACAAGAGGCCGCAGGAGCGTTGTACAGGGGCACTCTCGAGCGCTTCGACTGCCTCAGCATACCGAGCAAGGTCAAAGAGCGTCAGGCCGCGAACCGCTGCAAACCAATCGGGCACGAAGGGACCCAAGCCTATGGCGGCATCGATTGTGGCCAACGCATTGGCCGGCCTGCCACTGGCACGCTGCCAGTTCGCGTAGTCGCCCTTGATCTGTATATCGGCCGGATTGAGTGTCAGCGCCCTGTCAAAATGGACGCGTGAATGGTCATGGTCGCCTGTCCAAAGGTAGTAGAGCGCTCTTGCCCAGTGAGACGTGGCGTCGTTGGCATCTAGCTCCAGCGCTTGTTTCGAAGCGCTCTCAGCCTTGGCCATCTGATCGTCATGGAGCACAATGATATTGCTGATGGTAAGAGCTATCGCCAGCCAGGCATGCGCAAGTGCAAAATGCGGATCGATGGCAATTGCCCGCTCAAGCAGTGGTACGGCTTCGGCATCACGCTGATGGTCACATAGATTGCGGCCTTGTAACAGGCAGTCATATGCAGACCAGCTGGTCGTTGGTTTTGCGCGGGCCTTTGCTGCTTCTGCAGCGGCCATACGGCCCTCCAGCATTGTTACGATTGCGGCAACGACAAGGTCCTGGACAGCGAAGATATCCTGCGCATCGCGATCGTAGCGGTCGGCCCAGACGTGCGTGCCGGTCGTGGCATCGACCAACTGGGCTGTGATGCGAATTCGGTCGCCCAGTTTGCGCAGACTACCCTCAACGACATAGGCAACGCCCAGTTCGCGCGCTACTTCGATAGGACTTTTTCCCTTGTTGGCAAAATGAAACGATGCGTGGCGAGCGACGACGGACAGGCCGCGAAAGCGGGCGAGTTCTGTAATGAGATCCTCGGTGATCCCATCGGAAATGTACTCCTGCCCGGGATCACCACTCATGTTGGTAAATGGCAGTACTGCTATGGACGGTTTGATTCGTTCGACCGCTGTTGCTCGCACCGATGTTCCTGAGGGAGCGCCCAGGCTATAGACCCGGACCGGCTGGGCGATGTTCTTGAGTTGCTGCTCACCCATGTCTTCAAACGAGAGATCAAGGCGACTTCCTATGTTGTCATGAACCATGCCGGTGACCGTAATGCCGCCCGCCGGGGCAAGTCCCTCGATCCGCACAGCGACGTTCACGCCTTCCCCGAAAACATCGCCATCCTCAGCAATCACATCCCCCAGGTTGACGCCAATGCGCAGCTGGATGGCTCGGTCCCCTGACAGCTCTGCGCTCCGTGCTGCCATATCCTTCTGTAACGCAACTGCGCAGGCCACCGCCTTCACCACGCTGGGGAACTCCGCAAGGAAGCCATCCCCCATCGACTTGAACAGCCGACCCTGATGCTCGGCGATCCTGGTTTCGATCACTTCGGCGCGGAGGTTCTGCACGGCCGTCAAGGTGCCGTCCTCGTCCACGCCCATGAGGCGACTGTAACCGACTACATCGGCGGCAAGGATGGCAGCCAGACGGCGCTGAACGGACCTCTCAACCACGCGGTAGTGTCCCTGTTGGTCACCTACAGCGCCGCGCGTCTTGTCAGACGCGCAAAGGTCGCTGTAGCACTTTGAATTGCTGCATGTTTTTGTGCTTCAATCGGCTACGATTAAAGGAAACATGCAGTAGGCTCGCTTGCAGAGTCCGGTTGATGACACGATAGCACAGCCGCGCCGGTCGGTAACCAGTTGTCCCAGAGCGAAGTCGGGCTGCTACGCGTCATGTCTGCCAGGAGTCGTTGGCGACCGGGTCGGGCCTGTGGCAGGTTCGGCCAAGTCCGCCATGCCGCCGAAAGCGGCAGCAAATTCAAGGCATCAGCGGCAAGGCCATAAGTCCTGGACCTTGCCGGGGCGATCGCCGCGGCAAGCCGGCGCCCATCGCTCGACGGTTGAGCGCGTAACCAGCCAGGCGGCGCTGCACGAATTGAATCAGGGAAGCGGTATAGACTATTGAATATACGGGGATATTTCCGCTTTGTCCTTGCGGGCCTTAGCGGGCGCTGTATTTGCCGACGACCCGGTGGCAGAAGGACCACTCGACCCGGCTCTCGGTGAATTCGAGGAAAGGGTTGTACTGCCGCAGCGTCCATTCGCGGTCGTTGAAGGAGACCAGCCGCTTGATGATCGCTTCGGCATCGTTGGCGGGCGGCACGTGATAGAGCACCACGTCCTTGTCACGCGCCGGCGGCAGATGCGGATGGACGAGCGCCATGTCGCCGGGCTCATAGGCCGGGATCATCGAACTGCCGGTGAGATAGATGCCGTAGGCGCCCTTGACGCCCTCGAGCACCGACGGGCGCTTGACATATTCGACCGCATCGAAGGTGACGATGACGTGGCCGTCGCCGCCTTGCGCTGCGGCGAAGATCGGCAGGTCGCGATGGCCGACGAGCTGTTCGCCCGGCACGATCTGCGGCGCAAAGCCGGGCGCGCGCCTGAGCGGCGCTTCGCCGGCGGCGGGTGCGCCCTGGATCAGGTCGACGATCGTGCGGGCGTCGCGCTCACGCAGTTCGCGCGGCGTCTCGCGCTCGACGAACTGCTGGATATAGGCATGGTTCTTCGCGATCGCGATCGACAGATCCTTGTAGGTCGTCCTTTTCGCGTCGACTGCTTCCCGGATAAGGCGGCGCAACTCGTCCATGGCACTGGCATCCCAGATTCCGTTTCTTACGTCCAATAGGAAATTTCCTCTTGATGAGGGTAGGAAATCCTACTATGAATAGGATGTCAACGGAAATGAGCGGTGCAAATCACCCGATGTTTCCGATGAAGCTGGCTTTGCCAGCGCCTTGACGGGCGCGCGGCTTTGTCATGGCCCACGGATCGGTCGCCGCAGCGAGTGCGGCGAGCATTTTTAAGAACGGCTGCCTGTTTTCCCGATCGGCGACGATTTCGGAGGCTTGCAGCCGGCGAGAGGTTCCGTTTCCTCCCCGGAGCCTCTCGCCCTTCGATGACGATGTTTGGGTCGGTTCGACCCAGCATCACGAGCGCCATCGAAATTGGCTCGAGCGGGATGCGGACGGGAAGCCGCGCGCAGTGTCCTCCTCAAGCTTCAATTCGGCGCCGGCAAGCCGTCACTGGCGCATGCCTCGTCTGCCGAACCGGCAATGGTTGCGGCTGGCGGCGTGCGCGGTCCGGGCGCCGGGAGCAGGCGGCTGCGCCCCTTGCGGGTGCTTTGCCGGCTCGCCAGCCCGACGTGGCATCCGTCGTCCCTGCGTGCCTTCCTTCCGGATGCACGGCGCGAGGGACCGAAGGGCCCGACCGGTCCGCCCATTCGGGGCCGATCCCGGAGGCGGCTTGCCGGCACGGTGGGGAGACAACCGGAATTGGCGCGCGATGTGCGCGATGGGATGGCCGTGCCAGACGGGGCGGCCAAAGGCGAAGGCATGGGAAAAAGGCATGGCGCAGGACAGTCTGACAGGAAAGTCTGGGGTATCCCGCTCTCAAGTGGAAACACTGGCGGCGGAAAGATGCTCCGGAATCAAAGTGCTGGAGCGCCCTTTGTGCGTACCGTTTTACGCACGTCGCTCTAGAGAGCGGGATGGACGATCCCTGGAAAGCAAGGGCGCGGGTGTTCGGCCGCCTTCGGTGCGCATCGGCGGCGGCGTTTTTGCGGCGGTGGCCGGCAAGGCCTTTGCCGCATCCCGGCCGGACGGGGAGTAGCGGCCATGCGCATCACCGCGATCGTCGAGGCTCTGGTTCAATCCGGTGCGTCGCCGGAGATGATCCTGTGCGCCGTGCGGGCCGCCGAAGCCGGGCAGCAGTCGGAGCTCGAGCGGCGCCGGGCAGGCGATCGCGAACGACAGCAGCGTCACCGGGCGCGCGTGACGTCACGCGATGTCACGGCGACAGCGGTGGGTGTCCTCTCTGATAAAGAAAGCTCCCCCGCACCCCCTAAAGAAACTAACTCTCCCGACACGACTCCGGCCGGGGGCGGCTCTCAGTTCGATCTCCAGCTGGGGGCGGACGATGCGGCGCGGTCGGGGCACGGCCGCAGGGCCAGCCGGCTGCCCGCGGCCTTCGAGCCGG
Organism: Ensifer adhaerens; assembly: GCF_028993555.1. Taxonomy (NCBI): domain Bacteria; kingdom Pseudomonadati; phylum Pseudomonadota; class Alphaproteobacteria; order Hyphomicrobiales; family Rhizobiaceae; genus Ensifer; species Ensifer adhaerens. The sequence goes on along the minus strand of NZ_CP118610.1, from coordinate 2,042,242 downwards.
ATTGGGCGTTTGCCGCCGGGCTCGGCTTCGGGCCGGCCGAGGCGACAGTCGAATTCGACAAGTTTCGCGACTACTGGACCGCCAAATCCGGCCGCAACGCCACCAAGCTCGACTGGGCGGCCACCTGGCGGAACTGGATGCGCAATGCCGGCCCGCCGAAGAGGGCGGGTGGATCCAGCACTGCCGGCCGACCGAGGGCGGGGAGCCGGGCCGGTGACGCCAGAACACAGCGACGCGGGCACCGCCAGCAGGCGCCGCCGCACGAGACCGCCTTTGCCCGCCACCAGCGGGAATGCAGACAAGCGATTGAGAACGAAATCAAAGGAAACCGAAACAATGACCCTTTTGGAAATGATGACCTTGCCGGCGCAGGCCCGGCTTTCGACCTTGAGCCGGGAGATTACCGCGCTCACTGAACGGCTGGCGCCGGCAAACGAGGCGGCGGTGCTGCGCAGCCTCGATGCGATGCAGACGGCCGGCATGACGATGCCGCAGGGGATCGAGCCGAAGAAGATCCTCACCGTCTACCACTATGCGCTGTCCGGCGTGCCGGGCTGCGGCCTGGCGGCGGCGACGCAGAAGCTGATCCGCGGTGACTATGCGGCCAACGCCAACGTGCTTCTGGGCACGATCCCGAAACCGCCGGTGCTGGCAGCACTGGCAAAGGCGGAGGCGCTGGGCATGCGGGCCGAGCTTGCCCGCAAGCGCGAGACGATCGCCGCTCTGAAACCCTGCGATGGCGCCCGTTCGGACGCCAGCCGCGCCCGCGTTCGCGCAAGGCTCGAAGCGTTTCGCCAGACACACGCAGCTGCCAAGGCGGCCGCCGAGACCACAGGCGCGCTTGCACCGCGGGTGATCCACCATGCAGCCTGAGGCAACGGAACGCACGACGGGACAGACGCCAGCAGGCGCCGGGACAAGCGGCGTTGGCGCGCGGGCGAGGACCGTGCCCGGGGCTGGCGGTGACGATACGGGGAGTGGCCACCGGCGACGTGGTGGAGAGGCGCGCAGGGACGGCAGTGCAGAGGTTATGGCGACGCGGATGACGGCAGGCAATGGGGCGGAGCAGAACGTGGTGGCGTCAGGTCACGCCCGGGCCGATGGTTCTTTCGGGCAGGCCGTGGCTGACGGCGAGACGGCGCCCGCCGCGACGCTGGAGGATCTGGCGGGCATGGTTGCGGTTCAGGTGCGCACGCAGACGCGGCGGATCGCGGAGCTGGAACTGGCGCTCGCCGATGCGGAGGCGCGGCTTTTATCGCAGGCGCGGGTGATCTGCGGCGCGGCGGATGCAGCGGGCGGCGATCTTTTCAGCCGACGGCCGGTGCGCGAGATCATCGAGGACGTGCTCGGTGCCTATCCCGGCATCAGCTGGGAGGAGATCATCGGCGTTGGCCGCGAGCGCCGCCTGGTCGAACCGCGCCACCGCTGCATGGCCGCCGTCTACGAGGAGCGCAAGGATCTGTCGCTGCCGGCGCTCGGCCGCATCTTCCACCGCGACCACACGTCGGTGCTGCATGCGGTGAACAGGCGCGGTGCCAGCAGGTGACGGCAAGCTTCTGATTTTTTGTGTGATTTTTTTGCCTGCGCGCAGCCGGAGCCCGCGGTTCCGGCAGAGCGATGACGTATGAATGAAACGAGGAAACGGTACGATGACATCCAAGGCAGAACGCATCCGCATCAAGCGCGCCAGCCGGGCCGGCCGGCCGCGCAAGGCCAATGTGGCGCGCTATCCCGGTGGGCAGATCAAGCACGGCGAAACCGAACGGGAGGTGCGTTCGGTGGCGCTCGATGCGCGCAAGCGCATGCATTTTTCCGGCAAGCGCGACGTCGATGTGGCGAGCCCCTTTGCCGGCTACACGCTCGGCCGCATGTTCCTCGACGGCAAGCTGACGGCGCATGAGCGCGAGGCCGGCGACGAGTACGCCCGGCAAATGGCGCGCTACTACAGCCTCACCGGCATTCCCTTTCCGAGTGTCCGGGCGCAGTCGCTCTTCAGCGTCAAGGGCTTTGCCGGCGAGACCAGCGCCGAGCGCGCCCGCAGCGCCCGACGGGCCGCCAACCGGATGATGGAGCTCGAAGGCGTGCTCCTGAAGCTGCAGGACGGACCGCAGGTGAAAACCACCGTCTTCAACGTCTGCATCATGGACTACGAGATGCTGCGCACCATGCCCGAGCCGCAACTTCTCTGGTTGAAGCGTGGGCTGAAGGAACTGCACTGGCACCTGGGACTGTCGCGGGAGAAGGAGGCGTGAGGCAGATGAAGTCCGCCCCTCATCCGCCTGCCGGCACCTTCTCCCCGCATGGCGGGGAGAAGGAACGTCGCAGTACCCGTTCGCTCCCCTTCACAGCTCCCAGATTTGGCCGGGGCTGGCCGCGATCTCATCGGTCGTCCGGTGCCCAAGGGCGCGACCCAAGCTGATTGCAGCTCAAGCGCATGGAACCATCGTCAAGCGCTATGGCGCGGTTTGCCGTGCGAGCGTTTTGCGCTGTTCGACAAGAAAGTCGACGAGCGCACGGGTCTTGGCGGGCATCTGGGCACGCGACGGCACGTAGAGATAGAAAGCGGGACGGGGATGAGCCCACGGGAGAAGGACACGCATCAGCGTGCCGTCCTGCAAATGCTGACGAACGCAGAGGTCAAGGTGCTGCACCAGACCGAGGCCCTCGAGTGCCGCCTGCAACATGCTGCCGTCGTCGTTGAAGACGGCATTACCCTGGGGCTCAAAGACCACGGTGCGTGCTTCCTCGCCGGGCGTAAGGAACGTCCAGCGGTCGATGGTGCCGCTTGAGGTGAAGCGATAGGACAGGCAGTTGTGGTGTTTCAGCTCCAGAGGAGTCTCGGGGACGCCATGGCGTTCGAAATACTGCGGCGCACCGACGATCGCCATCTCCAGCGGTGGCGTGATGGGCACCGCAATCATGTGCTCGTCCAGGCTCTCACCCAAGCGGATGCCGGCGTCGAGCCCTTCAGCCACGATGTTGGAGAAGCCGTCGTCAGTCACCAGCTCCAGCCGCAGCTTCGGGTAGCGCGCCAGGAACGCTGCCATATGCGGCTCGATCAACGAGCGCGCCGCGACGCGTGAGACGGACAGGCGGATTGTGCCCGACGGTTCCGTGCCGGCCTCTCCGAGGTCCGTGACCGCGCCCTCGATCGCGGCGAGTGCGGGCTGCAGCACGTCGAACAGACGCTGGCCTTCCTCGGTCAACGACATGTCGCGCGTCGTGCGGTTCAAGAGCCGCACGTTCAGGTGCCGCTCAAGGGATTTCAGGTGCTGCGACACGGTTGCACGCGTCACCTCCATTTCCAAGGCGGCCTTGGTGAAGCTGCGGCGGCGGGCGACGTGCACGAACCACGCCATGGCGGGAAGCAGAGACGGATCTAGCGGCATATTGTCAGTTATCACTTAACACTGATGTCATGTCCAGACGGTTTATTCGACCCATTCGCCCACGTAAAATGTAGCCCATACCCACCGAGATCCTGTCTGGCATAAAGCGCATGGTCTCGGGTTGCGGCATCTTCGAACAGGCAAAGGAGCCTCGTCATGACCGGAATTTCAAAGGAAAGAATGCAGAAGGCCCTGGAGCAGGAAAAGACCATCTCCGCGGACGATCACGCCAAGGTCAAGGCGCTCGCCGGCATGGTCAAGATGCCGCGCAGCTTCATCTTCAAGAACCCCGACACATACGGCATGGAAGGCTGGCACGACCTGTCGATCCCGTCGGACGACGGCACGCCGCTTGAAGCCTGGTACATTCCGGCCAAGGGCGGCGAGAGCAACAAGCTTGTCATCTTCAACCACGCCCTTCCCATGTGCCGCGCCGGCTATCCCGGCCACATGGGCGCGCCGTGGGGCAACTTCATCGAGCCGGTCGAGATCGACTTCGTCATCCAGTACAAGCATCTGACCGACGCCGGCTACAACGTGCTGACCTACGACTTCCGCAATCACGGGCAGAGCGGGGCTGCCAATGGCGGCGTCTGCGGCGTCGGCCAGTGGGAATGGCGTGACTGCGTCGGCGTGAAGAAATTCGTCGACGCCCATCCGCGCCTGGGCAAAATGGACGTTGCCCTGTTCAGCCAGTGCCTGGGCGGCGTTTCGCAATATGCGGCGATCACCAAGCACCCCGAGCTGTTCGAGAACGTCAAGTGCCTGCTGAGCCCGCTCGTCCCGAACATGACGTCGGTCTTCACCAAACTCTCGGGCTATCAGGGCATTGCTCAGTACCAGGAACTGATCGACCTGGAGATTCTGAAGCTCGGCGGATTTGCTGCCGCTGACATGTCGGGCAGATTGTGGGCTCCGAACGTCAAGCTGCCGGTCTTCATGTGGCAGGTGCTCGACGATGCCGTCATCAACAATCCGAGTGACGCCGAGAGCACCTTCGACGCGCTGGCGAGCAATGACAAGGAACTCTACTGGATCGAGGGTACGACCAAGCGCTTCGAGGACGGCTACAACTGGTTTGGCCGCCACCCCGAGAAGGTGCTGTCCTATCTGGCCAGGTACATGAACTGACGCCCTGCAGCGCTGCGTGTCTTGTCAGACTCGCAGCGCTCTAGCACTTTGAATTTCTGCATGTTTTTGTCCATTAATCGATTACGATCAAAGGAAACGTGCAGTAAGGCGGATACCGGTGCGGCCGTTCTTGAAAATGCCAGCGGGGTCGCTCCGGTGTTTGCGGATATGGCCGCACTTTCCGCTGTCGGGTGAGCCGCGTCAGCGTTTCCAGAAGCTGCGGTGGGGGGAGAGCAGTTCGTCCTCGATCTCGGGGAAGGGGCCAACGACCTCGATCGGCTTCTGGCCGGAGGCAAGGACGGTGCGTGACGCGAGGTTCATGGTCGGGTTTTCGGGGTGGTCGCCGGTTTCGGCAAGGAGTTTCTCCTCCTCGTAGCCATAGACCAGACGGCCGATATTGGCCCAGTAGAGCGTGCCGGTGCACATGGCGCAGGGCTCGCCGGTCGAAACCAGCGTGCAGGACCACAGGAATTTAGCCGGATAGGCGGCCGCGGCGCGCCGAGCAAGTTCGGTCTCGGCGTGGCGCACGGTGTCGAGGTTGCCCTGGCGCATCAGGATGCGATCGTCGGGGCCGACCAGGACCGCGCCGAACGGATGATGGCCATGCTGGGCTGCCTCGCGCGCGACTTCGTCGGCGGCGCGAAGGTGGGCGAGCATCTGATCGCGGGTCATGCCGGTTGCTCCTCAAAGGTCGGGGAAGACGACTGGAACGGGCTTTGTCAGGCGACTATAACCCGGAAATCGAATGGCCGGAATTGGCGTTGCCCGGCCTTTGCCGGACACGTCCGCCGCTGCATTCGCAAGCGGGCGGGCGGCCGATCGCGTCGGTCTCGCGGCCCAGACGTTGATCGGCGAGCGGTTTCGGCCTATATATCCATGCACGGGAATGGCGTTTCCCCTACAACCGCACTGATGCTGATGACGCCTGCTGACGATCGCCCCTGGCGGGCGCGCAGGAGGCCTGAATGCGGTTTCTTCTTGTTTTTCTTGGTTCCGGTATCGGTGGCGTGCTTCGCCACGGCGTTGGGCTTCTCGCCGTGCGGATGCTGGGGGCCGGCTTTCCCTATGGCACGCTTGCGATCAACGTGATCGGCTCGGCCCTGATGGGGCTGATCGCCGGGCTGTTTGCAGCACTTGACCCCTCGGCCCATGATGTCCGGCTGTTCCTGGCGACCGGCATCATCGGCGGCTTCACCACGTTCTCGACCTTCTCTCTCGATGTGGTGTCGCTGTGGGAGCGCGGGCAGCCGACCGCTTCCGTCGCCTATCTGCTGACGAGCCTCGTCGTTTCCGTCTCGGCGTTGATGCTGACGCTTGCGCTGGTGCGGCGGTTCGTGTGACGGGCCGAACGCTTGCCATTTCCGCACCGAGATGCTGATGCCGCTCGACCCGAGGCAGTCGATGTTCGAGCGAGCTTAGAACATCGCGTCGGGCGAGACGCTTGGGAGGCGTTGATAGCGGGCGAGCCACGATCCCTCCACGACGAGCGCTCCAGAGCGAAGCCCGGGCGCGCCGGGACCTTCTTGCGGCGGACAATCTGTCAGCCTGCCGAGGCGGCGGCAGCGACGGCGAGTTGGGCTTCGAAGGCGCGCTTGTAGGCGGGGCGTGCTTCGCCGCGGGCGACGTAGGCGGCGAGGTTCGGATACTCCTCGAGAATCCCGGACCCATGCAGCCGGCGCAGCACCGTCACCATCAGGAGGTCGCCGGCGCTAAAAGGTCCATCGAGCCAGTCGGCATCGCCAAGGTGCTTGGAGAGGCTGGCGAGCCGCATGCGGATGACGTCTTCAAGGGCGCGCAGGCGGTGTGCGTACCAGGGCTGGTCTCGTTCCAGGATCGTGGCGAGGCTGCGATCGAAGATCGGCGGCTCCACCGTGTTGAGGGCTGCAAACATCCAGGCAAGGGCCCGCGCCCGGGCATTTCTGCCATCCGGCAACAGGCCCTGGTGCTCTTCGGCGATGTGGAACACGATCGCGCCGGATTCGAACAGGGCGAGATCGCCGTCCTCATAGGTCGGGATCTGCCCGAAGGGCTGGATCGCCAGATGGGCGGGCTCTTTCATTTCCTTGAACGAGACGAGGCAGACGTCGTATGGCTCGCCGACCTCCTCAAGCGCCCAGCGAACGCGCATGTCCCGCGCCAGCCCCCGGCCGCGATCGGGCGAGCGTTCAAAGGCGGTGATCGTAATCGTCATCATGTCCTCCATCGCTTGGTCTGTCTCAAGGACGATCGGCTGCCTGAGAACCCGACACAACCCGGCACCTCGGGCAGCAATTGTCCGATCAGGGCCGAGACGCGCGCACATCGTGTTGCCGCCAATGGGGCGGTGGCGTCAGTCGTAGGCGAAAGGTTTCGTGATCGTACCCTGATGAAACAGCATCTGCCATTTCGAGCCGTCCCATTTCCAGATCGAGCTTCTGAGCGCATGGCGCTGCGACCCGTCGGCCTCGATGCGGTGCGTTCGGTAGGTGAGCAACACGGCATCGGGCGAGATGGGCGTAAGCCGGTAGTCGCCGGTGCGAAGTTCGGCGGTGTCCTCGCCGTTCTCCTCAACGAGGAGGTCGATGATTTCGGCGCGGTGATAGACACTGCCGGAGGCGCCGAACTCGACAAAGCCTTCGGCAAGCAGGTCCTCAAGTGCTGCACGCGAGCGGCGCACCGCGGGGCGGTGGAGCGCCTCTTCGAGCGCGCGGATGTGGGCGAGATCGGGCAGGGTGTGCGTCATCGTCGGTACGGTTCTTGGCCTTCTCTGTGCGGGACGCATGAAGAAGCACAGTTAGCCCATTCTGCGACCAAGGACCACTGAAGCCGTCAGGACAGCCTTTCACCGAGATCTCTCGCGAACGTCGAGAGATATTTCATGCCGGTATCGCACAGGGTGGTGACGACCGTTGCCTCAGGTCCCAGACGTTCGGCGACCCGGAGCGCTGCGGTCACGTTGGCGCCGGTGGAGGTGCCGCAGAAGAGGCCTTCCTCGGTAGCCAGGCGAAAGGCCATCGCTTTCGCGTCGGCGGTCGAGACCGGCTCGATCGCGTCGGCGATCTCCTTTTGCCAGAGCGGAACGATGTAGCCGGCGCCGACTCCATCGATCTTGTGGGCGCCGGAGGGGCCGCCGGAGAGAACCGCGGATTCGGCCGGCTCGACCGCGACCATGCGGATGCGATGGTCATGCCGGCGCATTCGCTCCGAGATCCCGCGGAGCGAGGCGCCGCTTCCGACAGCCTGGACGAAGGCGTCGATCCGGCCACCGGTCTGGTCCCAGATCTCGTCTGCCATTTTCGTGTAGGCCTGGAGCTGATCGGTATTCTCCATCTGGGCGGTGATGTAAGCGCCGGTTTCTTCGGCGATCCGGTGCGCCTCGCGGATCATGTCCCTGGTCAGCTTCTCCGTCTGTTTGCCGCCGTCGCTCGGAATGATCGTCAGCTTCGCGCCGAGGAGGCGCATATGGTCGAGCTTCTCCTTCGAGAAAGCGTCCGACGTCACGAGGTGCAGTGGATGCTTCTTCACGCCGCAGACGAGCGCGAGCGACACGCCGGTGCTGCCGCCGGTATATTCCACCACCGCACCGCCGGGCTTCAGTCGCCCGTCGGCCGCAGGAGCTTCGATCATCGCCAACGCCATGCGGTCCTTCATGCTTCCGGTCGGGTTCTGGCTTTCGAGCTTGAGGCGGATGCGTGCGCCGTTGGCGGGCCGGATGGTGCGCAGGTCGATAAGCGGCGTGTTGCCGATTGTATCAAGGATCGTTTTCGGGGAGCTGGTCATGACAACCTCACTGTTGAACTGGCCCGGAGGCTAGATCGCAGCCGCGCACCGGGCTACAGTCGTAAATGACAATTTTAGTGGTGATTGCGTCATGAAGCTTTCGGTTCTTGCGCTCGATGGTGTGTTCGACAGCGGCCTCGCCGTGCTGCTGGACACGTTCTCGGTCGCCAACGACCTTGCGGCAGGCGAGGGGATGCAGAGCCCGCTGCTCACCGTGAAGGTGGTGGGGGTGCGGCGCGAGGTTCGCACCGCGCTCGGCATGACCGCTGCCGTCGAGGCGATCGGGGGGCCCCGGCCGGACTGGGTGGCGGTGCCGGCGCTGAACACGCGGCAGCCGGAACAGTTGCAACAGGCGCTGGCGCGTCCGGATGTCTGCGAAGCAATCGGCTACCTGAGGGATAGTCACGGTGCGGGAGCGGGTCTCGCCAGCGCCTGTCTCGGCACTTTCCTGCTGGCAGAAACGGGGCTTCTCGATGATGCGGAGGCGACGACCAGCTGGCCGATGGCGCCACTGTTTCGCAAGCGCTATCCGAAGATCAGGCTCGACGACAGCCAGATGATCACGGTGTCGGGCCGGCTGGTGACGGCGGGCGCGATGATGGGGCATCTCGACCTCGCACTCTTTCTGGTGGCCCAGGCAAGCCCGGAGATCGCGTCGCTCGCCGCCCGCTTCATGCTGGTCGACAAGCGGTCGTCACAGGCGCGCTACATCGTCCCGAGCTACCTGGCGCAGACAGATCCGCTCGTCGACCGCTTCGAGCGTTGGGTGAGGGCCAATCTGGCGACGGGCTTCTCGCTGCCTGTGGCGGCCAAGGCCCTGTCCGTCGGCCCGAGGACGCTGCAGCGCCGGACCGAGGCGGTGCTCGGCAAGTCGCCGCTTGCCTTCGTGCAGGACTTAAGGGTTCAGCGCGCCCAGCATCTGGTCTCGATCGGGGTCGATCTCGAGACCGTGGCGAGCGAGGTCGGCTATGCCGATGCGGCGACACTCAGGACGCTGCTGCGCCGCCATCTCGGCCGCGGCGTGCGCGAGTTGCGGGCCGAGATGCAGGCTTAGCCTTCGCTGATACTCGCACGAGGGCGGTCATCGCCACTCTTCCATGCGGCAATCATGAAAGCCCATAGAATGATAAGGGCAGAAAGCAAGCCGTAGGATATGAATGTTATGATGTTAATGCTGTCCTGGTATCCAAGTAAATGCGATTGATGAAGGCATCTTTTGTCGCATATGAACGACTGACTGACTGAGAAGATCCAGTTTAAATAGTACCAGATACATAAAAATAGAAACCCGTACACTACCGTGTAGCGATTGTACTCTACGACATGGCGGACGCGTTTGCGCATTATCGCATCACACGCAATCATTCCTGACGTGAGCACCACCAGCGCGTATCCCGCATGTATGCGCCAAAAAGGGTCATACGCACTCATAAACAGGAACGTCACGAGCAACGAAAAGCTTGGGGAAAGAAGCATTCCCCAGTAATAGCCTAACTCGCTGTTGAAAAGGTATTTCTTACTCCTGCCGCGCCGGTATGTACGATAGTATTTGTATAGCGAGACGAAGAATATCGCAAAATATATGGCGCCGGTTCTTCCAATGATAGACGCGGATTCAAAATGCGCCATGGCGAACGAAGCAACCAGCAGTGCTGCTGGCACTGCGACTGCCTCAGCTTTGTTGCGTAGGTCTTTGATGCGCGGTTTCTTCGCCATGCAGGCATCCACTTTTCAGGCAGTCGGTTTCCGGCGAAGACGTCTTCAAAGGATCGTTGCGCCTATTTGCATAGAACAACTACAGGGCGAGCGCTGCAAGAATTTGGGGGCAGGCGTAGAATTTGGAGGGGATCGGGCGCCCCGTCTCTGGGCGGGCCTCTCGGCAGCATATGATGCGATCCTGAAAGCATAAGAGCTGAACATCGAGGCCACTGCGAGTCGCGTGCGGCCGGCAATGCCTCCAAAGTGTGCTCCGGCCTGTTGACTCGTTCTATGTATCCATTATTCTGGATATATGGATGAGAATCAAACGATCGCCGCCCTGGCGGCCCTGGCGCAGCCCACCCGCCTCAGAACCTTCAAGCTGCTGGTGGAGCGCGAACCGGATGGCGTTGCCGCCGGCGAACTCGCCAGGCTGGCAGACGTGCCGCAGAACACCATGTCGGCGCATCTTTCGACGCTTTCGCAGGCCGGTCTGGTGCGCAGCGAACGGCAAAGCCGCTCGATCCTCTATCGCGCCGATCTCGAACGCCTGCGCGCCGTGGTGCTCTATCTGCTCAAGGACTGCTGCGGTGGGAATGCGAGCCTCTGCGCCCCCCTCATTGCCGATCTGAGCCCCTGCTGCGCTCCGACTGCACAGTGCCTCGAACAGGGATTTCTTGAGGTAAAAGCATAAATCAATTCAAGGCATTGCAGGTGTCCTGGGGCGTCTCATGGGCGTGCGGCGCTGCAAAGACGAGGCGCAAACTCGATGAGGCAAGCCGGGAGAGCTACATGAGCGACAAACCCTACAATGTTCTCTTTCTCTGCACAGGCAACTCCGCCCGCTCGATCATTGCCGAGGCAGTGCTCAACCGGCTGGGCCTCGGCAAGTTCAAGGCATACTCGGCCGGATCGCAGCCAAAGGGCGCGGTGCATCCGTTTACGGTGCAGCTCCTCAAGGGGCTGAACTACGACACGTCCTTTGCCCGATCGAAGCCCTGGGACGAATTCGCCGTTGCCGGCGCACCACAGATGGACTTCGTCTTCACCGTCTGCGACGCCGCCGCCGGCGAGGCCTGTCCGGTGTGGCCCGGCAACCCGATGACAGCGCACTGGGGCGTGCCCGATCCGGCGGCCGCCGAAGGCAGCGAGGCCGAACGGCACTTCGCCTTTGCCGAGGCCTACCGGATGCTGAGCAGCCGCATCTCGATCTTCGCCAGCCTGCCGATGACGAGCCTCGACAGGCTCGCGCTGCAAACACGGCTGCACGAGATCGGCCGGAACGTTCCATAAAGCGAGCCGAAACATGACATTCGATCTGAAACGCCGCCTTGCTGCGGAAGCCCTCGGCACGGCCCTGTTGGTCGCGACCGTCGTCGGCTCCGGCATCATGGCCGACCGACTTTCCGATGATGGAGCGGTTTCGCTGCTCGGCAACACGGTGGCGACCGGCGCAATCCTGGTGGTTCTGATCACCATCTTCGGTCCGATCTCCGGGGCGCACTTCAATCCTGTGGTGACGATGGTGTTTGCGGCAGGGCGTAAGATCGAGGCATTCGCGGCGATGCTTTACGCCGCGGCACAGATCGCCGGAGGCGTGGCGGGCACCCTGATGGCTCATGCGATGTTCGACCTGCCGCTGTTGCAGGTGTCCGAGACGGTGCGCACAGGCGCGGGCCAATGGCTGGCTGAAGCGGTGGCGACGTTTGGCCTGGTCTTGACGATCCTCATGGCACTGCGCTTCCGCACGGAGGCCATTCCTTCGCTGGTCGGGCTCTACATCACCGCCGCCTACTGGTTCACCGCCTCGACCTCTTTTGCCAACCCCGCCGTCGCCGTCGCCCGCGCCCTCTCCAATACCTTCTCGGGCATCCGGCCGACGGACGTGCCGGGCTTTATCGTCGCCGAAGTGATCGGCGCGCTCGTCGCCGCGACACTTACCGGCTGGATGCTGGCCGAACGGAACACCGCAACTTCGACAACAACGGTCAAGGGAACCGAATGACCATGGACGTCACCATCTACCACAACCCCCAATGCGGGACTTCACGCAACACGCTGGCGCTCATCCGCCACGCCGGGATCGAGCCGACGGTGGTCGAATATCTGAAGGCGCCGCCGAGCCGGGAGCAGCTTGCCGAAATGATCCGCGACGCCGGACTTACGGTGCGCGAGGCGATCCGCGAGAAGGGAACGCCCTATGCCGAACTCGGTCTCGACGACCCTGCACTCTCCGACGACGCGCTGCTGACGGCGATGCTCGAGCATCCTGTCCTCATCAACCGCCCCTTCGTCGTCACCCCTGTCGGCACGCGACTGGCCCGGCCGTCCGAAGCCGTTCTCGATATCCTCCCGGCGGACGCATTCAAGGGCGCGTTCGTCAAGGAAGACGGCGAGAAGGTTCTCGACGAGGAGGGGCGTCGCATTGTCTGATCTTCCCGCCGCCGATCTCAGCCATCTGCGCAAGCCCGACCTCGACGCGCTTCGGCCACCTTTCTCAAGCCATCCGCCGCGCATCCTGATCCTCTACGGTTCGGTCCGTCAGGTCTCCTATTCCCGGCTTTTGGCGCAGGAGGCCGGGCGGCTGCTGGAACACTTCGGCGCCGAAGTGCGCTTCTTCGACCCCTCCGGGTTGCCGCTTCCGGATGATGCCCCCGTGAGCCATCCGAAAGTCCAGGAATTGCGGGAGCTTTCGGCCTGGTCGGAAGGCCAGCTCTGGGTGAGCCCGGAACGGCACGGGACGATCACCGGGATCATGAAGGCGCAGATCGACTGGATTCCGTTGTCGATCGGGGCGATCCGTCCGACGCAGGGAAAGACGCTTGCGGTCTGCCAGGTCTCGGGCGGCTCGCAGTCCTTCAATGCCATCAACACGCTGCGTCTGCTCGGGCGCTGGATGCGCATGATCACGATCCCGAACCAGTCGTCGGTCGCCAAGGCCTACCAGGAGTTCGATGCGAACGGCCGCATGAAGCCATCCTCCTACTACGACCGCGTCGTCGACGTGTGCGAGGAACTGGTGAAGTTCACGCTTTTGACCCGGGACGCTTCGGCCTATCTCGTCGACCGCTACAGCGAGCGCAAGGAAGATGCAGCCAGGCTCGAAAAGCGGGTGTCGCTGACGGCCATCTGAGGCCGACCCTGACGGTGCCGGGGCGGCCGTACGCCGCTTTGCGGCCGCTTTCACGCGACTGATGCAGCGATGCCAACCGTCTTCAAGCGCGGATTTCATTGAACGCCGTGCGTTGATGGGAACGCACGGCGTTCAATGCGACCGGCAAACCGGGCGACAACCGGAGGGGGGAGGCGGTTTTCGGTTGCGGGTTCGCGCCGGCCTTACGCTGAGCGCGGCATCACCCTTTGGCGGCCTGCCTCTCAGTCGTAGCGGCGGTTTCGGGCTCGTAGGAGAACATCATATAGGTGACCGTGAGCAGGATGACCGCCAGAAACACGGTGCTGGTGACGATGGTTCCGAGCCCCAGGCCGCCATATTCGATCGGTTGCGCCAGGAGGTCGCCGATCGATGCGCCGGCGGGCCGGGTGAAGATATAGGCCAGCCAGAAAGCGGCAACGGCATTCAGTTTGAACGCATAGTAGCCGAAGGCGATCACCGCGATGACCGCAGCGAAAATCACGGCCGTCGCCAGGTAGCCGAACTCGAACCGCTCGGCGACGAGGTCGCCCGCTGCCGTTCCGAGCGCGAAGGTGAACAGGATCGTCAGCCAATAGAAGGCTTCGCGCCTGGTCGTGTAGATCGAATGGATCGACAGTGTTCGTTCGCTGGCATACCAGACCGCGAATGTGGCGATGAGCGCCAGCGTGAAGACCACCGTGGAAGTTTCGAGCGGGACGCCCAGATTGTCGGTGAGGTTGTCGGTAAGCAGTGTTCCGACGATGCTGATCAGCACAACCGCCAGCCAATAGGCCCAGGGCACGTAGCGCTTCTGGGCGAATTGCAGGCCGAGCGTGGCGATGAGGACCGCGCTCATGATCAGCGATGTGGCGGTGAGCCCGAGGCCCATGTTGACCGCGAGATAGTCCGCTGCGGTTTCGCCCATGGTGACGGCCATCAGCTTGATCAGCCAGAAATCCGCCGTGACGCGGGGAACACGGTTGATGTTGGACATGTCGAGAGACTGGGGACGCATGGCTATCGCTCCGGTTTCGGGTCACTTGCCCATCGCGGTCATGGCTTGCTTGAAGAAGCCGTTTGCCCTGTCGTCATCGTCGGCATTGCAGCGGTCGATGCCCTTGTCGATCAGCGCGTCGACCTTGGCGGCATCGGTGTCGCTGAGCTTTGCGCCCGACCGGGCGCCGCGCACGTCCCTCAGCGTGTCTTCGCACGGGACCTTGGCGAGGGCCGCCGAATGCACGGCGATGGCGAATGCGCCGACCAGGGCGCAGTTGATGAGATGCTTCACGGGGTGTCTCCATCGGCTGGTTGACCTTGCGAGAGTGCAGGGCTGAAACTGGCCGGTGGAGTTTGCCTCCGCTTTGCCGCAACCATACCAATTCGTAAGGTGACAGCGGTGCGCATCTGTGCCCGAAATGGCGCAGGCAAATGCGCCGGCCGCACAGCTGCAACTGGACCGAAAGCCGCGGTGCAGCAATACTGGCGGCGCCGGCGCAGGCACAATCCGGGCTTATCCGATGCGAATTCTGCTGATTGAAGATGACCGCAAGACTGCCGAGTTCGTGCATCGCGGCATGCTGGAGGCGGGGCACGTCTGCGACCTGGTGGCCGACGGCCGTGACGGCCTATACCAGGCGACCCGCGAGACCTACGACGTGCTGGTCGTCGACCGGATGCTGCCGGGGCTCGACGGCCTTTCGGTGGTGAAAGCGATCCGCGCGGCGCGGATCAAGGTGCCGGCGCTGTTCTTGACCGCGATCGGCGGCGTCGACGACCGGGTGGAGGGCCTTGAGGCCGGGGCCGACGACTATCTGGTCAAGCCCTTTGCCTTTTCCGAGCTGATGGCGCGGGTGAATGCGCTGGCGCGCCGGCCGCCGGTATTGGAGCAAAGGACGGTGCTCGCCGTCGCCGACCTGGAACTGGACCTCGTCCGGCGCTCGGTCACGCGGGCGGGCGAACGGATCGAGCTGCAGCCACGGGAATTTACCCTGCTCGAGGTGCTGATGCGCGGCGAGGGCCGGGTGCTGACCCGGACCATGCTTCTGGAAAAGGTCTGGGACTTTCACTTCGATCCGAAGACGAGCGTCGTCGAGACCCATGTCAGCCGCCTGCGCGCCAAGGTCGACAAGCCTTTCGAGGTGCCGCTCATCCATACGGTGCGCAACATCGGGTACAGCCTTCATGCACCCGGCTAGCCTGTGGCGCTCCACCCCGTTTCGTCTGGCGGTGACGTTCGGGCTCGTGTTCTTCCTCACCTTCGTTGCGGCCGGCTTCGGCACCTATCAGTTCCTGCGGCAGGAGCTTCAACAGTCGCTCGACAATTCGGTGACGGAACTGCATGCGGTGATCGCCTCCACCGACGATCTGGAGGACCTGATCGCGATGGTCGACGCCTATTCGCGCGTGAACCGGGCGCGTGAATGGGTCTTCTGCGTCATCGGCGGGGACGGCCGGCAGATCGCCGGCGATGTCTCGACGGCACCGCTGCCGGACGGCTTTTCGACCGTAAGGCCCGAGGCGCTGGGTTTGCACGGCGGTACCGGCTATCGCACGTTTTCGGGCATGGTCGGGAACAATCGGCTGATCGTCGGGCGCAGCTTTGCGGCGACGGACAGGCTCGAACATATCGCGTTCCTGAGCTTCCTTTGGGCAACCCTGGTCGCCATGGCCGGGGCGATTTTCGGCGGTGCGCTACTGGCACGAAAGGCGCAACGGCGGCTGGACGGCATCGCAGGCGCGATGGCGGCAGTCTCCCACGGCGCCTTCGGCACACGCGTGCCGCTCAGAGGTAACGGCGACGACATCGACGCCGTCTCCGGCCAGATCAACGAGGCGCTCGACCGGCTGTCGGCGCTGATGGAGACGATGCGGCAGGTGAGTTCCGACATCGCCCACGAACTCAAGACGCCGCTGAACCGGCTGAAGATGCAGATCGAGACGGCTATCGCCGGCGACGAACGCGGCGAGCCCGTGAGCGAGGCGCTTTCGGACGCCCGTGCCGAGGCCAACCAGATCAACGAAACATTCGAAGCGCTGCTCAGGATTTCGCAGATCGAGGCGGGCGCGCGCCGGACCCGCTTTCAGGATATCGACCTCAGCGATGTCGTTGCCTCGGTCGCTGAAATCTACGGCGACGTTGCCGAGGACAGCGGCCATGTGCTCACCGCATCGATCGACACGGCACCGGCGCTGACGATCCGCGGCGACCGGGAACTGCTGACGCAGATGTTCGTCAACCTCGTCGAAAACGCCATCCGCCATTGTCCGCCCGGCGCTGCAATCTCGATCTCGCTCGCCCGACAGGGCGAAAAGGCCGTGGTGGCCGTGAGCGACGACGGCCCCGGCATTCCCGCCGGCGAGCGGGAAAAGGTGTTCCGCCGGCTCTATCGGCTCGACAAGAGCAGGACGACGGCGGGAAGCGGTCTGGGCTTAAGCCTCGTTCGCGCAATCGCCGACCTGCATTCAGGCGACGTCAGCATCCGCGACAACCGGCCAGGAGTCACGGCCGAGGTGGTTCTGCCGCTGGAAGAGACGCGCGCGTCTTGACGCTGCGCCTCAGGACGCGCTCGCAACCTTGCGTTCGCGAAGGATGCGGGCGTCGAGCTCCTTGAGGCGATGCTTGATGGCGGGATCGCCGGGAAGTAGCGACAGGGCGGCTTCGAGCAGGTCGCGGGCGGCCAGGATATCGCCGTCGCCGATGTGGCGGTTGGCGCGGTGGTAGAGAAAGTTGACCCGCTCCATCGGCGCGAAACGCTCGCCAAAGCGGGCGTTGATCCGGTCGGCCCAGGCGGGGTGGCGGGGCATGGCGGCAACGGCGATCTGGTAGGGGCGCATCGGCGCATCCGTGCGGGCGGCGCGGGCAAGGGCGCCGAGGCCGGCGCGATCGTTGCTGCGGCAGGCCGCGATGAGGGAAAGGGCGCGCTCGGTGCCGGTGAAGACGCGTACGGTGCCGTGGCCGGTCATATGCACGGGCACGAGATGGGTTTCGGCCTGCAATGCGGCGATGCGCTCGGCGTGGCGGCGGTCGATCGCGTGGAAGGGATCGTAGAAGATGAAGGCGCGGCCTGAGGCCTGGTCGGGCGAGATCCCCATATTGGCGTGCAGCTCGGGCGAAAAATGCCTGAGGAAGCGGTTGTCGTAGGGCACGGAGCGGGGATCGATCGAGACCTGCGGGCAGAAGGCGATCGCGGTGGTGGCGTTGAAGCGCCGGCGGTAGCGAAGGGCTGCATAACCACCCTGGGAGTGGCCGTAGAGGATGCGCTCGGGCGCAGCCTTGAGGATGGGCGCGGCCGCCTCGACCGCCTTCACCACGCTTGCCGCCGGAAACCAGTTGGGGCGGCGGCTGATGAAGCCAAGCGCCGAGAGATCCGCCTTCTCGCAGAAGCGCTGGCCCCAATAGCGGCTGCCGTTCGCCTGGATTTCCATCTCGTTGAAGGTCACCAGCAGATAGGGGGATGAGCCCGGGCGATGGATGACTTCAAGGTTTTCGTCCGAATATATAAGCACCGTTACTCCAAAACAAGTTCAATTCTTGCAGTAATATTCTTTGAAACTCCGCGAATGATTTGCGGTAATCCCAGATTACTTCAGTATTGCGTATTTGTATCAGATTTCCAGTGCCTGGATTTTCTTCAGGGGAAAGCCGGTGTTCATTGGCGTTGGCGGTCCAGGCGAACGGTCGCTTCCGCCAGTTTTTGGCCTGGTGCGCGCACTGGGCCCGCCGGCGCGCGCGATACGTTACGGCTGTCGTTACAGTTACGTACTTGATTGCTCACGCGTCAAAGGAGCAGATTTCCCGCGCAGGTAACAATGGTTTTTCGCCATCGCCGCCTGGTAGTGATCTCGCCGTTTCGGCAGCCGGGATCTGTTTGAACATTCAGGCATGGATTTGCGCGTCGGACCTCAATGGAGACGCGATACTTTTCAGATCAATTTTTTTCGCGCGACGGCTCGTCGCAGGAAGGAACCTGACAGTGATAAAGGAACCTGATCGATCAAATTCGTCACGCACCGTGTCGAGGACTTTTCCGATGAAACTTCTGGCGTCGTGCGTGGCAGGGCTGAGCCTTGTCGCTGGCCTGTCGGCCCCGGCGCATGCGCAGCAGGCGACGCCAAAACCCAACATCCTTCTCATCGTTTCCGATGACACCGGCTATGGGGACCTTGGCCCCTATGGCGGCGGTGAAGGACGGGGAATGCCGACGCCCAACATCGACAAGCTGGCCGAACAGGGCATGCTGTTCTACGATTTCTATGCCCAGCCGAGCTGCACGCCCGGTCGCGCCGCGATGATCACCGGGCGCATTCCCAACCGCAGTGGCATGACGACGGTGGCATTCCAGGGTGAAGGCGGCGGTCTTCCGGCCGCCGAGTGGACGCTGGCCTCCGTCTTGAAACTCGGCGGGTACCAGACCTATTTCACCGGCAAATGGCATCTCGGCGAGGCGGACTACGCCTTGCCGAACGCCCATGGCTTCGACGTCATGAAGTATTGCGGCCTTTACCACCTCAACGCCTACACCTACGCCGATCCGACCTGGTTTCCGGATATGGACCCGAAGCTCAGGGCCATGTTCCAGAAGGTAACCAAGGGCTCGCTCTCCGGTAAGGCCGGCGAAACGGCAGTCGAGGACTTCAAGATCAATGGCCAGTATGTCGACACGCCCACGGTCAATGGCGCGGCTGGGGTCGTCGGCATCCCCTATTTCGACAGTTACGTCGAAAAGGCGGCTCTGGAGTTTCTTGACGACGCGGCAAAAACCGACAAGCCGTTCTTCATCGACGTCAACTTCATGAAGGTGCACCAGCCGAACATGCCGGCCCCGGAGTTCGAGCATAAATCGCTGTCGAAATCGAAATATGCCGACAGTATCGTCGAACTGGATACCCGCATCGGCCGCATCATGGACAAGCTGCGCGAGACCGGCCTCGACAAGAATACGCTGGTCTTCTACACGACCGACAACGGCGCCTGGCAGGACGTCTATCCCGATGCCGGCTATACGCCGTTCCGTGGCACCAAGGGCACGGTGCGCGAGGGCGGCAACCGCGTTCCCGCCATCGCCGTCTGGCCGGGCAAGATCAAGGCCGGCTCCAAGAACCATGACATCGTCGGCGGCCTCGATCTGATGGCCACATTTGCTTCGGTTGCCGGCGTTGCTCTGCCGGACAAGGACCGCGAGGGCCAACCGATCATCTTCGACAGCTTCGACATGTCGCCAATCCTGCTTGGAACCGGCAAGTCGGAACGCACCTCATGGTTCTATTTCACCGAGAATGAACTGTCTCCCGGCGCTGCCCGCGTCGGCAACTACAAGGCGGTGTTCAACCTGCGTGGTGACAATGGACAGCCGACGGGCGGTCTCGCCGTCGACAGCAATCTGGGCTGGAAGGGCCCGGACAAGTACGTCGCAACGGTCCCGCAAGTCTTCGACCTCTGGCAGGACCCGCAGGAGCGCTACGACATCTTCATGAACAACTACACCGAGCGCACCTGGACGATGGTGACCATCAGTGACTCCATCAAGCAATTGATGACCACCTACGTCAAATATCCGCCGCGCAAGCTTCAAAGCGGGACCTACACCGGTCCGATCGAAATATCGAAATACCAGCAGTTCCAGTGGCTGCGCGATGAGCTGAGCAAGGACGGCTTCAGTCTCTCGATGCCGACCGGCAACTGATCCGGCAAATGAGGAGCGGCGCTGTCTGATCACGACAGCGCCGTCCGACCTTTGGGCTTGTCCTGGCGTCGGTCAGACCCGCTCGAGGAAGGCGAGCACCCGTTTCGTCAGCAGCGCCGTTGCCGCCGCGTCATAGGACGGCAGCGAGCTGTCGGCGAAATAGTGCTGGTCGCCGGGATAGAGAAACAGCTCGGCATCATCGGCCTTCTCGACGATCTCGCGGGCGGCGTCGATGTCGCCTTCGCCGACGAAGATCGGGTCGTTGTCCATGCCGTGGATCTGAACCGGCACGCCCTCCGGCCAGGGACCGAAGGACCACTCACCGCTGATCGGGATGCAGGAATAAAACAGAAGCGCGCCACGGGCACCGGGCCGGGTCTGGGCGAGCTTCTGTGCCGGCAGAACGCCGAAGGAGAAGCCGGCATAGACGAGGCCCTGGGGAAGTGCATCGGCGAGGCGAATGCCGCGCTCGCGCATCGCCTCGAAGCCGACCGTCTCGATATGAGCGAGGCCGTCGGCGATGCTTGCGAAGGTTTGCCCCTCGAAGAGATCAGGCATGTGCACGGTGTGGCCGGCGGCGCGGAGTTCGTCGGTGAAGGCAAACATTCCCGGTGTCAGCCCCTGGGCGTGGTGGAACAGCAGAATCTCGGCCATCGGTCGTTCTCCCTGAAATCTCGTCTCGTGCCTCAAGTACCGCATCATTTAGTCAGCAACCATGGCGACATTTGGCGCTGGCATATTCCGCTTCAAGTGGAATCAGTCGAAGGCGGAGGAACCCATGGGTGCGCGGCGCGTACGGCAGTCATTTGCCGATGGCGAGGCGCGCGTTTCCGTCAACCGGCGATCCGTGCTTGCGCGAACTGAAACTTGACCTTCACCTTTGCCGCGAGGATGGCGTCATGGAGCCGGCTGCTCATGAAAAGCCGGTTCCAACCTTGCGCTCGTGCCAGAGGTCGGCGCCTTCGAAAGCCGCTGCCGTCAGCGCCAGATCGCCGTCTTCGAGATCGTATGTCGCCCACAACTCGTATCCGTCCTTGTCGATCGTTCTGCGCGGACGAAGCTTGCGACTTTCGCTCGCCACGAAACTGTCTTTTACCGCGCCAAAGTTGAGCAGATAAAAGGGGCCCGGAAGCCGGGTGGTCTTGTCGGCCGCATAGATCGGAAACTCGATCAAGCCTCCCTTGCCGAGATCGAAATTCTTCAGCACCTCGGCCAGTCTGCCCTTCACCGCGTAGAAGGGGCCGGCACAAGAGAGTTCGCCCACCCGTTTCCAGTTGTTTTCGGCAAACACATACATTGCCTCGGGAAAATCGGTTCGCTCGAGGGTCTCGCCGCGGTTGTAGCGAAAGAGCGCCTGAAGTACGTGCTGCGGGGCAACGCCTAGCTGAAAGGTCGGAGGCGCCCAGTCGCCGCCATAGAACTTTTCGCGAATGCCTTGCCTGTTTCCGATGCTGTAATCGCTCATCACGCTGCTGACCCAGACGGTATCCGGCATGCCGTACTCCCAGTTTTCATCATGCCGTCTGCTTGTGCGGTCAATGGAGGAAGATCGGCCGAGCAGCGCAGCACGCGTGGCAAATTCTCCTTCAGTTTGCACCAAAAAGTTGAAGGAAGCGTAAGATGATCAATCGCGCGCGTCCTTGACCTCTTGTTGCCATTTTCAGCCGCTTCCTTCCGATCTCCATTTGCTTGCGATTCTGGAGAGAGTTCACATGACGAGAAAGTTGCGCATTGCCGTTCTGTTTGGCGGCCGCTCGGCAGAGCACGAGGTTTCGCTGATGTCGGCGCGCAATGTCGTCGCCGCGCTCGACCGCAGCCGCTACGAGATCGTGCCGATCGGCATTGCCAAGGACGGGCGTTGGCTGTTGCTCGAGCTTGAAAACGGCGAGCTGCCGCGGGCCATTCCGGCTATCGGAACGCAGGTGGCGCTGATCCCGGGCGGCAAGGGGCGGGCGGTCACCATTGCCGCCGATGGAACGCAAGGGCTGTTGCCGGCCGTCGACCTGATCTTTCCGGTGCTGCACGGGCCGTTCGGCGAGGACGGGACGGTGCAGGGCTATGCCGAGACCGCCGATGTCGCCTATGTCGGCTGCGGCGTTGCGGCTTCGGCGGCGGCGATGGACAAGGTGCTTGCCAAGCGCCTGCTTGCGGCCGAGGGGCTGCCGGTCGCCCGTGCCATCGCGCTTCATCAGGACGACGCCTATTCCGGCGAAGCCATCCTGGAAACGCTGGGGCTGCCGGTCTTCGTCAAACCGGCGCGGCAGGGCTCGTCCGTCGGCGTCAGCCGCGTCGATAGCCTCAAAGGACTTGCGGTGGCGCTCGACGAGGCGTTTCGCCACGACGACAAGGTGCTGATCGAAGAGTTCGTGCGGGCCCGGGAGATCGAATGCTCGGTGCTGGAAGACGCCAGTGGCCGCCTCACGGTATCGCGGCCGGGCGAGATCATTCCCGCCGAAAGCCATGGCTTCTACAGCTACGACGCCAAATATGTCGACGCCGGCGGTGCCATCGTGAAGGCGCCGGCGGATCTTGCCGAAGAGGTTGGCGGGCAGGCGCGGGAGATGGCCGAGCGGGCCTTCCGGGCGCTGGCCTGCGCCGGCATGGCGCGCGTCGATTTCTTCCTGCGGCCGGATGGAAGCCTCGTCATCAACGAGATCAATACCATTCCCGGCTTCACCAATATCAGCATGTATGCCAAGGCACTTGCGGCGGACGGCATCACCTATGGCCAGGCGGTGGAAACGCTGATTGCGCATGCGCTCACGCTGCGTGGGGAGAGAGCCGCGCGCGCCTGAGACATGGGCCCCGGATGCTGCCTCTGGGTTGCATTTCGTTTTAGAAATATCGCATTCATTGTGGGTTCACGTCCTTCCGCGAAACTGGCGCCTGTTTCCAAACGGACAGGTGATGAGATGAAGAAGATTGCCATCGTCGTCATGGCGGCGGTTACGGCTCTTTCGGGCATCACGCCGGCGAACGCCGTGCCGGCTGTTGCCATCGAGCGGGTGCAGAAGAGCGACGTCGAACTGGTGCAGCACCGGGAATGGAACGGCGGCCACTATCGCCGGCGTCCGCCGGGGTGGCATGGCGGCTATCGCCCGCGGCCCGGTTGGGACGGCGGCTACCGCCCACGGCCAGGCTGGCATGGCGGCTATCGTCCGCGCCCGGGTTGGGACGGCGGCTATCGCTATGGCTACCATAACGGCTACCGCGGCTATCGCTACGAGCGCTACGGCTATCGCCGCCACAATGACGGTTGGTGGTATCCGCTGGCAGCCTTCGGCACCGGCGTCGTCATCGGCGGTGCCATTGCCGCTCCGCCACGCCGGGCGGATGCGGGCGTGAACCCGCGTCATGTGGACTGGTGCTATGCCCGCTATCGCTCATATCGCGCCTGGGACAATTCGTTCCAGCCCTATGGCGGCCCGCGCCAGCAGTGCTATTCGCCCTATTACTGAGGCGAAACGCACCGGAACGTTGGTCCGCCGGCATCAAGAGCTGGCGGACTTTTCCTGAAGGGCTGCTTCCTGTGAAGGGTTTTCCGGCCCCGGACCGGTAGTCGCACGACACGCATTTCGACTGGCAAGTCATCGAAGCGGTAGCGCGGGAACAGGAAGCGGTTCGCTGGGCCAGGTGTGGACCGCCAACCTGTGGCACGGCCGCTCGCGCCGGCTGCTGTGGCGCAAAACCCTGACCGTGGACGCGACGGTCACATTTTTCCTCATTCCCCAGGGGGTGGTGCTGCTCGCGATGCCGGGACGCCAGCGGCCTGTCTCATCGATTCGCGCAGGAATTGCAAAGGCCCCGCCGCTCCCGCGCATCGGCGCCGGTTGTGATACGGGCAGCCGCGAACGACCGGCCGAGAGGAAGCGCGAGTGGGTGGGCCAACGTCTGGGAATGGTGACGCTCTAGAATTTCAACCGGGCGTCGTCATGATCGGGAGGACGGTGGGCGTCCTTGCGGCGGAAGCCGTAGGCGAGCGCAAGCCCCAGGATGGCAGAGCCGACGACGATGGCGGCGAGTGCGAAGAAATTCTCCATGGCATTTTCCTCCCGAGGGGAAGCTTAACACAGAATGCGCGCAAACAAATGGCGCGGCACCGAGAATGCGCGTCATGGTTACCTAACGCGTTTCGGCGCCGGAAGTTCAATCCGCCAACGCCGATGCGAGGCAAACCGCCCCGGAAGGCACCACGCCTGGCCGGTGCTTTGCCCTGTCATCCGCGGCTGCGGTATACGCGACCTGCGGGCGGCGTTACTCTTTTCAGGGGTCGCCGTTTCTGGCGCTGCCAAACCGTGTCGCAATCTTTCGGATTCGCGCTCACGTTTTTGTTCTGTCGCACGTCTTTGTCGCAAGGCTGCTGCGCACGTGCGCGGGATGCTTAGTAACCGGAGCTTCCGCCGCCCTGGCTCATGCCCTGGGCGCCTTGCATGCCCTGGTTTCCCTGGCTTGGGGCAGGGGCGGTGTTGCGGCTGGCCTGGTCGGTGGTACAGCCGACGAGCGCGACAAGCGCCGCGACGGTCACGGCAATCAGATATCGTAGGGTCATGAAATCCTCCCGTCGTGGGAACGGCCTTTGGCCGCCGCACCATCGATCCGGACATCGGGCGCGTCGCCCTGGCAAGCGGTCGCTCGTCGAGGAGATTGCTGGCCACCGGCAGCGCCGCATGCCGGGCGCAATCATATCACCAAACAGAGCGGGCGGACGTGGCGCGCGATCAGCGTGCGGCGAGCGATGTGGACGCCTGGCAAAAAAAACGAACAAAACGGAAACAAATTTAGGCGAGAGGGCTTGCCAAGTGGCCGGAAGCGGGCTAAGGATATTACAGGCTGGCCGTTTCTTCATTGAAGCGGCCTTTTTGATTCCGGGGACAGCTTGGGACGAGCGGTGCCTGGCGCAAGGCCGTCTGGCGGCTCTACGGGGCGTTGCGCTGCTTCGAGACCGCGGCCGGCGCGCTAAGCTTCCTGTTTGGCGATCTTGCCGGAAACGGCGCGGATGGGCTCACCGCGAGGGCGGGGCTGCCCGATGCTGCGAAGCCAGCGCGATGCTTCCCTTGTGTCGCGATCGACGCCGAGGCCCCTTTGATAGATGGTGACGAGACGGGCCTGAGCGGTCGGATGTCCCTGGCGGGCGGCCTGCCGGTTCCAGTGCAGCGACGCAGCGTAGTGTTCCTCGCCGCCATCGTTGAAATAGATTTCGCCCAGTTTTGCCTGGGCATCGACGTTCCCCGAGGTCGCGAGTTCAAGCAACCTGGGCGAGATATTCGCTGCGGACGGTGCTGGGGTGAAAATGGTCTTCAACCTGCTAATCGTGTTGCGGATCATCTGACACCTATCGCATCCATCGCATGGTTCCCGCAGCGGGCCTGCTAGACTGATAAATTATTCAAAAATTTGAACTACTTTGGGTCTTTCCTGGCGGCCGCCTGCGAGCAGCCGCACATGTCATGCATTTCCGCCGCTACGGCCCGAGGCAGGGCGATCCGACGCGAACTATTGATGACCGAATACAACCTGAAGTCAAGTTTGCCGGCGTGACATCGGGCGTGACACCTGCAAATTTCTGTGACCGGCTGTCACGCTTGGCGCGCGTTGCGCCATCCGCGGTGACGGCACTGACGATTGGTAGCTGTGCTGCGCCCTTGGAGCGAAGGCGGGTGACGGGCCGAAGCCAGGGCCGCGTGCCTTCTCCCTCAAAGCCGCGGCTGCCAACAGGCGCAGCGGCTGAGCCTGCGCGGAGCAAATCCCATGACAAGCAAATCCGCCAAGGACCCGAAGACCGGGCGCTTTCTGCCGCGCGCCGATCGGGCAGGTTCGGTTACGGGAAGCAGCTATGCCCGGAACGAAGGCTGGTCGCTTGACCTGGCAGCCGAAGCAACCGGCTATACGCCCTCCGAGGCACTCGGCTTCGCTGACGGTTTCATCGGTTGCACCACACCTCTCGCTTCCGGCAAGACGCCGCCGGTGCCGGCCGACCTCTTTCGGAACGAACATGGGAAGTAGCGACCAGGGGATATCCTTAGGCCGCCGACTGACGGCACCCAGCGCCCGTTTACCAAGGCGATCCTCGATCAGATGATGCCAGACGGGCTACCAGAACGGCGCCAATTTCCGTCACGTCTCGGTCTCGCCTTACGTGAAATCGGTGTTCGTCACCTTCATGTCCGACGCCAACGTGGCGCCGTTCCGCTACGCTGTCTCGCAAGGCGGCGAGCGCAATACGATCGTGGCGACCGCCGACTATTACGAGGGCCCGTTCGGCACCGTGATGATCCGCCCGAACCGGGTGCAGGCGGGCAACGCGAAACTCGCACGCAACGCCTTCTCCTCGACACCGACATGCTCTCCTTCCTCTGGCTGCGCAACATCCAGGAGGACAAGGCGGTGGCCAAGACCGGCGATGCCGACAAGGGCGTGATCATCGGCGAGGGCACGCTGAAGGTGCACAACGAAAAGGGCCTCGGCGTTGCGGCCGATCTTTTTGGTTTGAGCGCTGCGAGCTGATCTGACGAGCGCGACGCGTGGGGCGGGCGTTTTGCCCGCCCTTTGCCGTTTCGTTGCCGTGCCTCGCGGGTGCCACCTACCGGATCGCCTCCGAATACCCATTCATCAAGGTGAAAGCACTTGGCCAATCCAATTGCCAAATACGTGAACTGTGGCAGGCACAACAAGGCTGTCGAGGCTTTCAACGGCCAAAACTATCCGGAGCTCAGTCACCTATCGCCTGAAAGGCTGCGAGAACTGAGCGGTATTAGAAACGCGAATGCGCATGCCTATGTGAGCGCCATGATAGAGCGCGAGAACTTTCCGGGATTGGCCAAGTCTCTCGGCACCGCCCGAGAGTGGCAATCCTGGCTTTCCGACAAGTGGAGCGGGAATGACAACACCAAGGACCACCTGCGTGATGAGTGGAACAATGATGTCGGACGGCAGATAGGACGCTACGCCAAGGAGCGCGATCTTGGCGAAGCGGATGTCATGGGGCTGGTGGATTATGCCCGGCGGAACGGCGACCTGATCCGTTCGATCAGCGACAAAGTGCCCGACCCACGTCTCCAAAGCTATTCGGAGTCGTCCGAGCGTCCATCCTGGTCAGGACCACCCCCACGCGACTTGCCACCTCTGGAGGCACTGCACGAAAAGAGGGACCTGCAGAGAATGCAGGCCAACGCAGACAACTGGCAGTCGAAGCCCCCGATACAGGAAGAAGGGTTCTGGAGCGGGCTATTTCCCGGTCGCGGCACGCTCAAGCAGATGATGAAGTCATGGGGTGAATAACCTTCCGCATAAGCTGTAGTGCGAGTTCGATCGCAACCTTGCATTCGTTCATGAAATGTTCTAATGGGGATCAGATCGAGATATGCTCTGCAGACAAGGAGGCGGCATGAAAAAGTGGCAAAAGGCAATGGTCTATACCGTTGTCACCCTCTTCGGGCTGTCCGTCGTGCTGGTTGGGCTGGTATTTGCGACAATCGATCCGTATTCGTTTGAAGACATGAGCCGCGGCGCAATTTGCGAACGAAGTGGCGGCTATGTAGCGCCCGAATGCACGATGCCGCCTGAAAGCGCCGAGAAGGTGTTGGCTGCGTTGTTGGCGTGTGACGCCCAATTCTTCAAGGTCCTTGACGCGGAGAAGGCTGTTTTCAACAGGGCGGATATCGTGGCTCACCCTTACAACCTTCTCGACACAGGCGAGCCGCGGACTTCCGTCGTCACGTTCTCTAAGCCTGTCGAGGCTTATGGACTTCACCTCACCGGTTACGCTCAACGGGCCGCGCCGGGAAAGAGCGACTACGCGTGGGGGTTTTATGCATCCGAGCAGTCGGAAGACGTCGAGCGTGTGCTGGAAACGGCCCGCAACGACGCGTTGGCAGCGAAGCCACGGGCCAGCGCGTTCGTGATAACGGCATCCGATAATCCTGATTTTCCTGGAACACGGCTTGGTTGTCGCGTTGCCGGGGCTGGGTCCTCCGGCGTCGAGGCCTCGCCTTCGGTTTACGACCTGTTCCTGTCTCGAGATATTAGTACGGCACTCTCCGATAAGTTCGATCTCTTCGTTGCGTCGGCGATGAAGACCGTATCGGAATTTGGGCGATAGAAAGATCCTATCGACGATCGTCGAGGCATCCGCTGGTCATGTCGTTCAGTAGCCGCTTTGCTGGCGGTACTTTGTCGGATACCCGCTGTTGCCGCTTTGGGACCCGGCGCGGGCGCAGCCAATATTGATTGCATGACACCAGACATCGGATGCGGGCGCCTGACCCGTGCCCGTTTCCCTTCCAAATGAACAACTCTTGCCAAGGCGGCTCTCCGGAGCCGCCTTTTTTCATGGAGACATCAATGTCCGAAGCAAAGAAGCCCGTGCCTGTTCGTCTCGTCTACGACGTCTGGCTGTGTGACGATGAACGCACACCCGCTGGTGCTGTCGTGTCCGTCAGCCTTGAAGAGGCGAAGGCACTGATCGCGGCAGCCAAGGCGGAGCGCGCCGACCCGCTGCCGGGGGAGTGAGCCATGGTGATCCGTGATGGAGCCTGGACGCTCTACGATCATGACAGGATGAGCGGCCGCTCCGTCTGGCACCACTTCGACGGGGAGAAGGACGTCTACCGCGTCGATTATCCCGTCGACAACCTGGTGAGTGAAAACCAGGAGGTGCGCAACAGCGCTGAAAGGATCTGGCGGGGCGATTGGCATCGCGTTGCCTCGGTTCCGCTCAACATCGCGCATGCCTCGGGCCTGGTGACGGCGCACTCCGAAGGCGACGACCGCTTCGTCAAGCGCTTCCTCAACGATGGCGACAACCGCGCCTGGCGCACAAAGGAGGGCAGGCTATGAGCATTGCCGATTATGCCGCGCTGCTGGTCGATGCGGGCGAATACAGCGGGCGCAACGATATCGCCCACCTCTTTCCGCGCTTCGTCGGTCTGGCCGAACTGAAACTCAACAGGGCGCTGCGTGTGAGCGAGATGGAAGCAACCGCGGCGATCGACGTCGTCGACGGCGACGCGCCTCTGCCCGCGAACTTTCTCGAAGCACGGCAGGTCTTGACGGCAAGCGGCCGGCCGATCCGCGCGGGGGCCTTGCAGCAATTTTCCGACACGGGTCCGGTGGGTGGCGGCACGCCACTCGGCTATGCGATCGTCGGCAACCGGATCAAATCGTTTCCGGCCGGCAGCTACGGACTGACCATGACCTACTACCGCAAGATCCCGCCGCTTTCGGCCTTGAACCCGACGAACTGGCTGCTGGAGCAGGCCCCCGACGCCTATCTCTACGGACTGGTCGAGGAGATCGCCATCTGGGAGCGCGACGCCGGAAAGGTTGGGGCCGCGCAACAGCTGAAGATGTCGGCGCTTGCCGGGCTCGGTATTGCCGACGAACGCGCCCGCTGGGGCGATGCCCAGATGACGGTGGGAGGGGCGACACCATGACCTTGCTTTCCGTAATCAACGAGGTTTGCGACATCGTTTCGCTCGATCGTTTCGACAGCATCTACGGCTCCAACGATCCGAACGCGCAGACCATGGTGGCGCTGGCGCAAGAGGCGGGCGAGGAGATTTCCCGACGCGGTGACTGGCGGCGGTTGCTGAAGCAGCATGTGGCAATCCTCTCGCCACTGACCTTGCCGGCGGACTACCAACGGCTGACGCCGGGGGGCGCGGTGCGCACGGCATCCGGCGCCTTCTTTCGCCCGATCACCAACAGTTCGCAATGGGCGACCGCGACCGGCACCGCATCCGCACAGCCCTATTTTTTCCTGCGGGGGAGCCAGATGCTGTTTTCCCCGGCATCAGCTGGCGTCGGAGCCGTTGTCGACTACGTCTCGAAGAACTGGGTGCTGGGAGACCCCTACCAGGAACGTGACACGCTCAAGGCGGATGACGACACGATGCTCTTTCCAGAGCGGCTGCTGGGCAAGGGCATCCTCTGGCGCTGGAAGCGGCAAAAGGGGCTGCCCTTCGACGACAGTCTCGCGGAATTCGAGGCGGACCTGCTGCAGGAACTGAACGCCGACCGGGGGGCATCATGAGAGTGGACATAAGGCCAGGGCGCCTTGGCCAGAGCAATCGCGGTGCAACCAGCATCGGCCGGCAACAGACCTCGCAGCCGATCACGTTCCCGGCGCCGAAAAACGGGCTCGTGACGACCGCCGACATGGCGGCGCAACAGCCGGGATCGGCGACCGTATTGCGCAACTTCTTGCCGACGCTCGTCGGCTGCCGCATTCGTGGCGGTTCGCAAAAGCGGGGCCGGGTGGCCGACGGCGGTACGATCCGCAGTGCCTTCAAGTACAAGTATGGCGCCATGGAGAAGCTGTTCATGGCGACGGATACGGCAATCTACGACATGACATCCCCGGCAGCACCGCCTGCAACGACGGCCGCTGCCGTCAGCGGACTTTCGGGCGGCGACTGGTGCACCTTCCAGCACACCAATGCGGGCAATTCCTTTCTCATCTGCCTCAACGGCGCCGATCAGCGCCGGGTCTATAACGGCAGCACCTGGGCGACGACGCCGGCGATCACCTTTCCCGACGCGACGACCATGGCGCAGCTCAACTATGGCTGGCTGTTCAAGAACCGGCAGTTCTTTCTGAAGAATGCAACGCTCGACGCCTACTATCTGCCGGTCAACGTCGTCGGCGGGGCGGCCTTGCTGTTTCCGCTGGGCGGCGTGATGAAGAAGGGTGGCTCGCTGCTGATCGGCTTTTCCTGGTCGCTCGAAAGCGGCGACGGCCTATCCGATCTGTGCGTCTTCGTTTCGACCGAAGGCGAGGTGGCGGTATATGCCGGCTCCGACCCGAGTGACGCCAACAGCTTTGCGCTGAAGGGCGTCTATCAGATCGGCCGGCCGCTCGGCAAGAACGCCTGGATCCGCGCCGGAGGCGATATTCTGATCGCCACCAGCGACGGGCTGACACCGATCTCTCAGGTGTTCCAGCGCGATCGCCAGGCGCTGAGCCAGGTTTCGGTTTCGCGCCCGATCGAGGACGATTGGCGGCGGGCGGCGAATGCGACCGGCGTGGGCTGGGTGGTGAAACAGTGGCCGGAGCAGAATCTGGTGTTCATCGCCTTTCCCGGCAACAGCGTCGTTGCCGATACGACATTTGTGCTCAATGTGCTCAGCGGTCGCTGGTCGACGATCAGCAATTGGCGGGCGACCTGCTACGAGACGCTGCAGGGCGGGCTGTTCTTTGGTGGCGACAGTGGCTTCTGCTGGCAGGGCGATACGACGGGGACAGACGACGGACTGACTTTTACGGCCGCCTATCTCTCGCAGTTTGCCCCCCCGGGTCAGTTCGGCCAACGCGCGCAGGCCACGCTCGCCCACATGTTCTTCCGGGCGAAAAGCAAGCCGAACGTGCGGCTGTTTGCTCGAGCCGACTTCGACCGGTCGATCCCTGCGGCCGTCAGCGTAACTGCTGGTGATGTCGTTTCTTCCGAATGGGATATCGGATTGTGGGACAAGGCGGTTTGGGACGCGCTGACGCAGCAGCTTCGCTACAGCTTCCGGCAGAATGTGAGGGCGACCGGTGACATGCTGGCAGTCGGCTGCGCCATCACCTCCGGCGGAGCGGCCAAGCTCGATCTGGAAGTCGACCTCGCGACGCTGCAGGTCGAGGCCGGCGAAGCGAGCGCATGAGGATCATCTGGGGTGGTGCCAACAATGCCACCGTGAACCGCATGATCGCGGATTTCGTGGCGAGCCACATCGCCGGCTGCGAACGCGGATTTGCCGACTTTGTCACCATGGGCGTTGTCGAAGATGGCGGGCTCCTGGCCGGCGTGGTGTTCCACGACTATGCGCCGGAGGCTGGCGTTATCGAACTCTCGGCCGCTTCCACCAGCAAACGCTGGCTGACGCGGCCGGTGCTCAAGGGCATGTTCGCCTATCCATTCCAGGAGATCGGCTGCCAGATGGTTGTGCTCAGGGTTTCCGAGCGTAATGCGGGCATGATCGCGATCGCAGAGCGTTTCGGCTTTTCGCCACACCGAATTCCCCGTCTTCGCGGGCGGGAGGAAGCCGAAATCGTCTTCACACTCACAGACAACGACTGGCGGGCCCATCCCGTCAACCAGAGGTAGGAACCATGGGAAAATCCAAAGCTCCGAAGCCGCCGGATCCACGCGAGACTGCGGCGGCGCAGACCGCGACCAATATCGGCACGGCCATCGCCAATGGAACGCTCGGCAACATCAACCAGATGACGCCGGACGGCAGCCTGACCTATTCACAGACAGGCAGTACCAAGTGGAAAGACCCGTTAAGCGGCGCTTTCTACGACATTCCGAACTGGACCGCGACGCAGACACTTTCGCCGGCGCAGCAGGCGATCAAGGACCAGACGGATGCTGCGGAGAAGAATCTTGCGACACTCGCCAATAACCAGTCGTCTCGACTGAACGATCTTCTGGGGCGGCCGATCGACCTTTCCGGCGCGCCGGCGGCCGGCAATCCCAATGCGATCAACCTGCCGCAGTATCAGCAATACGGTCCCGGCCCGACGCTGCAGACGACGCTGCCCAATACGGGCAGTGCTCAAGGAACGGTTGCCAATGCCGGGTCGATACAGACCTCGCTTGGCAATTCGGGTGACATCAGGCGCAGCTACGAGACGAACTTCGACACGAAGCGTTACGAGGATGCGCTGATGGCGCGCATGAACCCGCAACTCGACCGGGACCGCGCAGCGCTGGAGACACAGCTCGCCAACCAGGGGCTGCAGCCGGGCTCGGAAGCCTATAACCGGGCGATCGACCAGGCAAACCGCCAGGCGAATGACGCGCGGTTCGGCGCCATCCTCAATGCGGGGCAGGAGCAATCCCGGCTCGTGGGGCTCTCGCAGCAGGCAGCGGCCTTCGAGAATGCCGCGCAGCAGCAGGCTTACGGGCAGATGTTGCAGAGCGGCCAGTTCGCCAACCAGGCGCAAAGCCAGCAATACACTCAGAACGCCAACAACCTGCAATTGTCTAATTCCGCGCAGCAGCAAAACTTCAACCAGGCACTCGCCGCAGCCGGCTTCAGCAACGACGCTCTGCAGCAGATGCACCAGAACAGCCAGTCGACGGCGGCGGCCAACAACACGTTGAAGGACCAGAGCTTCAACGCCCAGCAGGCTCAACTAGCGGCGCAGAACGCGGCGCGGGCGCAATATCTCAACGAGATGTATGCCCAGCGCAACCAGCCGATCAACGAGATTTCGAGCCTGCTGTCCGGCGCCCAGGTGAGCAGCCCGAACTTCGTGCCAACGCAGGGCCAGCGGATCGAGCCGGTGGACTATGCAGGGCTGGTGCAGCAGGACTATCAGAACCGTGTGGCCGCATACAATCAGAAGCGAGAAGGCCTTTCCAGTATTCTCGGCGGTGTCACGGGTCTTTTCAATGCGCTTCCTTCTGATCGGCGCCTGAAGAAGGACATCAAGAAGGTGGGCAAGCTGGATGGGCATTCGCTTTACGAATACCACTACAAGGGCGAACCGGGGCGTTACCCGAAACACGTGGGCGTGATGGCGCAGGAGGTGGAGAAGATCCGCCCCGATGCCGTCAGCCGCGATCCGGACGGTATGCGCCGTGTCGACTACGGCCGGCTTTTTTCCGCCGGGCGGAAGAAGCGCTAACGCCGGTTTCGCGGCCTCCCTTGACTTCACTGCGCTCTGTCGCCGGCTTGCTTGGCCGTTCTCTGTAGCCACTGAGGCCAACTTACCGGCTGTTGCTCGGAGCGTGCCCGTGCGACGGCCGTTCATCCCATCGAAAACAGGAACAACAGGGAAGCTTGCGGCCCCGCACTTCCATGGAGACAAGCCATGCCCAGAACAGGTGGCGTCTATTCGCCTCCCGCCGGCACCAAAGGCGTGCCCAATACCACGATCCAGAGCGTGCCCTATAACACGCTCATCGACGACCTGACGGCAGATGCCAACGCGCCGCGCCCGCTGACCTCGGGCGGCACGGGTGCAACAAGCGCAAGTGGCGCCAGGACTGCACTCGGACTTGAAATCGGCACCAATGTCCAGGCACAGGACGCGGGCCTGCAATCGATCGCCGGATTGACGACGACGACCAACCAGATGCTCTATACGACCGGGACGGACGCTTATGCGACAACGGCGCTGACGCCTTTCGCAAGGACTATTCTCGACGATGTGGATGCGGCGGGCGTGCGGGCGACGATCGGCGCCAACGATGCAAGCACTCTTATAACCGGTACCATTGCAGATGCACGCCTGCCCGCGACGATGTCGGGCAAAGCATTCGTTGGCTCTGTAGTCGTCAACAATGGTTCCGTTACAGGGTATGCAGTGCTCAGCGCAGGAAACACCACCAACACTGGGTACATCGATTTTAGAAAGGCAGACGGAAACCGAGCCGGCTACATCGGCTATGCTACAAATGGTGGCGGCAACATCGACCTTAACGCCGAAGTGGGCTTCCGCTACAATTTCTCCGGCGCTCTCGGCCCCACTTACGGCGGAACACCCCTGGTAACGACCGCAGGTGCGAGCTTTACCGGCGCAGTTTGGGCGCCGAATTTCCTCGCCTCTAACGACTTTCAGATCCGCTCTAACGGGGACCGCTACCTTTATTTCATGAATTCGGCCGGAAACAACCGGGGCGTCATCGTGCACAACAATGCGATCGGCGCCATGCAAACGTTTCTCTACAACACCTCTGGCACCTTTGTCCGATCGTTGACCCTTCGAGAAGATGGGGGCGGGTTCTGGGGCGGCCACATGTTCGAGGTCGGTAACAATGTCGGCACGGCTGAGTTCCGCTTCAACGCCAACGCCAACCGTGACCATCGCCTGCTCAGCGACGCGAGCGGCTCGTTCTACGTCCAGTATTCCAACAATGAGTGGTCAACCGCCTCGACCCTGGTATGGTGGGACGCTGCAGCCAACGCGAATCTGGGCGGTAGTATTTATACACCGACTGGGTTCTTTACCTCTGGTGCCCTTGGCAGCAACAACGGCTTGGTCGCGGGCAATGGCGACAACGCGACGTATGCCTCTCACAATCTCCGCATCTCCACTTGGTATGGAGTCGGCATTTATGATAGCAGCTCAGGCAATTGCCGCATCGTCTTCGATGCCCGAGGCGGTCATATCACCAACACAGGAAACCATGCCGTTGGCGGCACGATGTACGTTGGCAGTGCCGCCGTTTTTGGTGATGGCAACATGCAGTTTTCTGGTGGCATGCTTGGATATGGTGCCTACCTAAGTGACGCCCTTAGTGCGCGTGCCACCGTCTACACCGGTTCCAACCAGGACGAGGTCAACCTGCCCGTTGGCCATTCTGTGTTGAGCTACTCGAACGGTACACGAAACCGAAACCAGGGGTACGCAACTTACCTCTCCACTGCCGCTTATCAATTTACCCTAGATGTAGGGGCCAGCGCACAGTTGGGCGGAACCTGGCGTGCGCGCGGGCAGATCACATATTCCAGCGGCAACTCGATGGTTCAGATGCAAAGGACAGCGTGATGGCTCTTTCGTTGAATGACGTCTACTCCGTTCAAAAAACCAGGGAAGACGGCGTGTTGCTGGTCAAATGCAACATTACCGACCTGGAAGATGCTGTCTACGATTGCGACTATGTTTCTCGGCCGGAAGATGGCTTTGGTCTCAATCCGGCCATCCGCAAGTGGCTCACCGACAACTCTGATTTTCCGTTCGTCGACTACGTTCCCCCAACCGATGAGGAGAGCCGTCAAGTGATGCCGTCACTCTCAGCGCGGCAATTCCGCCTCGGTCTCGTCGGCGCAGGCGTTTCGCCAGAAGCTGTGGCAACCACGATTGCTGCCATGCCTTTGGGCGCCGAAAGAGACAGGGCGCAGATCGAATGGGAGTATGGCGACACGTTTCACCGCATCCACCCGCTTGTCGCTACGATCGCGATTGGCTTTGGCCTGTCAGATCTGCAAGTCGATGCCCTATGGCTCGCGGCGGTCAATCTCTAGAGATACAGGTGACCTATGAACCGATCGGTACTCTTTGCTGCTCTCAGGCGACGGAGCAGCGCGGTGTTTGGCATCTCTCCATCTGCACAGCAGCAGACGGGCGTTGAGGCTATCCTTGAAGATGGGCGCCGCCACGGTGTCAGCCTCTGCCATCTCGCCGCGATCCTTGCGCAGGCCTACCATGAAACCGGCGGCGCGATGCAGCCGGTTGAGGAAAATCTCAGCTACTCCGCGAAGCGGCTCACCCAGGTTTGGCCCGCTCGATTCCCGACACTTGCGAGCGCCGCGCCTTACGCCGGCGATCCGCGAAAGCTTGCGAACTGGGTCTATGGCGGGCGGCTCGGGAATGTCGAGGCGGATGATGGGTGGCGTTATCGCGGGCGCGGATTGGCTCAGATAACCGGCAAGGCGAATTATGCGACGTTCGGCCTCGAGGCCGCGCCCGAAAAGGCCTGCGAGATGGCGACTGCGGTGCGCATTTTGTTCGACGGCATGACGGAAGGGCTCTTTACCGGGAAACGGCTTTCCGACTTCGACACGGACGAGAGCCTATCCGGGGCGGGAACGGGCTATCGTTATGCGGCATCGCGCGCAATCCTCAACGGGGATATCAGGCAAAATGGTCCGAAGATCGAGGCCTATGGCCGGGCATTCGAGGCGGCGTTGCGGGAAGCCGGGTATGGCCGGAATGGCCAACAAAAGGCGGCGCCGGCAGAGCCCGGCGTCGTCGTGGTGCTTCGGCCGGGAAAGTCGGGGGTGGGGGTAAAAGGCGAGGGCGACAGCGTCGCGGCACGGTCTGCTGGCAGCATCTTCGAGCGCCTCGTCACCGCGATTGTCGCAATTTTCGCGAGGTGGGCGAGATGAGTGCCGTGATGATCCGCATCGTGTTGCGCTATGGCGCCGGCTTGCTTGTTGCAAAGGGGTTGCTGGCGCCGGAAACCGGTCCCGTTCTTGCCGATGACCCGGACATCCAGATGCTGTTGGAGGTTGGCGTCGGCCTTGTTGCCGGCATCCTCTGCGAAACCTGGTACATGCTCGCGCGCCGCCTTGGCTGGGCCAGATGATGCTGACCTGGCCGAAGCTGTTGGCCGGCGGCTTGTTGCTCGCCGGCCTGATCTGGCTCGTCCACGAGATCCGGGCCGACGGCGCTCGTTCCATCGCCAATGCCATCGAAAGGCAGAACAATGACGCTCAGAGCCGCGCTCGCGAAAAGCGCCTTGATTACGATTCCTGCCTTGATGCAGGCGGGCTGTGGAACTTCGCAACCGGCCAGTGTTCCCGGTCTGCGGGGCGTGGTCGGAACTGATCTCATCGGCGCGCGCGGCGCGACTGTGGCCGATCAACGCCGGATCGATCGCACAGCCGTTGGCCTCTGCGCGGCGGAAATCTGGACACGGGCGGAATGCACCAGGCACGGGGAGCGCGCCGATGTCGGCAGTTGAAATGGATGTTGCCGTTCACCGCCAGCTCGGCGAATTGGTTGCGG
This sequence comes from Ensifer adhaerens, assembly GCF_028993555.1. Classification (NCBI taxonomy): domain Bacteria; kingdom Pseudomonadati; phylum Pseudomonadota; class Alphaproteobacteria; order Hyphomicrobiales; family Rhizobiaceae; genus Ensifer; species Ensifer adhaerens. Next base: position 2,005,003 of record NZ_CP118610.1, on the reverse strand, counting down.
GCATGCGCGGCCTGCAGGAATCCATCCGCCGGATCGAGGAGGGGAGCCGCCGTGCCGAGGACAAGTACGCGGCCATTCATGGCAGCGTGCATCTGCGCATGGAGCAACTGGTCGATCGCGTGGGCGAAATCGAGGCGTCAGTCTCGGCGATCGGTGCGGATGTCGCGGAGATGAAACCGGTGACCGACGACGTCAAGCGCTGGAAGCTGATGGGGATCGGTGCATTGGGCGTCACCGGCATTGCGGCGATGGCGCTGGGCGTCAGCTTCGCCGAGGTGATCCGCCGCGTCGTCTTTGTCGTCATGGCCAAGGGCTAACGGGGCCGCCCAAGTCGGCGGCGCCGGCAGCGCCCGTGGGGCGACGCGATGTGTCGGCAATGTTCCGACACATCTGAGATCCGGACTGCGCGATCGCCCTGAGAGGACCGGTCCAAACCTCTAAAATCGATGCACGCCGCGCGCCCCAACGGGCGCGCGGCGTCTTTTTTCGTTTTCCCGTCAGGGCACCAAGGCGACATTGCCGCGGTCCGGGTCGGCTCGCTGATGTCTTGCGCGGACGGCGTCAGCGCGCAGATCATGCCCGGACATGCGCATCCGACTGCCGCGTCGGGTGGGCCTTGAGCGGATGCAGATTCTTGTCGATGTTATCAGATGTACCTTCATTCGCTGGTCACAGGGCCGGAATCGCACCCGGCGCTGCTGCAGCCATTCGCCTGGCACCGTCCGAAACCGAGAAGCGAAGGCGATATTCCTTTGGCGAGAGGCCGAGGATCTTGCGGAAGATCTTGCGGTAGGCGTTGGTGTCGTCATAGCCGCTCTGCCAGGCGACCTGTTCGATCGAGAGATGCGAGCGCTCCAGGAGATCGCGTGACTTGGCAATCCGCAGCCGCTGGCAATATTCGGTCGGGTTGAAGCCGGTCGCCTTCTGGAAACGGCGCAGGAACGTGCGGTCGCCAAGTCCGGCGCGCTCGGCCATCATCTGCAGCGTCACGCCCTTGGTGCTGGTGCCGTGCAGCCAGTGCTGGACCTTCAGGATGATGTTGTCTCCATGGTCGAGTTTCGGCGCGAAGACGCTGTAGTAGCTCTGCTCGCGCGCGCCGGGATCGATGATCATGTACCGTGCCGTTGCCAGCATGACGTCGGTTCCGAGGAACCGGTCGACGAGTTTCAGTCCGAGGTCGATCCAGGCCATCATGCCACCGGCGGAGATGATGTCGCCCTCATCGATCAGCAACCTGTCGGTGTCGACGCGGATGTTGTCGTAGCGGTCGGCGATCAGTTCCTGGTGCGACCAGTGCGTGGTGATGGTGCGCCCGTTGGCAAGGCCGGATTCGGCCAGCAGATAGGCGCCGCCGCAGACCGAACAGATGGTCGAGCCCCGTTGATGCTGCTCGCGCACGAAGGCGGGCAGGGTGCCGATGCGATCGCCGACCGGCAGATCGGAGAGGGTCGGCGGCAGGATCAGCGCTACCAGGCCCGAAGAGGGACCCTCGTGGGTGTCGCGCGATTTTGACACCGAGCCGTCTTCCTGCAGCTTCCAATGGCTGATGCGGATCTGCGGAGCGTCCCTCCCGCTCTGTTCGACCGACTGCATGCTCGCCACCTGGAACATGTCCGTCAGCCCATGGATCGCCGACATCAGCGCGCGTGGGTAGACGACGATGCCGATTTCCGCCGGTTCGCTTTCCGGTCGTTTTGTCACTTCTGCCCCCATCGTTGTCAGCTTTGCCGGTCGAGAGGTTAGGCCCGCCGATTTATCAATTCAACCATCGCTTCCAGGGAATGGAAGCCGGGCAACAGAGACCAAAGAGGTGAGGACAATGACACAGGCAAAAGCAGTTTCCGCAAGCGTTTCCAGTGGCCTTTCGCGCCGCAACGTCCTTTCGGCCGCCTTTGGCGCGGCGGCGACCGCTGCCGCCGTTTCGACGGTCAGCAAGCCGGCCAAGGCGGCCGACGCATCAACCGCCGGCGTGTCCGGTACTGAGGGAGCAAACACCATGGGCAGCCGCATCATCACCCGCGATGGCGTCGAGATCTATTACAAGGACTGGGGTCGCAAGGATGGTCCGGTCGTCGTGCTCAGCCACGGCTGGCCGCTGTCGTCGGACAGCTGGGAGGCGCAGGCGTTCCACCTTGCCAACAATGGCTTCCGCGTCATCACCCATGACCGCCGCGGCCATGGCCGCTCGTCGCAGCCCTGGGACGGCAACGACATGGATCACTATGCCGACGATCTCGCCGATCTCATCAATGCGCTCGATCTGAAGGACATCTTCCTTGCCGGCTTTTCCACCGGTGGCGGCGAGATCAGCCGCTATATCGGCCGCCATGGCACCAGCCGCGTCGCCAAGGCCGGGCTGATCTCGGCGGTGCCACCGCTGATGGTCAAGACCGACAACAACCCCGGCGGCTTGCCGAAGGAGGTGTTCGACGGCCTGCAGGCGGCAAGCCTCAAGGATCGCTCCAAGCTCTACCGCGACATCGCGTCCGGTCCGTTCTTCGGCTTCAACCGCCCGGGTGCGGTTGCTTCCCAGGGCATGATCGACAGTTTCTGGCTGCAGGGCATGATGGGCGGTCACAAGAACACCTATGACTCGATCGTCGCCTTCTCGCAGACCGACTTCACCGAGGACCTGAAGAAGTTCGACGTACCGACGCTGATCATTCATGGCGACGACGACCAGATCGTGCCGATCGATGCGGCGGCACGGGCTTCGAAGACGCTTGTCCCGCATGCGGAGCTCAAGGTTTATGCCGGTGCGCCGCACGGCATCACCGATACGCACAAGGACCAGCTCAACGCCGATCTGCTCGCCTTTGCCAAGGCTTAACGCCTACTCGCCGGTGCGGCCCACGGGGCGCACCGGCACCCTTCGCCAAACGCTTCAGCCAAGGACCAGAACGATGACCTCTTCCCGCACCTCCACCGACGCATCCGGCCCCGACCGCCGCGAGTTCCTTGCCGGTTCCAGCGCGATTGCCGCTTCCGCACTCCTGCCGAAAGGTGCCTACGCCGCCGATGTCCATCGCCTTCAGCACGGCAGTTTCGACATTTCCGTCGTCAGTGATGGCTTCATCATGCTGCCGGTGAGCATCGTGCTGCCGGATGCGACGGCACAGGAGCGGCCCGCCATCATGCGCCGGCTCGGTGGTACGCCGGAGCGCGCGCCGTTTCATACCAATATCCCTGTCATCCGCATTGGCGGCGATCTGATCGTGGTCGACGACGGCTCGGGCAATCACTTCCAGGAAAGCGCCGGCAAGCTCAGCGCCAATCTGCTGGCCGCCGGCATCGATCCGGGCGAGGTGACGAAGGTGGTGCTGACCCACGCCCATCCCGATCATGCCGGAGGCACCCTCGGCACCAATGGCAAGTTGACCTTTCCGAACGCGCAATACTTCGTATCTGAGGCCGAATGGCAGTTCTGGACCGATCCGAACTTCGAGAAGACCATGCCGCAGGCGTTGCATGGCTTTGCCAAGGGCGCGCAGCGCGACCTTTTTTCGGTGAAGGACCGCCTGACCCTGGTCAAGCCCGGCGATGAGATCGTCAGCGGCATGCAGGTGCTCGACACGCGGGGCCATACGCCCGGCCACATCTCGCTTCAGCTTGCCGGTGGCGATGGTGCTGGCCACGATGGCCTGGTGATCACAGGCGATGCCGTGACCAGCAATGTCGTCTTCTTCGAACATCCCGAATGGCATTTCGGCTTCGATACGGATGCGGAGTTGGCCTTGAAGAACCGCAAGGCTCTGATCGATCGGGCGGCCTCGGAGAGGCTCGCGCTGCTTGGCTATCACTGGGCCTATCCCGGGATCGGACGGGCCGAGCGAAACGGAGCGGCGTATCGTTTCGTCGCAGCGGCGTAACCGTTCGGGTCTGCCACCCTTCGAGGGCGCAGCTATGAGTGACCGACGGGCGCCTTCTGAGCGCGCCCGTCGGTCCGTTTTTGTCAGAGGGTGAGTTCGCTATCCTTGATGTCGCGGATCGGTGCAAGGAACGGCAGGTCGAACGGGCGCAAATCGCTGCGTTCGGCTGTCAGTCGCGGCCAGTCGGGATTGACGAGCGCGCCGCGGCCAAGCGCGATCATGTCCGCTCCGGTTTCCATCACATCTTCGGCCCGCGCAAGATCATGCAGGCTGCCATTGGCGATGAGGAACAGGCGCGGCGCATGACGGCGGGCAAGTGCCATGAGCGAGGTGTCGCCACCCTCGAAGGCGGGCTGCCAGGCTTCGAACTCGGTCACGTGCACGAAATCGGCCGGGCTCTCGGCCAGCGTCTCGAACACACGCGCTGCCCCTGGTTCGCGCTCCACCCATTTGTGCCTGAAGTCGTTGACCTTACCCTGCGAGATGCGCAGGCCGAGCGGGACGCCGGGGCCGATTGCCGCGCGAACCGCCTTCAACACCTCGAGCGACAGGCCGAGCCGCTGAACGATATCTCCACCCCAGCGATCCGTGCGGCGATTGGAGAAGTCGGTGAAGAACTGGTCGAGCAGATAGCCGTTGGCGCCGTGGATCTCGATGCCGTCGAAGCCGGCGACCTCGATCGCCAGGCGAGCAGCATTGGCAAAGCCCTCGATCGCTTCGGCGATCTCGGCCTCGCTGATTTCGCGCGGCAGGGCATAGGGGCCGTCGCCATGGTAGCCGGTCATCTGGCTGCCCTTGGGGCGGACGGCCGAGGGGCCGATCGTATCGGGACGGTGCGGATTGCCCTGTGCCAGCGCCCCGCCATGCATGAGCTGTGCGAAGATGCGCCCGCCTTCGGCATGGACCGCGTCGACGATCTTTCGCCAGGCCTCGGCCTGTTCCCGGTCGGTCAGGCCCGGCTGGTCCTTATAGGTCTGGGAATAGGCCTTGTCGGTGTAGATGCCTTCGGTCGTGATCAGGCTGAAGCCGCCGCGGGCATAGCGTTCGTAGTAGCGCTGCATGCGTTCGCCAGGCACGCCTGCCGCCGAAGCGCTGATGCGGGTCATCGGCGCGACCGACAGGCGGTTGGCAAAATCAAGTCCCTTGAGGGTGGCGCCAGTGAAAACGGGAGATGGGAGGATTTGTGGTGCGTTCATGTCAGCGGCCTGCGTCGAGCGCGATCGCTTCGATCTCGATCAGCGCGTCCGGCGAGTAGAGCGAGGAGACCTCGATGATGCTGTCGGCGGGGTAGGGCGCGGAAAACCACTTGCGGCGCAGCTCGATGATCTTTTCGAAGTTCTTCATGGAGCGCAGGAAGATCGTCACCTTGACGATCTTGTCGAGCCCGGAGCCGGCTGCCTCGAGTGCCCGGTCGAGGTTGCGGAAGGCTTGCTCGGCCTGGCGATCGAAGTCGCCGACGCCGACGAGTTCGCCGTCGTCGCCGATCGCTGCCTGGCCTGAGACGAAGACGAAGCCGTTGGCCTTGATCGCCTGGGAAAGCAGGAAGGGCGCGTAGGGATCCGGCTTCGTGATGACCTGTTCGAGAGACATGCTTGGTCCTTTCATACGTGAGATTTTCTCAGCTCGGCGCTGTTGCCTTGCCTGTTGAAGCCAATATGTTTGGGATATAGCCGGCTGACAAAGAGTGATTTCTCAGCTGATAGATGAGTATACTTCATCCATGGAGACGTGATGAGAAAGTTGCCACCGCTCGGCGCCTTGCGGGTCTTCGAAGCGGCTGCCCGCCGCCTGAGCTTCAAGCATGCGGCGGAAGAGCTGAATGTTTCAGCGACCGCCGTCAGCCACCAGATCCGACAACTGGAAGAGATGCTGGAGGTCAAGCTCTTCGAGCGCGAGACGCGCCAGGTGCATCTGACGGCTGCCGGCAAGGCCCTGTTTCCGGTGCTGCGCGATGGTCTCGATCGCTTCGAGCAGGCGATTGCCGACGTGCGTCGCCAGCAGGGGGCCAAGGTGGCGCGGCTGACCTCCACCGTCGCCTTCGTCGCCAAGCGTCTGGCGCCGCTCGCCGGCTCGTTTCGCGAGGCTTATCCGGACTGGACGTTGCGGCTCGACGCTTCCAACCGGACGATCGACCTGGAGACGGATGCGGACGCGGCGATCCGTTTCGGTGGCGGGCACTACCCCGGCCTCATCACCGAGCCGCTGTTTGCCGATCGTTTCGCCCCGGTCTGCACGCCGCGGCTGGCGCCGGCAAGCGTGGCCGATCTCAAACGGGCAACACTCATTCACTTCGACTGGGGCCCATCACGTCGTAACGATCACCGCGCTCCCGTCTGGCGGCAATGGCTGGAACAAGCGGGCGCCTCCGATGTCGATGCGAGCGCGCGACTTTCCTTTACCGATGAAATCCACGCCGTCCAGGCGGCTGTTGCGGGGCAGGGCATCGCGCTCCTCAGCCTGACATTGGTGGCGCAAGAGCTTGCCTCGGGCATTCTCGTCCAGCCTTTCGAGCTGGCGCTCGATAGCGACCGCTACGATCTTGTCTATAGCCCGCGCATGGCCGACCGGCCGGCGACGCAGGTGTTGCGCGATTGGGTGGTCACGCAATTCGGCAGCCGCGATTGCCGGTCCGTCCCGTAACGCCCCGGCGTGCCGCTAGTCGTCGAAGTCGAATAAATCGTCCGGCTGCCAGCGCCGGCTGGTGAGACGCAAGGACCGATCCGGCTCGATGATGTAGGTTTCGTAGACCTTGCGGCCGTACTGGTCGATGAACTGGTGCGGCACGATGCTGCCGACAGGCGATTTCGTGAGCTTGGTGCGCGGCTGGCCGCCATAGGTGATGCTGCCGGGGATCGGTGCGAGGTTCGACGAATAGCCGTAGTAGCTGGAGCCGCCGCCGCTTGCGGTACAGCCGCTGAGAAGCAGAACGACGGAGAGGGCGGCAAGGGCGTGTTTCATGTCGGCGATCCTCGTTTACGGGTACGCTTGGCTCTCGGCGCTGCAGCCGGATTTCTTAATCATCGGACGGACAGCGGCACGTGCTGCAACACTTTGATCTATTGTACAATTTCCTGATGTAAATCCAAGGGCTCGTAATTGGTGAGGCAAGCCTTGCGCTTGCACCGAACAAGCCTGGGCGACGTGGCGGACGAAGCAGGACGGTCCGCTTGCACCGGCAGCAAAACGGCGGCGTCGTTGTTCCAACACCCTTTGCCAAAGTGTAGGGCGGCAACGGTGTTTCCGGGTCGGCACCGTCGCGGCGGGGCCTTGGCGCGCGCCGGAGAATTTCGCGTTCGTACCCAGATTTGTCGCGCTGTCGAATTCCGGAGCAGGGAAAGATGCGTTACTTCTCTCGTGAACGTTCCGGCGGATCATGCGTTTCGGCTTCGTGCCCTCCGCATGTCTCCGTCCGTCCCTTCCTGTCCAAACCGGGTATTGCATGACCGCCGAACAGTCTCTCGCGTTTCTCGTCATCGGCGCCATGATGGCGTTCTTCATCTGGGGGCGGTTTCGGTACGATGTGATTGCCTGTTCGGCGCTGATGCTGGCGGTGGCCGTCGGCATCGTGCCTTTCGATCATGCCTTCGATGGTTTCAGCGACGATATCGTCATCATCGTCGGCAGCGCGCTGATCGTCAGCGCCGGCGTTGCGCGCTCCGGCGTGGTGGATGCAGCGATCCAGAGGTTTCTGCCCAATATCTCTTCGGTTCGGGCGCAGCTTGCGCTGCTGGTCATCACGGTGACGGTGCTTTCCGCCTTCATCAAGAACATCGGGGCGCTCGCGATCATGCTGCCGGTCGCCTTCCAGTTTGCCCGGCGCTCCAATGTCCAGCCCTCTACCTTTCTGATGCCGATGGCCTTCGGCTCGCTGATCGGCGGGCTGATGACCCAGGTCGGGACGTCGCCGAACATCGTCGTGTCGCGCGTCCGCCAGGAGCTGACCGGCGAGAGTTTTACGATGTTCGACTTCACGCCCGTCGGTGCGACGCTGGCGCTGGTCGGCTGCATCTTCCTGCTCTTTGCCTATAAGCTCGTGCCGCAGCGCACCAGCCAGCAGGTTTCCGTGCACCAGGCAATCGAGATCACCGACTACACGTCCGAGGCGGTGGTCGCTGCCGGTTCGCCGGCGATCGGCAAGCCGCTCAGCAATCTGGTCAAGCTCGGTGACGGCGGTGCCGTCGTCATCGGCGTCTTTCGCCGCGGCATGCACCTGGCGCCGCTGCCCGATGTCACGCTCGAGGCCGAGGATATCCTGTTGCTCGAGGGCGGGCCGGCGGCACTGGATCGCATCGTTTCCCAAGCCAGGCTCAAGATTGCCGGCGACCGCGCGCCCCATGGACGCGACAAGCCGGGATCCGAGATCGAGGCGGTGGAGGCCGTCGTCGGCAGCGGTTCGCCACTCGACGGCATGTCGGCCCAGCGCCTGGCGCTGTTCAACACCCACAACATCAACCTGCTTGCCGTCAGCCGGCAGGGCGAGAGACTGAAGCAGCGGCTCGGCAGCATTCGTCTGCGCGCCGGCGATATTGTCGTGCTGCAGGGCTCGCGGCAGGAGTTGACCTCCTTTCTCCAGGATTTCGGCTGTCTTCCTCTCGCCCAGCGCGAGATCCTGCTCGGCACCACCCGCAAGGCGCCGTTACCGCTTCTGGTTCTCGCCGCGGCGATGGGATCGACGGCCGTTGGCCTCGTTCCCGTGCCGATCGCCTTTTTTGCGGCCGCCCTTGCGATGGTGGTGCTGCGCATCATCCCGCTGCGCGATTTCTACCGCTCCGTCGACGGGCCGATCCTGGTGATGCTCGCCGCATTGATCCCGGTCAGCGATTCCCTGCGAACGACAGGGGGAACGGAGGTCATCGCAGGGTGGCTCGGCAGCGTCGCTGCCGGCTTGCCACCTGCCGGCGCGCTGACGCTGATCCTGCTCGCCGCAATGGCGGTGACGCCGTTCCTCAATAATGCCGCCACCGTGCTGGTCATGGCGCCGATTGCCGCGAGCTTTGCCGGCGCGCTCGGCTACAAGCCCGAGGCCTTCCTGATGGCGGTCGCGATCGGTGCCGGCTGCGACTTCCTCACGCCGATCGGTCACCAGTGCAACACGCTGGTGATGGGGCCGGGCGGCTACAGGTTCAGCGACTACCCGCGCCTCGGCCTGCCGCTGTCGCTGGTGATCGTCATCGTCAGTATTCCGACGCTGATGCTGGTGTGGCCGTTGCGTTAGTATCCAGACCTGATGTCAGGCACCGCATGGCCCAGCAAAGGGACATGCTGACGCCGGCGGTTGAGACGCTACCCGAGAACGGTAACGAGCACCGCACCCCAGAGTGCCAGGAGCACATTGCCGATCGCATAGCCGAGGCCATAACCCAATGTCGGGACCTTGCTTCCCGCCGCCTCCTGCACGGCGGCGAGCGCGGGTGCCGAGGTGCCGGCGCCGCAGCAGGTGCCGGCGAGCACGCCTTCGTTCATGCGGAAGACCCAGCGGCCGAGCGCGAGCGCGGCCAAGTGCGAAATCACGCAGATCAGCGCACTGGCGATGACCAGTGCCGGGCCGGACTGGACGAGACCGGCGACGAAACTCGGGCCGGCCGAAATGCCGACACAGGCGATGAAGGCGCAGAGCCCGACGCTGTCGAAGAACCAGAGGGTCGCTTCCGGCACGAAGCCGAAGGTGCGCCGGACCGAGCGCAGCCAGCCTGCGACGAGACCCGCAATCAGCACGCCGACGGCAACGCCAAGCCCGATCTCCAGCGCGCCGAGTTTCAGCGCGGGAATACCGATCAGGCCGCCGAGAAAGATGAAGACGCCGACAAAGACCATGTCGGTTGCCGTCGTCTCGCGGTCGGCATAGCCGAGCCGCGCTGCGGCGTCCTCGACATGGCGGCGCGCGCCGGCAATCGACATGACGTCGCCGCGGCGCACCGTCAGACCGGGAAAGATCGGGATCGGCTGGCCGGCGCGCAGGAGACCGCGCAGGAAGACCGAGCGTGCCTCGGGCTGCTGCCTGAGTTGCCACAGGCGTTTGCCGGCCACTTCCTTGTTGGTGACGACCACATCGAGGGTCTCGACAGGGATATCGAGAAGCTCGCGGTCGTCGATCTCGGTGCCGATCCGGCTGGAATATTCGACGAGGAAACCGCGAAGGCCTGCAACGGCTATGATGTCACCCGCCTGCAGACGCTCCTTGCCCGTGGGTGTGATGATCTTGCTGCCCCTGCGGATCTGCTCGATATAGGCCTTCTGGTTTTCAGGAACCCTCGCTTCCGCTTCCGCAACCGTAAGGCCGACCAGGTTGTCTGCGATCTCAAAGGCACGCGCTTCGATCTCGCGGCGGGCGGTGTCACCGTTGTTTTGCGGGGTGATGTTGAGTTCGGCTTCGAGTTCGGCGCAGGCCTCCTTCAGGCTGCGGCCGAACATCCGGGGAGCCAGTTGCGACTGCACGAGAATGGCGCTGACGACACCGACGAGGTAGGCGACGGCAAAACCGGTCGCCACGGCGGATTCGAACTGGTTGGCCGCTTCGGGCGACGGTGCCGTCTTGCGGAAGGTGTCGATGGCGACGCCGACGGTCGCCGATTCCGTCGCTCCGCCTGCCAGCACGCCGGCCGCCGTTCCGAGATCGAAAGCAAAGAGCATCGAGAGAATGATCGCGACGCCGAGGGCGACGACGCAAAGCGTCACGGTGACGGCGATCTGGGGCAGGGCATCGGCATTCAGGCTCTGGAAGAATTGCGGGCCGGTGCGGTAGCCGATGGCGAAAAGGAACAGCAGGAAGAACGCCCGCTTCACGTCGTTGGACAACACGGCACCGGTCTGGCCGATCAGCACGCCTGCCAGAAGGCAGCCGGTGACGGCGCCGATGGTCACTCCGAAGATGGTGATCTTGCCGATGGCGTAGCCGATGCCGAGCGCGAGAAACAGGGCAAGCTCCGGATGCGCTCTGAGGATGCCGAACAGCTGATCGATCACGCCGCTTTACTCCCAACTCCAGCCGAAGGGGCGCCTTCGGCCTGACAATACGCTGCTACTCGCCGGTAGAATTCCGCCGGGAGATCTGGGTGGCTGGACAAAAGGACGTCTGCTCTCGCCCTCCTGCACGTTTCCCTTGATCGTGGTCGACCGAAGGGCAAAAACATGCAGCAATTCAAAGTGCTACAGCGACATTTGCGCGTCGAACAAGACGCGCGGCGCTGCAAGGGGGAGGCGGCCGGGGGTCTGCCGGCCACCTCGATCGGCTAGCTGATCTTCAGGCCCTTGGCCGCCTGGTAGGTCTGGACGTAGCCGCGCGCGACAGAGCGCACGGCGCGACCGATCTGCGAATAGGCGTCGTCATTGAGGTTGGCGAAGGAGACGCGCGCCGACCAGCTTGGTGCATCGAAGCCCGAACCGTTGAGGAGCACGATGCCGTGGTCCTCGGCGAGCCGGAAGGGAATGTCGAGCGGATGGATGTTGTCCTTCACCCATTCGACGACATCCTCGCCGACATATTTGCGCAGCCAGAACTCGAAATCGATGATGCCGTAATAGTGGTCGAAATAGATGCCCGGGTTGGACTCGACGCCCATGCCCTCGATGAGGTTCCAGAACCGCTTCGTGCAGATGGCGATGCAGGCCTTCTGGTAGAGCTTCTCGACATCCATCAGCTCGACCAGGCTGAACAGCGACATCATCACCTGTTGCGGCAGCGACAAGCCGGCGGTGTGGTTCAGTGCCACGTCACGGCTGTCGGCAACGATGCGTTCGATGAACTTCACGTCCCGCGGCTTCGGCGTCATCGCCTTGTAGCGCTTTTCCAGGACCTTCTGGATCGGCTCCGGATGCGCCTTGATCTTCTCGTCGAAGATATTGTCCTGCGCCACCGCGACCACGCCGAGGCGCCAGCCGGTGCAGCCGAAATACTTCGAATAGGAATAGACGCCGATCGTGTTGCGCGGCAGATGGCCGAGCAGCGACTGGAAGCCGGGAACGAAGGTGCCGTAGACGTCGTCGGTCAAAACGATCAGGTCAGGGCGCTTTTTGTTGACGAGATCGACGAGGCGCTTGATCGAATCCGGATCCATCGCAACGGCGGACGGGTTGCCGGGGTTGACCAGGAACAGCGCCTTCACCTTGGGGTTTTCCAGCGCCTTGATGTCCTCGTCGGTGAACTGGAAGCGGTCCTCCTGTTCGGCGCTGACATTGATGGTCTTGAGGTCGTAGTCCTCCAGCTCCGGCATTTCGAGATAGGGCGTGAAGATCGGCGTGCCGAGCGCGATCGTGTCGCCGGCGTTGAGCAGGCGCGCGTTCTTCAAGGCTTTGAAGATGTAGCACATGGCGGCGGTGCCACCTTCGACAGGGTATAGGTCGAACTTCGCCTTCGGCCGGTGGCCGGCGCACATCGCCCACATCAGATACTCATGGGTGATGATCTCGTTGTGGTGCAGCGCGCGGTCCGGAACCGGATAGTTGTCGCCGATGATCGAGTCCGTCAGTTCGTGGAGGAAACCATCAGGATCGAAGCCGAAGGTCTTGATGGCGTAGGCGACGGCATCGCCGAGCGTCTTGGCCGCCGGCACGCCTTCGTCTTCTTCGTCCACGTTTTCCGTATTCTGCAACTGTTTCTTGATCCACTTCTGGAAGCGCGCATGGGCGCCGTCCTTTGGCGGCATGCCGGCCACACCTGCCTTGGGATCATAATAGGCGCGCTTGGCTTCCGTCAGCGCGAACTGGCCGAGCAGGAAGAAGGCTTCACGGGCGCGTGTCGCCGTCCAGTTGGGGTTGCCGCGGCCGGCGTTGAGGAAGGCCCTGGCGGATTTCTGCGAGCTCGTCCTGGCGAGCTTGATCAGTTCGTCCTTGATTTCGAACGGGCTGAGATCGGAAATGCTGTCGTAGAATTTTCTGTCCAACATGATCCACACTCCCTGTGATCTTATGAACTTGGAACAATGTGCAAGCCTTGGTTCTGCGTGCCCGCCTCAGGCGAGCATTATGACGATGACGAGGCCGAAGATGGTCAGCAGCGTGTTGCCGATGGCGTAGGGCATGCCGTAGCCGAGGGCAGGAACCTTGCTCTTGGCCGCCTCCTGGATCATGCCGAGCGCTGCCGTCGTCGTTCTGACGCCGGCGCAGGCGCCAAACAGGATCGCCGGGTGGAATTTGAAGACGTAGTGGCCGAGGAGCACCGAGGCGATCATCGGGATGGAGGTGGCGACAACACCCCAGATGAACAGCGAAATGCCGACTTCCTGCAGGCCTGCGACAAAGCCCGGGCCGGCGCCGATGCCGACGACGGCGATGAAGATGTTGAGGCCGAGCGTATTCATCAGCCAGAGGGCCGGCGAGGGGATGCGGCCGAAGGCGGGATAGGTGGTGCGCAGCCAGCCGAGCACGAGACCGGCCAGAAGCGCGCCACCCGACGTCGAAAGGCCGATCGGGATGCCGCCGATCGTCAGCGTCAGGGCGCCGATCATCGCGCCGATGAAGAGCCCCCAGCCGAGGAAGGCGATGTCGGTGGTTTCGACCGGGCGATCGGCAAAGCCGAGCGCCTTGATCGCCGCTTCGACGTGCCTCTTGGCGCCGCCGATGGTAACAATATCGCCGCGTTCGACGGTGGTGCCGGGAAGGACCGGGATTTCGACCAGCGAGCGCACGATCTTGCGGGCATAGACGCCGCGCGCCCAGTCCATGGTGCTCACTTCGGCGAGCGTCTGGCCGGCAAGCGCCTTGCTGGTGACGTAGACGTCGACCACTTCGGCTTCCGCATTCAGGAGCTCCTTGTCCTCGACCTCGATGAGCTTGCTGTCGAGGTTTTCGACGAGCACGGCACGCCGGCCCGAAAAGGCAACGACGTCACCTGGCTGCAGCACGGTGTTGCCGTCGGCTTCGATGATCTGGTCGCCGCGACGCAGACGTTCGACAAAGACACGGATGCCGGGAAGGATGTCCTTGACCGGCTTGCCGGTCAGCCCGCTTGCCTGATCGACGCGATAGGCGCGAAGGCCGAAGTCGTGATAGGCGCGGGTAATCCCCGGTTCGCTGCTCTCGGTGCCGCCGCCGAGCTTGGCCTCATATTCCTTGCAGGCGGCCGGCAGATCGATGCCGAGAAGTTTCGGGCCGAGCTGCGCCAGAATGATCGCGGAGCCGATCGTGCCCCAGATATAGGTCACCGCATAGGCGATCGGGATCTGGTCGGCGAAGGTCTTGGCCTGCTCCGGCGTCAACCCGAGCGAATTGATCTGGTCGGTCGCAACGCCGATTGCAGCGGAAATCGTCTGCGATCCCGCGTACATGCCGGCGCCATAGCCGAGCGGCAGCCCGGCGATCAGCGCGCAGAGATAGGGAACGATGAGGCACAGCACGAGGACGGAGAGCGCAAAGGCGATCTGTTTTGGTCCGTCGGTGCTGAGGCCCCGCACGAATTGCGGGCCGACACCGTAGCCGACGGCAAACAGGAAGATGAGGAACAGGGTGGATTTCAGGTCACCGGAAACCTGGATGCCCAGCTGCCCGATGAGGACGCCCGCCAGAAGCGTGGCGGTGACATTCCCGAGATTGAACCCCGCGACCTTGATCGGGCCGATCAGGAAACCGATGCCAAGGGCGAGGAAGACGGCGACGGGCGGATAGGTCCGAAGCGTGTCGACGAAGAAGTCAATTGGATTCACTGCCATCCCCTGTAGAGAGTTGAACTGCCATCACTTCATTTCGGGACTTGCGCGGCTAAGTTGATTTTATCGCTGGCTTGTCGATGCCCAATCCTAGCTTTCGCCATTGTCGCTTCGGCCGCTGATTTTCTCAACGGACATAGGGTTACGTGAGCGTAACGTACGTTAAACGTGCCGGATTTCGGGCGCAGCGCGGGCCGAGGAGGGGCGCTTCGGCGTCGGTCTGCAAGTGTCGGCCCGCTCGGTCGGCCGATCGGCGTGGGAAGGCAGCTTCGGGAGGACGACGGGCTTCGGTTACAATCGACGCGCGGCCGCGTCACTGCAAATTTCGCCGGCTACTCAACTCTGGCTTAGCTATGCTGTTGTCCTGACGAAACGCCCCATGTCGATGAATCCGGAGCACATGCCCCGGCAGTGGCTTCATCCGCGTGCTGCGAAGCTTGAAGTGACTGGGAAGGCCGGCGATTGCGGCCAGTCTTGCGCTCCGCTTCAGATGGCGACGCCTTCGAGTGCTATGATCCGTGTCTTGGCACAGCGCTCACGGATCGCCTTCAGGCGCTGGTATTCTGGCGATTGGTACCAGGAGAGCAAGGCCTGCATGTCCGGGAACTCGATGATGACGAGCCGGTGCGGTTCCCAGTCGCCTTCAAGCACATGGGTTGCGCCACCGCGGCCGAGATAGCGCCCGCCAAAGCGGACCTCCGTAGCTGGCACCTCTCTTCTGTATTCCTCGAAGGCCGCTGCATCTGCGATATCGACATCCGCGATCAAATAGGCCGCCATGGCAGAGCTCCTTTCCGCGCAAGCCAAAGATCAAGGATACGCCGTTCGTGCCCCGCGTGCGACGCCCTTGCGCCGTCGAGAGCAGTTGAACGGCTGTGCATCATTTTCAAGTTGATCTTTGTAATGTTATTTTATAACAAATCCGCATGACGAAACGCCGCATGTTGATAGATCCCGAGCGCAAGCCCCCAGCGGTTGTTTCATCCGCCGATTCATGCGAGGAAGGACGCGATGGTGCTGCGTCCGCGACAATGCGGAGGCGGCTGAAAAGGGAACACGGAACGGACGACCCTGACGGGACCGAAACCGTGGCTGCCCCCGCAACTGTGAGCGGACAGCGCATTCACACCATGTCACTGGCAACACGCCGGGAAGACGTGAATGCGCCGCGACCCGCGAGCCAGGAGACCTGCCATCGAACCGATCAACCACAACGGACGGGGTGTTCCGATGGAAAAGAACTGGCTTTCGCACGACGGTCATCCGTCATCCTGCCGCTTCGCCATCTCTTGCCGTCAGTCCGGCGGAGAGAGAAAATGGCCGAGCCGATTTCCCGACAGCACAAGATAACGGTCTGCACCGATTGCCGCTTCACCGGCGGCCCCTGCCTGCCGGGTGCCGAGCTGATAAAGCGTCTCAACCGCAGCATCGCCGCGCTCGGCGAGCCGCTCGACCGCGATTTCTCGATTGCCGGCACGGTCTGCATGGCGGCATGCACCCGACCCTGCACCGTCGCCTTCCAGGCAACGGGCAAGGCGACCTATCTCTTCGGCGATATCGCCCCGGAAGAAGATATCGACGATCTCGTCCGCTTTGCCGCCGCCTATGCGAAGCGCGGCGACGGCATGACGCGTGCTGCCGAGCGGCCGCGCGGTCTCAAGGGCAAGACACTTGCCCGCATTCCGGCTGCCATGCTCGTCTCCGAAGACGTTGCGGGCCACTTCCAATGAGATTGCGGGGAGGAATGAGATCATGACCTGCACCGCAACAGGAGCGGCCCTTCGTGTCGAGGGGCTTTGCTGGGGGCCGCGACCGGGGCTGAAACTCGTCGAAGACATGGACTTCGCGATCGAGGCGGGCAGCCGGCTTGCGATCCTCGGGCCGAATGGGGCCGGCAAGACCTCGCTGCTGCGCTGCCTCTACCGCGCGGTGCAGCCGAATGCGGGCCGCATCGAGGTCAACGGCGTCGACCTGTGGTCGATCTCGGCGCGCGAAGCGGCAAAGACGATTGCCGTCGTGCTGCAGGAAATGCCCGGCGATTTTCCCTTCAGCGTGCGCGACGTGGTGATGATGGGGCGCATTCCGCGGCGGGAAGGGCTCAACGGCTGGACGGACACGGACCGCGAGCGGGTGCAGCACGCGCTTGCCCATCTCGATCTCGTTCATCTCGCCGGTCGCCAGTTCGCCACACTTTCGGGCGGCGAGAAGCAGCGGGTGCTGATTGCCCGGGCGCTTGCCCAGGAGCCGCGCATCATCATCCTCGATGAGCCGACCAATCATCTCGACATTCGCCACCAGCTCGAAATCCTCGAGCTCTTGCAGACGCTGAAGCTGACGATCGTCTCGACACTGCACGACATCAATCTCGCCGCCGAATTCGCCACCGACGTGGCGATCGTGACGGCGGGGCGCCTCACCGCCTTTGGCACACCCGATGAGGTGCTGAGCCCGCGGGCGCTTTCCTCCGCCTTCGGCGTCACCGCCACCGCCCACAGCACCGCCATCGTCGGCAGTGCGCGTTTTTCGTTTTCACTTCCGCGACAGGGATCCATTTCATGAAGATCAACATTGCCTCCTCTGCCTTGCTGCTTCTCATCGCCACGGCGACGCCGGCGCTCGCCTATCCGGTCACCGTCAAGAGCTGCAACCGCGAGGTGACCTTCGATGCCGCGCCGAAGCGGGCGATCGCCAACGACGTCAATCTGGTCGAGATGATGCTGGCGCTGAAGCTGCAGGACCGCATGGTCGGCTACACCGGCGTATCCGGCTGGAAGACGCTGGACGAAAGATTGCGCGAGGGCGTGAAGGAACTGCCGGAGCTTTCGGAAAAATATCCGACCAAGGAAGTTTTGCTCAACGCCGACGCCGACTTCTTCTTCGCCGGCTGGAACTACGGCATGAAGGTCGGCGGCGAGGTGACGCCCGAGACGCTGGCGCCGTTCAAGATCGGCGTCTACGAACTCACCGAATCCTGCATCCACGTGATGGCCAGGGAGAAGCCGACGATGGACGACATGTTCGTCGATCTGCTCAATCTCGGCCGCATCTTCGGCGTCGAGGATCGGGCGCAAGCGCTGGTCGATGGTTACCGCGCCCAGCTCGCCGAAATCACCAAGGTTTCGGCGAGCCAGGAGAAGCCGACCCGCGTTTTCGTCTATGATTCCGGCGAGGAAAAGCCCTTCACGTCAGGGCGCTTCGGCATTCCGACGGCGATGATCGAGGCTGCCGGCGGCGCCAACATCATGGACGACGTCGACAAGAGCTGGGTGGAAGTCTCCTGGGAGCCGGTGATCGATCGCAATCCGGAAGTGGTGGTCATCGTCAACTACGGCGAGGTGAAGGCCGAGGACAAGATCGCCTTCATGAAGAACAATCCGGCCTTCGCCAATATCGATGCGGTGAAGAACGATCGCTTCGTGGTGCTCGATTATGTCGAGGCGACACCGGGGCCGCGCAACATCGACGCCATTGCCCGGCTCGCCAAGGTCTTTCACGGCGAAGGCCTGTAAGCGATGCTGGCCGAGGATACGTCGCCTGGTTCCGCTGCCGTTTCGCGGGTGGTTCCCGTACGGGCGATCCGCGGCGGGGTCGGGGTGTTGGCAGCGCTGCTGCTCCTTCTCCTGACCGTGACTGCGGCCGTGTCGCTCGGCTCGGCGCCGATCCCGGTGACGACCGTCTGGTCGATCGTCGCCAGCAAGCTCGCGCCCGGCAGCGTCGAGGCCTTCTGGTCGGCGGGCCGCGAAAGCATCGTCTGGGACGTGCGCCTGCCGCGGGTCATGCTGGCGGGGCTCGTCGGCGCCGGATTGGCGCTGACGGGCGCGGTGCTGCAGTCGGTGACGCGCAATCCGCTCGCCGATCCGCATCTGCTCGGCGTCTCCTCGGGCGGCGCGCTCGGGGCGATTGTCGCGCTGCTTCACACCGGAATGATCCTCGGTCTTCTCACGGTGCCGCTCTTTGCCTTTGGCGGCGCGCTGCTCGCAACCGTGCTGGTCGCCTTCGTGTCCCGCGTGCTCGGTACCAGTGCCGATCGCCTGGTGCTTGCCGGCGTCGCCGTCGCCTTCGTGCTGACGTCGATCGGCAATCTCATGATCTTCCTGGGGGATCCGCGGGCGACCCACACGGTGATCTTCTGGATGCTCGGCGGCCTTGGCCTGGCACAATGGCCGCATCTCATCTATCCGGCGCTGGTGCTGTCAGCCTCGCTCGGCTGGCTGGTCATCCGATCGCGCGAGATCAACGCGCTTGCCATGGGTGACGAGACGGCGATGACGCTCGGCATTCCCGTGCGTCGTTTCCGTCTGACGCTCTTCGTCGTCACCGCGCTTTTGACCGGGGTGATGGTGGCCTTTTCCGGCGCGATCGGCTTCGTCGGGCTGATGGTGCCGCATTTCGTGCGGCTTTTCGCCGGCAGCGACAATGTCCGGGTCATCCCGCTCTCGGCTTTCTTTGGCGCCTTGACGCTGATCATGGCCGACCTCGTGGCCCGCGTCATCATGGCACCGGAGGACATGCCGATCGGCGTCGTCACCGGCATTGTCGGCGGCATCGCCTTTGTTGCCATCCTCACGCGGCGCGCGTAAGGCGTGTATCGACATCGGGCATGCATGGACATGGGCCGGCCCGCGCCTATGTCTTACTGCATGTTTCCTTTGATGGTAGCCGATTGAAGGACAAAACATGCAGCAATTCAAAGTGCTACAGCGACCTTTGCGCGTCTGATAGGACGCGCGGCGCTGTAGCGCATGCATGGCTGCCGATCAGGCCTCGAAAGGGGGCAGGACCGGCGGAAGAGCGGCACGAGGGACCACATGATGAGCGAAGTTGAAATCTGCACGCCGGACGACGTTTTGAACTTCTGGTTCGGCGAGCTCACCTATGATGACTGGTTCACGATGAGCCACGAACTGGATCAGGCCTGCATTCGGCGTTTCCAGGCGTCGCACCTGACGCTTGCCCGTGGGGTCAGCGAGATCTGGCGCGCAACGCCTGAGAACCGGCTGGCGGCGATCATCCTGCTCGACCAGATGCCGCGCAACATGTATCGCGGCACGCCGCTTGCGTTTGCGACCGATTGCCTGGCGCTGCACGAGGCGAAGCTCGCCGTCGGCATTGGCGCCGATATGGCGATCAGGCGTGAAGCGCGGGCCTTCGTCTATCTGCCGTTCGAGCATTCGGAAAACCTGACCGACCAGACCATGTCGGTGAAGCTTTTTACCGAACTCGGCGATGCCGACTATCTCAACTATGCCATCCGCCACCGCGAGGTGATTGAAGAGTTCGGCCGCTTCCCGCATCGAAATGCGTTCCTGGCGCGCGTCTCGACGGACGCCGAGCTTGCCTATCTGGCACAGCCCGGAGCCGGTTTCTGACGAAAAATCCGGCATTGGAAGCTAATTTGCGGCCTGTTTTGCATCTTTCCGCCGTCTTTCGTATTCACATCGCATTGTGACGACCGCTGACGCGATTCCGCACCACGGTCTCAACCTGCAAGGATCATGAAATTGCGTTCTGTCGGAAAATTGCCTGCCATTCTCGTCTGCCTGCTGGCGCTCGCCGCCGCCGGTCCGGTCATGGCGCAAAAGGCAACGCAACCGGCACAAGCCACAACTCAGAACGCAGCCGAGCCGACGCAGAAGGCGCAACCGGCTCAATCGGGCCAGACCGCAACGCAACCGGCCGGCAAGGCAGCGGCACCCGCTGAGGGTGGTGCGCAGCCCGCTGGCAACGGTGCGACACCAGCCGCTGGTACCCAGCCAGCCGCGACGGCGGCTCAGCCGGCGCAGACGGCAACACCGCCGGCTGAAGAGGCAGTGCCGGCGGATGCCACACCGCCGGCGCAGAGCCAGGCGGCCGAGCAGCTTGCCAAGGCTGGCGAAGAACTGAAAGGGCTGACCGACCGCGTCGAAAAGGCGAAGGACGACGACATCGTGCTTGCCGACCTCAAGGTTCAGGTCGATGCACTCGCCAAGCAGATCATCGGCGTTTCGGTTTCGACCCGTCCGCGCCTCGACGAAATCAAGGCGCGCCTCACCGAACTTGGCGATCCGCCCGCCGAGGGGCAGCCGCCCGAGGCCGACATTGTAACGGCCGAGCGCAAACGACTGATGGCCGAGCGCGGCGCCATCAATGCGCTGACCGGCGAGGCCGAGGGTCTCTCGATCCAGGCGACGAAGCTTTCCAACACCATTACCGCGACAAGGCGCGCGCTGTTTTCCAACACGCTCTTGAAGAACACCGAAGTCTCGACCGGCATGTTCGACGACGCGCTGACGGCGACGGCGGACGAAACCCGCGTGCTTTCGCGCAGTGTCGGCAGCTGGCTGAGCTTTGCCTGGAACTACAAGCGCGTGCCGCTCCTGACGGCGCTGTTCCTGTCGCTGCTGGCGGCGCTCGTGTTCCTTTCCGGCAGCCGCAGGCTGTTTCGCCCGCTGATCGAGCATGACATTACCGATGAGGAGCCGAGCTATTTCCGGCGGCTCTCGGTTGCCTTCTGGTCGACGCTGATCCCGACGATCGCCTCGGCGGCCTTTGCGATTTCAAGCTTCCTGTTCCTGCGTGGCTTCAACGTGCTGCGCTCCGACATCGCACCGATCATTGCCATCACGCTCGGGGTGGCCGTTGTGGTGTTCTTCGTGACGAGGCTCGCCCAGGCGGTATTGTCGCCGCGCGATGCGCGCTGGCGGCTCGTCAGGGTTTCCGATCGCGGCGCCAGGATGCTGATGATCGCGATCTTCGCCATGGCGCTGGTCAACGGTCTTGACTACCTGTTCGGCGGCGTCAGCGAGGCGCTCGGCTCGCCGGTGGTCCTCACCGTCGTCAAGAGCTACATCGCCTCCATCGTCATCGGCCTCATCATCATGGCGTCGGCCTGGATCAAGCCGACACTCAGGAAGGACGAGTCCTTCGATGCTCATGGCCATGCCTGGCCGCGGGTGGTGTCCTTCGCGCTGCTTGCGACCGGCGCCCTGCTGATCATCGCAGCCGTTTCCGGCTATGTCGGTCTCGCGCGCTTCATCGCCACGCAGATCATCATCACCGGCGCGATCGTGGTGACGATGTACATCGGGATTCTCACCGGCCGAGCCGTTGCCAAGCAGGGTGCGTTCGCCGAGACGGCCGCCGGGCGCTATCTCGAGCGGCGCTACAATCTGGAACAGGTGGCGCTCGACCAGATCGGTCTTGCCGCGGGCCTCAGCATCTATGCGCTGGTCGTGATGGTCTTCATCCCGCTGATCCTCTTGCAGTGGGGCTTCCAGGTCGCCGACATCGAGTCCTGGGCTTACCGGATGGTGACCGAGATCCGGATCGGCTCGATCACCATTTCACTCGTCGGCATTCTCGCGGGCATCCTGTTCTTTGCGCTCGGCTATGTCGTCACCCGCTTCGTCCAGCGCTGGATCGACGGCAACATCATGGCGCGCAGCCGCGTCGATGCCGGCGTGCGCAACTCGATCCGCACCGGCATCGGCTATACCGGCGTCGGCCTTGCGGGCCTCATCGGCCTGTCGGCGGCGGGCATCGATTTGTCCAACCTCGCGCTCGTCGCCGGTGCCCTCTCACTCGGCGTCGGTTTCGGTCTGCAGAACATCGTCTCGAATTTCGTCTCGGGCCTGATCCTGCTTGTCGAGCGACCGTTCAAGGTGGGCGACTGGATCGTCAGTGGCACGACGGAAGGTTTCGTCAAGCGCATCTCGGTCCGTGCAACCGAGATCGAGACCTTCCAGCACCAGTCGATCATGATGCCGAACTCGCTGCTCATCAACGCCTCGGTCGGCAACTGGACGCATCGCAACAAGCTCGGCCGCTCCGAAATCGCCGTCACCGTTACCTATGCCAGCGAGCCGCGTCGGATCATGGAACTGCTGTCCGAGATTGCCGCCGCGCATCCGATGGTGCTGAAGAACCCGTCGCCGACCGTCGGCTTCACCGCCTTTGGCGACGAGCGCATGACCTTCGAGCTCCGGATTTATGTCGCTGACGTGCTCACCGGCGGCGGCGTGCGCAACGACCTGCGCGTGTCGATCTACGAGCGTTTCCGCGACGAGGGCATCGGCGCCCCGTTCCCGGTCAAGATCGAGGACGTACCGGTCGAGGACCAGACGGGCATCGAGAGCCATCATCCGGAACAAGTTGGCGAACCGAAGGGTGCCACGTCGGCCGAGGCAAGAGCGTCCGCCAAGGCTGACGTTTCGGAGAAGAAGACGTCCGCGGCACCGCTTAACGAGGAGCGCGATCTCGAGGAAGCGGGCAAGCGCCGGACGGCCAGCCGCAGGTCGAGCCCAGACCGCTGACACCGGAGACCGCTGACAACCCAAACCGCTGATAAACGGAGCATTCAGCGCCCATTCAGCCAGGCTGCCATAAAAAGCATGCAATTCTCCTGGTGACCGATTACGTTGTCATCGGCTGAAGAGGTGGCCGGCGCAGCGTCGCGAAACCGACGGGGCGGCCGGCTCGACGAGAGGGCGGCGCCCTGTGCGCCGATGGGCAATGAAGAAATTTGTAATTGCTTTGCTTTCCGGCGTCATGGTGACCGGCGTATTGGTGGCTGAGGCAGCCTCCGCCGCGACCGTCACCAACAAGGATAGCGAGACCGCCGTCCTGGTCGTCGTGGAAGGCGAGAGCCGCATGGAAGTGGCGATTGCATCCGGAGCAACGGAAATGATCTGCCCGAGCGGCTGTTTCGTGACCGCGCCGAGCGGCGACCGCATCGGCCTGCAGGGCGACGAGAATGTCGAGATCGTCAACGGCAATGTCGTGGTGAAGTAGCCGGAAAACCGGTCACTGAAGGGCGCGGACCTCTTCCGCGCCCCTGGAGCGCGGTTCGTTCAGAGGACCGCACAGAAGACGCTCTGGCTCTCGGAATCGAGAGCAGCTTTCCCCTTTCGGTGTTTCCATTTGCGAGCAGGGTGCCTTCGCACCCTCCGCTAGTCACGGCGCGCTAATCCCATTGGATGGCGAATGAACCGGCACTCCCGTCCGTCACTACGACGAGAGACAGGGGGCTGGCGAAGGCCTTTGCCACCCCTTTGAAGCGCATTGACACGACCCATGCCCGGTAGCACGCTCGGCTGTTCGGCCAGCGTCGATCGCCACGGTCGTTCGCGCATTGCCGGAGGGGAACCATGCCATTCCTTCGCACCGCCTTGGCCGTTCTGTTGGTGTTTTGCGCCTCGCAGGCCCTTGCCGAGAAGCGCGTGGCGCTGGTCATCGGCAACTCCGCCTATCAGCACGTGGCAACGCTACCCAATCCCGGCAACGACGCTGCCGACATGGCGGCGAAGCTCGGAGGGCTCGGCTTCGAGGTGGTGATTGGTGTCGATCTCGACCTCTCGGGCGTGCGGCGCGTATTGCGCGATTTCGTCGGCCGGCTCGATGGCGCCGATCTGGCGCTGTTCTTCTATGCCGGCCACGGTCTTCAGGTGGATGGCGAAAACTATCTTGCCCCCGTCGACGCCAGGCTCGCTTCCCATGTCGATCTCGATTTCGAGGCGGTGCCGATGAACCTGATCCTGTCGGCAATGGAAAGGAGCACGCGGGTCAATGTTGTGCTGCTCGATGCCTGCCGCGACAATCCGCTCGCGGTCAATCTCGCCCGCTCCATGGGCACGCGCTCGGCGTCCGTTGGCCGCGGCCTTGCCAAGGTCGGCACCGGCATCGGCACGCTGATCGCCTTTGCCACCCAGCCTGGCAATGTCGCGCTCGATGGCAGCGGGCGCAATTCGCCCTTTACCTCGGCGCTTCTCAAGCATCTCGGCGAGCCGGGCCGCGACATCACCCGCGAGCTGATCGAGGTCCGCCGCGACGTTCTGGCGGCAACCGGCGGCAAGCAGGTGCCCTGGGACAATTCCTCGCTGACCGGCGAGGTGGTGCTGAAGCCTGCCGATGGCAGCCAGCCGGCCGCCGCCCAGGAGCCGGCGACAAATCAGGCCGCCGAGCTTGCCTATTGGGAAACGATCAAGGATGCGACGGACCGCGATCTGTTCGATGCCTATCTGCAGCAATATCCCGATGGGGCCTTCGCTTCGCTTGCGCGGGCCAAGATCCGCATCATCGAGCGGGTCTCTGCTCCCGGGGGCGTGACCGACGTGCCGGCCGGCCAGCTCGTGGCGGCGGTTGACCTGGCGGCAGCCGCAGCGAGTACCGACGATCGCGCGCTGACCCGATCGATCCAGCAGCAGCTGAACCGGCTCGGCTGCCAGGCGGGCAGCGAGGATGGGCTGTGGGGCTCAGGCAGCCGCAAGGCGCTCGAAGCATTCGCCAGGCACAGCAAGGTGGAGCTTGCGACGCTCGAACCTTCCAGCGACGTGCTCGAGCGCCTGAAGGCCGAGAAGGCGCGGATATGCCCGCTTTCCTGCGCGCGAAACCAGGAGGCAAAGGACGGTCGCTGCGTGACGATCCGGCGCGAGGCGAAGCTGCCCGAGCCGAGCGAAACCCAGGGAACCGCCAAGATACCGGCGAAGAACACCGGCACCCGAGCGATCAGCCCGCCCGCCGAGCTGCCGAAAAAGAACTATGCCAATTGCCCTGCAAATGCGGACGTCGCCTTCCGGCAGATGTTTACTCGCGGCTCGGGCCGCGGCCGCACGACGATTGCCGCAACCCACGCCTGCGGCCGCGCGTTTGCCTGTCACCGGGCGGCAAGGGGGCAGCCATGGGATTGCGGCTGGCGGTGAGGGGCAAGGACGATGGAGCCGGGTTAGGAAGGCGGAGTGCGGATTGACCAACGCTAGGGCTTCATTCGCGCTGGCTCACGCCCTCTGCGCCGGCCTTCGCTT
Source organism: Ensifer adhaerens (assembly GCF_028993555.1). Classification (NCBI taxonomy): domain Bacteria; kingdom Pseudomonadati; phylum Pseudomonadota; class Alphaproteobacteria; order Hyphomicrobiales; family Rhizobiaceae; genus Ensifer; species Ensifer adhaerens. Next base: position 1,979,716 of record NZ_CP118610.1, on the reverse strand, counting down.
GAACCGCGTCTGCCGATGCGCTTGATTGATTGCGATTGCTCCATACGAAATAGATGGAGGCAGCGAAAAACAACGCCAGCGGCAGCATCGGATAGAGCGTGACGTGCTCCATATAGATGAGTGCCCTCACGAGGGACCAGAGCACAATCAGTCCGTGGAATCCCAGCGCCAGCAGCCAGATCTGGCAAACGACAATGCCGAGGCCCATCGCCGTCAGAAAGACGAGCAGGGAATGCCAGAGGACGTAGGCGACGGCATGGTGGCCCGTGCGCGGCTTGCGCGCTGCAGGCAGCTGGCTGAGCGTGGCGAGCGCGATCACGGCGCCGATCATCGCATGTGGCATGAGCGTCTTGCCCAGAAGGCCGGCAGCGAAATCGGTGGAGCGAAGTGCGCCTGTGGCAATGCTGACGGGGAAGTTGGCGAGCGCCAGGAGCGCAATGCAGACACCGATCGCGGCGGGCATGCCAAGCGCTTTGGCGCGCGCGGCCGAGATTTTCGCCAGCCACGCCGCAAGAATAATATAGGCCGCGGGTATCGCCCAGGCGGCAAGCATGACCACGAGCGCAGTGGTTTCCGCTTCGCCGGACGCGCCGAGAAGGCGGGCGAAGGTCGGCGCGACAAAAGAGAAGGCCGCAATGGCGCCCGCGAACAGTCCAACGGCCGTTCCCCATGCCCGCGCGTAACGTGTGCCGCTATTGGTCCCTTCCACGTCGGAAACTCCACGGAGTTGATGGTAGCGGCTATCCTTCATGGGCGAAGTTAAGAACGGCCTTCAAACAGTGGTTGCGGTTTGATTACTTTTTCATTCCGTCGCATGTCGCGCGCATACTGGCTGACGACGAGCGACGCGGGCGCGATTTCAGGGCTTGATTTCATCGCGGGTTGCGCAAGGATCGCCGCAAAGGTCAATGCCGGTTCCGGCAAGGGAGGACTCGCCATGAAACTCCAGCTTATCCGCAACGCCACGCTCAAGCTCGACTATGCCGGCCACACCGTGCTCATCGATCCCTTTCTCGGTCCGAAGGACAGCCTGCCGTCCTTTGCCGGACGCTCACCCAATCCGACGGTCGAGCTGCCGGTCGATATCGATACGATCCTCGCCGGCGTCGAACTCGTGATCATCTCGCATCTGCATGAGGATCACTTTGACGACACCGCCAAGGAGCGCGTGCCGAAGGGCCTGCCGATCTTCTGCCAGCCGGGCGACGAGCAGGCGATCCGCGCCGCCGGCTTCCGTGACGTCACGCCGCTGATGGACGAGGCTCGTTGGCAGGGGCTGAAGCTGACCCGGCGCGACGGCAGCCACGGGCTTGGCCCCGTCGTCCAGGACATGGGGCCGGTCATCGGCTTTACTCTCGAGGCGAAGGGCGAACCGTCGGTCTACTGGGCCGGCGACACGGTCTTCTATCCGGCGATCGAGAACACGATCCGTGAAACGAAGCCGGACATCATCGTCACCCATTCCTGCGGCGCGAAATGGAGTGGCGATCTCATCGTCATGGATGCCGAGCAGACGATCAAGGTTTGCGAGACGGCGAAGAACAGCGTCGTCATTGCAACGCACATGGAGGCGCTGGATCACGCGACGGTCAGCCGGAGCGAGCTCAGGGCAGCAGCCGATGCCCATGGCATACCCCTGACGAAGCTGGTGATCCCCGCTGACGGCGACGTGCTGACGCTGATACCGCCGGTGGTCTAAGCAACTCCAGGGTTTTCCGTCCGGAATTGCGGTCGTTTCAGGCAATTCCAGGAAAAGTGTGAAGCGGTTTTCCGTCCGGAATTGCGGCAATCCAGAAGGCCAGCCGCGCTTACGGGATCAAGAAGATGCTGATCTCGTTGGTGATGCCGCGCAGAGCGACATTGTGCGACTGCGGATTGAGGCCGCGGTCGCTCAAGAGGCTCGATGCGCGCGGGTCCTCGAGCACCGCGCTGGTCGCGAAAATCTCGCGCGAGGTGGCAAGGTGCTGGACGCGCGAAGCGATGTTGACCGTCTGGCCGAAATAGTCCTGGCGCTCGTTAAGGTTGACGGCGATGCACGGCCCTTCGTGAATACCGATCTTCAGGAGCAGGTCTTCAGCGCCGCGCGCGTCGTTCAGTTCGCGCATCGCATCGCGCATGCGCATGGCGGCGGCGACTGCCCGGTCAGGTGTCGGGAAGGTGGCCATGACGGCATCGCCGATCGTCTTGACCACGGCGCCGGCTTCCGCCGCGACGATCTCGTTGACGACGGTGAAATGGGTGCGCACCAGATCGAAGGCGGCGAGGTCGCCGACCCGCTCGTAAAGCTCGGTCGAGCCGCGCAGATCGGTGAACAGGAAGGTGAGGCTGGTGATCTTCAGCCGCTGGTCCACGTCGATCGTGTCGGTGCGGTATATGTCGCGAAACGTCTGGTTGGAAAGCAGTCGCTTGGCGGTGAGGAACGGGCGCCTTCGGCCGAGAATGTCGTGCAACGTGTCGTTGGCGATGCAGACGGAGGGCAGGGTGCGCACATCCGTGTGGTTTTCCACCTGGATGCGTAAGGGCCCCGGTTGCATGGTCAGCGCCTCGTCATGGCGGTGGCCGCGATCGAAGACCAGCGACAGCGTGCGCCGCTCCTTGGTCGGCTCGCCCTTGACGTCGATGAACTGCGCCGCATGCGTCACCGGCTCGAAGACGATGATGAACTCCGCCGGCAGTTGCAGTGAAATGACCGCCTTCTCGCCGGGCGGCAACTCCAGCGCTTCCAGCACGAAATCGTCGATCTGGGCCTCGTAGTCCTCTTCCGGCAGCTCGATGCCGGAGCCCCAGTAGATCTGGCGGAAATATTCAAACGGCGGCAGCTCATGTGGGTTGTGCGCCTCGATGTGCCGGACGCGCGGGTTCACGGTGAAGGTCACCTCCACCATCTCGTCCAGCGTCGGCTCGTAGCCGGCGGCGCAGAGCGAGCAGGTATAGGTGTCGCTCTGCACCGTCTTCAGCGAGGTGTTGGAATCAAGAACGCCGCCGCAACCGGGGCAGAGCACGTTCCAGGAAAGCTCGAAGAGACCGAGCCGGGAGGCGTGCAGGAAAGCCGCGATCACCTTTTCCTCGTTGAGCCCGTGCTCGGCGGCAAAGGCCAGCGCATTGACACGGCAAAGCTTGCGGTCCGGCGCTTCCCGGATGAAACGCTCCAACGCATCGGCGATGTCTGGCTGCACGGTTTGGCGCAGCATGTCGAAGAGAGGCTGGGCTTCACTCATGGTGGTATCTTATACTGAAAATCGCGTGTGGGGCAGACGGTTTGTCGGGGCGGCCCGAGTGCCGGATTCCAGCGCCGGTTTCGCTTTTTGTAACCGTTACGTACTTCCTTCGAGGCGGTGCCTGAAGTCTCCTGTTGGAGAACGGTGGAGGAACCCATGACTTCCAAGAACGCGCTCGCATTCCTGTCCCTCATGACCGCGTTCGGTTGCGCCGGCAGCGCGTCCGGCCTGGACCTGCAATCGTCGCCGCAATGGGCAAGGGCCCTTCCTCCCGGCCCGGACACGCGCGTGAAGGTGACGGAGGCCTATGCGGCACTCGTTGCGCGTGACGCCTATTTCTGGGCCTGGCCGCTCGTTAACGTCTACAATCGCCGGCTCGCCTCTGCCCCGATAAAGGCGCCGGCGCGATCGGGCCCGGTCATCCAGGCCCCGCTCAACACCGTCACCATGCTGACGGATTATGTCGACCCGGGTGAGCGGCTCGTCGCCTGTCCGAACCAGGATGTAGTCTACGGTGCCGGATCGCTGGCGCTCGATCTGTCGCCGGTGGTCATCCAGGTGCCCGATTTCGGCGATCGTTTCTGGGTCTACCAGATGGTGGATACGCGAACCGACAGCATCGTCAGGCTCGGCAAGATGTATGCGACGACGCCTGGATTCTACATGATTGTCGGACCGAACTGGAAGGGCGAGGTGCCCAAGGGCATCACCCAGGTCTTCCGCTCCTCGACCAATAGCGGCTTCGTCGCGCCACGCCTCTTCATGGATGACACCGACGCGGATCGAAAGGCGATCCAGGAGCCGCTGAGGCAGGTGATGATGTATCCGCTGGCGCAGTACGACGGCACGATCAAATCCACCGACTGGGCGAACCTGCCGGGTCCGGCCGAGGCCGCGCCCGTCGGGTCGGAAGAGGTCAAATGGGTGGTGCCGGAAAAGTTCTTCGACGAACTGCCGCTGGTGCTTGCCGATGCGCCGCCGATGCCGGGCGAAGAAGCCCGCTACGCCCAGGTGCTGGCGGTGCTGGAAGCGGCGAAGACCGATCCGAAGCTCAAGGCTGTCATGACCGAGGCGGCGAAGGCCGCGGAAGAAGAGCTGATCAAGCCGCTGTTCGAGTTCCGCAACTACGGCCAGCAGTTGCCGCATCACTGGAGCACGATCTCCAACGAAGCGGCCTTCGGCACGGACTATTTCACCCGCACCGCCGTCGCCAAGTCCAACATCCTGGTCAATTCGCCGAACGAGACGAAGTACTTCTATCAGGATTTCGACGAGGCCGGGACGCGGCTGAACGGCGGCAAGCGCTACACGGTCACCTTCGCAAAGGACGAGACGCCGCCCGTCAACGGCTTCTGGTCGCTGACGCTTTACAACCAGCACCATTTCTTCGAGCCGAACGAACTGAACCGCTATTCGTTGGGCACCAAGAACAAGACGCTGAAGCACAATGCCGACGGTTCGCTCACCATCTATGTCCAGTCCGAAAGCCCGGGAAAGGACAAGGAGGCGAACTGGCTGCCATCGCCGAAAGGCGCCGATTTCTCGCTTTATGTCCGCGCCTATTGGCCAAAGGTCGCCGTGACCGACGGCTCCTGGACGCCGCCGGCTGTCGCGGTGGCCAAGTAAATCGGCCATGTAGTCGTTGCAAACACAATGAGGTGCCCGATGAACACCCTTTGCAAGTACGTGCTTGCCGGCGCAATAGCGCTCTCGCTGCCGCTGCCCTCGATGACGCTGGCGCAAACCTCAGGACAGACCGCACCCGACGAAAAGACGATTGAGGACGCCTATATCTATCTTCTTGGGCGGCTGCTCGTGATCCGTCAGGAGCAGACCGATACCAAGGGTAAGGGCTTCGCCTGGAACACCATCAAGTACAATCCGCTCGGGTCGGCCGATTTCGTCAACCCAAACTTCGACGTTGCCTATCTCGAAGCCTGGTTTGCCAGCGATGACGACGGTGGCGTGCTGCTCGAAGTGCCCGAGATCAAGGGGCGTTACTACACCGCGCAGATCCTCGACGAATGGGGCGAGGTCATCGTCAACATCAACGAACGGACCTTCCCGTCGAAGCCGTTCGGCAAGTTCGCGCTGGTGAGGCCGGGCTCGACGGTGGCGATCCCCGCCGATGCCGCTCGGATCGAGTTGCACTCCGCCAAGGCGAAGATGCTGGCCCGGGTCGAGATCAAGGGTGATCCCGAGGGTGCACTGGCGCTGCAGAAGCAGTTCAAGGCGACGCCGCTCGGCGAGGTGACGCCGGTGCCGGCCCCTGAAGTGCCGAACTTCGACAACCAGACGCTTATCGGCGCCGAAGCGTTCGACAACGTCGACGCGATCCTCGGCAGCGCGCTCGACGTCTCCCCGATCGCGGCGCAAATGCAGCAGCAGGTGCGTTTCGTTGCGGCTTACGTCGCCAGCAATCCGGAGGCGCGCGCGGCTGTCGACAAGGCACTGCGGGACAAGATCGCGCCGGACTTTGTCCAGCATGGCATAGCCAGGACCGTCGAGGTCAAGAATGGCTGGGGTGTCGGTACCCATATTGGGATCTACGGCTCCAACTATCTTCAGCGCACGGTGACCAACTATGCCGGCATCTGGGGGAATTCTCCCACCGAGGTGGTCTATTTCTCGCTGGTGAGCGATGCAGCCGGAAAGCCGGTCAATGGCTCCAACAGCTACGTCATCCACTTCCCGGCCAACGACCTGCCGTCAGCCGTCGTCAACGCCTATTGGTCGGTCATCCTCGTCGGCGTGCCGGATTACCGCGTCGTTCCGAACGACCTCAAGCGATACAACTTCAATAGCAATTCGAAGCTGACGGCGGAGGCAGACGGTTCGCTGAAGATCGCCATCGGCCCAAAGCCGGTCACGGGAGTGGCCGAGGCCAACTGGTTGCCGGCGCCGGAGGGAAAGCCGTTCTCGCTGACCTTCCGCACCTATGTGCCGAAGGACGTCGTGAAGGAAGGGCGCTGGGTGCCGCCGGTCGTTGAAGAGGTGCGGTGACGCTTCGGCACAGACCGACGCCGGGGAACCGAATACGCGCGACACCGTTTTCGTCATGCCGTCAACAGTTGCAGGTCAGGACAAAGCCATGACGCGTCTCTCGGGAAAATGCCTCTGCGGGCAGGTTGAGGTTTCGGTTCGCGGCGAACCAAGTCGCGTCGGAATCTGCCATTGCATGGACTGCCGGAAGGAAAGCGGCTCCGCCTTCACCTTCTATGGCATCTGGCCCGCAGACCGGTTCGAACACAGCGGTGAAACCTCGGCGTTTCAGGGGCGATGCTTCTGCCCGCATTGCGGGTCGCGGGTGTTCTCGGTCGATGAGGTCGAGGCGGAGGTCAAGCTGGGTATTCTCTCGGAAGCGCCGACATCGCTGAAGCCGAGCTACGAGCTCTGGATCAAGCGCCGCGAGCCGTGGCTGAGGCCGGTGGAAGGGGCCGAGCAGTACCAGGAGGATCGACGACCGGCGGGCGATGCGAGCCCGGCCGACATGCGCTATTAGAAATTGGATCGTGCTCCATTCACATCCCCTTAAATGAGCATCGATTCAGGACTAGAATTGTGCTCTAGATCAAAGCGTTACTGCGCTGGTGGCACGTGCGGCCGCGAGATGTCGCCGCAAGGCGAGCGGCCGCTGGGGGAGTGAATGTCGGCACGGCCTTTCCTGAGAATATCCACACCGGTCAACGGGCTGCTCGCAGCGCTCGGGCTCGCGGCCGTAGCGGCTCTGACGACACGCAACATCGGCGCGACGGCGAGGCTTTCGCTCGAGCTTCTGCTCGGCGGCCTCTGGCTTTTTTACGTCGTCCAGCTGGCCGACACGCTCGTCCTGTGGCAAGCCGCCGACCGCCGCACGCCGATCGCGGAACTCCTTATCGATGCGGCCGCGGTGTTCGTTCCGCTTGCCGCATTCCTGCTTGTCGATAGCCGCGATCAAAGTCTCTTTTGCGGCATCTGGCTGTTGAAGCCCTTGCGTGAATCGACCTTCTTCCGGCTGCTCGGCCGCGTCGTGTCACGGGCTGCCCCCAATCTCATCGGTGTGACCTCGCTGTTCGGCATCGTCCTCTTCGGTGCCTCGCTGATCGCCTATCTCATCGAGCGCGATGTCCAGCCCGACAAGTTCGGCAGCGTTCCCCAGGCGATGTGGTGGGCAGTGGTGACGCTTTCGACCACCGGCTATGGCGACGAGATCCCGCAGACTTTGGCCGGCCGGGTGCTCGCCGGTCTGGTGATGATGAGCGGCATCGGCATCTTTGCGCTCTGGGCCGGCATTCTTGCCACCGGATTTTTCGAAGAAGTGCGCCGCCAGGATTTCGTGCGCAATTGGCAGCTGGTGGCGGCGGTGCCGCTGTTCCAGAAACTCGGTTCAGCCGCCTTCGTGGAGATCGTGCGGGCGCTCAGGCCCCGGGTGGTTCCAGCCGGCGCCATCATCTGCCGCAAGGGCGAGGCGGGTGACCAGATGTTCTTCATCGTCGAGGGACGCGTCGCCATCGCGACCTCTTCGCCGACCCCCATCGAGCTCGGCCCCGGCAGTTTCTTCGGCGAGATGGCGCTGATTTCAGGCGAGCCGCGCTCGGCGACCGTCAGCGCCGCCACAGAGGTGTCGCTGCTGTCGCTCTACTCGGAGGATTTCCAGATGCTGTCGAGCAGCAATCCGGAGATCGCCGACGTCATTCGCAAGACGGCCGACGAGCGGCGCGGGGTGGCGCCCCGGCATTGACGGCCGTTGGCGATGGCAGCGTGCGGAAACTGCCATGTCCGCACGCGACCTCGTCATTTCGGCGGTCGCTCATTAACACCAGAGAAAGCCTTTGTCCTCTAGCATGGCGGCTGCAAGTTACAGTGACTTTGCGGGCATGAAGAACGCTTGGGCGCTGTTGGGGGACACTCTTTTACATAGGCGTTCAATGTCGTTTTTTGGCGTTTCCGGAATGTACTATTCCGGCGAATCCCTTGCCGAGCACCGTATCGTGCTTGCCGAGGACTCCAACCTCTTCTCGTCGATGGTTTCGAAGCGGCTGAAAGAGCTGTTCGACATCGATGTCATCGTCTGCCGCGACTATGATGACCTGCAGTTCGCCGTCGAAAACGCGACTTTTCCGGCGTCGCTCGCCATCTCCAACATCAACCTTCCGGGGGCGGAGAACGGTGAGGCGCTCAACTACCTGATCGACATGAGCGTGCCGACCGTCGTGTTTACCGGTTCGTTCCAGGAGTCGACGCGCGAGAAGATCCTCGCCAAGGAGATCGTCGACTACGTGATCAAGGACAGCGTCTTTGCGGTCGACATGCTGGCGGAATCCGTCTGCCGCTTCCTCACCAACCACAAGCACCATGTGTTGATTGTCGACGATAGCCCGACGGCGCGCGCGCTTCTGACGACGCAGCTCAAGCGCTACAACTTCCGCACCAGCTCGGCGGAAAACGGTGCGATGGCGCTCGAACTTCTCAAGAACAATCCCGACATCGGTCTTGTCATCACCGACTACAACATGCCCGATATCGACGGCTTCGAGCTGACGCGGCGTATCCGCGGTTCCTACGGGCCGCATCAGCTGCGTATCATCGGTGTTTCGTCCTCCACCAACCGGCTGCTCTCGGCGCGTTTCCTGAAAGCGGGCGGCAACGACTTTGTTGTTCGCCCCTTCGTCAACGAGGAATTCTACTGCCGCGTCAACCAGAACCTGGACACGTTGACGAAGATCCGCACGCTCAGTGAAAAAGTTAGGGTTCCCGCGTAGGCCATTTCGCCAAGGCGGGAAAAACCCCTAAAATTTATTGGGCACGTGCATCAAAAATGCCGCGCCCAGGTTGCTCTATTAACGAAATTGCAATCCGATCGGTCTTCAATCCGCCCCAGCAGGAGCGGGGAGCCCGGTCACACCAGACCACGCCGGCCAATAGGTCGGCGCGGTCAGTGGCAGGGTTCATTCATATTTTTCGGAGCCAGCGTCACCCCTTTGAGGGAAGCACGCCTGCGGCTCGAGAGGGGTTGCAGGGACGTGAGATTGCGCCGCACGCCAGGCCGGGTGAATTCTGTGCAAAAACACAGCGACAAGCGCATGCTCCTTGTCGAAGATTCCCGGATGTTCGCGACGGCGCTGAAATACGGACTCGAGTCCGTCCACGGCATCCGCGTCACCCATTGCAACTCGCTCGCCGCGCTCCGGGAGACGCTGGAACAGGCGCCGGAAAGCTTCTCGCTCGCCGTGCTCGACCTCAACCTGCCGGATGCGCCCAATTGTGAGGCGCTCGAATTCGTCCTCGACCACCAGGTACCGGCCGTCGTCTTCACCGCGGCCTTCAACGACCAGACGCGCGAAGAAATCCTCGGACGGGGCGTGCTCGATTGCGTCATCAAGCATCAGCCGGAATCGATCAATCTGTTGATCGGCGCCGTCGACCGCGCGCTCACCAATGGCAAGACGACGGTGCTGCTTGCCGATTCCGATGCCGCCTCGCGCAACGAGCTTGCCGGGATCCTCAGAAGGCAGCGGATTTCCGTCTGCGAAGTCGCGTCGGCTGCCGATGCGCTGCAGGTGCTCGACTGCGGCGAGGCGGTCGATCTCGTCGTCACCGATCTCGATCTCACCGACATGACCGGTGCCGCTCTGCTTGCCGAAGTGGAGCGCCGGCAGGGCGACGGCGCACTGCCGGTCATCGGGCTTTCCGACAGCGGCGATCGAAGGGCCGGCGCCCGTTTCCTGGAGGCGGGCGGCACCGATTTCATCCAGAAACCTTTCCTCGAAGCCGAGTTCAACGGCCGCATCGCGCAGGCCGCCGGCGTGCAGAAGCGCCTTCAGACCCTGCAGCGCCAGGCGGCAAGCGACTATCTCACCGATCTCTACAATCGTCGTCACTTCTTCCTCGCCGGTCCGCGCCTGGTGGACCAGTGCCTGAGGCGCGGCGAGCCGACGGCGATCGCCGTGCTCGACATCGATCATTTCAAGCGGCTCAACGACACCTATGGTCACGAGATCGGCGACATCGTGCTGAAACACGTCGCCAAGCGGCTTTCGGTGCTGGTGGGCGAAGAGCACCTGCTTGCCCGGCTCGGCGGCGAGGAATTCGGCATCCTCTTCAACGGCTGCGATGTCCGCCGCGCCTTTGCCTTCTGCGATGCACTGAGGCTCGAACTGGCGAAATCGCGCATCGTCGCCGACGACGAGGAACTGACGATCACCGTCTCGATCGGCCTTGCCACCATCGAAAGCTCCGAGTCCTTCGAGAACTACCTGCACGCCGCAGATCAGTTCCTCTATATGGCCAAACACGCCGGCCGGAACCGGGTGATCTCGGAACTGGCCCTGCTCGACGCGCTGGCCTCGTAAGCTCCCGGGCCCGAGCCGCAGGTTCGCCTTCCGAAAAAGATGCGCCACGTGTCGACTTGGAACGGAGTCGAACGTCCTTCGGTTGCCACACATGATCAAGCGGTATGAAGAAGGAGCCGACGCATGACGACTGTCGTTTCAAATCTCTGGTTTGCGAAGGAGGCGCGCGAGGCCGTCGACTTCTATATTTCCCTCGTTCCCAACTCGGCAATCACCCGCATCAGCACGCTTCCGGCCGAAAGCCCGAGCGGGCCGCCCGACAGCGTGACGATCATCGAGTTCATGCTTGGCAATCAGCAGTTCATGGCGCTCGAAGCCGGCCCCCTCGATCCGTTCAACCACGCCTTCTCGATCATGATCCAGTGCGACAGCCAGGAGGAGATCGACCGGCTGTGGAGTGCGATCCTCGATAGCGGCGGCGAGCCCGAGCAATGCGGCTGGATCCGGGATCGCTGGGGCCTCTGCTGGCAGATCGCGCCGCGGGTCCTCGGCGACATGGTCGCCCATTCGGATCGCGCGCGCGCCAAGCGCGCGACGGAGGCGATGCTCGGCATGATCAAGCCCGACATAGCTGCACTGGAGCGGGCCTTCAACGGTTAGGGTCTGGCTCGTTCGTGAGCGGAGGGCGCGGCAAGCGAGCTTTGCCCCGCCTCCGACGACTATCAAGACGGTCAGGTCAAAGGCAACTTGTTGGCACAACCATGAGGCGCTTTCTGACATCATGACATCTACCCGTTTATTAACGGACCTTCTATATGACGATGACGGCCGCTCAGCGCGGGCGCGCTTGGAAGCGGGCAGGCGGATGGGGAGGGGACGACATGAATTCGCAGACGTTTACGAGTTTTGATGGCCGCATCGGGCGCCAGACCTGGTGGTTGGCGCAGATCGTTGTCTGGATTGCGACGGCGGCTGCGGTGTTTGCCGGAGCGGCGCTGTTGGCGCTTTCTGGCGTCGATAACTATGCGGCGGGCTTCAGCCTCATGCATTTGCTTGTTTTCGTCATCCTCATCGCAAACCTCTATTTCAGCTTCACCGTCAACACCAAGCGCTGGCACGACCATGGTCGTTCCGGATGGTGGAACCTTGCGCTTTTCGTTCCGGTCGTCGGGCCGCTGTTGGGCCTCGTCATGCTGGGTTTCCTTGCGGGCGAAGAGGGCAACAACCGGTTCGGCCCACCGGTCATTCGCAATATGGCAGGTGCGGTCCAGCGCTTCGGTCGCGCCGGCCAGTGATGCGGATGCGGCGCGGGCGCCCGGTCTATTTCCGCACTTGCGGGTAGATCGTCTCGCCGCGTTTCAGCATCTCGACGAAGGTCGCGATCTTCTTCTTGCGGCCGGCCTCGGTCTTCATGTTGTGGGTGCGGAAGGCGAGCGCAAAGCGGTTCTGGGCGCTGAGCTTGCCCAGCATTTCGCGGGCCGCGGGTTCGGCATCGATCGCGGCCTGCAGGTCGTCGGGGATCTTCATGTCCTTGCCGCTGGCATATGCCCGGTCCCAGCGTCCGTCGGCCTTGGCCGCTTCAACCTGGCGCAGACCGTGCTCGGTCATGCGGCCTTCGGCAATCAGCCGTGCGACGTTGTCGACGTTGATCTGGCTCCAGATGCTCTTCTTGCCGCGCGGCGAATAACGCTGCAGGAAGCTCTTGTCGTTGAGCCCCTTGCGCACGCCGTCGATCCAGCCCCAGCAGAGCACCACATCGATCGCCTCCTTCGGCGTGATCGAGGCGAGGCCGGAGTTTACCTTGTGGGTCTTGATCCAGACTTCGTTTTCGCTTTGATGATGGGCGCTGAGCCAGTCGTAAAAGCTCTGGAAATCCCTGAATTCGCGGACATTGGCGGGATTGATTTCGACCGGTGCCATAGACGCATTGCTCCAAGCTGCTGAAACGGCGACCATTCAACCGAAAATGGCGGTGCGTGCAACGGGGTGAAGGCGCCATCACCCGGCTCCGTCATCCCCGGGCTTGACCGCATGTCGCACGGAGGCGTGGAGCCTGGATGCTCGGTTCAAGCCCGAAGATGAAGAAGAGGAACAGGCGCTGTTCCAATAGCGACCGCTAGAAAAAAAAGGGCGGAGAAACCCCGCCCTTCCGTTGTCGCTCTCTTGCTCTTTACCGCGCCATCTGCAGCGTCAGCTTGCGGTCGGCGCGCTCCTGCTGCGGCGAGCGGTTGTAGAGTTCGCGATAACACTTGGAGAAATGCGAGGCGGAGACGAAGCCGCAGGCAACCGCCACTTCGACGACCGGCATCGACGACTGGATGAGCAGATGGCGGGCGCGGTCGAGACGGATCTCCAGATAGTAGCGGGCGGGCGACCGGCCCATTTCCTGGCGGAACAACCGTTCGATCTGGCGGCGCGACAGATCGGCGCCTTCGGCGATTTCGAGCAGCGAAAGCGGCTCAGCGAGGTTGGCCTCCATCAGTTCGATGATCGACAGCACCTTGGCGTTCTGCACGCCGAGGCGGGCGCGCAGCGGCAGGCGCTGGCGGTCATGGGGCCCGCGAACCCGGTCGGTCAGCGCCTGTTCGCAGACACGGTTGACGAGGTTCTCGCCAAAATCTTGGTCGATCAGGTTCAGCATCATGTCGAGCGAGGCGGTGCCGCCGGCGCAGGTGTAGATGTTGCTGTCGATTTCGTAGAGGTCGGCATAGACGTCGACCTGCGGGAAGCTTTCGGAGAAGCCCGGCAGGTTTTCCCAGTGGATGGCGCAGCGCTTGCCCGTCAAAAGGCCGGCAGACGCCAGCACATGGGCGCCGGTACAGAGGCTGCCGACGGCGACGCCGCGGTTATAAACTTCGCGCAGCCACGCATTGACCGACTTGTTGTTGAAATCCTCGACATAGATGCCGGAACAGACCAGCACCATCGACGGACGGTTTTCGCCGCCGAGGAATTTGCGTTCGTCGGTCAGCGACGAGTTGACCTCGAGTGCGATGCCGCTGGAAGAGAAAACCTTTTCGCCGTCCGACGAAGCGAGGCGCCAACTGTAGGCCTCGTAGCCGAGCATGCGGTTGGCGATGCGGAGCGTTTCGATCGCGGCCGAAAACGGCAGCATGGAAAAGTTCGGCACCAGGAAGAAGACGAGAGAACGCTTTTTGGTCAGTGGCTTGTTCATGAGGCTTCCCATGCTTGGCGATGCGGGTATATTCGTCGCTTGGAAGATACTCTTCGGCTTGTCTGTTTGCGACATTCGCATGGAAAGCAGCGACCGCAAAGGGATTTCGCATTGCGACATCGCGCGGCAAAAGGCGGTTCGGCCGGCCTTTGAGGCTTTTGTAAGGAAAGCGACAGTTTTGCCGGGGCCATTGACGTTATCTGACAAGAACCGCCAGAGATACGCAACAATCACAAAGAACCCGCCAGGGTTGTGTTTCCCGATTGCGACGCTCAGACGGCTGGCGCGGGTGTCGGTAAGAGACAAGTGAACCTCTTGCGATCACCGGCTAGTCTGATTCACGGCACAGCGAGGAAAGGTGCGAGCCAAATCGGCCGATGATCACACACCATTGGCGGCGTGTGCTTTCGACATTACATGCGAAGCGGCAGTCTCTTTGGAAGGGTACTTTGCGTGGGGCAGAATCAGCCAACAATTCTGGGGCGCATGGCCTCGCTGGTGAAAGTCCTGTGGACGGTTTCGGTCATCATCGCAGCAACCGCCATCGGTGCCCACGCCGGGTGGGTGGGCCACGGCATCGTGGGGGCGTTGGCGCTCGGGTTCGTGGGGCTTGTCGCCGGCTGCTTCCTCAGCCGGCCGTCGTTTCTCGCTCAGTTCCTGACTTAGGCCGCTTTGCGTTTCGGATTGCGAGACGGCACGTTCGAGCGCAAAGAAAAAAGGCACCGCCTCCTCGGCGATGCCCTTCGATCGATCCGCAACGTGACGCTCAGAAGAGGCAGGTCACGCCGTCGTTCATTGTTCGGTCTTATGCACCGCATCGTCCACCGACGGGAAGCCGATGTCCTTCAGGGTGTCATAGGACAGGTTTTCCAGTGCCCGTTCCTGGCGATGGCGCTTCCACGCTGCCCAGGCACGAACCTGCAGATTGAAGAGACCCGGGAGGGACGAGTGGGAGGATGCCCGTTCCGAGGCCGATGAAAACTGAGTGTTGGACATTTCATGGCTCCTTCTGAGTGTCTCAGCAGGTCGCGACCACGATGGTACTTATGCCGCAACCTGATCTATCATTCCAACGAATATGTTTGATGCTTTCCATCAAACATGGTGATTGATTAGCGGGTCCGCAAACATCACATCGTCACGGACTCTCTTCGGCAGTCTGGCGAGTTCGCGGCGGGCTTCCACCCGGTTTCGCGCGATCTGTTTTTCGCGTCGCTGCCTGGCAACACCGTCAAGCACGGCGATCATTTGGGTAAGGGCGTTGAGGACCATGTCGTTGCTCCTTCGATGCTCAATTTGTACCACTACCGGCGACACGGGGCTGTTACAGAGGGAACTCTTCGAAGCGGCGATAAAAAGCGCGGCGGTGGACATGGGCTTCTCCTTCCTTTCTCGTCCTTGAGCTTGACTATCGGTCATCGCTGATGTTCAATCAAACGAAATGAAGTGAAGCATTCTTTCAGTTTTTTTGAATGAGGTTGTCGCCATGAACATGATGATGCGCCACGCGCTTCCGCTTCTTGAAATGGACGTGCTGAAGACCTTTGTGGCCATTGCAGAGACCGGAAATTTCACCACCGCGGCCGAAACCGTCTACCGCACACCCTCTGCCGTCTCGATGCAGATCAAGAAGCTCGAGGAGATGCTCGGCTGCACGCTCTTCCTGCGCGATGCGCGTTCGGTAACGCTGACGCCGAAGGGGGAGTTGCTGCTTGGCTATGCCCGCCGGCTGCTGTCGCTCAACAACGAAACGGTCTCGCGCTTCCTGCTGCCGGATATGAATGGTGTCGTTCGCGTCGGTGCGCCCGAGGACGTGGGCGAACGCATCCTGCCCGAAGTGCTGAAGCGTTTTGCCGAGTCCTATCCGAACGTGACGATCGACGTTTCGATCGGCATGAGCAACGCCATGCGCAAGAAGGTCGACGAGCACCGGCTCGACATTGCCATCTTCAACAGCCTCACCGCGGGAACCCCGAGAAACGGCGAAATCCTGATGCAGGAGAAGCTGGTCTGGGCCGGCGCCAAGTGTGGCAACGCGCATCTGAAGGACCCGCTGCCGGTATCGATGTGGGAGGATGGCTGCGTCTGGCGTGCCGATGCGGTGGAGAAGCTGTCGCGCGCCGGCCGCAAGTTCCGCATCGCTTTCCTGAGCGCCTATACGACCGGCCAGCGCGCCGCCGTTCTCGCCGGCCTCGCGATCGCGCCGCTGCCGCGTTACCTCGTGCAGGGTGAGATGGTGCAACTCGGCGAACGCGACGGCTTGCCGGATCTCGGCCACTACAATATCGGCCTGCAGGTGATCACGGACGCGCCGGCGCCGGTGCTGGCGGTCGCCGACCACGTGCGTGACGCTTTCGCGGACCTGCAGATGCAATAGGGAGGCCGCATGCGGTTCGCCGCCGTCCGCCCCCTGCCTGCCACCCTTCGGTTCTTCTCGCGGGGCGAACAACCTTGAGCGACCGTCCGCGTTCCGTTCTCGATCCGATCGACCGTCTCTCGGAGATCATCTTCGGGCTGCTGATGGCGCTTTCCTTCACGGGAACGATGAGCACCGTCACGGGCAGCGAAGGTGGGGTCAATGCTGTGCTCGTTGCCGCTCTCGGCTGCAACATCGCCTGGGGCATCGTCGATGGCGTCATGTATGTGCTGACGACGGCGGTCGAGAGGGTGCGCCGCCGCGGCTTTCTTGACGCTCTTCGGCGCGAGCCGATCGATCGCGCCCGCGAAATGTTCCTGGAAAGCCTGCCGGACGACGTGGGCCGCGTGTCTTCGCCAAAGGAGACCGAGGCGCTGCTTCTCAGGGTGAGGGCGCTTGCCTCCGATCCCAGGCACAGGGCGGTCACCGGGCATGACCTGAAAGCGGCTCTCGCCATCTTCCTGCTCGTCGTCACCTCGACGCTGCCGCCCAGCATTCCCTTCCTCTTGATCGACAATGTCGCCCTGGCGATGCGCGTCTCCAACGGGATCGCGCTCGTCATGCTCTTCGTCGTCGGCGCGCGCCTTGGGCAATATATGGGCCGCAGCCCCTGGCCTATGGCCTTTGCGATGACCGCGATCGGCGCGGTGCTGGTGGCGGTGACGATCCTGTTTGGCGGTTAGCCTTCGCTTCAGGCCGCGCTCGGGTCAATCGCAACCGGCGTTCCAACTCAGGGGTCCGCACCGCCGGTCGATGGCGTCGGATTGAGGGGCCGGAACGACTTCGCGTGTGTGTCCAAGCCTGCCTAAAGATCCCCGTCGGTCGACCTCCGGGTCCTCATACAGCATGGCAAAGTCTGCGGTCTGAAACTGCGGGCTCTGGGACGCAAATCCCCAAAGCCCGCAAATCAGGGTCTACGGCTGCAGATTGACGGTAAGCTTTGCGATTTCACCGTTAAAGGCGAACGGGACCTGATAATCAGTTTCTTCTACACCTGTGCGAGTATCGACGCCCACATCGAAAGTCTCATCCCAAGGCATGAGCGCCGGGATCGTGTGTGGTATTTTCGCGTTCGCGACTTCCTTGCCGTCCACCGTCAGGACGCCAGTGCCGCCCTTGCCCATGCCGGGTCCGTCAGATTTGAAATCGAACACCAGCGTGTGCTTGCCGGATGAAAGGGTGTCCTGCCCCTCCCAACGGAAGCGCTCCATATTGACGAAGTTGTACAGAAATACGGGTTTGCCCTTGAGGAGATAGAACCCGTATCCACCGAAGCGTCCCCCGGTGGTGACGAGCATACCTTCGCCGCCGTTTTCAGGAACGGTGACCTCTGCGGTGATCGTGTAGGACTTGTTGATGACGCTGGGTGCATTGCTTGTCGGAATACCTGGCATCACGCCGGTGTAGCTGAACTCCTTCCGTCCGGCGGTGGCGCTCGGCCGTGCCGTGGCAAGACGTTCCAGGATCGAGTTGTCCAATGGGAAGACGTCGTACTTCGCCGCTTCCATAAGAAACAATTCCTGCATCTGGTGCAGCTTCTCGGGCATTTTTGCGGCAAGGTCGTTGTTCTGGGAATAGTCCTCCGTGAGATTGTACAGCTCCCACTTATAGCCGTCGACGACGTCGGGCATCGCTGTCGTGCCCATCAACCACGGCGCTGCGGGCGGTGTCGTGCAGGCATACCATCCGTCGCTGTAGATGCCGCGATTGCCGAACATTTCGAAGTATTGGGTCTTGCGGGCAGATGGAGCTTGAGCGTTGTCCCAGCTGTAGACCATGCTGACGCCTTCGATCGGCTTTTGGGCAACACCATCGACCATCACCGGGGCCGTTATGCCTGTTGCTTCGAGGATCGTAGGTACGATATCGATCATGTGGTGGAACTGAGTGCGAATTCCACCGGCTTCCTTGATCCGTGCTGGCCAGGACATCGCCATGCCCTGGCGCGTACCGCCGAAGTGTGAGGCAACCTGCTTCGTCCACTTGAACGGGGTGTCAAACGCCCATGACCAGGCAACCGACATATGCGGATAGGTTTGGTTGGAGCCCCATTTATCATAGAATTTCATCTGCTCTGCGACCGGCATCTGCATGCCTTCGATCGTGATCAGTTCGTTTGGGGTTCCAAGCGCGCTTCCTTCGGCGCTGGTTCCGTTGTCACCTTCAATGTAGATGACAAGGGTATTATCGAGCTTTCCCAGATCATCGACGGCCTGGATAACCCGCCCGATCTCATGGTCCGAGTAAGCAACGTAGGCGGCAAATACTTCGGCCTGGTGCGCAAACAGCTTCTTGCTTTCTGCGTCAAGCGAATCCCATTTCGGCAGGCTATCTGGCCATTCCGTTAGCTGCGTGTTGGCGGGAATGACGCCGAGTTTTTTCTGATTGGCGAAAATCTGTTCACGCAGCTCGTTCCACCCCATGTCAAACTTGCCCTTGAACTTGTCGATCCACTCCTTGGTCGGATGGTGGGGGGCATGAGTGGCACCGGGCACGTAGTAAACGAAGAACGGCTTGTCAGGTGCTGCTGCGTTTAGCTGCTTTATATGATCAATGGCGTTGTCGGCCGCGTCCGTTATGAGATTGTAGCCGGGCTTACCGACCCAGGGGAAAATCTGGGTCGTGTTCTGGAACAGGTACGGCTCCCATTGATTGCTATCGCCACCCATGAAACCATAGAAATAGTCGAAGCCCATCCCCGTCGGCCATTGATCGAACGGGCCAGCGGCGCTGTACTGAAAAGCGGGCGTGTTGTGGTTCTTTCCGAACCAGGACGTGGCGTAGCCGTTCTGCTTCAGGATCTCGCCGATCGTAGCGTTCTCTATGCCGATGATCGAGTCATAGCCGGGATAGCCGGTTGCCTGCTCGGAGATGACCCCGAAACCCGCTGAATGGTGATTGCGGCCGGTGATAAGTGCGGCGCGGGACGGCGAGCAGAGCGCGGTGGAATGGAACTGCGTAAAGCGCAACCCCGCGTTTGCAACTCGGTCGAGTGCCGGCGTGGGGATAACGCCTCCGAAAGTGCCCGCAACGCCGTATCCAGCGTCATCGGTCATGATCAGAAGGATGTTCGGGGCGCCCTTTCGGGGGACAATCCGTGGTGGCCAATAGGGTCTTGAGGTTTTCGCGTCGAGATTGATTTCTCCGCCGAAGGCGGCCGGCGGGTTCGGCAGATATCGACCGTCGATCGTCGTTGTTGCGCTGGGCGAACCCAATTCACCCGTGGTTTCCTGCGCATTGGCATTGAAACCAGAAGTTGCCGTCAAGCTCAAGGTGGCAAGAAATAGCGTTCCAAGTCTTAGCATGTCGCTTCTCCTCCGGTGAAACGAAGAGAATTACAGAATGCTAAAATTAGGCAATGTTGTAACAGTTACGAAGCCGCCTCGCATGCCCTGCGGGCTGTGTCAGCGTGGGACAATCTGAGGGAAAAGAATAACGTTGCCAGACGCCGGTTTTTTGACCCACATATTTCGAAGTGCCTGAGTTTGCTTGCTTTTCAGAATTTCTTTCGATTTCCTTGCCGATCCCTAAGTTTGCTGCCTCACCAGGATAGCTGCATGAAGCTTGCTCACATCAACTTGGTCGCCCGCGAGGCGGAAGCGCTCGCCGCGTTTTACGTGAACGTCTTGAAATGCGAACCCCTTCGGGAACCCAGGATGTTGTCCGGAGAAAAAGTGGGGAGAGGCAACGGGATTGAGAACTGCGAGATTTACTCGATCTGGCTCAAATTTCCCGCACTCGACCGACCCTTCCTGGAAATTCATGAGCACAAGGTCGTGCATGATCGGGGCCAGCCAAGGGTGAACGAGCCTGGCTTTGGGCACCTGTCATTCCAGATGGACGATATTCGCGCTGTGCTGTCAGAGATCGTTCAGGCAGGTGGGCGCCAGATTGGCGACATCACGGACTTCGGGACGAAGGATCAGCCGTATCTCATTGCTTATGCACGCGACCCCGAGGGGAACATTCTCGAGCTTGAGCAGGCCTGAGAAGGGCCGAGGAGATCAATGCTTCCGGAGAGAAGCGGCCGTGCCGTCTCGATCGAAAGGACCTGGTTGCTGGTCTGCTTCCGTGCCGCAGTTTCGAAAGCGGACGCGGTGCTGCAATCCATCGCCACCCATTGACGTCGGCATTTTTCTTCACAATAGGGTCAGGCCGATGAATGTGGCGAGCGCCAGCCACACAGCAACAGGAGTGTCATCGTGAGCGAACCGACCGTAGCAGAGGCAACCAACCGCATTTATGAATCGCTGCAGGCGGACAATGCCGACATCGACGTGCATATTGCGACCCTCAAGGCAGCGTTGACGCGGGCGGGTTTGAAGGAAGCTGTATTCGACCCGGCGAGGCTCGTGCAGAACAACCGTTCTGGCCGGAAGCTGATGCAGGCATATTTTCGCCAGCGCGGCGTGACGGTGAAGTTCGCGGCCGAGTGAAGCGTCCGGTGACGTCCAACCGGGGGCAGCATGACGGCCGACATGATCGCCGTCGCTGCCCGCGAGAGGTTATTCGATAACCTAGCGGACGACGTGTGCCGGATATCCCTGCCCAAGGAAGCCGAGGCGCTGCTCTTAAGGGTGAGGGCGCTCGGCCACGATCCAAGGCACAAGGCCGTCACGGGCCGCGACTTGAAGGCGGCTTTCGCCATCTTCCTGCTGGTCGCCATCCCGACGCTGCCGCCGACCATTCCCTTTATCTTGACTGACAATGTCGCGTTGGCGAGGCGCCCGTCGAACGCCAGCGAAGCGGACACTGATATCGCCTCAGATCTCCAGGTAGAGATCCCGGTTCAGGAGTTCAAAGCGGTCATCAGTCGTATCGAGCGCACCATCCTGAAGATAGCAATAGTCGCCATTCGCTTCATCGAGAAAGCTGAACCCGTTGTCGCCGTAGGATACATAGATTCCGAGTAAATCCCTGGTGGGGATCTTAGCGACATAGAGAGAGGTAGAACGTATTTCTCTGCCCGCATATTTGCTGAGCAGATCTACGGCGAAAACCGGGTAGGAAAAATCCTTGTCAAAGCCATCGCGTTCACTCAGTTGCGGCTCTTCCTGTTCTCGCCGAAACGTCATGTCGCCATCGGAAAACGAAATGGAGTACCAAGAGCCCTCGATCTTGAAAAACAGCAGGACATGTTCAGCCAGCAGTTCTCCATCCATGTAGAACGCGCGTCTGCGAAATTCCTCTATTGTCCTGCCGGCCAACGTCTGCATCATCTCAAAAACTCAGCGATCCTCGGCAATCAGCGCAGCCGGCAAATCCATAATTACGTCGCTCGCAACAGACCATCAAACAACGGCAGTACGGCATGACTGCAAGTGGCGCAAAGTTACGGTCCTTGCGCTGTCCTCGGCCCTGCGTAGCCACCTGACCGGCAAAGCGCCGAGAGGCCCGGGCCTCACGCCTTGATCGGCGCCTGGCGGATGTGGACCTCGATCAGGCGCTTCAGTTCTTCGAGGTCGCGAGCCTCCAGCGCATCGACCATCAGATGATGTTCGCGGGCCGACTGCTCGATGCGGGCGCGGGTGCGCCATTGCGAGACCGGGGCCGAGGCCGTCCGCTGGCGGATTTCGGCGATGATGTTCACGAGCTCGGTGTTGCCGGCCAGCATCAGCAGGGCGCGGTGGAAGGCGAGGTTGGCGTCGTAGTGCTCCATGATCGAGCCGCGAAACGACATCTCGTCGAAGGCCTTGGCGAGGTTGCGCAACTCCCTGACGGATTCCGGTGTCACGTTGGCGATCATCCGGTCGGCGATGCCGGTCTCAAGGATCACGCGGATGTCGCTGATCTCGCGCGTGCGCTGGTCGTCGAGCTCATAGACCTGGTAGCCGCGGTTGGGATTGTGCTGCACCAGGCGTTTCTGCGACAGCCGGTCGAGCGCGCGCCGCACTTCGGGCCGGGTGCAATCGTAGCGGCGCTCCAGGTCGATCTGCTTCAGCCAGGTGCCGGCCGGCAAGGTCCCGGTCAGGATGTCGTGCAGCAGGAGATCGGTGACATCCTTCCGCTCCTCGGGCTTTTCCTCGGGCGCCAGCATTTCCGTCAGATCGTCGCTCATTCCTGCCATACACTCTCTTGTCGCACTATGTCTGCCGCGTGGCTCACGTCGCCGGCGCGTCTTGCACGTCGCCGGCGCGTCTCGCACGTCGCCAGCGCGTCTCGCACGTCGCCTGCCGCAGCGAAATTGGCTCCATTTTTGGAGAAACTATGATGCTGTCCCGGACAATTCAATGCGTGAGAGTGGCTTTCCTTGTCCGCGTTTCGCTGTTGTGCACATCGGCCGAAATGTTTCATGACCCTCTTGTGTATCCAAAAATGACATCATAAATTGGCGCCAATTCTGGTTACTATTGTTGCGGAAGTTAGTAAACGATGAAAAATGCCGATGCCGTCTGGGATCTCCTCGAAGCCAAGCGCGAGCGGTTTTTCGTGCTCAGCGATCGGGTCTGGGATACGCCCGAAACCAACTATGAGGAGTTTTCCTCGTCGGCCGAGCATGCGCGTCTGCTGGAGGCCGAGGGCTTTCGCGTGTCGCGCGGCATCGCCGGCATGCCGACGGCAGTGATGGGCGAGGCGGGCGAGGGCGGGCCGGTGATCGCCATCCTCGGCGAGTTCGACGCGCTGCCGGGGCTGAGCCAGGCGGCGGGTGTTGCCGAGGAGCGGCCGCTCACCGAAGGCGGCAACGGCCATGGCTGCGGGCACAATCTGCTCGGTGCCGGCTCGATGATGGCGGCGACCGCCGTCAAGGACTATCTCGCCTTGAACGGCATCAAGGGGCGGGTCCGCTATTACGGCTGCCCGGCGGAAGAGGGCGGCTCGTCCAAGGGCTTCATGGTGCGCGCCGGCGTGTTCGACGATGTCGATATCGCGATCTCCTGGCATCCGGCACCCTTTGCCGGCGTCAACAACCCGATTTCGCTCGCCTGCAACGAGCTCGACTTCCGCTTCAGCGGCCGGGCGTCGCATGCGTCGGCCGCACCCCATCTCGGCCGCAGCGCGCTCGATGCGCTTGAACTGATGAATGTCGGGGTCAACTATCTGCGTGAGCACATGCCGTCTTCGGCCCGCATCCACTATGCAGTGACGGACACGGGCGGCAATGCGCCGAACGTGGTCCAGGCACGGGCGAAGGCGCGCTATCTTGTTCGCGCCCGCAGCCTGCCGGAACTGCTGGACCTCGTCGAACGGGTCCGCAGCGTGGCGAAGGGCGCAGCGCTGATGACAGGAACAACGGTCACGGACGAGATCGTCAGCGGCGACGCCAACCTTGTCGGCAACACGCCGCTCGAGGCGCTGATGCATCGCCAGCTCGAGCACTTGGGGCCGCCCGCGTTCGATGCGGACGACCGCAACATGGCGGCAAAGTTCCAGGAGACCTTTACCGGCGAGGACATCGCGTCTGCTTTCGAGCGGTTTGGCCTGAAACTGCGCCGGGGCGTCGCGCTCTGCGACACGATTTTCCCGCCCGAGAACGGCGCCGGAACGCTGGTCGGCTCCACCGATGTCGGGACGGTCAGCTGGGTGGTGCCGACGGTGCAGATGCGTGGCGCCACCTACGCGATCGGCACGCCCGGTCATTCCTGGCAGCTGGTCGCGCAGGGCAAGCTGCCGGCCGCCCACAAGGGCATGGAGCATGCGGCCAAGGTGATGGCGAGCACCGCGGTCGAACTGATCCTCGATCCGGCGCTGATTGCCGCCGCCAAGGCCGACCATGCGGCAAGGCTGGAGGGCACGCCCTTCGTCAATCCCATCCCTGACGATGTCGACCCGCCGATCCCCGGGGTGAGCCATGGTTAAGTCATCGATCGACGAGCGAAGGGAGGCGCTGCGATGACTGAGCCCGGTTTCCTTGACATCATCAGCTTCGGGGCGGACGGCTGGGGGCCGGCGCTTGCGGCCGGCGCGTGGATGACGATCCTGATCGCGATCGCAGGTTTTGTGATCGGCGGCGTCATCGGCACCTTCGGTGCCTGGGCGAAGATCTCCGGCGGCCCGATCGTGCGCAGGTGCGCCGAGACCTATACCACCGTCCTTCGCGGCATCCCTGACCTATTGGTCATCTACCTCTTCTATTTCGGCGGCAGCGCCGTGGTGACCGCGATCGGCCAATTGTTTGGCGCGGAGGGGTTCGTCAGCTTCCCGGGCTTCATTGCCGGTGCGCTTGCGGTCGGCATCACCTCGGGCGCCCAGCAGACCGAGGTCTATCGCGGCGCCTTTCGCGCCGTGCATCCGGGCGAACTCGAGGCGGCGACCGCCTGCGGCATGGGGCGGCTCCTCAAGTTCCGCCGCATCACCGCGCCGCTGACACTGCGCTATGCGCTACCGGGGCTCGGCAATGTCTGGCAGGTGGTGCTGAAGGAATCGGCGCTGGTCTCGGTTACGGGCGTCGTCGAACTCTTGCGCCAGGCGCAGATCGGCGCCGGATCGACCAGCCGTCCGTTCGACTTCTTCTTCATCGCGGCAATGATCTATCTCGCCATTTCCACGGTCTCGGGCCTCGTTCTTCAGGCCACGGAGCGCCGGTTCTCGCGCGGCGTCAGGAGGGGCTGATGGATATCAAATTCGCGCTTGAAACCTTCTGGAGCCTGCTTGCGGCGCTGCCGCTGACGCTGGAGCTCGCCGCGACGTCGATTGCGCTGGGTTCGGTCCTGGCTCTCGGGCTGGCGCTTGCGCGTCTGTCGGGCATTCTCGCGCTCGATCTCTTTGCCCGCACTTACGTGTTCCTGTTCCGCGGAACGCCGCTGCTCGTGCAGATCTTCCTGATCTATTACGGTCTCAGCCAGTTTCCGGCCGTGCGCCACAGCATTTTCTGGCCGCTCCTCAGGGAGCCCTACTGGTGCGCGGTGCTGGCGCTGATGCTGAACACGGCCGCCTATGCCAGCGAGATCATCCGCGGCGGGCTCATCTCGGTGCCGCACGGCCAGGTCGAGGCAGCAAGGGCCTGCGGCATGGGACGCTTCATGATCTTCCGTCGCATCGTCATGCCGCAGGCCCTTCGCCAGGCGCTGCCCGGTTATGGCAACGAGATGATCTCCATGGTCAAGGCGACCTCGCTCGCCTCGATCATCACGCTGATGGAGATCACCGGCGTTGCTGCCAAGCTGATTTCGGAGAGCTACCGGGTGATCGAGGTCTTCGTCGTCGCGGGGTTCATCTATCTCGCCATCAATTTCGCACTGACCCGGCTTGTCGCTTTCGCCGAACACAGGCTGAACCCGCAACTGCGCGCGCCGCTGGCGATCTCTGCCCAACTCAAGGGAGAAGCCCATTGAACATGTCCGCTGCCTTCACCGCACCGGTTGCCATCCGCGTGCACGATCTTCACAAGAGCTTCGGCCCAGTCGAGGTGCTCAAAGGCGTGTCGCTCGATGCGCGCGAGGGCGAGGTGATTTCCATTCTCGGATCCTCGGGCTCCGGCAAGTCGACGCTGCTTCGCTGCATCAACATGCTGGAAGTGCCGAATTCGGGCACGATCGAGGTCGCCGGCGAGGCGATCCGGCTGAAGAGCTCAAGCGATGGGCGCAGCCGCCCGGCCGACCAAAGGCAGGTGGACCGCATTCGCTCCGAACTCGGCATGGTGTTCCAGAGCTTCAATCTCTGGTCCCACAAGACCGTGCTCGAAAACGTCATCGAGGCGCCGGTGCATGTGCTGAAGCGTCCGCGCACAGAGGCGATCGAGGAGGCCGAGGCGCTGCTTGCCAAGGTCGGCATCGCCGACAAGCGCAACCACTATCCCTCGCATCTCTCCGGCGGCCAGCAGCAGCGCGCCGCGATCGCCCGGGCGCTTGCCATGCGGCCAAAGGCGATGCTGTTTGACGAGCCGACCTCGGCACTCGATCCGGAGCTCGTCGGCGAGGTGCTGCGCGTCATGCGTGGCCTTGCCGAGGAGGGGCGCACCATGCTGGTCGTGACCCACGAGATGGGCTTTGCCCGCGATGTCTCGAGCCGCGTCGTGTTCGTGCACAAGGGCACGATCGAGGAGGAGGGGCCGCCGCACGAGGTCTTCACCCGTTCGAAGTCCGAACGCTTCCGCCAGTTCATCAAGAGTTGATTGCGCCGGCTGCGGCTGGGCAATCGCTACGAAACCACCAATCAACATCCACAAAAAGGGGAATGCTGTAATGAAGAAGACGACCGCAATCATGGCTTCGGCGCTTGCCGTTGCCGCGGGGCTGATGTCCATGCCGGCTCAGGCCGAGGACAAGAAGTGGACGAAGGTCACGATTGCCACCGAAGGCGCCTTTCCGCCCTATAACCTGACCAAGGCGGACGGCACACTCGACGGCTATGAGATCGAGCTCAGCAAGATTCTCTGCGACCACATGAAGGTCGAGTGCACCGTCATCGCCCAGTCCTTCGACGGCCTGATCCCGGCGCTCAACGCCGGCAAGTTCGACGCCATCATGGCCGGCATGTCGGCAACCGAAAAGCGCAAGGAAGTCATCGACTTCTCGGTTTCCTATGGCAGCACCGGCCAGGCCTTCGCCACGCTGAAGGGCGGCGATCTGGAAACGCTGCCGATGAAGGGCGAACTGTTCTCGCTCGCTTCCAACGAGGCGGGCGCGCGCAAGGCGGTCGATGAATTGAAGCCCTTGATCGAAGGAAAGACCATCGGTGTCCAGACCGCCTCGATCGCGGCACGCTTCATCGACGAATACCTGAAGGACGTCGTCGAGGTGCGCGAATACAAGACGACCGAGCAGCACGACCTCGATCTCGTCGCCGGCCGCGTCGATTTCGTTATGGCCTCGATGGGCTACCTGAAGACCACGGTCGCAAAGCCGGCCAACAGCGACATGGTCATCACCGGCCCGCGCTTCCAGGGCGGCTTCCTCGGCGCCGGCAGCTCCGTCGGCCTGCGCAAGACCGACCCGGAACTGAAGGCACTGTTCGACGACGCCATTGCCGCCGCCAAGGCCGATGGCACGATCAAGCGCCTGTCGGAAAAGTGGTTCGGCTTCGACCTGACGCCGCAATAAGCTGCAGCCGCCACCGCCATCACTCAAGCGCCGCGCGTTCCTCGAATGCGCGGCGCTTTTGTCATTTCCGAACTTGTTTCGAACACAATCGGCCCGTATACACCCGGCCATCGGTATTGCTTATGAGCGCTGAAAATTCTCGCCGCTCGCAATCGCCGCGTCGCTTCAGACTTTTGACCACGGATGTACTGGCACTGGTGTAAGAGCGATGATGAGGAAGGTCGGTGCGGTTTCGCCCCGGCCTTTTTTGTTGTCTACGTGGTGCTTCCGGCCTGATGCCGATCGGCCCACTTCACTGGCATGCGCCGCCGTCGGTGCAGCAAGCGGGCTGGGAGCCAACGGGCCTGTCGTCCAGAGGCGTAATTGCTCCAAAGACCCAATCGACCTGACGCTTGCGGAAAGGGCTCGACCGGTTCTGCTGGCGAAAGCTTGCCGCTTGCTCGATGATCGATGACCATCAACTGTTTCGTCCAGAGGATGGCAGCCGGCCATAACAGCGCGACCTGCGGCCTTGCGACCTGTGACGATCAATGGGAGGCAGCACATGCAAGTGATCGAGCCGGTCCCGGTGCGGAAATCGGTGCTCGTCAGCGCTCCGGCGGAGCGCGCCTTCGAGATCTTCACGGCCCATATGGGCGACTGGTGGCTGAAGACCCACAGCCTGACCACAAGCGGCCAGAAGACCGTTGTCGTCGAGCCTCGGGCCGGCGGGCGCTGGTATGAGATCGGCATGTCGGGCGAGGAGAAGGAGTGGGGCAGGGTGCTCGCCTGCGAGCCGCCGAACCGCATCCTCTTTGCCTGGCAGCTCAATGCCGAATGGACCTTCGATCCGGGCTTCCGGACCGAGGTGGAAGTCACGTTCGAACCTGCGACGGACGGCGGCACCACCGTGCGGCTGGAGCACCGAAACCTCTCGAACTACGGGGCGAAGGCGGAAGAGGCCCGTGCGTCGCTCGATTCCGAAGGCGGTTGGGCGGGGCTGCTGGCCGCGTTTGTCGCGAAGGCGGGATGAGAGGCTGTCGGTCGACGGCAGTTCGTCTGTCGTGAATTCGGGCCCGTCGTGCTGGTGACGGCCGTCAAGCATAAAGGGCGGCCGCAGCCGCCCTTCATGATGTCAGTCGTAGTAAGACCGCTTGCCGGTTTGGCGATTTTGATTGGTCTTGCCACTCGTGGGGTTCGTGTGCTTCTTGCCCCCGTCGGCAAGTTCCAATGTTCCGACGGTCTTGGCGACGGGCTGCTTTTCGGCGGGCACAGGCGAAATGGCAGCGAAGGCAGCGCTCGCAAGTGCGAGCGATGCCGTTGCGGCAATGATGATCCTCATGGGGTGTCTCCTCGGTTCAAGCCACGCGCAACAGGCGCGAGAGCCTCGACATAGAACCGGCACCGCTCCAGCGACATACGGCAGCTGCCGTATTTCGGCGGTGATCGAGGACGTGAAATCTTGCCATGGTTACCTGCGCTTTAAGGCCCACTGCCGGGGCTGGCCGCGCACGTTCATCTCAGGTTCATGGCGGATTCCCGAAAATGGCCCGACGAAAAACTGATGGATGATGTCATGAAGAGAATAGGTGCAGTCCTCGTAGCCGCGGCTACGGCACTGTCGGCGGTCTCTGCGCAGGCCGTGCCCATGTCCCCCGTTTCAGTGGGGCAGTCAGCTTCGCAACCGGTCGAGCTGGTCCACCACAAGCCCGGTCACTACGGCGGCCCGCCGCACAAGCGCGGGTATAACGGCTACCGTTACGGCGGCAACCGTTACAATGCGGGCCCACGTTACGGCTATTACAATGGCTACGAGGGCTACCGTTACCGTCGTGACGGCTACCGTCGGCACAGCGATGGCTGGTGGTATCCGCTGGCCGCATTCGGGGCCGGCGTGGTCATCGGCGGCGCAATCGCGCAGCCACCCCGCAGGGTCTATTCCAACGCGCCGTCTGCGCATGTCGAATGGTGCTACGACCGTTACCGCTCGTACAACGCCTACGACAATACCTTCCAGCCCTACTACGGGCCGCGCCAGGAATGCGTGTCGCCCTATTATTGAGCGGCGCTCCTGATCTACGACGGCCATCGGCTTGAACCCCGGTGGCCGTCTTCATGAGGCGACCGGGCTGCAAAAGTCCGATCGCACGCGCTCGGAGCAATTGGCCCGGCGTCTGAGCGCTCGTTACTTGTTTGGCGTCGGTCGCACCAGCGAGATCACCCTTGGCTTCGACGGTGCATCCAGCCACTCGATCCACTTGTCTCGTTCCTCGGTCGTATCGAAGAACCTCCAGAGTTTGTAGTCCTCTTCGGTGGTCTGCAGCATCTCGCCGATCGAGACCAACTCCATCGGCAGTTCCACCTCGTTGCCGTCGTAGCGGATGAAATAGATGCCTTCGGCGGCGAGGCGAATGACCTGGCCGGTGCCGTAGGTGCCATCCGGGTCGTCGACGGTGAAATACATGCCGGTCAGGGTGTCGAGAATCTTGTTGTTCATCGGTGTTGGATGCCAGTTCGCGAAAATACAGGTCGGGTGACGTTCGCCCGCCATCGGGATTAAGGCAAGCTGAAATCTCCATGCGTCCACATCGCCGAAGAGCAGGATGCGGCAAGGCCGCCTCAGGCTGCCGT
This sequence comes from Ensifer adhaerens, assembly GCF_028993555.1. Lineage (NCBI taxonomy): Bacteria > Pseudomonadati > Pseudomonadota > Alphaproteobacteria > Hyphomicrobiales > Rhizobiaceae > Ensifer > Ensifer adhaerens. The sequence continues at coordinate 1,950,047 of NZ_CP118610.1, read as the reverse complement.
AACCGGGGCGGCCGAAGGCATTGACAAAGGGGCGGCTGACCGGAACGATCTCGTCGTTACCCGAAGTTGAGCGCGCCATCAAATCATGCAAGTATCAATACCGCCCGAGGCTTTTCCGGAATTGGGAACAGTTGCAAATCCCCTCGTGTTCTATGACGGAAATAGCGCTCTCATTTGCTATGAAGCCCCGCAGCGGCGGTGGCAACGTCGTCCTCAGGTTTGATGACGTTATCAACCTTCAAGTTACGCCGATGAATGTCGATGGTCTGCCGGGATGCAGATATCCGATCCAGCCGTGGGAGTTCAATGAAGTCGCGGGCGGCGACGAGGCTGCCAAATGGACGGGGCTCAATCCCAGATTCTGGCTCATTTCCTTCAACGACATAACCATTGAAGTCCTGTTCGAGACCGTCTCACTCGTCATTCATGACCGTCGAGGCGGGCCATTGCGCCGGTCGCTGGTGGGCGCCTTGGGATGACGGGCAGAAGGCGCGCCTTCGAGCGCAGGGCCGCGTTTGTTTGGTCCTACTCCCGGCTGCGCCGCCGCCGGCGTCCACCACCCTCGCCATCATCGCTGCCCACCTTGCGCTCCGGCAAGGTCACCACCGTCGCGAGCTTCGGGAAGGCGTCGACCTTGTTCGGCATTGCCATGGCGTTGACGAAGTGCTCCTGAAACTTTGATTCAAGCGCCGTCTCTATCTTCTCGATTTTGCTTACGGTTTGCTCGATCTCGCGGCGGTGGCCGCGGTTAAGCAGCGCCATCAGCGCGCCGGTACCGGCGGCATTGCCGACGGCCTTGACCTCGTCGAGGTCGCAGTCCGGTATCAGGCCCAGGACCATGGCGTATTTCGGATCGATGAACGAGCCGAAGGCGCCGGCAAAGCGGATGGTGTCGACATGCTCGATATCGAGCTTTTCCATGAGCAGCTTGATGCCGGCGTAAAGCGCGGCCTTTGCAAGCTGGATGGCGCGGATATCGTTCTGCGTCACGGTGATGCGCGGTTCGCCGTCATGCAGCAGGTAGGAGAAGGTGCGGCCGTTCGGGATGATGCGCGGGCTCTTTTCCGCCATCGCGCCATCGACGACGCCGTCCTGTGAGATGATGCCGGAGAGGTACATTTCGGCGACGATCTCGATGATTGCCGAGCCGCAGATGCCGGTGACGCCGACGGAGGCGGCAGCCTCGGCAAAGCCGTCCTCGTCCGACCACTTGTCGACGCCGATCACCCGGAAGCGCGGCTCGAGGGTGACGGGATCGATGCGCACGCGCTCGATGGCGCCCGGGGCAGCGCGCTGACCGGAGGAGATTTCGGCACCCTCGAAGGCGGGGCCTGTGGGCGAGGAGGCGGCGACGACGCGGTCCTTGTTGCCAAGCACGATCTCGGCATTGGTGCCGACATCGACGAGCAACATCATCTTGTCCTGGCGGTAGGGGCCTTCGGACAAGGTTGCACCCGCGGCATCGGCGCCGACATGGCCGGCGATACAGGGCAGCATGTAGAGCCTGGCGCCACGGTTGACGTCGATGTCGAGCTCATGCGCCCAGTACTGCAGCGCGCCGGAAACGGCGAGCGCGAACGGCGCCTGGCCGAGTTCCGTCGGGTCGATGCCGAGGAACAGGTGGTGCATGATCGGATTGCCGACGAAGACCATGTCCAGAATGTCGTGGCGGTCGACCTCGCCTTCGGCACAGACCTTGCCGATGAGACCATTGACTGCCTCGCGCACCGCCTTGGTCATGGCCTCGCGGCCATCCGGGTTCATCATCACGTAGGAGACGCGGCTCATCAGGTCTTCGCCGAAGCGGATCTGCGGGTTGGAGGCGCCCGAGGAGCCGACGATGCGGCCGGAAAGCAGCGAGACCAGGTGCATGGCGATGGTGGTCGAGCCGATGTCGCAGGCAACGCCATAGGCTTCGTTCTTCAGCCCCGGCCAGAGGCCGACGATGAACGGGCGCGACGAATCCATGTCGCGGTGGATGGCGGCGGTGACGGCCCAGTTGCCCTTGCGCAGGATGCTCTGCACCTGCGGGATCAGGTGCGGCGCGATCAGCAGGTCCTTCCAGCCCCAATCCTTCTCCAGCATCACCTTCAGGCGATCGAGGTCACCGAGCGGCTTGTGCATGTCGGGCTCGTCGACCTCGACATAGCAGAGCTGGACGGCGGCATTGCGTTCGATCACCCGGTCGGTCGCAGCCTTGCGCACCACTTGCGCATTGATGACGGTGTCCTGCGGCACGTCGATGACGAGATCGCCGAGGATCTGGGCGGAGCAGGAGAGGCGGCGGCGGTCGGGCAGGCCGCGGATCTTCTCGTAGCGCTCTTCCTTGGCGCCCTTTTCAGAAATGTGCTCGTTGGACGAGACGATCTTGTGCTTGGCGAAGTTGCCTTCCTGCACCTCGATCTGACAGCGCCCGCAGGTGGCGCGCCCGCCGCAGACGCTTTCGACATAGACGCCGAGCTTGCGCGCCGCATCAAGAACCGGTGTTCCGACCGGGAAGCGGCCGCGCTTGCCCGAAGGCATGAACAGCACCAGAGGTTCTTTTTGCGCGGCTTCGGTCATGTTGGTCTCGATCTCGGAGGTGCCTTCGATGCGCATGCTTGGTGTCTTTCATCAGGTCGCTTCACTAGGGCAAGCGAAGCACGGGTAAACGGTTTCAGACTGCACCGGAACGCCGCCCGATAGTTGTCCAATCCCGACATGGGCCGATCTGTTTCAAACAGTTAGGTTGCGGCAGACAGGATCACTTACGCGCGAGGCGCCGGGCGTTGCTGCGCACCCGTTTGCCATAGGGCCTGAGTGCGGCCGACGCAATCGCTGTTCCGTGGCCCGACGCGGTGCCGCCGGTCATCAGCCGCATGGTGTTGTCGAAGGCGGCTTTCCAGAGCGCCATGTTCACGGCCATGACGCTTTCGGCGGTCGCGGCGATCTTCTCGGAGACCATGCGGTGAAGCTCGGTCACGTCCTGCGTCTTGCCGGTGAGTGCGGCCATCTGCATTTCCTGCAGCCGGAGCGCAATCACGAAAGGGGCTTCGAACCAGAGGGTAGCGGCATCGAGGCGAAGGCGGCGTGTCATCTGAGGTCTCCACGTTTGCGTTGCCGGACGGAAGTCTTGAAGTCTGTCGCTATTGTGTCCTGATGGCCTGTTTTTCGACGGTTAAAGGGAGAAGACAGCAAGAAGCGCAGATGGCTTCTCAATGTCGTTCTCCCTTTAAAGTTCAGCTTCAGCGTGGGAGCAGGGTCCTATTCGCTCGCAGCCGCACCGCCGGTGCGGGCGGCGCGACCGCCGCGGCGTCCACCGCCGGCTGCCGCCGGAGCAGCAGCCACGACGTGGCCGCCTTCGGCCGGTTTGTGGTCGCGGTAGGTCTTGATCCAGTGGGTGCAGTTCGGGTCGGTGCCGTTCAAGACGTTGGCGGCGCGCACCGCTTCCATTTCCTGCGGGCGGCAGGGGTTCATGATCGCCGAGGTCATGCCGGCGCCGATGACCATGGGGATGAAGCCGGCATTGATGCCGTGGCGGTGCGGCAGGCCGAAGGAGATGTTGGAGAGGCCGCAGGTGGTGTTGACCTTCAGCTCTTCGCGCAGACGACGCAGAAGCGCGAAGACCTGCTGGCCGGCGGTGCCCATGGCGCCGATCGGCATGACCAGCGGGTCGACGACGATGTCGTGCGGCTTGATGCCGTAGTCGGCGGCCCGCTCGACGATCTTCTTGGCAACGGCAAAGCGCACGTCCGGATCCTCGGAAATGCCGGTCTCGTCGTTGGAGATGGCAACAACAGGCACGTCGTACTTCTTGCAAAGCGGCAGGATCGCCTCGAGCTTTTCTTCTTCGCCGGTGACGGAGTTGACGAGCGGGCGGCCCTTGGCGACGCGCAGCGCCGCCTCGATTGCGGCCGTCACCGAACTGTCGATCGACAGCGGCACGTCGACGAGGCCCTGGACGATTTCGAGCGTCTTGACGAGCAGCGGCGGCTCGGTCTCGTTCGGGTTGACGGCGGTCACACCAGCATTGACGTCGAGCATCGTTGCACCGGCGGCAACCTGCTCCAGCGCGTCCTTGATCACCGTGTCGAAGTTGCCCTCGATCATCTCGGCGGCAAGCTTCTTGCGGCCGGTCGGGTTGATGCGTTCGCCGATGACGCAGAACGGCTGGTCAAAGCCGATGATGATCTCGCGGGTGGCGGAAGCGACGATGGTCCGGGTCATGCAGGGTCCTTTGTCTTGGCGGGGGCTATGTAATCACGCCCTTGAAGTCGATGATAGGCGCCTTTTGATCGGCGCCGGTTGTTTCAATGTGAATGATGGAGCGGGTGATGGGCCGCGGCTTCGGCCATCTGCTGCTGGTTTTCTTCCTTGCCCTCGCGAATATGTTCCAGCCGCTCGGCCACCATCGCATCTGCGGGCAGCGTCTCGTGCTTCCAGGGCTTGCGGCCCTTCAAGACGCCCGATTCATGTACGATTTCTGCGACATATTCTTCCTGGCGATAGGCCATGACGTGGATGCCGGAGACACCTTCGATCTCCTTCACCTCGTTGATGATGTCGATGCAGAGCTGCTTGCCTTCCTTCTTCTGGTCCTGCGCGCCTTCCAGCCGCGTGATCACGCTATCGGGAATATGGATGCCCGGCACGTTGGAGCGGATCCAGCGGGCGGTCTTGGCCGATGCCATCGGCCCGACGCCGACGAGGATGTAGCATTTCTCGTGCAGGCCGAGGTCGCGCACCTTCTTCATGTATTCGCGGAACATCGGCACGTCGAAGCAGTACTGGCTCTGCACGAACTGTGCGCCGGCCTCGATCTTCTTGGCGAGACGATAGGGGCGGAAGTCGTAAGGCGGAGCAAAGGGGTTGATCGCAGCACCGAGGAACACCTGCGGCGGCGTCGTCAGCTTGCGACCGGAGAGGAACTTCGAATTGTCGCGCATGATGCGCACGGTTTCGAGCAGCGACATGCAGTCGAGGTCGAAGACCGGCTTGGCGCCGGGCTGGTCGCCCGCCTGCACGCCGTCGCCGGTCAGGCACATGATGTTCTGCACGCCCATGGCCGAAGCGCCGAGCACGTCGCCCTGGATGGCGATGCGGTTCTTGTCGCGGCAGGCGATCTGCATGATCGGCGCGTAGCCCATGCGGGTCAGAAGCGCGCAGATGCCAACCGAGGACATGTGGCAATTGGCGCCCGAGGCGTCGACCGCGTTGATACCGTCGACCCAGCCGTCAAAGATTGCGGCGCGCTCGTAGACGTCCTGCGGGTTGGCGCTGTCGGGCGGGTTGAGCTCGGCGGTGACGGCGAACTCGCCACGGCGCAGCACGCGCTCAAGGCGGCCGCGGGAGGAATGGCCGGGCAGGGGCTCGAGCGGTGCACCGGGATCGAATGGATTGATGTCGGGGCTCATGCCTGGCCTTCCTTGGATGCCGCGTCACGGCGCGCTGCGGCTTCCGCCGTTACACGCAGCCAGGACGAGGTTTCGCGCAGCGACTGGTTGACCGGTTTCTGCACGTTCATGATGGCGTTGCCCTTTTCCATATTCTGCGAGCCCTTCCAGGCCTGCACCCAGACGCAGGGCATATCCGGTTCGACCTCGCAATTGCCGTTGGCCCGAACGCCACCGCAGGGACCGTTGCGAAGCTGCTTCGGACAGTTCATCGGGCAGGACATGCCGGTTGAAGACAGTGCACACTGGCCGCACATGCGACAGTCGAAGAGGAAACCCTTGACGTGGCGCTCGACGAAGGTCACCGGCCGCTCCACCCGGCCATAGCCGATGGCATTCCACAGCGGATGAAGCAGCAGGAACAGGTCGGCGAAGCGGTGGTAGAACCATTCGAGGAAGCGCGAGTTGCGCACCGCCCAGAGCCGGACGGTGTATTTGTGACGCGAGCGACGGCTCGGCGAGACGCCGGATGGCGTAAATGCGCCAGTCGCGGCCTTGGCCGCAGGTGCCGCGTTGCCCTTCATGATCTTCTGTTCGCTTGGCGGCTTGGCGTCAGCCATTGTCGCGGCCTCCGGCCTTGACCAGTGTCACCAGACGCTCGCGGTCGTAGGCGGCTTCGAGCTCGGCTGCAGCGCTATCGGCTTCGGCTTCCAGGTCGTCAGAGACCGGCACCGGATCGGCCTTGCGCCATTCAGCGAGATAATCGTCGGTTTCGGCAGCACCGGTGCGCATGGCGCACATGTCGATCGCCTCGGTGAAGCGCAGCGACAGCTCGCGTTTCGCCGTCGTGCGGCCCTTCTTGATGATGACCTGGGCCGGAATGTCGCGCCAGTAGACGATAATGCGATCTGCCATCGGGTGTTGTTCTCCTCCCCCTGCATGTTTCCCTCAATCGGTGCCGATCAAAGATCAAAAACATGCAGCACTCTAAAGCGCTACAGCGACCTTTGCGCGTCTGAAAAGACGTGCGGCGCTGTAATGCGACAATGCGCATGTGCGGGCTTGCGGGCTCATCTCGACACGACGTCGGATATGTCCAAAAACGACGCGTGGCGACGAGCCGTCGCGGGCGTGCTTTTTTCGATGTACGAGCGTCGGCCGGGTGGTCCGTGGTGCCAATGCCGATCGGAGCGGATTGCCCGCAGTTTCAGGCTTTTAGCGCGCATGTGAGGAGGCCGATAACCCTTTGCTCCGCCTACCAGATGCCGCGTCTGAGACCGTTCCAGACCCAGGTCCAGATGGGCGGGTGGTACCATTGCCGTGACGGGCCTGCGACATCGACGGGCCGCAGGGTCCCGGCAAGCGCATCCGCGACGCCCGCGATCGCAATATCTGTGGAGGCGGCCGTCTGCAGCAGCGGATAGGTGTGCATCGTGTCGCTTCTGGCCGGCGTCTGGCGTGACTGGTAGAGCACGCCGCCGGTATCGACGCCGGCATCGACCAGATGCACGGTCGCGCCGAAGTTTTCGACGTCGCGATTGACCAGCGCCCAGTAGCCGCCCATCAGGCCGCGATAGGCGGGGTTGATGCCGGCATGAAAATTGAGGACCGGGCAGGGGATGGCCGCAAGGGTGCCGGACGTCAGCATGCGGCAGCTGATGAGGAAGACGACATCGGGGTCGAGCGCCCGGATCTGCCTGATGGCGTCGGCATCGTTGATCGAGTTGACTGGCCTCACCGGGACGGACGCATCGGGTGTACCCGAGACCTGGTAGGTCTCCAGAATCTCCGCGGCCCGTTTTCGTGTGAAGCGCTTGCCGAAGCGCGACGCGATCATGGTGGCGAGCTGCCCCAGCGCCGTCAGCCAGCCGAGCTTGCGGGCGCGGCGGCGCAGGAACAGGCCTTTTGATTCCGGCTGTTCCTCCAAAACGGTGACATCGGCAAAGCGCGCCGCGAGCGCATTGACCATGATCCACGGGTTTTCGCCGCCGGCCGTGACCACGACGATCCGGCCGGGGCTTTTACCGGCGGCTTGATTCGGACTTGCGATGTCGGTCATGGCGGCCCCAGGGTGAACAGGGCCACAGATATGCGGGCTTGCCCGTTACCGCCGGCTTAACTGGTTCCAGTACCATTCGGCCACACCGCCGCCGAGAACGACGAGAGCCACGGATTCGACCAGTGCGACGTCTTCCGTCAGGTTGCAGATCGCACCGATCAGCAGAGCCAGAAGCAGCCCGGCCGCGCATCCCAGGGCGTAGGGCACATAGTCGAGGATTTTCACTGCTGTCTCCTCCGACAGGCGTGGTGATCTTCTTCCGCCTGGCCTCACGGCAAGGGCGCCGCGCTGCCGCCGGTTCGCCGCATGGTTGCCGATAGCCATGCAATCACCTTGACTCGCCCCACCGCCTTGTCAAGCTGAGGTTGGCAGCACGGACCGAATTCGCTTCCACCGGCAACGCACCCAGCCATCCAGGAGGATGCAGCAATGGGCGACATTCAAGCCAGACACATGATCCTTGAATTTTTGCGGCAGCACACGTTGGCGGTGATCGCGACCTGTGGCCGGGACGGCAGGCCTGAAGCCGCGGCCATCGATTTCTCGGTGAGAGACGACCTGGAAATCGTGTTCGATACGTTCGAACACACCCGTAAATTCGCAAACCTCCTGGCGCAGAGCCGCGTCGCGCTCGTCATCGGCTGGGACGACAACATCACCGTGCAATATGAGGGCGACGCGACGAAGGTCCCCGCCGGTGATCTCGAGCGATATCAGGAGGCGCATGTCAAAAGCGTCCCGGCGGAGAGGGAGTTCGTCGAGAAGGGCGCCGTGGTCTTTCGGGTCGAGCCCCGTTGGATCCGTTACTCCGATTACACCAGGAACCCGCCTGATGTGATCGAGCTTCGCGTCTGAGGCCGCGCCGCAGCCGACGTCACGACACTGCGGTGATGCGCCTGTGGATGCCGTTCAGGCTTTCCCTGAACTGGTCGAACGTTCCGTGCTCAGTCAGCTCTCGCAACACCTGTTCATTGATGCCGCCGCGTGTCGCATAGTCCGCCGCCAGATGCGCGAAGCTTGAATCCGGGGTCGTTTCCGGTGCCTGACCGAGTGCTGCAAACAGCGAGGCCACATAGTCGCGGCCCTTGGCGTCGTCGACGCCATTGTCTTTCAGCCATCCATGGATCGTTTCGAGATATTTGAAGTAGCTGGCATAGGTGGCGGTCGCCACGCTCAGCGCATCGAACTCGCTCTCGCTTGCGACCTCGATCGCGGTGCCGAGCCTTCCGAAAAACGCCGCCATGTCAGCGTCCGGCGGGAAGATGATCGTCGGTCCCATTCGGATCGCGATCATCGGCATCGGCAAGGCCTTGGTCACCCGTTTCACCGGGCCGATCATCGCGGCGATTTCGTCGCGGGAAAAGGTCGCGATCAGGCTGACGACATGGTGATCCGGCCGGAAGCGCAACTGCGGTAGCACGTCATGGGCGATCTGTGGCCGGACGCCCAGCATGACCGTGTCGCAATCGTCGAGCACCGCCTGGTTGTCGACCGCAACGCGCACATCAGGAAACTCGGCGGCAAGGCCTGCGGCGATCTCTTCGTTGCGTGGTGACAGCACGACCGAGGTCTTTTCGCCCGGAAGCGATTTGAGCCCGGTGACGATCGCGGAAGAGAGAGCGCCGGTGCCGATGAAGCCGAGTTTCATGGGATGTCCTGTAGCATTGGTGCGTTGCGGTCGAACAATAGTGTCCGGTGCCCCGGCGGCAAGCCGTGGTGGTCCGCTTGCCCACAATCCTTTGCTGCTGCGGCGGGAATCAGGTCTGCGCAGGCGGCTCGAGAGTGCCGCCGTGGACGGCCGCTGCCGCCTGGGCGTCGCCCGGCCTATTTCATATAGGCGCGCACCACGTCCACCAGTTCTGCCGCCCCTTTGTCCCGATCCTTCTGCGACAGGTCGGCTGCGGCCAGATGCATGTGGATATGGTCTTCGACAACTTCCGCCATCAGGCCGTTAACGGCGCCGCGGATGCCGGCGATCACCTGCATCACCTCGGCGCAGCCCTTTTCCTCCTCCAGCATCCGCTCGACCGCCTCCATCTGCCCCCGGAGCCGACGGACCCGGTTGATGAGTTTCTGCTTCTCGCGGATGGTATGGGTCATCGGCTACTCCGGTTTCTGGCGTCGTCGCTAGGCGGCCCGTGGTTCCACCTCCATGATGATGCCCGTGGTGATCATGGTGGTGATGGCTGTGATCGTCCTTCAACAGCCAGGCGCAGACGAGGTTGACCACGAGGCCCGCGACGGCCACGAGAATGGCTTCGCTGAAGTCGATGCTGACAGGTGCGCTCAGGCGCTTCAGGCTTTCCCAGCCGATCAAGAGCGCGATGAGGGCCAGCACGATGGCGCTGGAGAAACCGGCGAGGTCGCCAAGCTTTCCGGTGCCGAAGGTGAAGCGGCGATTGTTCGAGTGCCTGCGGGCATAGAGATAAGCGAGTGCTGCAATCAGCATCGCGGCGGCATGGGTCGACATGTGCCAGCCATCAGCAACGAGCGCCATCGACCCGAAGACCTGACCGGCCGCGATCTCGATCACCATCATCGTTGCGGTGACCGCGATGACGATCCAGGTCCGCCGCTCGTTGCGCTCGTGATTGCCGCCGAGGAAGACATGATCATGGCGCGCCGCCAGCACGCGCCCGGCGTTGTGCGAATGCCTGTGGTATGTGGTCGTATCGATGGTTGCTCATGCCGATGAGCGCTCATGCCGATGAGCGCCCCGGGCAATTGTCATTGCCAACGGCAAAGAGCGCTGGCGGCGTCAGGTTCCAGGACGGTCCTGGCCGGCTCTCCCGAGCGCGATGGCCGAGCCCGTAAACGGCAGGACCCGCTTGTATGCCACCGGCGTCGGCTCGATCTGCGTGCCGGCGGACGTACCGAACTGCGTGATGCCCGGGCCGAGATAGTGTGCCACATCGTGGCGGCGTCCGCCGAAATCAAACGTAGCGCTTGCTATCAGCCGGGCCGAAAACACATTGGTGCCGAGCAACGCAGTCGTCGTCCCGCCCGTGGTGTCGGATACGGTGGTTCCCACCACCAGGCTGGTCCGCCGGAACGTGGCGATGCATTCTCCCTCGGCGAAGGAGGCGGGGTCATCGAAGGTTCCAACCGGCTTGCGCTGAAGATAGAGCGAAAACTCGCCGACCGGGTCGAGCCCCAGGGACAGCGCGCCGTTTGCCGCCGCTTGCGCTTTGAACGGCTTGGCGGCGAAGGTGAAATGGGCGGTCGTTTCGCCCGGTTCACCGTCAAACATGCGGGCATCCAGCAAGGGCAGATGCAGGAAATAGCCGTAGTCGGCCAAGGTGCCGTCGTTCGCCTCGTAGAAGCGGCCGGTGACATACCAGGCGAGTTCGGCGGGAAGCAGTGCGCTCATGAGGGGCAATCCTGTGGCCAAGGGGGAAGTTGTAGCCAGCAGGTTGTGCAGCGTTCTTTTATGCGCGGGAAGGCCGATCAGGGCGTGCGGGCCGGTAGCGACGCCCATTCGGCCGACAGAGTAAATGCGCGCTAGCAAGGTCGGCGTCTGATGGCTCAACCTGCGACACCGCGCGCCTCCGCCTCACGCCCTTAGTAGCGACGTCGTCAGGTCACCATAGCCGGTGAAGCGGTACTCGTATTCGAGGCCGAGATAGTCCGCCGCCTTCTTCGCTCTTTCCTGCAACGCCAGATCTTCCTGTTGCGAGAGGTAGACCAGCTTGCGGTAGTGGCCAAAATACATGTCCCGCAGCTCCGGATGGCGGTTGAGGCCGAGCGGTTCGATGACGAAGGCTTCGAACTGGCGGGCGAGGAAGTCGGTGAGGAAAAAGGCGGTGATGTCGTCGTCCCAGCGGCGGGCGAAATCCTCGTTGCCGGCAAAGAAGGAATAGCAGTGCGGGCCGGGGATGCGCTCGACCTTTTCCTCCTCGCACAACCGGTCGAGATGACCGCCGGTGCCGCAATCGGCATAGGCGACGAAGATGCGCTCGAATCCATCAGCCCGCGCCCTGGCGATCGCGTCACGGATGCCGGGCGTGATCTTTTCGGGCGTGTTGTGCCAGATGGCGGGCAGACAGTTGAGGTCGATATGCGCGAGCCCGTTTGCCTCGCAGATCGCCAGGATTTCGCGCGCGATGGCGCCACAACCGATCACGTGAACTTTTTTCGGTTGTGCACGTTCTATTGCGGACGATACTTTTTCCATCTTGATTCCACTTGGCAATTAGCGGGAAGGAACCCTGACCATGAAAGTTAAGAGTCTTGCGATCGTCGGCGCCGTCCTCGTCGCCCTGTCAACGCTCACTGCCTGCGGCAACACCATCCGCGGCATTGGGCAAGATACCGCAAACACGGTCAACGCGACACAGGCGGCCGGCAAGAAGGTGGCACACTCCGTCAACTAGCGCTGTCTCGGATTGCGTCAGATCGGAGAGCCGGATCGCTTCAGCGTTTCAATGAAACGATGGACCGGTCTGCCCCCAAGTGTTTGACCGACCCGCCGAAAGCAGTCCGACCACACATAAGAAAGCCGGCCGCGGATTTCATCCCTGCGGCCGGCTTCTTCATTTCACGGTCTTCGAAGCTCAGCCGGCCGCCAGGCGGTTGTGCTTGCGCTTCATGAAGTCCTTGGCGGTTTCAACCGCGATCGCCGCGTCGCGGCAATAGGCATCGGCGCCGACGGCCTTGCCGAATTCCTCGTTCAGCGGTGCACCGCCGACGAGAACGACGTAGTCGTCGCGCATGCCCTTTTCCTTCATCGTGTCGATCACGACCTTCATGTAGGGCATGGTGGTGGTCAGAAGCGCCGACATGCCGAGAATGTCCGGCTGCTCGCGCTCGATGGCTTCGAGGTAGTTTTCGACCGGGTTGTTGATGCCGAGGTCGACGACATCGAAGCCCGCACCTTCCATCATCATGCCGACGAGGTTCTTGCCGATGTCGTGAATGTCGCCCTTGACGGTGCCGATCACCATCTTGCCGAGCTTCGGCGCGCCGGTTTCGGCGAGCAGCGGGCGCAGGATGGTCATGCCGGCCTTCATGGCGTTGGCCGACAACAGCACTTCCGGCACGAAAAGAATGCCATCGCGGAAGTCGATGCCGACGATGCGCATGCCCTCGACCAGCGCCTGGGTGAGCACGTCATAGGGCGTCCAGCCACGCTTGAGCAGGATGTGGGTTCCGTCCTCGATTTCCTCCTTCAGGCCGTCATAGAGGTCGTCGTGCATCTGCTGCACGAGTTCTTCGTCGGAAAGGTCCTCGAGAATGATTTCATCGTCTGCCATATTGGGGTTCCTCGGTTCCTGGCACGGCCGCGCAAAAATTCCGGGCGCGTCCATCAATCCATAGCGTTCGATTTCTAAAAATCTGTTTTCGAAAGCGACGTCGCATATGACAAAAAGCGACGGGAGGGCAGCTTCTTTTGACGCCTGCATATTCTTAACAAAAACAATATATTCGCGCCACGCGGTTTTTAGCGCCTTGTGGTCGCTTCTCGGTAGTGTTCGAGTTGCGCCACTCCTTGGCGCATTGAGACCCGCAAGGCCCCCGATGCTTGGTAGCATTAGGGCCAATTGATGCTTGAAGGCGCAAAAAGTGATGCGCGGGAGAGGAAAAGCGAATGAGCGACGTGACAGATCAGGGCGCGGGTGAAGGCGGCGGTCGCCGCGCGCGTGGCGAGGGACGGGGAGCGGCGGCACGGCGTGCATCGCGCACCGGTGGCGGTCCGGGACCGTCTCTGCCCTATATCCAGCGCAAGATTCGCGAATACGAGGTCCTCGACGAGGAAGGCCTGCAGCTCATCGAGCGCAATGCCGACACGATTCTCGAGGAAATCGGCATCGAGTTTCGCGACGACGCCGAGGCACTCGAACTTTGGAAGCAAGCCGGCGCCGACGTGCGTGGCCAGCGCGTGCATTTCCCCAAGGGCCTCTGCCGCGAACTCCTGAAGACGGCGCCCTCGGAATTCACCTGGCACGCTCGCAACCCCGAGCGCAGCGCTCAGGTCGGTGGCAAGGCGACGATCTTCGCGCCGGTCTACGGCCCGCCCTTCGTGCGGGATCTGGAAGGCAACCGCCGCTATGCGACGATCGAGGATTTCCGCAATTTCGTGAAGCTCGCCTATATGGCGCCGTCGATGCATTCGTCCGGCGGCACGGTCTGCGAGCCGGTCGATATCCCGGTGAACAAGCGCCACCTCGATATGGTCTACAGCCATATCAAATACTCCGACAAACCCTTCATGGGCTCGGTCACGGCGCCGGAACGCGCGGAAGACACGATCGCCATGGCGAAGATCGTCTTCGGTGACGACTTCGTCGAAAACAATTGCGTGACACTCAACCTCATCAACGCCAACTCGCCGATGGTCTTCGACGAGACCATGGTGGGGGCGCTGAAGGTCTATGCCCGGCACAACCAGGCCTGCGTGCTTTCGCCCTTCATCCTCTCGGGCGCCATGAGCCCGGTGACGGTTGCCGGCACCTTGACGCAGATTCTGGCCGAAGTTCTCGCCGGTGCCTCCTTCACCCAGCTCATCCGCAAGGGCGCGCCGGTTCTGTTCGGGACCTTTGCCGCCTCGATCTCGATGCAGTCGGGTGCGCCGACCTTCGGTACGCCGGAGCCGTCGCTCGTTTCCTACGGCGCTGCCCAGCTGGCGCGTCGCCTCAAGTTGCCGTTCCGTACCGGTGGCTCGCTCTGCGGCTCCAAGGTTCCGGACGCGCAGGCAGCGCACGAATCGGCCAATACGCTGAACATGACGCTGCTTGCCGGCACCAATTTCGTGCTGCATGCCGCCGGCTGGCTCGAAGGCGGTCTGATCTCGTCCTACGAGAAGTTCATGATCGACCAGGACCAGCTCGGCATGATGCAGAAGATGGCCGAAGGCGTGGATCTTTCGGAAAACGCCCAGGCGCTCGACGCGATCCGCGAAGTGGGTCCGGGCAGCCACTATCTCGGCTGCGCCCACACCCAGGCCAACTTCCAGACCGCCTTCTACCGTTCGCCGCTCGCCGACAACAATTCCTTCGAACAGTGGGAAGTGGAAGGCGAAAAGCGGATCGAGCAGCGCGCCAATGCACTCTGCCGCAGCTGGCTGGAGCACTACGAAGCGCCTTACCTCGATCCTGAAATCGACGAAAAGCTCAAGGCCTATATCGCCATGCGCAAGGACTCGATGCCGGACGCTTTCACCTGAAAGGGTCCCGAGCGAGCCAGGGAGCAAGGCGGCGCGGCGCAGGTGGCCGACATGATCCAGAAGGAGGTCTGGCGCCCGCATTACGAACACCAGGGGCCGAAACCGAAATGACGGCGCCTGCCGCGACAGCGGACAAGATTGTCGAGATGATCCGTGCGGCCCTGGCGCCGCACGGACTTTTTTTGCGCGGAACGGTGAACTTCCCTTCCGCAGAGGCAGCACCGCTGCTGGCCGATGGGCGGCCGGCGGCAAGCGTGGTGCTGACAGGCAATATCGGCGGCTCGCTCTGGCCGCCCTTCGGCGCCTGGCGGGATGGCATGCCTGATCGCGGCGGTGCCGATCCGCTCGACACCTGGTCGAAGACGGTGATCCAGCCGGTTGCCGAGAGCGTTGGCGCAACGTGCTTTTTTCCGTCCGATCCGCCCTGGCAGCCGTTCCAGCAATGGGCGATGCAGGCAGAAGGCCTCAAGCCTTCGCCGCTCGGCATCCTCATCCACCCGCGCTTTGGCCTGTGGCACGGCTATCGCGGCGCCCTTGGCTTCGACAGGCCGCTTCCTGAAACCGGCGAGCGCGCAGCGGAGCATCCTTGCGATCGCTGTACCGCAAAGCCCTGCATGTCGGCCTGTCCGGCAAATGCGCTCGCCGAAGAGCGCTTCGAGGTCGGCCTCTGTCGCGGCCATCTGCGCAGCGAGGCGGGCAGGGCCGGCTGCCTGTCGGCCGGCTGCCTCTCGCGCGCTGCCTGTCCCGTCGGCAGCGACTCTCGATATTCTGAGGGGCAGCTTCGCTTCCACATGGCGGCGCTCAGCCTTTAGCGCGGGACGAGGAAAGTGTCCCCGGGTTTCAGGCCGCATCGTGCTAACCCACGAAAATCGATGGCGTTTATGATTGCGGGGCGACGCCCCGCAAATCACAGTGGTCTCGGCGGCCCGGCTGGCCTTCCTGTCTGCAAAGATGGTGGAAATCTCCAAAATGACTAAAATTGGAGATGTCTTGGAAAGATAATATTATCGAATTTACACCGATCTGGACCGCGTGGCGTTGGAGTCCATCGTATGAGAGGCAGCCCAGTCGTATCCGTGAGTAACTATCCTCCGCAGCTTTCGCGCGAGGACGTAGAAGCGCAGATCTCTCGTCTCGACAGCATCCACGCCGCCAACAGCCAGATTTTGAACGAGGCCTATAAACGCCTGCTGGCGATCGGCGCCGGCCATGTTGCGGTGATTGCTGCCTGCATCACCGGCTTCGACGCGCTGATTGATCGCTCGGTTTTCGCCGGAGGCCTCGTTCCCGATGCGATCGACATCCTGAGAAAATTCGCACTCGCCGTCAGCACGCTTGGCCTGCTCCTGACCGTCTGGGCCATCGGCAACAACTACCGCGAGGTGAGAAAAGAGACGAGGCGCCACGCGTTGAAGCTGGCGACGACGCTGCGCGAAAAGCGGCTGCTCCCGTCGCTGTCGCAGAATGTGTTCGATCGCGATCCCACGTCCTATGTGCTTTCCGGCGTCGGCGGTTTTGCCTGCCTTTGCGTGATCTTCGGACTGGCGGCTGTGGCCGGATGCTACGGGCTTGTGATCACCATGGGGCGGCTTGCCGCAGGTTGATGCTGCATCTCCACCCGTCGCGCGCTGGAATATTTCTCCAGCTTCCAGGCGCATATCCGGACGGTTTCACTGACCCAGCACGCTCCATCACGCATTGATCGAATGGCATTCTTCCCGATCCTGCGCCACAACCGCCGCAATCTCGGTCATGCTTGGTGTCTGATTCGATTGGACCTTTTGCCATGCCGCTTTTTCCAAAACCCTTTCTCGTTGGTGCTGTCCTGTCGGCCGGTCTTGCCGGGCCTGCACTCGGCGCCTGCCGCGATGTCAGCCATCTCGGGCAGGACTACATCGCCTGCACGTTCGATCCGGCGACAAGCGATATCCGCCTCTACAACAAGGATCAGGCGGGCGTGCCTTTCCGCTCGTTCCGGGCGCTGTCGCTCGAACTGCGCCACCGCGAGGAATACATGGCCTTTGCCATGAACGGCGGCATGTATCACGACGACCTGTCGCCGGTGGGGCTTCACATCGAGGAGGGCCAGGAGCAGGCGCCGCTCAACACCAATACCGGCTGGGGCAATTTCCATCTACTTCCGAACGGAGTGTTCTACGTCGACGACGGCAAGGCGGGAGTGATGGCGGCGGAGGCCTATCGCGACGCCAAGCTCACACCGCGCTTCGCCACCCAATCCGGGCCGATGCTGGTGATCGACGGCAAGCTGCATCCGCGCTTCCTGCCCGATAGCACAAGCCTGAAAACCCGCAACGGCGTCGGCGTGACATCGGAAGGCGAGGTGGTCTTCGCAATCTCGAAACGCCCGGTGCGTTTCCACGATTTCGCGACGCTGTTTCGTGATGCACTCGATTGCCCTAACGCGCTCTTCCTCGACGGCACGATTTCGAGCGTCTATTCGCCCGACATCAACCGCCACGACCGGCTGTTTCCGATGGGGCCGATGATCGCCGTCGTCGGAAAATTTCCACGCTGACTTTCTTTGGGCGCGAGATGCGGGCGGAAAACCGCGCGCACTTTTCCTCATCCCGCAAAAAAAATATGCCGACCACCCAAGGAATGAGCGGCCTTGAACGTCTAAGGTTCAAATGAGGTGAGGGCGGGCACGGATTTGGACGCTGAACTCGTCGAAAAGGCGGTAGGTGGAGACCGGCAGGCTTTCGGCCAGCTGGTCGAACGCCACTATGATTTTGTCCATGCGGTCGCCTGGCGCTGGTCCGGCAACGCGTCGGATGCCGAGGATATCGCCCAGGACGTCTGCCTGCGCCTGGGTGCGGCGATCCGCGGTTTTCGCGGCACCAGCCGGTTTCGCACCTGGCTCTATACGCTGACTTTGAATGCCGCGCGGGACCACCGCCGGCGGCAGGCGCGGGACGGCCGGCGCATGCAGGCCTATGCCAGCGAGCAGGCGACGATCGCACCGCCCGACGATCCCGATGACGAGCAGCGCGAGGCGCTATGGGCGTCGGTGCGGGAACTGCCGGAAAAACAGTGCGACGCGGTGCTGCTCGTTTACGCCGAGGGACTGAGCCATGCGGCGGCCGCTGACGTGCTCGGCTGCTCGGAAGCAACCATATCCTGGCATGTGCACGAGGCGCGCAAGCGCCTGAAAACATTGCTCGGCAAGGAGGCAGTGCGATCATGAGCGACGATTTCGAAAAGCTTGGCCGGCTTACCCCGCCGAAGGCTTCTCCGGAAGCGCGCGCCCGCGCGCTCGCTGCCGCCATGCAGTCTTTCGACGAGGCCGAGAAAAATTCGACGGCCACCCAAGGATCGGTCCAGCCGGTTCGTCCAAGCTCCATCTTCAACCGGATATGGAGCCCCATCATGAACCGGAAACTGCTTGCCGGATCGGCATTGGCCACTCTCTTGGTCGTGCCCGCTGCCGCCTTCCTGACGCTCGAACTGACGCGCAACAGTGCGCCTTTCGGCGAGCGGGCTGAGGAGATCGCGCTGAGGGACCAGAAGCAGAAGGCAGAGCCCGAAGCATCGGCCGCACGGGTGGATGCCGAGAACGCTGCCCGCAAGCGTGAAGTGGTGCCGCAGCCGACCCCCAAACCCGCTCTCCCGGCAACGGTGGTGCAGGATACGAAGAAGCCGGCGCCGTCGCAGCTTGCTCCTGATGCGCTGTCGGCGCACCAGCAGGAGGCGAAGGCCGCGGAACAACGGTCCGCTGCGGCCGCTGAGGGGGAAGCTGAGAAATTTAATGCCGACGAAATAGCTGGGTTGTTGAGCCGTCAATCTTCAGCCGGAGGGGCCAAGCGCGAGGCTGCCATGCCGGCGCCGGTCGTCCAGGACGAAATGCTCATCGCGCCTGAAGAAAACCGCGAGCGCTTCGGCAAGGCCGACAGCAATCCCGTCAAGAGCGTTGTGACCGACCCGGTCTCGACCTTCTCGGTCGATGTCGACACGGCGTCTTACGCCTTTGTCCGTCGTTCGCTGATGGAAGGACAGATGCCGGAGCGCGACGCCGTGCGCGTCGAGGAAATGGTCAACTACTTCCCCTATGACTGGCCGCGGCCCGAAACCACCGCGGCGCCGTTCAAGGCGACGGTGACGGTGATGCCGACGCCCTGGAACGGTGGCACGCGGCTGATGCATGTGGCGATCAAGGGGTATGACGTCGTGCCGGCGCAGGCGCCGAAGGCAAACCTCGTCTTCCTGATCGACGTTTCCGGTTCCATGGACGAGCCGGACAAGCTGCCGCTGCTCAAGGGCGCCTTCCGGCTGCTGATCGAGAGATTGAAGCCGGAGGATACGGTCTCGATCGTCACCTATGCCGGCAATGCCGGAACGGTGCTGGAACCGACGGCGGTGAAAGATAAGGCGAAGATCCTTGCTGCGATCGACACGCTGCAGCCGGGCGGCTCGACCGCCGGTGCGGAAGGCATCGACGCGGCCTATGGCCTCGCTGAAAAGGCCTTCGTCAAGGGCGGCGTCAATCGGGTCATGCTGGCGACGGATGGCGATTTCAATGTCGGCCCGTCGAGCGACGAGGATCTGAAGCGGCTGATCGAGGACAAGCGCAAGAGCGGCATCTTTCTGTCGGTGCTCGGCTTCGGCCGCGGCAATTACAACGACGCGCTGATGCAGACGATCGCCCAGAACGGCAATGGTTCGGCCGCCTATATCGACACACTTGCCGAAGCGCAGAAGACGCTGGTGGAGGAGGCGGGCTCGTCGCTGTTCCCGATCGCCAAGGATGTCAAGCTGCAGGTGGAATTCAACCCGGCAGCGATCGCCGAATACCGGCTGATCGGCTATGAGACGCGTGCCTTGAAGCGCGAAGATTTCAACAACGACAAGGTGGACGCCGGCGACATCGGCTCCGGCCATAGCGTGACGGCAATCTATGAGGTGACGCCGAAGGGTAGCCCCGCGGTGCTCAACGACGACCTGCGTTACGCGGAGGCACAGAAACCGGCAGCCGATGCAAGCCCGCGTGGCGGCGAGCTTGCCTTCCTCAAGATCCGCTACAAGAAGCCTGACGGAGACAAAAGCGAACTGATCACCACGCCGGTGACCGAGGCCAATGCGGTGCCGACGCTCGATCAGGCATCGGGCGACGTGCGCTTCTCCGTCGCGGTTGCGTCCTTCGGGCAGAAGCTCTCGGGCGTGACGGCTCTCAACGACTATTCCTACGACGCCGTCATCAACCTTGCATCGGCCGCCAAGGGTGCTGATCCGTTCGGCTATCGTAGCGAGTTCGTCAATCTGGTGCGGCTCGCCAAGGGGCTTGACGGTTCGCGCAACTGAGGCCTGGTCAGGCGGTCTTGCCCCTCATCCCGCGGTGAGGGAGCCCCTCATCCGCCTGCCGGCACCTTCTCGCCGCCAAGCGGGGAGAAGGGAGCAGGTGGCGGCGGTTTCGCCCATCGCGAAGACTGAGATTAAGGATGCCTGAGGTTTGGCACCGGAGGGTGCACCCAGCGGCTCTCCCCGCTTGCGGGGAGAGATGACAGGCACGACAGTGAGGGGCATTCGTCGGGCGCGGGCTTCGCGCCGCCTCATGTGCCCGTCGCGCTCGTTCCATCTCAAAGCCTGCGCGGAGAGCGTGAGGGCTGTTCTCGCGCCATGCTTCGAGGTGAACGTTCACGCCTTCGGAAACGCGCGCCCCAATCCATCCGATTTAGAAAGCCCCGCCTTGAACGCCTGATAGGCAGCGTGCTGGCTGGAACGGCCGGCTTCCATCAGCCGCATCTGCAGGCGGGCCGGGGCTTCGTTGCCCAGCCATTGGCCGAGCTTTTCCAGCTTCAGCGAGTTGAGGAACTTGGCCTCGGAGGCGAGGTCGAGATGGCGATAGAGGCCATCCATCAGGCGCTCGTCCTGTTCGGGGTTTTCCATCAGGAGTCGGAGGAACGACTGGTCCGCCTCGCCGAAAGCCCCGAGCTTTTCGGCGACTGTATCCCGGTCGGGAAAGGAGGCTGGGCCGGCGTTCATGTGTGACTCCCGTCTGCGTCTCCGGCCGCGCCGCGCGCTTTGCGAAACGCGCACGGGCCGCTGTAGCACTAATGCCGCATGGTTTCGTCCGTTTCCGGCACGAACACGCAAGCAGCGAATCTTCCTGTCATCGGGGATAGGCCAGCGGCCATCGGTGCGCAAGCGCCAGCGCATATGCCGAATTTCAACAAATCATCCAATATTGACAATAAGTCCAAATTCGGAAATAAACGGGCATGACCATTGCACCCGGCTTCACCTCGATTCTCGCCATGCATGCACCGACGGCCGCAGCGATCAGCGCCTTGCTCTATCCGCATGGCGAGGTCGTGCTGCATGATCTCAGGACGGGGACGATTGCGGGGATCTGGAACTGCTTTTCCGGCCGCGCGGTCGGCGAGGATTCGCTGATCGAGGAAGAGTTTGCCGCGGTGGGCGGTGCCGACGCCGTGCTCGGTCCTTACGAGAAGACCGGCGCGGATGGTCGTCGCTTCAAGTCGATCTCCGCCGTGCTGCGTGATGGAACGGGCGAAGCGGTAGGGCTGCTCTGCATCAATTTGGATATGTCGATGATCGATACGGCGGTGAAGCTGCTTTCGGCTTTCGCCGGCGCCGAGCAGCCGAGGCCGCAGGCGCTTTTTGCGCGCGACTGGCGTGAGGAGATCAACGCGACGCTGCACGGCTGGCTGAAAGAGCGGGGGCTCGCGCTTTCGGCGTTGAAGCGGAGCGATCGCGTCGCCTTGGCGGCGGCACTCGACGCGCGCGGGCTGTTCCAGACGCGCAATGCCGTCGATCACCTTGCAAGCCTCATCGGCGCATCGCGCGCCTCGATCTACAATTACCTCGCTGCAGCGCGCGGCGAGGCACCCTGATTGAAACACGCGCAATTCCGGACGAAGACCGCGCTTTCCCGGGCTTGCCTGACCCATAACCGTTTCGCGTGCCGCCAGGCGCCCGAGAGGAGGAGCCTTCCATGACGACCTTGCCCGATTTCCGCCTGGAAACCCATTTCTCCCGCTGGGAGTTCAGCGCCCGCTACCATATGACCGCAAGCGACAGCCAGACGACCAGCATGAGCGACCTGCTGGCACTGGCCGACGATGAGGATCGCGCCGCCTGGGAGAGCGTGACGCTCGGCTATACCGAGACCTATGGCGCGCCGGCGCTAAGAGCGGCAATCGCCGCCACCTATGAGGGGCTTTCGGCCGCAGACATCCTCTGCTTTGCCGGCGCTGAAGAGGGGCTTTACTGTGCCATGCTGGCCCTGCTCGGGCCCGATGACCACGCGATCGTGACGGTGCCGAACTACCAGTCGATGGAAACTTTGCCGGTGACGATCGCCGGCGCTGTCACCGGCGTGCCGCTCCGGCCGGTAAACAACTGGCGGCTCGATATCGCCGACGTGCGCGCTGCTTTGAGGCCCAACACGAAGCTGATTTGCGTCAACTTCCCCAACAACCCGACCGGTGCCATTGCCGACCAGGAGACGTTCCGGGCTCTGGTGGCGCTCTGCGCCGAACGCGGCATCCATCTCTTCAGCGACGAGGTCTATCGCGGCCTTGAGCGCGATCCTGCGCTGCGCCTGCCGCAGGCAGCCGATTGCTTCGAGCGCGGCATCTCGCTGAACGTCATGTCCAAGGCCTATGGGCTGCCCGGTCTGCGCATCGGTTGGATCGCCTGCCGCGATCACGCGCTGCTCGAGCGCATGGAGAAGATGAAGCACTACCTGTCGATCTGCAATTCGCGCCCGTCGGAAGTGCTGGCGACGATCGCGCTCAAGGCGCGCTCTGTTATCCTCGATCGCAACCGGGCGCTGGTCGCCGCCAACCTTGAAAAGCTCGGTGCCTTCTTTGCGGAATTTCCCGATCTTTATGAATGGCAGGCGCCGGATGGAGGCTGCGTCGGCTTTGCCCGCTATCTGGGCGCCGACGGCGTCGAGACCCATTGCCGGCGGCTGGTGGAGGAGGCGGGCGTGCTCCTCCTGCCTTCGAGCCTCTTCGTTTCCGATCTTCTTCCGGTCGCGACCGATCGCTTCCGTGTCGGCTTCGGCCGCAAGGACATCGAGATCGGGCTCGAAGCCTGGCGCCGGTATCTCAAAGGGCTGCGTGCACTGGCCTGAGGCTGCCCGCAGATTGGCGGATATCTCGTGTTTTCCCGCGGCGACGTCCGGTCGCCGCGGGGTCGATTGGCGGCCGTGCCCAGAAATCGCGCGAATGTGGATATAGACCGGGCGGCAATGGTCCTGTCGTCAGGGCCGTGTTAACCAGCGGCCCCTGCCACCGAGTGTTTCTCCCCAGCTGATGCATTACAGACCCGAAATCGATGGACTGCGCGCGCTTGCCGTGGTGCCAGTCCTCCTGTTCCATGCCGGGTACGGCCTCGTTGCCGGCGGTTTTGCCGGGGTTGATGTCTTCTTCGTCATCAGCGGCTTTCTGATCACCTCGATCATCCACCGCGAAATCCGCGATGGAAACTTCAGCATCGTCGGCTTCTACGAGCGGCGGGCCCGCCGGCTCGCGCCCGCGCTCCTTTTGGTTTGCGCCGTGTCCATCCCGTTTGCGCTGATGTGGATGCTGCCGCAGGAGCTCAACGCGTTCGGCAAGAGCCTCTATGCGGTGAACTTCTTCGCCTCGAATTTCCTGTTCTGGGATCAGACCGGTTATTTCGAGCCGAGCACCGATCTGATGCCGCTGCTGCACACCTGGTCACTGGCGGTCGAGGAGCAGTTCTATCTCGTCTTTCCGCTGCTCCTGCTTGGCTTGCGCCGCCTGTCTGCGGCAACGGCCCTGAAGGTGGTGCTGGCGCTGGTCGCCCTGAGTTTCGCCATGACGCAGCTTCTGGCGCGGGTCGATCCGGCGGCGAATTTCTATCTTCTGCCCAGCCGCCTCTGGGAGCTCGGCATCGGCGCAGCCCTTGCGCTTGTTGGCCCCGACAGGCTCGACCTGGCAAGAGGCCGCCGCGAACTGCTTTCGGCACTCGGTCTGGCAGCGATCATCGCAACCTATTTCTTCGTTCCGGAATCCGCCTTCTATCCCGGCTTTACGACGGTGCCCGTGGTGCTCGGAACGGCACTCGTCCTTGCCTTTGCGCACAGCGACACCGCCGTTGGCCGGCTGCTGTCGCTGAGGCCGCTGGTGGCGATCGGCCTCATCAGCTACAGCCTTTACCTCTGGCACCAGCCGGTGTTCGCCTTCGCGCGGCTGAGGGCGATCGACGGCATCCCGGCCGAGGGCTATGCGCTGTTGATCGTGCTGTGCTTCGTGCTCGCCTATCTCAGCTGGCGTTTCGTCGAGCAGCCCTTTCGCAAACCAAAACGCTTCGGCCGCGGCGCGGTCTTCGGTGCGACGCTTGCCGCCGGATCGGCGGCGATTGCGCTTGGCTTCGGATTTGACGGTTCGGACGGTTTGGTTGCAAGGAACCGCGAGCTCGCGCAGTTGACACAGCCGAGCGTTGGCCTTGGCAAGAAGTGCGATGCCGTTGCCGATCTCAGATGCGCCACCAATCCGAAGCCGGAAGTCGCGATATGGGGCGATTCCTTTGCCCGCCACCTCGTCGATGGCGTCATCGCCTCGAAGCCGGATGTGCGGCTGGTACAGCTTGCCAAGAACAATTGCGGGCCGTTCCTGAACCTTTCGCCCGTCGTTCCCCGGCTCGGCCGCAACTGGCCGCAGGACTGCGCACGCTACAATGAAGACGTTCGCCGCTTTCTGCTCGCCAACCGGTCGATCCGCTACGTCGTTCTCTCCTCGCAGCTCAGCCAGTATCTGCAGCAGGAGACCGTACTCGTCGACGGCCGCAGGGAAATGCCGTCGGAAGTCAGTCTTCTCAGCGATGGCCTGCGGGCGACGCTCGCCTGGCTGGAGGCCAATGGCTTCGAAGCCGTCTTCGTGGCGCCGACGCCGCATGACGGCCGCGACACGGGGCTCTGCGTTGCCAGGGCACGATTGCTCGGCGAACCGGATCAGCGCTGCGAGCCGGCGCTGAAGGACGTGCGCAAGTATGACCAGGACGTGCTGAAGGTGGTCGCCGATATCGCCGACGAGTACCCGGTCGTCAGCTTCATGAACTATCTCTGTGACGCGGACAGCTGCAAGGTCGCGGACAAGGGCGTCTCGCTCTTCGAAGACTTCGGGCATTTCTCCGAGCAGGGGTCTCGCCAGATGGGACGCGCCTTCAACTTCTACCGTTCCTTTATTGATGCAGCAGAGCGCGATGTCCTTTCATGGCGCAAGCCTGACAGCCTGCCGGGCTTCGAGAGCGCCGATCTTTAAAGGGGCGTGGCTGCCGGGCGCCATACACGAACCCCAATGGAAAACGCCCCGGATCATAGGATGCCGGGGCGTTTTCTTGTCGGTCTGTTATCGCTGCGTCAGGCGCGGCGGCTGCGGCGCTCGCGGGTCGGCGCGGCTGCCGTTTCGTTGGCCGTCTTGTTGCGCAAGGGACCGATCTTCTCGATGATCAGATCCAGGGTCGGGCGCTCGCGGCGCACGTGTTCGTCCAGCGCCACGCGCATGGCGGCGAGGTGGCCACAGGTGGTGCCGCAGCAGCCGCCGATGATCCTGGCGCCGGCATCGGCCGCAAGCCGAACATATTCGGCCATCAGCGGCGGCGTGCCGGAATAGTGGATCTCCGAGCCGCGGAATTCCGGAATGCCGCAATTGCCCTTGACGATGACGGTCGCCTCGGGGGCGGCTTCGGTCATGTCGAGCAGCGAGGAAAGGATGTCGGAAGCGCCGACGCCGCAATTGGCGCCAACGGCAACCGGGCCGTTGCCGAGATCACTGGCAACACCGTGGATATCCTTCGGATGCAGGCCCATCATCGTCTTGCCGGCGGTGTCGAAGGAGCCGGTGTAGACGTAGGGAAGGCCGACCTTGGCGGCAGCTTCGGCTGCTGCGCGGATTTCGTCGGGCGAGGACATGGTCTCGATCCAGGCGACTTCGGCGCCGCCGGCCTTCAGGCCCTCGATCTGCTCGACGAAGGCGGCAACCGCATTCTCATAGGAAAGCGCGCCAAGCGGGATCAGCAGTTCGCCGGTCGGACCGACCGAGCCCGCGGTGATGACCTTGCGCGGTGCCTTGTCGGCAACGGCGCGGGCGATCTCGGCGGCGCGCTTGTTCAGCGCATGCACGCGGTCGTCCGCCTGATGCAGCTTCAGGCGATGGCGGGTGCCGCCGAAGGTGTTGGTGAGGATGATGTCGGCGCCGGCGTCGACGAAATCCTGGTGCAGCTTGGTGATGTTGTCCGGCTTGCTCTCGTTCCAGAGTTCCGGCGCTTCGCCGGCTTCCAGGCCCATGGCGAAGAGCGAGGTGCCCGTGGCGCCATCGGCGAGAAGGATGCCTTTTTCGGCAAGCAGAGCGGAGAGGACATTGGATGCTGCTGTCATCGGTTTTTCCCGGCTAGAATAGAGTGCAGCAAGATATAAAGATATCTTTATGTCTTGGCAAGGGTTCAGCGGCGGGAGGTTGTTGCTTGTGCGCGCATGCCCATGCGACCCGCAAGCCCGAGCCCGAAGACGACAAGCGCGGTCAGCAGCCACATCGGGTCGGCGCGGTTGAGGAAGAAGCTTTCGAGCATGGCGTTATAGGTCATGAAGATCACCACCATCACGCAGAAGTCGGCAAAGATGCGCGCCTGCGGGCGGCGATAGGCCCGCCTATAGTCGAAGAGCGGCTTGATGAAGAGCAGGGCCGTCATCAGGATGCCGCCCGGCACGCCGAACATCAGCACCGCGTCGAGGTAGCTGTTGTGGCCGGTGACGATGCCGCGCACGTCCCAGCTCGCCTCGAAATTCGCTTCCATGCCCATGATCACCGGCGACAGCCAGAAGCTGGCATAGCCTTGGCCGAGCCAGGGGCGTTCGGCGATGCTGGCACTGGCGAATTTCCAGATGTCGTCGCGGCCGGTAAATGTCGGATCGTCGATCAGCGCCTTGGTAATGGACAGCAGCGTGTCGAAATAGATGCTGCCGAGGGTCAGGCCGAAGACCAGAACCGACATGGCCAGATGGGCAAGGATCATCAGGCCGGGGCTGCGCACGGCGCGCCCGGCAAAGACCAGACCGATCGCAATCGGCAGAAAGCCGATCGTCGTCTTCGAGCCGGTATGAAGCACGAAATTGGCGGCAAGAAGCGTGATCGCCCAACCTCGCAGCGGCGCTCCCGCGCGCAGGCAATAGATGCCGAACATGCAGAGGATGGAAAAGACCGGCGCCGAGACGTTCTTGTGCAGCAGATGTCCGCGCCAGAAACCCGCGTGCCAGGGCTCGTCGCCGAAGGCGGAATGGATGGCGCGATCCGGGGCCACGAAGAGCGCGGCATAGTCGATCAGGATCAGAAGCAGGATGGCGTTGGCGCCGGCATTGACGAAATCCCGTTCGCTCCTCGGCAGCACCAGCACGCCCGCCACCATGATCATCGCGATCAGGCTCAGCGTCAGGCCGCGGGCAGATGCGGCAGGGTCATAGGATTGCAGGCACGAGAGATAAGCGATCGCGAAGATCGCGATCCAGCTTGGCGAGACGAGGCGCGTCAATATCCGCCGGTCGACGGTAAGGAACATGGCGAACAGATAGATCGCGCCGAGTACCAGGTAGCCGACCTGGTTGATGATGTTGCCTTCGTTGGCGGCGTTGGGGTCCGTGGTTACTGCGCCCTGAAACGGGATCAGCGTGAAGACGATGAGAAACAGGCCAAGGCCCGAGAGCAGTGCGGCAAGGCCATTCACGAGCTCCGCCAGTCCGGCATCGAAGGCGGCAGGCACCCGCTGACGCGCGGTGGATAGGTTTGCCGTGGCTGGGTTCGAGTGCATGGCGTGCCGAAACGGGTTGAGCAAGTTTGCCGCGATCCCGGGCGGCGTCGATTGCGGGCCCCGTCCGGTGACCGTGCGGGCACTGGCCGGGCAGGGATGCGATGTCACCTTGGCGCAATGAGGTTAAGTCTCGGTGAAACCGGCAGGCGAGGCGTGGGCGCTTCACCCTCCGCCGGCTCCCGTGTCCTTTATGTCCCAGGCGTCGATAAATGCGCGCCGATTGCCGCAGGTGCTTGCCGCCTGGCGCTCCCGCCCGTAAAAAGACGGGGGTGTGTCGGCCGCGAAAACCGGGCCGTTGCCGTAATCTGCGGCATGTCTTCCATTATGCGATCACGATCCTCCTCCCGAGATCGTTCGAGAGCGTCGAAACGAGAAAACACGATATGCAGTCCCTATACCGTTTGGTCGCGTCCACCGCGGTCTCCCTGAGCCTGCTCCTTGGCAGCGCATCCTATGCCGCAGCCGGGCAGGCGCATTTTGTCGTCAATGCCGAGACCGGCTCGATCCTCGAAGCCGAGAATGCCGACGAGCTGAACTTTCCGGCCTCGCTGACGAAGATGATGACGATCTATCTCGCTTTCGAAGCGCTGAAGAACGGCACGCTCAAGTGGGATCAGAAGCTGACGGTTTCCGAACATGCCAACGGCCTCGAGCCGTTCAAGCTGGCCGTCGGCGCCGGTCGCCAGATCACCGTGCGCGAAGCCGTCATGGGCATGGTCGTGCTTTCCGCCAATGACGCGGCGGTCGTCATCGGCGAGACGCTTGCCGGCAACGAGCCCGCTTTCGGCGAGATGATGACGCAGAAGGCCAAGGCGCTCGGCATGAGCCGCACGGTGTTCAAGAACGCCAACGGTCTGCCGGACCCGGTCCAGGTGACGACGGCGCGCGACATGGCGACGCTGGGCCTCGCGCTGATGCGCGACTTTCCGACCGAGTTCCAGCTTTTCGCCAACAAGACGATCGAGTTTCGCGGCATGAAGCTGCGCGGCCACAACGGCGTGATGAAGCGCTACGAAGGCGTCGACGGCATCAAGACCGGCTATACCGACGCGTCCGGCTACAACCTCGTCACGTCGGCCAAGCGCGGTGGCACCCGGCTCGTCGCCGTCGTCATGGGCGGCAAGACAGCGCAAGCGCGTGACGACGAGATGATCGGCCTGCTCGACAAGTTCCTGCCGCCGAAGCAGGACGCGAGCGCCGCAAGCGTTGCCGAGCCGGTCGCTGCGGCGACGGCGACCACCACGACGAACTGATCGCCTGACTGTATCCTCTGAGCCTGCCCTCACCCTAACCCTCTCCCCGCAGACGGGGCGAGGGGACGAGGACTGCTGCGGGCGGCCGGATTTTGGGCTGGCTATTCATAAAGTCTTGCGGGGGATTGCAGATGCCGCCACGAGTCCCTTCTCCCCGTCAGAACGGGGAGAAGGTGCGGGCAGGCGGATGAGGGGCTATTTCCTTGACCGCGCCGATGAGGACGGACCTCCTCGATTGCCCTTTTGATTACGCGGCTGCGCGATCCTCATGGCTTACCGGCGTCACCATGGCGGCGATGACGGAGGACAGGTCGAGGGCGCCGATCGGGCGGCCATTCGCATCGACCACATGAGCGCTTGCGACGCGGGCGGCGGTCATGGTGCGGGCTGCCGCTTCCAGGACCGTACCGCTCACGAGCGGCACGCCTTCGGCGTTCCCTGAGAGCGGTCGCATGATCGTCTCGACATTGATCACCCGGCCACGGTTCACTTCCTTGACGAAGGCGGTGATGTAGTCGTCGGCAGGCGACAGCACGATCTCCTGGCCGGTGCCCTGCTGCACCACGCGGCCATCGCGCAGGATGGCGATCTTGTCGCCGAGGCGCAGTGCCTCGTCGAGGTCGTGGGTAATGAAGACGACGGTCTTCTTCAGTTCCTTCTGCAGGTCGAGAAGCACGGTCTGCATGTCGACGCGGATCAGCGGATCGAGCGCCGAATAGGCTTCGTCCATCAACAGGATGTCGGCATCGTTGGTGAGCGCGCGGGCAAGGCCGACGCGCTGCTGCATGCCGCCCGAAAGCTGGTTCGGATAGTGGTTCTCAAAGCCCTTCAAGCCGACACGCTCGATCCAGCCACGCGCGCGCTTCTCGCTCTCCTTGGGCTCCACGCCCTGGATCTCGAGGCCGTAGACGGTGTTGTCGAGCACGGTGCGGTGCGGCAGCAGCGCGAACTTCTGGAAGACCATCGCCGTCTTGTGGCGGCGGAATTCCCTGAGCGCGGCGTCGTTCATCTTGCAGACGTCGACGCCGTCATAGAGCACTTCGCCCGAGGTCGGGTCGATCAGCCGGTTGATGTGGCGGATGAGCGTCGACTTGCCGGAGCCGGAAAGACCCATGACCACCATGACGCCACCGGGGGGCATGGAGATGTTGATGTCCTGCAGGCCGAGCACGTGGCCGTGCTTCTCGTTGAGCTCGGCCTTGCCCATGCCCTTCTTGACGGCGTCGACAAAGTCGCCGCCGCGGGGTCCGAAGATCTTGTAGAGGTTCTTCACCTCGATCGCGTGACTAGCCATGGATAACCTCCGAGTGCTTTTGCAGCCGCTTGCCGAAAGCCTGGCTGGTACGGTCGAAAATGATGGCGATGCCGACAAGGGCAAAGCCGTTGAGGAAGCCGACGGTGAAGAACTGGTTGGCGATCGCCTGCAGAACGTTCTTGCCGAGGCCGCCGACGCCGATCATCGACGCGACCACCACCATCGCCAGCGACATCATGATGGTCTGGTTGATGCCGGCCATGATGGTCGGCAGCGCCAGCGGCATCTGCACGTTCTTCAGTTTCTGCCAGGTGGACGAGCCGAAGGCGTCGGCCGCTTCCAGCACTTCCTTGTCGACGAGGCGGATGCCGAGATTGGTAAGACGGATCATCGGCGGAACGGCGTAAATGACGACGGCGATGAGGCCGGGCACCTTGCCGATGCCGAAGATCATGACGACTGGGATCAGGTACACGAAGCTCGGCATCGTCTGCATGACGTCGAGGATCGGATTGACGAAAGCCTGCACCCGGTCCGAGCGCGCCATCAGGATGCCGATCGGAATGCCGATCAGGATCGATATCAACGTACAGACGGTGACCATCGCAAGCGTGATCATCGTGTCGTTCCAGAGGCCGACGAGCCCGATGGCGATCATCGACAGCGCGGTTCCGATGGTGACGTTGATGTTGCGGCTGCTGAAATAGACGACCGCGATCATCAAAGCCAGGATGACGACCCAGGGCGAGCTGACGAACAGACTCTCCAGGTAATTCAAAAACCATTGAAGCGGCTGGACCACCGTGTCGATGGCGTTACCGTACGATCGAACGAAACCCTTGAAGCTATCGTCGACGGCCTTGCGCGCCAAGCGGATCGTGCTCTCGTCAATGGCAGGGAACTTGCAGAGCAAAGCTGGCAAGACACTGCAGATGGATGCCATATGTTTCCCCTTCTTGGCCGGAAGTTTTATGAAGCCGGCTGCGTCTCGTCATCGATCGTGTCGAGGACGGCGCACATTTGGGTGACCTCTTCGGGCCCCGGCACGTAAACTGTGTCAGCGAAATGTGGCGTCCGCTTTACTGATTGCGACGCTCAGGGCCACGGTTCGCCGCCTCTTGAACGATAGACGCCAGGCGCAACCGCCACGAGGCTGCCTTCTTGTTCGTACTCCGGCACAAGCCGACCGGAGCTGGCAGGCGGCGATCTTGAATCACCGCCTGCCATCCGCTCAATCAGAGTGCGGCCTTGACCTTCTCGGCCACTTCCGGGCTCACCCACTGTGTCCACATGTCCGGGAACTCGGCGAGGAAGTGCTTGGCACCATCCTCGTTGGTGCCCTGGTTCTGGTCCATCCAGGCGAGAACCTTGTTGACCGTGCCGTTGTCCCACTTGCGTGCCTTGACGTAGTCCATGGCAACACTCGCCTTGTCGGCGAAGGACTTGGTCACGACCGTGTAGACGTCGGAGACCGGATAGGAGTTGACCTTCGGGTTCGGGCAATCCGGAACGGCGGTGCAGGCATCCCAGTCGGCCTTGTCGTGATCGACGCCGAAGGAGAGGCGGGTCATCTCGTATTTGCCGAGGATGGCGGTCGGTGCCCAGTAGTAACCGAGCCAGCCGGTCTTCTTTTCAAAGGCGTTGGCGATCGAGCCGTCGAGGCCGGCGGCCGAGCCGGTATCAACCAAAAGGAAGCCGTCCTTCTCCGCGTTCAGCGCCTTGTAGAGATTGGCGGTCGAGACCTGGCAGTTCCAGCCGGACGGGCAGTTGTGAACCGCAGCCTTGCTCGAGTCTTCCGGTGCCGGGAAGAGTTCCGGGTGCTTCAGCGCGTCCTGCACCGTCTTGATGTCCGGATGCGCGTCGGCGAGGAATTTCGGGATCCACCATCCCTCGACACCGCCTTCGCTCAGGATCTTGGCCGCTTCGATCAGTCGGCCTTCCTTGATCGCTGCGTCGAGCGGCGTGCGCACCGCGTTGACCCAGAGTTCCGGCGCCATGTCGGGCTGCGCCTTCTCGTTCATCGAAGCGAAGGTCGGCATGGTGTCGCCGGTGACCAGCGTCACGGTGCAGCCGTAACCGTTTTCGAGAATGAACTTGTCCACCTGGGCGGCAACGCCGGCGGAAGCCCAGTTCATTTCGGCAATGCTGACTTCACCGCATTCCGCAGCCTGCGCGGAACCCGCCAG
Organism: Ensifer adhaerens; assembly: GCF_028993555.1. Lineage (NCBI taxonomy): Bacteria > Pseudomonadati > Pseudomonadota > Alphaproteobacteria > Hyphomicrobiales > Rhizobiaceae > Ensifer > Ensifer adhaerens. Next base: position 1,917,953 of record NZ_CP118610.1, on the reverse strand, counting down.
AGCGTAGAGGCCCGCGGCGAGAATGGTGGAAGCGAGGAGTTTCTTCATGTTGCAAGACCTCCCAGTCTTTATTTGCAGCCAATATCCAAACGGGAACCTCCGGCGGATGCCGAGCATCCTCCGTCGCCCGGAGCAACTATGCAGCCTGGGTTTCGGCATCAAACAAGCCAAGGTTCACCCTTGCTGCGGACGGTGCGGGAGTTCGTTTTCAGCCCTGGCCGCGGAACCCTGTCGCCAGCCAATCTCCTCTTATACCGCCAGCCAAGCCTAAGTATTCTTGTTGAGAAATCAACCTCTTCAATCGGAAGGTCGGGTCGCCGCCGCGCGGCGCGCATTCTGTCTGCGACATCTTCGGCGCGCGTTTTTCGAGCATCAGAAAGGCCGAATTTAAGCAATAACGACAATTCCTGCCGCAAAAAATGGCGCTATGCGCCACGTCGCTCGGATCCCTGTCGAGATCCTGAAGTTTCCTGTCGTGATTGCGCCACGGCGATTGCCACGCATGTCGCGAAAAAAATTCAAAAAAAGCCGAAATTCATCTTTGGTTAAATCCTCAATAACCATCCGGTAACGATGTCCGGCTAATTGTTCTTCTCGCGGCGGGGGACTGCCGCAGATCCGGATCAGGTTGTGCGTCCCGGATCTCACGCGAACCTTCGGTGCGTTACCCCGAAGTGACCAGGCGTTTTTTTGGCGGCCGCATCCCTCGTTTCGAGGTTGATGCGGCCTTCGCATTTCAGGGCATCCGCCAACAACGCCGCCCGCTCTTTCGGGCCGCATCCAAGCCTTTTATCGCACTCTCGTTGCCGCAATTCGGGAGGGGGTCTCGATGGAGCGGAGACTGGTAGCTATCTTTGCCGCTGACGCCGTCGGCTTAAGCCGCCTCCTGGACGCTGACGCAGTCGGAACGCTCTCCAGCCTGAGGGTGCACTTCAGCGAGTTGCCGTACCCCGATCGGCAACTTCACCTGAATGAGGCTTTCCGGCCGTCGACCGTGCAGGCGTTGGCGGGAGCGTTGGAGAGACGCAGTTGCCCTACCGATGGTCGACCCCATCGCATGGGTTTGTCCTATCCTGAGCAGACCGGTTGCGGAAAACGGCGAGCCACTGCGGCACTCGGCGTTTCGGTGCCATTCGTCGTCGCCATAAAAAAACCGCCCCGGATGGGGGCGGTGGAGAGGCTCTGGGAGGAGAGCTCGAAGGGGCATTCCGCCCCGATCGCAGACTTAGCCGACGTTCGACGTACGGATGACGCCGAGCGGGCCGAAGGGCGCGTCGACGACGAGGTTGCGCACGCGCGACTGGCTGGACGGAACCTTGGAGTTCCAGGCGATCTGGACGAAATTGGGCTTGCTGAAGATGTACAGCATGGACGTAAACCTTGAGAGGCCGGAGGCCTTTGCTCCGGGCTTGTTGCTATGGCGCTGATATAGGTGTGCACTGCGAAAAACTGAATACCAAACTCGCCACGCCATGTCGCATTTTGGCTACCAGCCGCGGCATTTTCGACAAGCCTTGCGAAAGGTCGAAACAATGCGTGAGAAGCCTCGCTCAATTGCGGCGAAATCGTGTCGAAACAGACCTTTGCCGCTGACCGTTTCAGTGTTACCGGTTGTCCCATGACACGCAGGATCATGTTGCAGGGAACCGGCTCGGATGTCGGAAAATCGGTACTGGTGGCGGGGCTCTGCCGGCTCGCTTCCAATCAGGGCTTGAGGGTCCGGCCGTTCAAGCCGCAGAACATGTCGAACAACGCCGCCGTTTCCGATGACGGCGGCGAGATCGGCCGCGCGCAATGGCTGCAGGCGCTCGCGGCCCGCGTGCCGTCGTCGGTGCACATGAACCCGGTATTGCTGAAGCCGCAATCCGATGTCGGCAGCCAGATCGTCGTCCAGGGCAAGGTGGCGGGGCAGGCCAAGGGGCGGGAATACCAGGCATTGAAGCCGAAACTTCTTGGCGCCGTGATGGAAAGCTTCGAGCAGATCTCGGCCGGCGCTGATCTCGTGGTGGTGGAAGGCGCCGGCTCGCCGGCGGAAATCAACCTCCGGGCCGGCGATATCGCCAATATGGGTTTTGCGACACGCGCCGACGTGCCGGTCGTGCTTGTCGGCGACATCGATCGCGGCGGGGTGATCGCCTCGCTCGTCGGCACCCATGCGATCCTGCCGGACGAAGACCGGCGCATGGTGACCGGCTATCTCATCAACAAGTTCCGTGGAGACGTCACGCTGTTTGACGATGGCATTGCCGCCGTCAATCGCTACACCGGCTGGCCCTGTTTCGGCGTCGTGCCGTGGCTGAAGGCGGCGGCACGGCTGCCGGCCGAAGATTCCGTCGTTCTGGAGAAGCTGACACGTGGCGAGGGGCGGGCGCTGAAGGTTGCCGTCCCCGTGCTGTCACGCATCGCCAACTTCGACGATCTCGATCCGCTGGCCACTGAGCCCGAGGTCGATCTCGTCTTCGTCCGGCCGGGAAGCCCGATCCCCGCTGACGCCGGCCTCGTCGTCATCCCCGGGTCGAAATCGACCATCGGCGACCTCATCGATTTCCGGGCGCAGGGCTGGGACCGCGATCTTGAGCGCCATGTGCGCCGCGGCGGCCGGGTCATCGGCATTTGCGGCGGCTACCAGATGCTCGGCCGCCGCGTGACCGATCCGCTCGGCATCGAAGGTGGCGAGCGTGCGGTCGAAGGCCTCGGCCTGCTCGATGTTGAAACCGAAATGGCGCCGGAAAAGACGGTGCGCAACAGCCGCGCCTGGTCGCTGGAGCACGACGTGGCGCTCGAGGGCTACGAGATCCATCTGGGCAAGACGCAAGGTGCTGACTGCGACCGTCCTTCGGTCCGCATCGACAATCGTCCGGACGGCGCGCTTTCCGCGGATGGCCGGGTGATGGGCACCTATCTGCATGGTCTGTTTTCGAGCGATGCCTATCGCACGGCACTGCTCGAAAGTTTCGGCATCGAAGGCGGCGCCGGCAACTATCGCCAGTCGGTCGATGCGGCGCTCGACGATGTCGCGAACGAACTGGAGACGGTGCTTGACCGGCGCTGGCTGGATGGGCTGTTGGGGCGATAAGACGACCTTTTCGCCGAAACCGGTGCAGGGCGTGCAAGTCGAAACCACACGCGGTTTTGGCCGTTCTGCTCTAGACTGTTTCCTTTAAGGCAGAGGCCGGGCGCGAACAGAGCGGATGCTTCAATGCAGAACAAAAACAGGCAGGCTCAGTGGGACAATGCCTATCAAACCAAGGGCGAGGCGGGGGTCAGCTGGTTCGAGGATACGCCGGCAATTTCGCTCGAGCTGATCCGCAAGCATGCGACAATTGCTTCGACGTCGCTGATCGATGTCGGTGGTGGCGCCTCGCGGCTGGTGGACGCGTTGCTTGACGAGGGCGTGAAGATGGTCACGGTGCTCGATCTGTCTCCGTCGGCACTTGAGGCGGCCAAGGCGAGGCTTGGGTTACGGGCTGATGACGTGCAGTGGATTGCCGCCGATGTGACAGAGTGGGAGCCGGATCAAAGCTACGACATCTGGCACGATCGCGCCGCCTTTCATTTCCTGACCGATCCGGAAGACAGAGCCGCCTATATCGAGCGGTTGACGGCAGCCGTGGCGCTTGGCGGGCACGCGGTCATCGCCACCTTCGCCCCCGACGGGCCGGAGCGCTGCAGCGGCCTGCCGGTGGTGCGCTACGACCCTGCGGCACTGGCCGAGATGATCGGACCGTCGTTCCGGCTGGTTGAACAATTAATGCACCAGCACACGACGCCGTGGAACTCGACACAGGCTTTCCAGTTCAGCGTGCTGGAGCGGGTGGGGTAGCCTGTTGCGCAAAGGCTCTAGCGCACCTGCGAGAAGGTGAAGGCTCTGTCGCCGTGGTACCAGAAGAATTCGTTTTCCCGGGCGCTCAGTCCTCCGGGATTTCGCAACAGCACCCCACAAAGGTTCGTCGTCTGCAGCCAGAGGAAGCAAACTTCATCCTTCTCAAACCGGACCTCGACGTTGCTCATCCGCCCGGCGCCAAGCGAGGCCCAGCCTCCCGTCAAGGTGGCAATGCCCTCGGGCGAAACGACGGCTTCGTGTTCTTCCCCTGAATCCAGCATGCGTCCACGCAGCCGGTGCCCGAAAAGCAACGCACGGGCTTCGTGGGCCGACAGCCTGTTGCGGATGCCGACTTCGGTGTTCAGCACGGTTTCGGGCACGCCCGCCAGGCGCAGTCCCTCATAGAACCTCTCGCTGGCATGCGGCTGTGCCAGGTCCAGCGGTGGATGCTCCGAAATGCAGACGGCGGTTCCGCCACGGCTGACGCGAAGCGCGTCATAGCGGGCGATTGCCGTCTCGGCCTCCGCGCGGTGACCGAGATGTCCGGCGGCAGAGGCAAGGAGAAGGAAAGGGCCGTCATCCTGGGGGTTGAGTGCGATGCTGCTTCTCGCCGCCGCCGCTGCCGCCTCGAAATCCTCCAGGCTGAACTGGGTCAGGCCGAGGACGTAGTGGAAGAAGGACGGGGAGTGCGGATCGAGGCGGATCGCCGTACGGATATAGGGCAGGGCCTCCTCCGGCCGGCCGGCGGAAGTCAGCACGAAGGCCGTCAATGCGTAGCTCCAGGAGTCACCGGGTTCGAGCGCGATTGCTTCCTTGAGTTCTGTAAGCGCGTCGGCATGCCGCTGATCCGCTTCGGCAAGGAGGGCCGATGCCTGATAGGCGAGGGCCGTCCTATGTTTCTGCGCCGTGCGCAGGAACTGCCGCGCCTTGGCTCGCGCCTCGAAGCGCGTGATGCCCAGCTGATAGTGCCAGCGCCACAAATAGATGCGCGCATAGACCATGGCTGCGGCGGCATAGGCGCGTCCATAGGCGGGATCGAGCGCAATGGCTTGGTCGAAGTAGGGCAGTGCCCTGGCGAAGTCTTCGGGCGTGGTGCGCCGGTGATGTTCCCAGCCGCGCAGGAACGCATCGAAGGCGGCCGGAACGACCGTTTCCTTGCGCCCGAAGGCCATCTGCTGGTCAGGATCGAGCCGCAACGCAAGCGCTTCGGCAATGCCACGCATCACTTCGTCCTGCAGCGCAAAGGCATCGGTGAGCGATCCGTCGAACTTCCCGGCCCAGACGTGTCCGCCATCATGGGAATCTATGAGCTGGGCATTGATGCGGAGCTGCTCTCCCGCGCGCTGGACGCTGCCTTCAAGCACATATCTGACGCCGAGCTCCTCCGACACCTGCCTGGCTGTGACCGATCTGCCCTTGTAGGTGAAGGTCGAGTTGCGGGCGATGACGAACAGGCCTGAGATCTGGGCCAGTTCGGTGACGAGGCCGTCGGTCATGCCATTGGCGAAAAATTCCTGCTTGGGGTCATCGCTGACATTGGCAAACGGAAGCACCGCGATCGAGGGCTTGTCTGCCTCGCCAAGCTCCACGGCCTGAGGCGGACGGACGTCGGCAGGCGGCTGCCAAGGGCGCCACCAGGCGACACCGACGGCGGCGGCGAATGTCAGGGCAGATGCCGCTGCCAGGGCGGCCCAGCGTCGCCCGCTGTGCGCCCTGGTTTTAGGCTTTCGGGCGTAGGCTTCGTCGATCGAGATACGGTAGGTCCGAATCGGTTTTTCGACATGTTTCAGGCGCTGCTCGCCGAGAAAGACGAATCCGACATCGAGATGCTTCTCGACCTGGTCATAGGCGGTGCCGGAGATGACGATGCCGCCGGGCTCGGCGAGGTTCTGCAGGCGCTCGGCGATGATGACGCCATCCCCCTGGATATCGTCGCCCTCGACGATCACATCGCCAAGATTGATGCCGATGCGGAATTCCAGCCGGCCCGTATCCGTGCCGCGACTTTCAGATTTGGCGCGCTGCACCTCGACCGCACATCGCACGGCCTCGACGACGCTATGGAATTCGACCAGCAGGCCGTCGCCCATGGTCTTGATCAAGCGACCACGATGTGCGGCGATCCTTTGTTCGAACAATTCATGCAGATCAGTCTGAAAGCGGGCGCAGGTACCCTCTTCGTCGGCCTGGGTGAGCAATCCATAGCCGCAAACATCGGCAATCATCACGGCGGCGAGCCTGCGTTCCATGTGTTTACCGGACAAACGAAGCCCCTCGGGTGGGCAGTTTATCTCAACATCCGTCATTGCTAAAATATGTTCGTCCGCCATGCCGCATTCGCCGAGGTCCGGTCTCGCAGCAGGCCGGCGGGGGGCGAGGCTGACGGCAAGCCCTTGCCCGGAGGATTCAAGACAGCGAATTGCTGGGGAGGAAGCACGCAGTAGAAGCTAAATAGACAAATCAACTTTAAGGAGTAGGCAATGAGCAGACTCTTGATCCTGTCGGCTGGTGCCATTCTGGCACTGACATCCATGGCGTCCGCAGCGCCGGCCACCCAACCACTCAAGATCGCCAAGGAATGCAGTCAGTTCACCGGCGATACCCCGAGCTTCTGCACCATTACGGAATCGAACCTCGCGGCGATCCCGGCGGGCACAAAAATCCTCTACTATGGACCGGTGGTTGCCAATCCCATTTTCTCCAGCAGCACGGCGGTCATTGCCGTCGGGAACGGAGACTCGGCGGTCGGCTACTGCGTCGTCTACGACACGGCCAGTCCGCCGCTCGGAACCTGCGCGTTCCATGCCGGCAGCGGGACGCTTGCCGGATTCCAGGCGATCGTCAAGGTCACGGTCGACGACAAGCAGATCTGGCACTGGGACGGAGGCTACCTGCTTGGCGCGGCCAAGTGAGAACGAGATTCCGATTTGTCTAGACCGGCGCCGCCCCGTCCGACAAAACGTCGCGCGACGCAAGTCGGCCGGGGAGGTGTCGCAAGCGTCGATTGACTTTGCGACGCCCGCTTCCTAATCATCGGATGTTGGATGGTTCCTCCGCGTCGTGGCGACACGGGGGAATAATTGGGAATGTGACGGATGGACCCAAACCGGGCATCCTTATCGCAGCCGACCCCGCGACTGTAGAACGGTCAGGGTTCGCCATCGGGCTCAAGTTCAGCTTTGTCAGGCGATTGCATGGGGCAATCGACGCCAAGGTTGGGATCGAGCCGGAAAAGCCACTGGCGTGGCATCGTGATCAGCCGGGTTGGACGCCTCTTCTGCTACGAATCGTCCGCCTTTCACGAACTTGAAAAACGCCGGGAAGGTGAGGCGGGCCGCTCGGGTCCTGACATCGGAACCTCGCCCTTTGGGGCGAGGCGATGACGGGCCTCGTGACGCCGTGAGCCAGGAGACCTGCCGTCCGACAGGGGCATTCCGCCCGAAGGGAAGCCCGCTTCCCAATGCCATCACGGAGGTTGTTTTGGCTTTCAGATATTTTTCCGAACGCGCCGCCGGCGCGCCGAACGGCTGTTGCCGCATGCCAATGACCACTGAGTTCTGAGGCGGCAGCGATGAGCAATCAAAGCCCCGGGCCTGTTCTGGTCCTTGGCGGCGCCCGTTCCGGCAAATCCGCTTTTTCCGAGAAGCTTGTCGAAGCGTCCGGTCTCATCAAGCATTATGTCGCCACGGGCCGCGCCTGGGATGATGAAATGCGTGAACGCATCGACCATCACCGGACCAGGCGCGGTGAAGGCTGGACGACGCATGAGGAGCCTGTCGATCTCGTCGGCGTGCTCCGGCGCATAGACGACGCCCATCATGTGGTGCTGATCGACTGCCTGACCCTGTGGGTCACCAATCTGATGCTCGAGGAGCGCGACATCGAGGCGGAGTTTGCGGCCCTTGCCGCCTCCCTGCCTGAGGCGCGAGCGCGCCTTGTCTTTGTTTCCAACGAGGTCGGCCTCGGCATCGTGCCCGAGAACCGCATGGCGCGCGAGTTTCGCGACCATGCCGGCCGGCTTCACCAGATCGTTGCGGAGAAATCCGCTGAAGTTTACTTTATCGCGGCCGGTTTGCCGCTGAAAATGAAGGGTTGAATAATGACCACTGCGAGAACCAGCCACGGCAAGATCCCGGCGACTGTCATCACCGGCTTCCTCGGCGCCGGCAAGACGACGATGATCCGCAATCTGCTGCAGAACGCCGACGGCAAGCGCATCGCCCTGATCATCAACGAGTTCGGCGATCTCGGCGTCGATGGCGACGTGCTCAAGGGCTGCGGCGCGGAGGCCTGCACCGAGGACGATATCATCGAGCTTACCAATGGCTGCATCTGCTGCACGGTTGCCGATGATTTCATCCCGACCATGACCAAGCTGCTCGAGCGCGAAAACCGCCCGGACCACATCATCATCGAGACCTCGGGTCTGGCTTTGCCGCAGCCGCTGATCGCCGCCTTCAACTGGCCGGATATCCGCAGCGAAGTGACCGTCGATGGCGTCGTCACCGTGGTCGACAGCGCCGCCGTGGCCGCCGGCCGCTTTGCCGACGACCATGACAAGGTCGATGCGCTGCGCGTCGAGGACGACAATCTCGACCACGAAAGCCCGATCGAGGAGCTGTTCGAGGACCAGCTGACGGCTGCCGACCTCATCGTTCTCAACAAGACCGATCTGATCGATGCCTCCGGCCTCAAGGCCGTGCGCGACGAGGTCTCCTCGCGCACCAGCCGCAAGCCGGCGATGATCGAGGCGAAGAACGGCGAAGTTGCCGCCGCCATCCTGCTCGGCCTCGGCGTCGGCACCGAAAGCGATATCGCCAACCGCAAGTCGCATCACGAGATGGAGCACGAGGCCGGCGAGGAGCACGACCACGACGAGTTCGACAGCTTCGTCGTCGAGCTTGGCGCCATCGCCGATCCGGCCGCCTTCATCGATCGCCTCAAGGGCGTGATCGCAGAACACGACGTGCTGCGGCTGAAAGGCTTTGCCGACGTGCCCGGCAAGCCGATGCGCCTTTTGATCCAGGCCGTCGGCGCCCGCGTCGACCAGTATTACGATCGTGCCTGGGCTGCCGGCGAAAAGCGCGGCACGCGCCTCGTCGTCATCGGCCTGCACGACATGGACGAAGCGGCGGTGCGCGCCGCCATCACGGCGCTCGTCTAATACTTTGAAATAACGCAATTCCGGAGGGAAGGCGCAGCACGCATCTTCCGTCCGGAACTGCCCGAACGGACAAGACCATGCATCTGCTTCTCGCCCAGAAAGGAACGATCGCCGACGGCAACGAAGCGATCGACCTGGGGCAAACGCCGGCCGACATCCTGTTTCTGTCTGCCGCCGACACCGAGCTCTCCTCAATCGCCGCAGCCCACGGCCGCCGCGATGGCGGCATGAGCCTGCGCATCGCCAGCCTGATGAGCCTGATGCACCCGATGTCGGTCGACACCTATGTCGAGCGCACGGCGCGTCATGCGAAGCTGATCGTGGTCCGGCCGCTCGGTGGCGCCAGCTATTTCCGTTATCTGCTGGAAGCCCTGCACGCCGCCGCCGTCACCCACCAGTTCCAGATCGCGGTGCTCCCAGGCGACGACAAGCCGGATCCGGGCCTCGAACCGTTTTCCACGGTTGCGGCCGACGACCGTCAGCGCCTCTGGGCCTATTTCACCGAAGGCGGCGCCGACAACGCCGGCCTGTTCCTCGACTATGCCGAGGCGCTGGTCACCGGTGCCGAGAAGCCGCAACCGGCCAAGCCGTTGCTCAAGGCCGGAATCTGGTGGCCGGGCAGGGGCGTGATCGGGGTTTCGGAATGGCAGGCGACAAACGCAGCGCCGGGCGGTTCGACGGAGACGAAGGCATTTGAACCGACCGTCGCCATCTGCTTCTACCGCGCCCTCGTCCAGAGCGGCGAGACGCGGCCGGTGGAGGCGCTGATCACGGCGCTTGCCGCGGAAGGCGTGCGGGCACTGCCGGTGTTTGTCTCCAGCCTCAAGGATGTCGTTTCCGTCGGCACACTGCAGGCGATCTTCGCCGAGGCCGCACCCGACGTGGTGATGAACGCCACCGGCTTTGCCGTTTCTTCGCCCGGCGCCGATCGGCAGCCGACGGTGCTGGAATCAACCGGCGCGCCAGTGCTGCAGGTGATCTTCTCCGGTTCCTCTCGGGCGCAATGGGAAACATCGCCGCAAGGGTTGATGGCGCGCGATCTCGCCATGAACGTCGCCCTGCCGGAGGTCGATGGCCGCATTCTCGCGCGCGCCGTCTCCTTCAAGGCGGCGTCGATTTACGATGCGAAAGTCGAGGCTAACATTGTCGGCCATGAGCCGCTCGAAGACCGGGTGCGCTTTGCCGCGAACCTTGCCGTCAATTGGGCAAAGCTTCGCCGGGCAGAGCCGGCCGAGCGGCGGATCGCCATCGTCATGGCCAATTATCCGAACCGCGACGGGCGGCTCGGCAACGGCGTCGGTCTTGATACCCCGGCCGGTACCGTCGAGGTGCTCAACGCCATGACGGCAGAAGGTTATGCGGTGGGCGAAGTCCCGGAGGATGGCGACGCGCTGATGCGTTACCTGATGGCCGGGCCGACCAATGCCGCAAGCCACGACCGTGAAATCCGCGAGAGGATTTCGCTCAGCGATTACAAGATCTTCTTCGATTCGCTTCCGAAACGGATTCAGGATGAAGTCGGTGGTCGCTGGGGTGCGCCGGAAGCCGATCCGTTCTTCCTCGACGGCGGTTTCGCGCTGCCGCTCGCCCGCTTCGGCGAAGTTGTCGTCGGTATCCAGCCGGCACGCGGCTACAACATCGATCCGAAGGAAAGCTACCATTCGCCGGACCTCGTGCCGCCGCACGGTTATCTCGCCTTCTATGCCTTCCTCCGCCGGCAGTTCAGTGCGCAGGCGATCGTGCACATGGGCAAGCACGGCAATCTCGAATGGCTGCCCGGCAAGGCCCTGGCGCTATCAGAGACCTGCTACCCCGAGGCGATCTTCGGGCCGCTGCCGCACATCTATCCCTTCATCGTCAACGATCCGGGCGAAGGCACGCAGGCCAAGCGCCGCACCAGCGCGGTTATCATCGACCACCTGACACCCCCTTTGACGCGCGCGGAATCCTATGGGCCGCTCAAGGATCTCGAGGCGCTCGTCGACGAGTATTACGATGCCGCCGGCGGTGACCCGCGTCGCCTGCGTCTGCTCAGCCGTCAGATCCTCGACCTCGTGCGCGACATCGGCCTCGACAGCGACGCCGGCATTAACAAGGGCGACAGTGACGACAAGGCGCTGGAAAAGCTCGACGCCTATCTCTGCGACCTCAAGGAAATGCAGATCCGCGACGGCCTGCACATCTTCGGCGTGGCCCCGGAGGGGCGGTTGCTGACCGATCTCACGGTGGCGCTGGCGCGCGTCCCACGTGGCCTCGGCGAAGGCGGCGACCAGAGCCTGCAGCGGGCGATCGCCGCGGATGCTGGGGCGGACTTCGACCCGCTCGATTGCGTGATGTCGGATGCCTGGACCGGCCCGACACCATCGATCCTCGCCGACCTCTCGGACGCTCCCTGGCGCACAAACGGTGACACGGTCGAGCGTATCGAGCTGCTGGCAGCGAAGCTCGTTTCGGGCGAGCAGTCTTGCCCAGACGATTGGACCAACACGCAAGCCGTGCTCGACGAAATCGAAACCCGCCTCAAGCCCTCGATCGCAAACTCCGGCGCTGCCGAAATGGCGGGTTTCCTCACCGGTCTCGACGGCCGCTTCGTCGCACCCGGTCCCTCCGGCGCGCCAACCCGTGGCCGCCCAGACGTGCTGCCGACCGGCCGCAATTTCTATTCCGTCGACAGCCGCTCGGTGCCGACGCCGGCGGCTTACGAGCTCGGCAAGAAATCGGCTGAACTCCTGATCCGCCGCTATCTGCAGGATCACGGCGAGTGGCCATCCTCCTTCGGGCTCACGGCCTGGGGCACGGCGAACATGCGCACCGGCGGCGACGATATCGCCCAGGCGCTGGCGCTGATCGGCGCAAGGCCCACCTGGGACATGGTTTCGCGCCGGGTGATGGGCTACGAGATCGTGCCGCTGGCCGTGCTCGGCCGGCCGCGCGTCGACGTGACGCTGCGCATCTCCGGCTTCTTCCGCGATGCCTTCCCCGACCAGATCGCGCTGTTCGACAAGGCGATCCGCGCCGTCGGCGCGCTGGAAGAAGACGATGCCGACAACATGATCGCCGCACGCATGCGCGCCGAGGCTCGGCGGCTGGAGGCGGAAGGAGTCGAGGCGCAGGAGGCCGCGCGGCGTGCCTCCTACCGCGTCTTCGGCGCCAAGCCCGGGGCCTATGGCGCCGGCCTGCAGGCGCTGATCGACGAGAAGGGCTGGGAGAGCAAAGCTGATCTCGCCGAGGCTTATCTCACCTGGGGCGCCTATGCCTATGGTGCCGGCGAAGAGGGCAAGGCCGAGCGCGATCTCTTCGAGGAACGGCTGCGCACGATCGAAGCCGTGGTGCAGAATCAGGATAACCGCGAGCACGACCTGCTCGACAGCGACGACTACTACCAGTTTGAAGGCGGCATGAGTGCGGCTGCCGAACATCTTGGTGGCAACCGGCCGGCGATCTACCACAACGACCATTCCCGCCCGGAAAAGCCCGTCATCCGCTCGCTGGAGGAGGAAATCGGCCGTGTCGTCCGGGCCCGCGTCGTCAATCCCAAGTGGATCGATGGCGTCATGCGCCACGGCTACAAGGGCGCCTTCGAGATCGCCGCCACGGTCGACTACATGTTCGCCTTCGCCGCAACCACGGGGGCGGTCCGCGATCATCACTTCGAGGCCGCCTATCAGGCTTTCGTCGTCGACGAGCGGGTGGCGGACTTCCTGCGCGACAGGAACCCGGCCGCCTTTGCCGAGCTTGCCGAACGACTGCTCGAAGCGATCGACCGCAGCCTGTGGACCCCGCGCTCGAACTCGGCACGATTTGAGCTTTCTGGCATCGGCAAAGCCGAAACCCGGCTTCGCGCCGGCAACGAATAGAGCGGTTCCGGGCGATGTTTTCCGCCCGGAATTGCGTGGAAACAAAGACTTGGGTTCACTTTCGCTGTTCAGTGAAACACGGAAATGAACGGATGTGGAACGAGGGCGTGTGCGTGGGTCAGACCGCAGCCGGCCACCGGAAATCGAGGGAGTTATCATGAGCGAAGAGACGACAAACAGCGGCGAAGTGCCTGCCGAGAAGGATGATGCCCGCCACGCCATGAAGATGGCGAAGAAGAAGGCCGCCCGCGAAAAGATCATGGCGACGAAGACCGACGAGAAGGGTCTGATCATCGTCAACACCGGCAAGGGCAAGGGCAAGTCGACCGCCGGCTTCGGCATGATTTTCCGCCATATCGCCCACGGCATGCCCTGCGCCGTCGTGCAGTTCATCAAGGGTGCGATGGCGACCGGCGAGCGCGAACTGATCGAGAAGCATTTCGGCGATGTCTGCCAGTTCTACACGCTGGGCGAAGGCTTCACCTGGGAAACGCAGGACCGCGCCCGCGACGTGGCGATGGCGGAAAGGGCCTGGGAAAAGGCGAAGGAACTGATCCGCGACGAGCGCAACTCGATGGTGCTGCTCGACGAGATCAACATCGCGCTGCGCTATGATTATATCGACGTCGCCGAGGTCGTGCGCTTCCTCAAGGAGGAAAAGCCGCACATGACCCACGTGGTCCTGACCGGCCGTAACGCCAAGGAAGACCTGATCGAGATCGCCGATCTGGTGACCGAGATGGAACTGATCAAGCATCCGTTCCGTTCCGGCATCAAGGCGCAGCAGGGCGTGGAGTTCTGATGAGCCAGAGCTGGCAGTTCTGGGCACTGCTTTCGGCGGCCTTTGCTGCCTTGACGGCGATCTTCGCCAAGGTCGGCGTCGCGCAGGTCAATTCCGACTTCGCGACGCTGATCCGCACCGTCGTCATCCTCTGCGTGCTCGCCGGCATCGTGGTGGCGACCGGGCAATGGCAGAAGCCGTCGGAAATTCCCGGCCGCACCTGGCTGTTCCTGACACTCTCCGGCCTTGCCACCGGCGCTTCCTGGCTTGCCTATTTCCGCGCGCTGAAACTCGGCGACGCCGCCCGCGTCGCGCCACTCGACAAATTGTCGATCGTCATGGTCGCCATCTTCGGCGTGCTCTTTCTCGGCGAAAAGCTCAACCTGATGAACTGGCTCGGCGTCGTGTTCATCGCTGCGGGGGCGCTGCTTCTGGCGGTGTTTTGAGCGCGCCTGCCTCCTGCGATTTGTTCACTGAATGTTCGACTCAATCAAGTCGCAATCCCGGTACATGCAGTGGTTGTGATTGTCGGGAGGGTGGTATGCAGGTTGACGGCAATTGGCGCGAGCGCCTTGAAAGCGATTATCTTTTCTTCGCAGCCTGGATGACGGCAGTGCTGTCGGCATTCTGCGCTGCCGTCTACTATCTCGCTACGCCGGCCGAGGGCTGCCCCATCGGACTTCTCTTGATTCTCCTTGGTATTTTCCCGGCGATGGCTACGGCGCGGTTGACGATCGCGTTCAGCCGATCCAGCCACAGCCCTTGGCGACTGATGGCGCTTTCGTCCGGCTGGGGTTTCGCCGCGGTCGCCGGCCTGATTGGCGTCTACGTTCTGACCATGAGTTTCGCGAGTTGGGATCCGGGTGGATATGCCGTGCCCTACCCAGTGCTGACGCACAGTTTTCTAACGCCCGGTTTCCCGATGTTTTCGGGAGCCGGTGCGCTCTTCGCTGGTGCGACCTTCGGACTGTGGCTGCTGCGCGAGAAGAGAATGGAACGCAACAGTGCTGACCCCGGGGACGGGACTGCTTCGGTGCTCCCGCTTGCCCCGCACGAGCGTGCATTCGTTCGCAGTCGGCAATCGCGGGTGGAAGAGCACTATTTCTGGCTCTCTATCTTGGTCGGTCCGGTCGTCGTTATCCTCCCGCTGATCTTTCTGGAGATGATCTTCAGCCCGGAAACCGCGCTCGGCGCTTCGAAACTGCCATGGGCAGTGCTGCGATACTACTTCGGCGGCGTTTACGCGGCGGCGATCAGCGCCGTGCTCGTTCTTGCGCTCGTCTCCAACCGCTCACGCCGCTCGGCCTGGGTTGCCGCTTTTTTCGTCGGTCTGCACGTCGGCGCAATCTTCACGCTTCTGTTTGACTATGCAGACGACACCACCAGTAATCAGGCGTTTCTGCTGCCTTTCGGCGGCCTCGTTGGTGCCCTGTCGGCTGCCATTTGCACCGCCATCTGGTTCCCCGATCGCCGCGGCCTCGGAGCGCAAAGTGCGCAACAGGCTGCTTCCGCGCGGGAATCGATGCGCATCCTGCGGACCGCCGGCTTTGCCGCACCGGCCGTCGCGGCTCTCTCATACCCTGTTTTCGCCGCCCTCGCGCACATGCTAGACATCAAGACGCAGGCGGACCCCGACACCGCTCTGCACGTCGGCGCCATCGAGACATGGCTTTTGAACTATCGGGTCTGGGCGGTCGTGTCATTGCTGACCATGCTGCTTCACGGCTTTCTCAAGCACAGAGCCGCCCGGCCGGGTTTAGCCCTCGTCATCGTCTCTCTTTCGGCCTTTCTCGTCGGAGGTGCCATGGTCCATAGCCTGAATGAAGACGTGCTGCGGAAGAGCGTGCCGATTTCAACGGGCTCCTTCCTCGGACTTGGTTTGTCCAGCGTCGTTGCGGCTCTTTCGGTGGTTTTGCTGACCCGGCGGCGCACGTCGTGCAGTTCGACCGGCGGCGAGAGCGTCGCTGCCTGAGGGCGACGCTTCAGTCAGATCCACCTGCGGACGCACTGGCAATAGGCGGCATATGCCTCTCCGAAAGACCGGCCGAGGTGGGCTTCCTCCATGCGGATCTGGTAGGAGATCGAAATCCAGGCGGAAAGAGCCAGTGCCACCGAGACGACGTTTGGTACCGCCAGCACCGTGCCGATCAGCGCGGTCACCATGCCGACATAGATCGGGTTGCGGGAGAAGGCGTAGAGACCTGAGGTCACGAGCGGCGCGTCCTGCTTTTCGGGGATGCCGATCTTCCAGGAATGGCGCATCGCCCATTGCGACAGCATCGTCAGCCCGCCGCCGAGCGCCATAAGGAAAAGGCCGACGGCGTGAAGAACCGGCCCGTCGAGCAGCGGGATGCGGCCGAGCGCGGCATCAACGGTTTGCGGCAAGGCAGCGACGGCCAGGAGGTGAACGACGAGCGCCGCCACGATCAGACGAAAGAGTTTGCCGGCAAACCCCTCGGCATCGTCGCCATAGGTCAGCACCACAGGTGAACGGCCGGATTGCAGGCGGCGCAGGATCGCCAGCGCCAGGGTGAACAGGCCGACGAAAAGCATCAGGATTGCGGGAAGGATGGCGGACATCGGAACCTCTGGGCAATGACAGGATGGCGCTTGCGGCTGGGCTGCCGAGTCCCTGACTTGCCCGACCTCCGCGACGTATTTTCTGTAGTCTGCAATCTCTAGTGGCTAGAGATTCAAGGGGTTGAGTACGCGATTTCCGTTTTGGTCACCGGATGTTGAATCGGCGAGTGCGGCAGGGAATGCCCGCCCGGTCTTGGGGAGGGTGTCGCCGCCATAACCGCACATTGCTTGGATTCAGAGAATGTTGCCCCACGACCATCCAATAACCGCTGTCTATGCGCAGGGTGGTTGCCGTTCCAGGAAGCGATCCGGCGCTGGTTCGTCCTGGACATTTTTCACTTGTCCGATAGTTCCTCGGCCGTTGCGGTGATCTCGGAGCCACCGAACGTGCCGTCGGCATACTTGAAGACAAGTATGCTGATGATCGAGGCGACTATTGCAATCACGACTATACGCATTCGGCTTTCCCAGCGGTTGTTGCGATCCACAGCAACACCCGGCGAGGGCCTTGGTTCCCTTATTTGGTCTGGTTGCCAGGAATGATTGCAGGCGTTTGCGATGGGGCGGTCTCCAAATCGGGCCGGAGCGCCAGAATGCTTACGACGAGAGCGACGAGAATGCAGATGAGTATGAGGAAGGCGATGCCAGCTTTGTCCATGCCCTGACATCAGACGTTCAATGTGGGCAAATCGAGGCGGCAGCACGTCCGGGTTTTGGCTTGCCCTCCGTGCGGCGGGGTGGTCACCCCTTGATGAGGCTTCTGCAAGCACGCATATAGATGCTCCACATGGTATAGATCGCGGGTGAAACTTGAAGACCGTTGCCAGAGTTGCGTTTGTTATCGCATCGCTTTTCCTAATCGCATCATGCAGTGAAACCGGCTCGGCCCAAGCGACCAAGGCCAGCGCAGCCGTGGTCCAGCAGACCGCAAAAGCGAAGGCGGCTCCGACGGCAAAGATGAGCCGCAAGCAAAAAGCTGCGGCCGAATCCGAGGCAAAGGCGCTTGCCGAAGCGCGCAGCCCGCGGCAATGCAAGACCCCGAAGCAGGTATGCGGCTACGGCGCGGGGCCAGCGGGCGAAGAATGCTCATGCTGGTCAACCACAGGCGCCCCCGACGTCGGTGTGACAGTCAAGTGACGTTCGCTTAAGGCGCGGCCGTCACGGCAAGCCAGGAGCACGCCGCGTCTCAAAGTCCCAGCCAGATCCTCAAGGGATGCGTCGGATCGGCGAGCAGCCGGATCGCGAGCGCGATCGAGACGATGACCAGCAGCGGCTTGATGATCTTGGCGCCCTTGGCCATGGCGTAGCGCGAGCCGACCTGGGCGCCGAGGAACTGGCCGACGCCCATCAACAGGCCGACCTTCCAGAGGATGGCGCCGAAGAACAGGAAGACGCCGAAGGCGCCGATGTTGGAGCCGAAGTTGAGAAACTTCGTGTGCGCCGTCGCCTTCAAGACGCCGAAGCCGGCGAGTGTCACGAAGCCGAGCATGAAGAAGGAGCCGGTGCCGGGGCCGAAGACGCCGTCGTAAAAGCCGATCAGCGGTACCAGCGTCAGCGTGAAGACGAAGGGCGTGACGCGGCTGTGCTGGTCGACATCACCCATGTTCGGCTTCAGCCCGAAATAGAGTGCGATGGCGATCAGCAGGAAGGGCAGGACGGCCTTCAGGACATCGCCGGGAACGATGGTTGCGAGCAGCGCCCCCAACACGGAGCCTGCCGCCGACGTCAACGCCATCGGCAATTGCTCTTTCAGGTTCACGTGACCGCGCCGGGCATAGGAAAGGCTAGCCGAGCCCGAACCGAACAATCCCTGCAGCTTGTTGGTGCCAAGCGTTTGCAAGGGCGGGATGCCGGCGATCAGCATGGCGGGAATGGTGATCATGCCGCCGCCGCCGGCGATCGAATCGATGAAGCCGGCGATGAAGGCGGCAACGAACAGGAAGGCGAGCAGGTGGAAGGCGAGGTCTTGCACGGGAGGACTCGGGGGGAGGTCGCAGAGGGAGATTTTTCCGCCTTGTGTCAGAGCCGGCGGGGAAATGCAAAGCCTTCTGTCGCCATGCCTTCGCGCCGCACTTGGCCAGATCGCGAATCCTGCAGAAAATCAGTGCCTTGTCCTGAGTCGCTCGATTTTGGGTCCTGCGTCTTTTGCCGGGGCGCTGCTGTTTATGACGGGCGCGCTTCTTGGTCGAGGCCGGATGCATGTCTTCCCCAATCGCGACATGGCGATGGCGCAATCCGGTTTGACCGGTCTCCCGCGCTCCGGTAAAAATGACAATCATGCGACGGCGTCCGCTTCGGTGGACTGAAAGAGCGTCCGGTGCGGCCGACCCAGCCAGGGGGCCATCAGCCGGTGCTGTCCAGATCGGCCGGAACGGTTCGTTCCAGCCGGCGCTTCGTTAAGGAGAACCGACGAAGGGAGCCGGCCGCCGATGGCATCGGTTAGGGGATCGAAGCAGTTCCAGCAAAAGTGCGCAGCGGTTTTGCGTCCGGAACTGCGTGAAAAAAACTCTCTCGCACAGACGATGACGGAAGAGGCCGGGCTGGTGCTCGGGCTTGGCTGCGAGCGTCGGACGCCGGCCGAAGAGGTGATCGCGCTTGCCGAACGCGCCTTGGCTGACGCCGGTGCCAATGCCGGGGACCTGCGGCTGGTCGCGTCGCTCGATGCCCGCGCCGAGGAGCCGGCGATCCTTGCGGCCGCGAAGCATTTCGCCGTTCCCGCCGTCTTCTACGATGCGGCCACGCTCGAAGCCGAAGCGTCCCGGCTCGCCAACCCCTCCGAGATCGTCTTTGCCCACACCGGTTGCCATGGCGTGGCCGAAGGGGCAGCCCTTGTCGGCGCCGGAAGCGAGGCGATGCTGATTGTACCGAAGATCGTCTCCGCGCATGCGACGGCGGCCCTTGCCGGGCCGGCGCGTGTCGAGGCGCGCCGTCTGGCCGCAGAGGTCGTCTGATGCGCTTCTATGTTGTTGAATTGAATCAATCTTTTGCCCGGGTTTGCTCTGAAACGGAATCCGGTTCTTTAGAGTTCGCGTCAGGTGCACCGTCAGGCGGTGCCGGGATACAGGTGAGGCAGCACGCATGATCGACGACTTCTTTGCCGGATTGCCGGCGCTCGAGAAAGGTTCGGTCTGGCTGGTCGGTGCCGGTCCGGGAGATCCGGGCCTTTTGACGCTGCATGCGGCCAACGCGCTGCGCCAGGCGGATGTCATCGTGCACGACGCGTTGGTCAACGAGGATTGCCTCAAGCTCGCGCGGCCGGGCGCCGTGCTCGAGTTTGCGGGAAAACGTGGCGGCAAGCCGTCGCCGAAGCAGCGCGACATCTCGCTGCGACTGGTGGAGCTCGCACGCGCCGGCAACCGCGTGCTCAGGCTGAAGGGCGGCGATCCCTTCGTCTTTGGCCGCGGCGGCGAGGAGGCGCTGACGCTGGTCGAGCACCAGATCCCGTTCCGCATCGTGCCCGGCATCACCGCCGGTATCGGCGGCCTTGCCTATGCCGGCATTCCCGTCACCCACCGCGAGGTCAACCACGCCGTTACCTTCCTCACCGGCCATGATTCCTCCGGCCTGGTTCCGGATCGCATCAACTGGCAGGGGATTGCCAGCGGCTCGCCCGTCATCGTCATGTACATGGCGATGAAGCATATCGGCGCGATTACCGCCAATCTCATCGCCGGCGGCCGCTCGCCGGACGAACCGGTCGCCTTCGTCTGCAATGCGGCGACGCCTGACCAGACGGTGCTCGAAACGACGCTGTCGCGCGCCGAGGCCGATGTCGAGGCGGCAGGTCTCGAACCGCCGGCGATCGTCGTCGTCGGCGAAGTGGTGCGGCTGAGGGCGGCACTCGACTGGATCGGGGCGCTCGACGGGCGCGAGCTTTCGGCCGACCCTTTCGCCAATCGCATTCTCAGGAACCCGGCATGAGCGGACTGCTGATCGCCGCACCGTCGTCGGGCTCCGGCAAGACGACGGTGACGCTGGGGCTGATGCGGGCACTGAAGAAGCAGGGTATTGCGATCGCGCCGGGCAAGGCCGGGCCCGATTACATCGACCCCGCCTTCCACGCGGCGGCAACGGGCGAACCCTGTTTCAACTTCGATCCCTGGGCGATGCGGCCCGATCTCTTGATGGCCAACGCTTCGCACGCGGCAGCCGGTGGCCGCACGCTGATCATCGAGGCGATGATGGGGCTGCATGACGGCGCGGCGGACGGATCCGGCACGCCGGCCGATCTTGCCGCAACGCTCAATCTTGCGGTCATTCTCGTCGTCGATTGCGCCCGGATGTCCCAGTCGGTGGCAGCACTGGTGCGCGGCTATGCGGATCATCGAAACGATATCCGGGTGGCAGGCGTCATTCTCAACAAGGTTGGCAGCGACCGGCACGAGAAGATGCTTCTCGACGCGCTCGATCGCGTGCGGATGCCGGTGTTCGGCGTGCTCCGGCAGGACAGTGCGCTGCAACTGCCCGAGCGGCACCTTGGGTTGGTGCAGGCGGGTGAGCATGGTGCACTTGAGGGCTTCATAGAGGCGGCGGCCGAACGGGTGGAGCGCGCCTGCGACCTCGATGCGATCCGCCGCGCCGCAACTATCTTCCCGCAGGACCCGGCGCCAGCAAATATCGAGAGGCTGCGTCCGCTCGGCCAGCGCATCGCTGTCGCTCGCGATATTGCTTTTGCCTTTTCCTACGAGCACCTGCTGTTCGGCTGGCGCAGGCGCGGGGCAGAGGTTTCGTTCTTCTCTCCGCTGGCGGACGAGAGCCCCGATCCTTCGGCCGATGCCGTCTATCTGCCGGGCGGCTATCCGGAACTGCATGCGGGGCAGTTGAGCGCCGCTTCGACCTTCCGCTCCGGCCTGCATTCAGCCGCGGAGCGCGGCGCCCGGATCTTCGGTGAATGCGGTGGCTACATGGTGCTCGGCGAAGGGCTTGTCGCCGCCGATGGCGCACGCTACGACATGCTCGGCCTGCTGCCGCTGACCACCAGTTTTGCCGAGCGCAGGCGGCACCTCGGCTATCGCCGCGTCGTGCCTGTCGACAACGCCTTCTTCGATGGACCCATGACGGCGCACGAATTCCACTATGCGACCATCGTCGCCGAAGGTGCGGCCGATCGGCTGTTTTCGGTGAGCGACGCGGCCGGCGAGGATCTTGGCCAAGCCGGCTTGAAACGCGGCAATGTCGCCGGCTCCTTCATGCATCTCGTCGACATCGCGGCCCAGCCATGAGCGCACCGATCGTTCACGGTGGCGGCATCACCGAAGCCGCAGCCCGCTTCGGCGGCCGCCTCGAAGACTGGCTCGATCTTTCGACCGGCATCAATCCGTGCCCCGTCGCCGTGCCGCCGGTGCCGGAGCGCGCGTGGCACCGGCTGCCGGATCGGCAGACGGTGGATGATGCACGCCTCGCAGCGGCAGAATATTACCGTACCAATGGCGTGCTGCCGTTGCCGGTGCCCGGCACCCAATCGGTGATCCAGTTGCTGCCGCGTCTCATGCGATTCCAGCAAGAGTACGAAGCGGTTTTGCGCCCGGGATTGCATGAAAACAGGGAAACGCCGGCAGAAAGGCGCGTCGCGATCTTCGGGCCGACCTATGGTGAATATGCCCGCGTCCTGTCGGCAGCCGGGTTTGCCGTCGATCGGGTCGGCGATGCCGATGCGCTCAGCGCCGAGCATGCCCTGGTCATCGTGGTGAACCCCAACAACCCGACCGGCCGCGCTTTCGCGCCTGCCGAACTTCTGGCGATGGCGGCGAGGCAAAAGGCATGCGGCGGGTTGCTGCTGGTCGACGAAGCCTTCGGCGATCTTCAGCCGGAATTGAGCGTTGCCGGCCATGTGCGTGAGCACGGCAATCTCATCGTCTTTCGCTCCTTCGGAAAGTTCTTCGGGCTTGCGGGCTTGCGCCTCGGTTTCGTCGTCGCGACGGAGCCGGTGCTTGCGTCCTTTGCCGATTGGCTCGGTCCCTGGGCGGTTTCCGGTCCGGCGCTGACGATCTCGAAAGCGCAGATGCAGGGCGATAACAAGGCGATTGCGGCCGGTATCCTCGAGCGGCGCGCCGGCCTCGATGCGGCACTCGACGGGGCAGGGCTCAAGCGGATCGGCGGCACAGGGCTTTTCGTGCTGGTCGAGCATCCGCGCGCCGCGCTGCTGCAGGAGCGACTCTGCGAGGCACACATCCTCACGCGCAAGTTCGACTATGCGCCGACGTGGCTGAGGATCGGGCTTGCGCCGGATGCGACGGGGGACCGGCGACTGGCGGATGCGCTTGCCCGGATGGAGCTCTGAATGTCGGAGACCATCCTTTTCATCCTCGTTCTGGCGCTGGTGATCGACCGCATCGTCGGTGATCCGGATTGGCTGTGGGCGCGCCTGCCGCATCCGGTCGTCTTCTTCGGCAAGGCGATCGGCTTCTTCGACGACCGGCTGAACCGCGAGGGACTGGAGGCAGGTGCGGCCAGGCTTCGCGGCGTTGTTTCGATCGTGCTGCTGCTTGGCTTCAGTGCCTGGTTCGGTCACCTGCTGCACCGCCTGTTTTCCGCCTTCGGTCCGGTCGGCTTCCTGCTGGAGGCGGTGCTGGTCGCCGTCTTCCTGGCGCAGAAGAGCCTTGCCGATCATGTGCGCCGTGTTGCTGACGGCTTAAGGCAGGGCGGGCTCGACGGCGGGCGAAGAGCCGTTTCGATGATCGTCGGTCGCGATCCGAAGACGCTCGACGAGCCGGCGGTCTGCCGCGCGGCGATCGAAAGCCTCGCCGAAAACTTCTCCGACGGCGTCGTGGCGCCGGCCTTCTGGTATGCGGTTGCCGGTTTGCCCGGTTTGCTTGCCTACAAGATGTTGAACACGGCCGATTCGATGATCGGTCACAAATCGCCGAAATATCTGCATTTCGGCTGGGCTTCGGCGCGGCTCGACGATCTCGCCAACTTGCCGGCGGCAAGGCTTTCGATCCTTTTGATCGCCGCCGGTGCTCTGATCCACCGTGGGGTGCGTGCCGCAAAGGACGCGCTGACGACAGCGCTGCGCGACCACGGCCTGCACCGCTCGCCGAATTCCGGCTGGCCGGAAGCGGCCATGGCCGGCGCGCTCGATCTGCAACTGGCCGGCCCGCGCATCTATGGCGGCGTCAAGGTCAGCGAACCGATGATCAACGGTCCGGGTCGCGCGGTTGCGCAAAGCGAAGATATCGATGCCGGCATCGCTGTATTCTATGGCGCCTGCACGGTGATGACCGGGTTTGTTCTTGCCGTCGCGATGATTTGATCGTTTCGGCGGCGCCCGTCTTGCGAAATCGGGCTTCGCATTAAGACTTTGCTTTCCATATGTATTAAGATTGCTTCATATTTGCCCGGTTATTCTCTTCGGACGTCTGGTTCCGCCGGTAAATGTTTGTCATCCCGGAGAGAGAAGCATGCGGAATGCGTTTTTGACTGTGCTCGTTGCCGCTTTGATGCAGTTTTCCGTTCAGCCGGCGAACGCCGCCAATCTCATTGCCAATATCAGCCTGTCGTCGCAGACCATGACCGT
The DNA here is from genome assembly GCF_028993555.1 of Ensifer adhaerens. Lineage (NCBI taxonomy): Bacteria > Pseudomonadati > Pseudomonadota > Alphaproteobacteria > Hyphomicrobiales > Rhizobiaceae > Ensifer > Ensifer adhaerens. Next base: position 1,894,232 of record NZ_CP118610.1, on the reverse strand, counting down.
CAAACAGTACGGCGTCGTCATGTATCGGTGGAAGGTGTCTACCGCCCGCAGGGGCTATGTCACACCGCGCGGCAGCTGGAGCGCCAAGTGGCTCTCCCGCAACCATCGTTCGCGCAAATACGACGACGCGCCGATGCCTTACGCCGTGTTTTTCAACGGCGGTTACGCCATCCACGCCACCTACGACATCAAGCGGCTCGGGCGCCCGGCATCGCATGGCTGCGTGCGGCTGCATCCCAACAATGCGGCGGAGTTTTTTGCGCTGACGCAGGAGCATGGGCTGGCAAACACGCGCATCGTCATCACGCGTTAATCCGCGTTCCCGGCTGCCGACGGAAGCCGCCCCTCATCTGGCTGCAGCCATCTTCTCCCCGCGGACGGGGAGACTGGCCCAAGGGCGCGTGTTCGTTCTCAAATTGATCGCTTGATTCTCGTGCCGGCGCCCGCGCCCGCAGGCAAGACCGTTGCGACTGCCCTCGTTCCCTCTTCCCGCCGGCGGGGAGAGGGTTGGGGTGAGGGGCAATTCACTGACTTTGGGTTTTGGCGACAAATCCGCGCGGGCGCCGTCGAGCGCCGCTCAATCGATCCCGCCGACGTGCATCAGGCGGTCGAGGCTCGGCACGGTAACGTGGCGGCTGTTTTCGATGCGGATGACGTTTTCCTTGCGCAGCTTGGTAATCTGGCGGCTGACGGTTTCGATCGTCAGGCCCAGATAGTCGGCGATGTCGGCGCGCGAGAGCGGCAGGTCGAATTCGTTCGCGGTTCCCTGTTCAGGGTCGATATGGGTGGCGATGATGTAGAGGAAGCTCGCCACCTTTTCCTGGGCGGTCTTGCGGCCGAGCGTCAGCATCCAGTCGCGCGCCTCGTCGAGCTCTTTCAGCGCCTGTTCGTGCAGCCGATGTTCCAGCCCTGGCGCTTCCGAAACGAGGCGATCGATGACGGTGCGCGGGAAGCAACAGATGTCGGTGTCGACAGCCGCTTCCGCCGTCAGCGCGCTTTCGCGGGTGAAGGGGCGGCCCATGAAATCGGGCGCGAACTGCAGGCCGACGATCTGCTGGCGTCCATCGGCCAGAACCTTGCTGAGCTTGACGACGCCAGAGATGATGTTGGCGTAGCTGTCGGTTGTCTCACCCTGGCCGACGACCTCGCGGCCCGGCTCGATGCTGCGGCGAGTCGAGTGGCGGCTGAGGTCGAGAAGCTGATCCGGGGTGAGCGTTCCGCATACGCCGCCATGACGCGCCTCGCAGGCTGCGCAGACGGTTGGAATGTCCGAGTTATGGATATCCTTGCGGCGATGTTCGTTCACGATCTGCAATTCTTTCTACCTGCATGTCGTTGCTCTCCGGATGACCAAAGAGGATGCGGGTCGTTAAATCAAGAGTTGACAGGTGCTAATTTCAAAGGCGCGAAACAATGTCTCATGTTGAATTGCGCATTGTCAATTTTAACGTGTTAATTCGGCAACTTGATCAAAATCAATGGCGCCCTTGCCCATCCGTCCTATGCCATCTTCATGACAGCGGAGAGACCGATGGAAGACGCGCTTATCCTCAAACATTCAGGCCCGGTGCCGCGCTACACCAGCTACCCGACAGCCCCGCATTTTTCCGAGGCGGTGGGCTCCGCGGACTATGAAAGCTGGCTCGGTGCGATCGGTGCGGGGGAGACGATTTCGCTCTATGCCCATGTGCCCTATTGCGACCGGCTCTGTTGGTTCTGTGCCTGCCACACCAAGCAGACGCTGCGCTACGATCCCGTCGCGACCTATCTGCAGGGCCTGCATCGAGAGGTTGCGGAAATCGGCGGTCGGGTAAACCGCGAAGCGAGGGTATCGGCGCTGCATCTCGGCGGCGGGTCGCCGACGCTTGTCCGGCCGGATGACATGATCGCGCTCATGCGCAGTTTCACGGATCACTTCACCTTCGCGCCCGATTGCGAGATCAGCGTCGAGATGGATCCGAACGATCTCGACGAGGCGCGCCATGACGCGCTGGCCGCGATTGGCATGACGCGGGCAAGCTTCGGCATCCAGGATTTCGATCCTGAGGTGCAGAAGGCGATCAATCGCATCCAGACCTATGAACAGACGCGCGATGCAATCGAGGCATCGCGGGCAAGGGGTGTGCACTCGGTCAATTGCGACGTGCTCTATGGCTTGCCCTATCAAAGCCTGCAGTCGCTGGAGCGGACGATGGAGGCGGTGCTGACGCTCAACCCCGATCGTGTCGCGCTCTTCGGCTATGCGCATGTGCCGTGGATGAAGACGCACCAGAAGATGATCCCCGACGAGAGCCTACCCGGCATCGTCGAGCGCTTTGCCCAGATGACCCGCGCCGGTGAGATGCTGATTGCGGCCGGCTACGAGGCCATCGGCATCGATCACTTCGCAAAACCTGCGGACAGTCTGGCGCGTGCCAGCCGGGAAGGGCGCTTGCGCCGTAATTTCCAGGGTTACACCGACGATGCGGCCGAAACGCTTGTCGGCCTTGGCGCTTCGGCGATCGGCCAGTTTCGTCAAGGTTACGTCCAAAACATGCCGGCAACCGGCGAATATCTGCGCCATGTGGAAAGCGCCGGGATCGCCGCCGTTCGCGGCTATCGTTTCACGCCCGACGACCAGTTGAGAGCAAAAGTGATCGCCGACATCATGTGCCGGTTCGCCTTCGCCTTCGACGAAGTCGAGCAGGCATTTCCTGACCTGGCCGGTGCGGTGATCGAGGAGGCGCGGCTGTTTCGGGCGCGCGATGCCGATGGTCTGACGACGATCGAAAACGGCGTCTTCCGTCTGACCGAGCGCGGCCGGCCCTTTGCACGCTCGGTGGCAGCCGCCTTCGATGCCTATCTCGGCAACGGCCGCGGTCGGCATTCGGTCGCCGTGTGATCAATGCGCATCTTGGAGCGGGCGCCTTATGCGCGCGGCGCTGCGCATAACCGCGAAATCCAGGCCTGGCTTTCGCGAAGGCTTATGCGCTTCAAGTAGGCAGAGCGCCTTATGCGCGCCATCGGCGCGCGGCGCTCTGGCAACACCGCTTTCAATTCGCAAGCCGTTGCAATCAAGGCCATTGGCTTTTGCGGCGCATTTACCTATAGGATCGCCGAGACTCGACATAGAATAAAGAGGTATGCGCGTGACAGCTACATTCGACAAGGTTGCCGACATCATCGCGGAAACGAGCGAGATCGATCGCGAGACGATTACGCCGGAAAGCCACACGATCGACGATCTCGGCATCGACAGCCTGGACTTCCTCGACATCGTGTTTGCGATCGACAAGGAATTCGGCATCAAGATCCCGCTCGAGCAGTGGACGCAGGAAGTCAACGAAGGCAAGGTTTCGACCGAAGAGTACTTCGTTCTGAAGAACCTCTGCGCCAAGATCGACGAACTGCGGGCTGCCAAGGGCTGATCGGGCTTTCGCCCGAGCCTTGCCACTCGATTTCCAATGCCGCCCGTCGCGCCCCGCGCTTGACAGGCGGCATTGGCGTTTTTACTTGAGCCCGAAACGAACGGCCAGAAAACGAACCCAGAAAACGAACAGGGTGAGCCTCAATGCTCCTTGAATACTTCCAGATGATCGATCGTGTCGAAACGGTCGATCTTTCGGCTGGCCGGCTGACGGCGCGGTCCGTGGTTCCTGAAAAGAGCCCGGTGTTCGAAGGCCATTTTCCAGGCTACCCGCTGGTGCCGGGCGTGCTTCTGATCGAGACCATGGCGCAGGCGTCCGGTTTCCTGGTGCTCGCTGCCACCAATTTCGCCGCCATGCCCTTCCTGATGTCGGTCGACGGCGCCAAGATGCGCACCTTCGTCGAGCCCAGTGCCGAACTCGAGATCGAGGCCTTCCTCGAGCACGAGGGTTCGGGCTTTGCGGTGACCAAGGCCAAGATCACGTCCGCCGGCAAGAAGGTCTGCGACGCCCAGCTGAAACTGCGGACCATGCCGTTCGATCAGGTTCCGCTCGGCGATATCGTGCGCAAGCGGGCTGGAGAAGTGGGCCTGATGGCAGCTCTTTCGGCGGCAGCCGGTTCGGAGAAGTAAGATGAGCAAATCTGCAAACGACGTTGTCATTACAGGCGTCGGTATCGTCACCAGCCAGGGCGTCGGCGTCGAGCCGCATATGGCGCTGCTCACCGCCGGCACATCGCCGGCCGTGCGGGTCGAGACCGAGAAGTTCAGCCCCTATCCGGTGCATCCGCTGCCGGAAATCGACTGGTCGCAGCAGATCGCCAAGCGTGGCGACCAGCGCCAGATGGAAAACTGGCAACGCCTCGGCGTCTTTGCCGCTGGTCTCGCGCTCGATGATGCCGGTCTCAAGGACAATCTCGAAGCCTGCGGCAGCATGGACATGATCGTCGCTGCCGGCGGCGGCGAGCGCGACATCAACGTCGATTCGCTGATCGTCGACGAAGCGCTGAAGCGCAATGACCGCGAACAGCTTCTGAACGAGAAGCTGACGACCGAGCTGCGCCCGACGCTGTTTCTCGCCCAGCTTTCGAACCTTCTCGCCGGCAACATCTCGATCGTGCACAAGGTCACCGGTTCGTCGCGCACCTTCATGGGTGAAGAGGCGGCCGGCATCTCGGCGATTGAAACCGCCTTTGCCCGCATCAAGGCCGGCCAGTCTACGCACACGCTCGTCGGCGGTGCGTTCTCGGCCGAGCGTCTCGACATCATCCTCCTGATCGAAGCCATCCAGGGCCATGCGCTCGGCGACTGGCACCCGATCTGGTCGCGCAGCAAGGATAATGGCGGCGGCATGATCCTCGGTTCGGTCGGCGCCTTCCTGGTGCTGGAATCACGCGAATTTGCCGAAGCTCGCGGCGCCCGCATCTATGCCACGATCGACGCGATCGGCGGTGACCGCGGCGCGCGTGACGGCGGCAAGCTGGAAGCCCGCCTTGGCGATCTCGCCAAACCTGCGGAAAAGCTCGATGCGGCCTCGACCGTCGTCTTCTCCGGTACATCCGGCTTCCACGATCTGGTGGCGCGCGAGAAGGCGTTCCTCGAGGAAAAATTCGCAGGCGCGCCCGTGCGTGCCTATGGCGGCCTTGTCGGTCACAGCATCGAGGCGCAGTTCCCGCTGGGGCTGGCGCTGGCGGCGCTGACGCTGGGTGAGGGCGCCAAGGTGCCTGCCTTCGATGCCGGCGCGGAAAAGCCGATGACGGCAGTGGCCAAGGCCGCCGTGGTCACCACCATCGGCCACTCGCGCGGCGAAGGCGTCGCCGTGCTTTCGGCGGAATAACAGGAGCGGACGATGAGCAACGCTTACAAGGATCACCTCGGCCGCCCGATCATCGCCGTTACCGGCATGGGCGTCATCACCTCGCTCGGCCAGGGCGTCGAAGACAACTGGGCAGCCCTGTCCGGTGGTGTCTCGGGTATCCACAAGATCACCCGCTTCCCGACGGAAGGTCTCAACACCCGCATTTCCGGTACAGTCGATTTCATCGACATTCCGGCTGACAATTCCGTCGAGCGTTCCTACGCCATGGCGCGCGAAACGACGCTGGAAGCGCTGGCGCAGGCCGGCATTTCCGGTGACTTCAACGGCCCGCTGTTCCTGGCCGCCCCGCCGGTCGAGCCGGAATGGAGCGCCCGTTTCGAGCTTGCCGACCGTTCGCCGCCGTCCGAGCGCCCGGGCGACGCCTATAACCGCTTCCTCGCCGCGATGCGCCAGAAGGCCGATCCGGTGTTCCACGAAGCCGTGCTGTTCGGCTCGATTTCGGAACGCCTTGCCGATCGTTTTGGCACGCGCGGCCTGCCGGTGACGCTGTCGACGGCTTGCGCATCGGGTGCGACCGCGATCCAGCTCGGCGTCGAAGCGATCCGCCAGGGCCGCACCGATCGGGCGCTGACGGTTGCGACGGACGGTTCGGTCAGCGCCGAGGCACTGATCCGCTTTGCGCTGCTCTCGGCGCTCTCCACCCAGAACGATCCGCCGGAGAAGGCCTCCAAGCCCTTCACCAAGGATCGCGACGGCTTCGTCATCGCCGAAGGTGCAGCGACGCTGGTGCTGGAATCGCTGGAAGCTGCGGTCGCCCGCGGTGCCCGCGTCTACGGCATCCTCAAGGGCTGCGGCGAAAAGGCCGACCTCTTCCACCGCACGCGCTCCTCGCCGGACGGTGGCCCGGCGATCGCGACGATCCGTGCGGCTCTCGCCGACGCCGGCATCGACGAGGACGGCATCGGCTACATCAACGCGCACGGCACCTCGACGCCCGAGAATGACAAGATGGAATATCTGTCGATGTCGAACGTCTTCGGCGAGCGCCTGCCGTCGATCCCGGTCTCGTCCAACAAGTCGATGATCGGCCATACGCTGACGGCAGCCGGTGCCGTCGAGGCAGTGTTCTCGATCCAGACTATGCTGACCGGCACGCTGCCGCCGACGATCAACTACCAGAACCCCGATCCGGCGATCGTGCTCGACGTGGTGCCGAACGTGAAGCGCAGCCAGCAGGTGACTGCGGTGCTGTCGAACTCCTTCGGCTTCGGCGGCCAGAACGCCAGCCTTGTCATGACCGCCGAGCCGGCCTAAGCCGGAAACATGAGTTGCAGCGCCTCTTGCGCGTCCCGATGGATGCGCGGCGCTGTGAAAATTCAAGACGTAAACATGCCGCCAAGGCAGAGGAAGAACCATGCGCGCCCTGCAACTGCTCGATGACCGCAAGCTCGAAATCACCGACATTCCTGAACCGGAAGCACCCGGCCCGGGCGAGGTGACCCTGCGCGTCAAGGCGGTGGCACTCAACCATATCGACGTCTGGGGCTGGCGCGGCATGGCCTTTGCCAAGCGCAAGATGCCGCTCGTGATCGGCGCCGAAGCCTCGGGTGTCGTCGACAGCATCGGTCCGGGCGTTTCGAGCGTGCTTCCGGGCCAGCTCGTCTCGATCTATGGCGCGCGCACCTGCGGTCTCTGCCGTCCGTGCAAGGAAGGCCGTGACAATCTCTGCGAACATGTCGGCGGCGTGCACGGCTTCCACCTCGACGGCTTCGCACAGGAAAAGATCAATCTTCCGGCCCGCCTGCTGGTTCCGGCCCCTCCAGGTGTCGATGCCGTTGCAGCAGCGCTTGCGCCGGTTACTTTCGGTACCGTCGAGCACATGCTCTTCGACAACGCCAAGCTTGAGCCCGGCGAAACCATTCTCGTGCATGCCGGCGGCTCCGGCATCGGTTCGGCGGCGATCCAGCTTGCCAAGAAGATCGGCTGCACGGTGATCACCACCGTCGGCTCCGACGACAAGATCGAGAAGGCAAAGGCGCTTGGCGCCGATCACGTCATCAACTACCGCACCGACCGCTTCGAAGGCGTGGTGCGCAAGCTCACCAAGAAGAAGGGCGTCGACGTCGTCTTCGAACATGTCGGCAAGGACACCTGGGCGGGCTCGATGCTCTGCATGAAGCGCGGCGGACGTCTCGTCACCTGCGGCTCGACCTCGGGCGTGTCCACCGACATGAACCTGATGATGCTGTTCCAGCAGCAGCTGAAGCTGCTCGGCTCCTTCGGTTGCCGCATGGAGAACATGGCCAACGCCATGCAGAAGATGGCCCGCGGCCTCGTCCATCCGGTCATCGACACCGAAATCACCCTCGATCAGATCGACCGGGCGCTCGAGCGCATGGAATCGCGCCAGATCTTCGGCAAGATCATCCTGAAGATGGATTGATCGACGTGCGCATGCTGATCACACGGCTGGTGCTGGCGGCGGATCGTACCCGCCAGTGGCTGATTGCGCAGTTCGTTTTCCTGCTGCTGACGATCCTGAAGATGTTTCCAGCCGATGGCGCGATCAATTTCATGGATCGCGCCCTGCGGTTCATCGGCCCGAAGACCAGCCGGCAGAAGCTGACGCTCACCAACCTGCGCAACGCTTTTCCGGAGAAGAGCGAAGCGGAGATCAACGAGATTGCGCTTGAGAGCTGGGGCAACATGGGCCGCATGGCGGCCGAATATGTGTTCCTCGACCGTCTGTTCGACTTCGACCCCGAGCGCACGACGCCCGGTCGCGTCGAGGTGTCGGGCATTCCGCTGTTCCTTGAGCTTCGCGACAATCCGCGGCCGTTCATCGTCTTTACGGCACATAGCGGCAACTTCGAGATGCTGCCGGTTGCAGGCTCCTCATTCGGCCTCGACGTGACGGTGCTCTTCCGGCCGCCGAACAACCCTTACGTGGCCGAGAAGGTGTTCAAGTTCCGCGAGGAGCGGATGGGCAACCTCGTGCCGTCGCATGCCGGCTCGTCCTTCGCGCTCGCCCGCCAGCTCGAACGGGGCCTGGGCGTCGGCGTTCTCGTCGACCAGAAGTTCCGCAAGGGCCTGAAGACCAAGTTCTTCGGCCAAGACGTGCAGACCAATCCGCTGCTGGCCAAGCTGGTGCGCCAGTTCAACTGCGAAGTCTATCCGGCCCGTTGCATAAGGTTGCCGGGCGGCCGTTTCCGGCTGGAGCTGGAACCGGCGATCGCTATTCCCCGCAAGCCTGACGGCAATGTCGACGTCACCGCGACGGCGCAGGTGCTGAACGACAAGGTGGAAAGCTGGGTACGCGAGTATCCCGGTCAGTGGCTGTGGTATCACGACCGCTGGCACATCAAGCGCTACCTCAAGGACTGATTCCCCTCCGCACGGACGATCGCGCCTGCGCGTCGTTCCTTGCCGCATGAAAATTCGACGCGTGCCGATATCGGCTCGGCGGTCGCCACGCGCGTGGCCCGCCTGCGGCACCGTGTGCCGAATTTGCCGTGAAAATGCTTCAAAAGGTTAAGTTTTTCTTTCTGCTGTTGAACGCTAACGCAATGAGTGTAAACTCAACGTTGTCTTCGCGAGGGGAAGACTGCAAGCGCTTTGGGTGGCCGGAGCGGTGTGGTTTTACACGGAAGGGGTGGGGAAGCATCAAAAACTAAATCAGTGTCTGCAGCATCAACGCCTATCTTGTAAGTGCATCGAAGCGGCTCTGCCGTGGGGGAATTGGGGTTTCGAATTGAACGCACTGATTGAGCTGTTCTGGTTCAAATATTCGCAGCTGCAGTATGCCGTACGTACGGCAGACGAGCATTTGATCGGCATTCTGGATCGCGAATTGGATCCGATCCTCAGATCCGTCTACGACGAGAAGGCGGTGAGCGTCGAAGATGCCCGACTTCAATTCCAGTTCCTGATCGACATCCTGCGCGTCGAAGCCGACGACATCTCCTGTGTGCTCAGACACTCACAATTGCTGCAGTCGCTGATCAACCGCTATTTCGCAGCGACCGGTGCGGAGAAGTTCGCCGACCTCCAGCTCGAGCGCCTGCCGGCCCAGCCGAGCAAGGGCAGGGCGGATGAAGGCCTGCTCAACGAGGCGATCCTCGACAGCTTCCCGGATCGCATTGCGGTGATCACGCCCGACTACCGCTACCTCTATACCAATCCGCTGAATGCCAACCATCTGGCGAGCCGTCCGATGGATCTGATCGGCCGGCACATCGTCGAGTTCATCGGCATCCAGCGTTTCGAGCAGCGTGTGAAGTCCTACCTCGATCGGTGTTTTTCGGGCGAAGTGGTCGACTATACCTTCGCCAAGACCGTCGATGCGCGCACGGTCGTCGTGCGCTGCCGGCTGACGCCGTGCACGTCCAGCACCGGCAAGCTCATCGGTGCTATCCTGGTGATCCAGGAACACGCCGACCGCCGCCGCGCGATTGCCGCATGAGGGCGCGAGCCGTCGGCACTGGCAGGAAGCCGGTGCTGCCCGGAAAGTCGAATTCAAAAGTGATAAGGCGCGACCGGAAGTCGGTCGCGCCTTATTCTGTTTCACCTGTCGCCCTGTTCGCTAGCGTCACCCCGCCGGTGCGGTGATGCTGCGCAGACATTCCTGCTCGAAGCCCACGTGCCGCCTTAGGCTCGTGAAGAAGCCGCGCAGCATGTAGCCGGCGGTTTCGGCATTGACCGTCTGGTCAGCGGCGCCGAGGCGCTCCAGCATTTCCGTCAGTTCTTCGGCGAAGCATTCGTCCTCGCAATGCTCGTATTTCAGCCGCTCCAGCGTCGCGCCGATCGTCGGGTCGCCACGGAACGTGCGTTCGATCCACGGGAACACCAGGCTTTCCTCGCCGGAGTGCATTTCGCGGATCATCGGTCCGAGCACCTTGGCGGCGTAGACGCATTTCTGCCGGTCGATTTCGGCGGGCAGGCTGTCGGCGATTTCTTCCAGGCTGTGGCAGAGTGCGAGTTGTTCTTCATGCGCGCGGGCGAGCCAGGCGAAGGGCTCGGCCGCCGGGACAGGGCGGGGGGGCGGCTCGGGCCGGCTCCGGATTCGTCCATCCTCAAAAGTCTTTTTCATCGGCTTCAGACGCCAGCTCCCATGGCGCTCCCTATTGTTTGCCGAGGATGATCCAATCGAGGCGCTCCAGCCTTGATCTGAATCAAGGCCAGGCTGCCCCGATTCTGACACTTTCCGGCAAGCTGCAGTGGCGTGCCTCGTTCCGGGGCGTGTCTCCGCGTGCGATCGGACCAAGTTGGGGACCCAACCATGAAATACACATTCGAGATGATCCTGCTCGGGGTCGGTGCTTTCCTGGCGCTTGTCGGCGCCGGGTTTGCCCAGGACCGGCACTTTGAAGCCCATATGTGGGTGCTGTTCTTCGTGCTTCTTGCCGGCACCATCGTGCTGATGCGACGCATCGAGTTCAGCCCGGTTTCCGCAGGCAGGGCGCCACCACCACCGCCGCAGTCGGAATATTTCGACGACGTGGTCAAGTATGGCGTGATCGCCACCGTCTTCTGGGGCGTCGTCGGCTTTCTCGTGGGCGTCGTGGTTGCGCTCCAGCTCGCCTTTCCGGACCTCAACATCGAGCCCTGGTTCAACTTCGGCCGCATGCGGCCGCTTCACACCTCGGCAGTGATCTTCGCCTTCGGCGGCAACGCGCTCATTGCGACTTCGTTCTATATCGTCCAGCGCACCAGCCGCGCGCGCCTTTTCGGTGGCAATCTCGGCTGGTTCGTGTTCTGGGGCTACCAGCTGTTCATCGTCATGGCCGCCACCGGCTATCTCCTGGGCATCACCCAGTCGAAGGAATATGCGGAGCCGGAATGGTACGTCGACCTCTGGCTGACGATCGTCTGGGTTGCCTATCTCATCGCCTTCCTCGGCACGCTTCTGACGCGCAAGGAGCCGCATATCTATGTGGCCAACTGGTTTTACCTCGCCTTCATCGTCACGATCGCGATGCTGCACATCGTCAACAACCTGGCGGTACCGGTGTCCTTCCTCGGCTCGAAGAGCTATTCGGCTTTCTCCGGGGTGCAGGATGCGCTGACGCAATGGTGGTACGGGCATAACGCCGTTGGCTTCTTCCTGACGGCGGGCTTCCTCGGCATGATGTATTACTTCATCCCGAAGCAGGCGAACCGCCCCGTCTATTCCTACCGTCTGTCGATCATCCACTTCTGGTCGCTGATCTTCATGTATATCTGGGCGGGCCCGCACCACCTGCATTATACGGCGCTGCCCGACTGGGCGCAGACGCTCGGCATGGTGTTCTCGGTCATGCTGTGGATGCCCTCCTGGGGCGGCATGATCAACGGCCTGATGACGCTGTCCGGCGCCTGGGACAAGATCCGTACCGATCCGATCATCCGCATGATGGTGATGGCGGTTGCCTTCTACGGCATGGCGACCTTCGAAGGTCCGATGATGTCGATCAAGACGGTCAACTCGCTCAGCCACTACACCGACTGGACGATCGGCCACGTGCATTCCGGCGCGCTCGGCTGGAACGGCCTCATCACCTTCGGTGCGATCTACTATCTCGTTCCGAAGCTGTGGAACCGCGAGCGCCTCTACAGCGTGCGCATGGTCAACTGGCACTTCTGGCTCGCCACGCTCGGCATCGTCGTCTACGCGGCGGTCATGTGGGTCGCCGGCATCCAGCAGGGCCTGATGTGGCGCGAGTACGACGACCAGGGCTTCCTCGTCTATTCCTTCGCGGAATCGGTCGCGGCCATGGTTCCCTACTACGTGCTACGTGCTCTTGGCGGCGCACTGTTCCTCGCCGGGGCTCTGCTCATGGCCTTCAACGTAACAATGACCATCCTCGGCCGCGTGCGCGACGAAGCTCCGATTTTCGGTGCTGCTCAGCCCGCGCTGAAAGCTGCGGAATAGGAGGGCATAGACCATGTCCATTCTCGACAAACACGCGACCCTTGAACGCAACGCGACGCTGCTGCTCGTCGGCTCGCTGCTCGTCGTCTCCATCGGCGGCATCGTGGAAATCGCGCCGCTCTTCTATCTCGAAAACACCATCGAGAAGGTGGAAGGCATGCGGCCCTATTCGCCGCTGGAACTTGCCGGTCGCGACATCTATGTCCGTGAAGGCTGCTACGTCTGTCACAGCCAGATGATCCGTCCGTTCCGCGACGAAGTGGAGCGCTACGGCCACTACTCGCTGGCGGCAGAATCCATGTACGACCATCCGTTCCAGTGGGGCTCCAAGCGCACCGGGCCGGATCTCGCCCGCGTCGGCGACCGTTACTCCAACGAGTGGCACGTGCAGCACATGATCGAGCCGCGCTCGGTCGTGCCGGAATCGGTCATGCCGAGCTACGCCTTCCTCAAGGACACGACGCTCGACGTGAACAACATCGCTGCCAACCTGAAGGCGAACAAGGCGGTCGGCGTTCCCTATACGGACGAGATGATCGACAGCGCGCTCGCCGACATCAAGGCGCAGGCCGATCCCAACGCGGACACGTCCGGCGTCGAGGCGCGCTATCCGAAGGCCAAGCTCGGCGACTTCGACGGCAACCCGCAGAAGCTGACGGAGATGGACGCGCTTATCGCCTATCTGCAGATGCTTGGCACGCTGGTCGACTTCTCCACCTACGACGACACGACAGGCTATCGCTGAGGAGAAACGCACATGGAAACCTACACGGCCATGCGCCAGTTCGCCGATAGCTGGGCGCTCCTTGCCATGACGCTCTTCTTCCTGGGCGTCGTCGGTTTCATCTTCCGGCCCGGCGCCAAGAAGGCCGCCGATGATGCCGCAGCCATCCCCCTGAAGGAGGATTAATAGAATGGCGGACAAACACGTCGACGAAATCAGCGGCGTCGAGACCACCGGCCACGAATGGGACGGTATCCGCGAGCTCAACAACCCGATGCCGCGCTGGTGGGTCTATACCTTCTACGCGACCATCGTCTGGGCGATTGGCTACATGATCGTCTATCCGGCGGTGCCGCTGCTGACGGACGCGACCAAGGGCGTGCTCGGCTATTCGAGCCGCGCCGAGGTGAGTGCGGAACTCGCAAGCGCCAAGGCGGCACAGGCCGGCAATCTCGAAAAGATCGCCGAGAGCTCGATCGAGCAGATCATTGCCGATCCGCAGCTGCAGCAGTTCGCCGTTTCCGGCGGCGCCTCGGCCTTCAAGGTCAACTGTGCCCAGTGCCACGGCTCGGGTGCGGCCGGTTCTGCCGGCTTCCCGAACCTCAACGACGACGACTGGCTCTGGGGCGGCAAGCCCGAGGAGATCTACCAGACGATCGCCCACGGCATTCGTTACAACGGTGACGGCGAGACCCGCGTTTCGGAAATGCCGGCCTTTACCGAAATCCTGAAGCCCGAAGAGATCAAGCAGACGGCCGCCTACGTCGTCAGCCTCACCGGTACGCCGTCGGACGTCTCGATGGTCGAGCCGGGCAAGGCCCTGTTCGCCGCCAACTGCGCCTCGTGCCACGGCCCCGACGCCAAGGGCAACCGCGAGTTCGGCGCCCCGAACCTGGCCGACGCCCTGTGGCTGAACGGCGAGGGCGAGCAGGCGATCATCGCCCAGATGAGGGCGCCGAAGCACGGTGTCATGCCCGCCTGGCTTCCACGCCTCGGCGACACCACGGTCAAGCAGCTTGCCGTCTTCGTGCATTCGTTGGGCGGCGGTGAGTGAGGGCTTGCGACCGAGCTCTAGCGCTTGCCCTTCATCCGCCTGCCGGAACCTTCTCCCCGTCATGACGGGGAGAACCGAGCCAGCCGCACCGGCTTTGCTCATCTCGGCGTGTCGCCAAGCTCGGACACTGCGGCCGGGTCATGGAACGCTGCGGTTTAGAAATGCTGCGGTTCGCGTTCGAGGGCGCGCCCAGCGTTTCTCTCCCCGCGTGCGGGGAGACATGTCCGGCAGCCAGTGAGGGGCGAGCCGAAAGGCGCAGGGCGGTGAGGGCTGAGGGCCGCGTCGAAAGACGCGGCCTTTCTCATTCCAGTGCCGCCGCGATCGTCGCGCCGACGACGACGCTCGAAAGCGCCGTGCCGAGAAGCAGCGAGGTGTTGACCGGCTTCTTGACCACGGTGCCGAAGTTGAAGAAGTTCATCGGCAGCAGATGAAATCCGCCGCCTTCCGGCTTACTGCGCGGTGCTTCCATGAAGCATTCGTCGTCGAACCAGATCCAGTCGTCGCGCCAGGTCCAGCAGCCGTGTTCGCGATAGACGGAGGCGACCTGTTCGGCGAAGGCCTTGTCAGCGGGCAGGCGGATATAGTCGGTCGGCTTGCGGCTGAAATACTGCATGGCAAGCGGCATCGAGCGCTCGGTGCAGTAGTTGGACATCCACAGCTTGAAGCCGATCTCGTGGCGCAGCCGGTCGAGCACACGGAAGACCTGCACATGGTCCTCATGGCCGTATTCGCCCCAGGGATTGTGGGTGAAGACGTTCATGTCGGGTTTGAGCAGCGGCCGCAGCGTTCGGTAGAGCGTCTCGTAGTTGTCGCGATAGGCCTGGGCGATCGGCCGGTTCGAATGGCGGAAGTTGCCGGGCATGATCTGCGACAGCGACTTCTTGACGATGCGCTTGGCTTCGCGGCGCGTACCTTCGGTGCCGAACTCCATGCCGAAGGGGCCGGGCTTCGGGTTGCTCCAGTCGGCGCAGTCGAACGAGCCGGTTTCCTCCATCTCCAGGAAACGCACGTTGCCGCGCGGATAGGCCTTGATCGCGGCAGCGCGCGCATCGCCCATCTGCGGCTCCGACCAGATGTCGCGGTAAAGGATGATGACCTGATCAACCTTGTTGAGGATCGAGGTGAACCACAGGAGCTCGTCGTCGGGATGGGCGCCGATGATGACGGAGTTTTTCAGGAAATCGTGTGTGTCGGCCATTGCTCTTGCGCCCTTCTTGTTCTTCGCGTGCAATTCTGGCGTGTAGAGATTAAGCCGACGTAAAGCGGAAAAGCCCGTCCACAGGGACGTTGACGGGCTTGTTTGTCATTGTGTGGACCAGACCGCCAGTTCGTATCCATCGGGATCGGCGAAGTGGAAGCGGCGACCGCCGGGGAAGGAGAAGATTGGCTTGACGATCTTGCCGCCGGCCTTTTCGACGCGGACCAGCATGTCCTCGAGATTGTCGGCATAGAGGATGATCAGCGGGCCGCCGCTTCGAACCGGACCGGTGGTGGTAAAGCCGCCGGTCAGCCGGCCGTCCTGGAATTCGCAATATTCCGGGCCGTAGTCGGTGAAGGTCCAGCCGAAGGCGCTGCCGTAGAATGCCTTGGTGGCAGTGATGTCCGAGACGTTGAATTCGACATAGTCGATTCGGCTGTCGTTGCCCTTGTTACCCATTTTCCTACCTGTCTTTTCCCGATTCCATGATCGATTTCAGGGTGGCGAGATCCTTCTCCACCCAGCTGGCGTCGCCGGCAAACTGTTCCCCGCTCATGCCGGGCTGCCGCAGAAGCGTGAACATCACCTCCGCGCCATCGCCGTTCGGCACGACGCGCAGCGCGTTGTGTACCTTCGTGCCATCTTCGAGCGTCACCAGATGATCGACGACGCCGAAGTCGTTGGCGGGAGCAAAGTGCACGCGGGCGTTGCCGAGCGGCCCCGGCGCCAGCCAATGATCGCCCGCGCGTGTCAGGCCCAACGAGAGGCCGGACGCCCAGCGCGGCATGTTTTCTGGCCTGGCCATGAAGGCATAGACCTCGCGCCAGTCGCGGTTGATCGTGGTGTGAACGATCTTTGCTTCAAGTGTTGCCATGCTCTGTTCTCCTGAACGAAGGAGTAGCACGGCTGATCTCACCGGTCTTGAACGAAACGGCCAATCAGGCGGCTTGCCGGACGACGGAGAGCTGGCGGCGGATTTCGGCGGGTGAGAGCGACGTCAGTTCCCGGGCCTCGCGCGAAAGATGCGCCTGATCGGCGTAACCGGCATCGAAGGCGAGCAAGCCGAGTGTGGCGGATGGTTCTCTTTGGCAGGCCTTGAGGAAACGTTGCAGACGCAGGATACGGTCGAGCGTCTTGGCACCATAGCCGAAATGCTCGTGGCAGCGGCGGCGCAGCGTTCGCTCGCTGGTGCCGGTGGCGGTGGCCAATGCGCGGATGGGGTTGTCGGACGGTTCATACCGTTGCCGGAGACGGGCGAGGGCGGCTGCGACATCGCCAGGAGGCGGGGAGACGGCTGGTGATCGCTCCAGCACGGCTGCCGTCAAGATAGCGGTGCGGATCGCATCCGGCGCGTCCTGAAGCTTGGCATCCAGTTCGCGCGCGGCCTTGCCCCAGAAGGTATCGAGCGGGACGATCTCGCCGGTGATTTCCGAAAGCGACGCGCGCAGAAACGACGCGGCGACGCCCGGGCGAAAGCGCAGGCCGATGACCTTGGCACCCGGCGCGATGACCGGAAAGGCAGCTACCCGGTCAGGACCGGCAACCACGAGACCGCGATCCGACCAGAGGATATCGACGCAACCGTCGGGCACGACCGCGATCGGCGCGGGCGGCGCGTCCGGCATCTGGTGGCTCCAGAGGCATTCGACATGGCCGTCAAGCGCGCCTGGCGCGGCACGCTCGCGATAGATGCCGCGCCGCTTGGCCAGTGTCAGCCCTGTAGGTGTCAGGGGCTCGATGGAGCCGTCCATGCCTTGTCCTTTACGCTCCTGTTCATGCCGATCACCTCTTCGCGCGACCAGATTTCGCCGTCGATCTGGCCCTGCAGCTCCGGATAGTCGGCGGCGTGGAACACCGGATCGAGACCCCGCCGGCGCTGGGCGAAATAGTCCTTCGTCAGCTTGGCAATGGTACCGGACAGAAGCACGATGGCAATGAGGTTGATCGTCGCCATCAGGCCCATGGAGGCGTCGGCCGCGTCGAACACGGTGGTGATGCTCTCCGACGCGCCCCAGACGACCATGGCGAGCACGGCGCAACGCATGATCGTCACGCCGAGCCGGTTGGCGCCGCCGAGATAGGTGAGCGCGTTTTCGGCATAGGAATAGTTGCCGATGATCGAGGTGAAGGCGAAGAAGAAGATCGCGATCGCGATGAAGTAGCTGCCGGCCCAGCCGATATGCACGTTCATCGCCGCCTGGGTCAGCTGCGTGCCGGTGACGCCGGAGCCGGGCTCGAGCGTACCCGACATGAGAATCATCACCGAAGTCGCCGTGCAGATCAGAATGGTGTCGATGAAGACGCCGAGCGACTGCACGAAACCTTGAGCGGAGGGATGATGCGGCACGGGCGTTGCGACGGCTGCGATGTTCGGGGCCGAGCCCATGCCGGCCTCGTTGGAGAACAGGCCGCGCTTGACGCCGTTCATCATCGCCGCGGTCACGCCGCCGGCAACGCCACCGACGGCCTCGTGCAGGCCGAAGGCGCTGGAGACGATGGTCCACAGCACGCTCGGCACCATCGCCGCATTGGCGACGAGCACATAGATCGCCGTCAGGAGATAGGCGATCGCCATGAAGGGTACGACGATTTCGGCGACGCGGGCAATCTGGCGGATGCCGCCGAAGATGACGATGCCGGAGATGGCAGCGACCGCAACGCCGACGACGAGCTTCGGTACGCCGAAGGCGCCCTGGACGGCATCGGCGATGGAATTTGCCTGCACCGCATTGAAGACGAGACCGAAGGAGAGGATGAGGCAGACGGAAAAGATCGTTGCCGCCCAGGGCGCGTTAAGGCCGCGGGCGATGTAGAAGGCCGGACCGCCGCGATACTGGCCGTCTTCGTTCCTGACCTTGTAGAGCTGGGCCAGCGCGCTTTCGGCATAGGCCGTCGCCATGCCGACGAGCGCCACCATCCACATCCAGAAGGTCGCGCCCGGACCGCCGAGATAAAGTGCGACCGCGACACCGGCGAGGTTGCCGGTGCCGACGCGCGAGGCGAGGCTGACGGTCAGCGCCTGGAACGGGCTGATGCCGGCTGCGTCCTTCGAGCCGCCGCTGCTCAAGACGCGGAACATCTCGCCAAAATGCACGATCTGCGGAAAGCCGAGGCGGAGCGTGAAGTAGATGCCGACGGCGAGCAGGCCGTAGATCAGCACGTAGCCCCAAAAGATCGTGTTCAGAAAGCCGATGATCGCGTCCATGCGGTTCCTCTTCGGTATTGCTGGATGTGGTGATGTATCGAACCGCGAGGGCGGATCGGATGGAAAAGCCCGGGCATTTCTCGTGAAAGCCTGCGCATTTCGTACGAAGCCCCGGGTATTTCCTGCAACGGCCCCCGGGCGTTTCGCCGCATGCAGGCGCTTTAGCCCGCAAACTTGACACAGATCAACGTTTTCGGCGGCCAAATCGGGCAAAAGGTGGTGCAATGCATGACATATCCGGGGATTTCCCACAAATGAGCCCTCAATCCGCCGCAAATCCAGCCTCCGTCGAACGCCACGAGGCCGAACCAGTCAATGCGGCGCATGTGCGCAAGCCGCTTTACGAAAAACGCAGGAAGATCTTCCCGAAACGCGCCGAAGGCAGTTTCCGCCGCTTCAAGTGGCTGGTGATGCTGGTGACGCTCGGCATCTACTATCTGACGCCATGGATCCGCTGGGATCGCGGCGAGCACGCGCCGGACCAGGCGGTGCTCGTCGATCTCGCCGCCCGGCGCTTCTACTTCTTCTTCATCGAGATCTGGCCGCAGGAGTTCTTCTTCGTCGCCGGCCTGTTGGTGATGGCGGGTTTCGGCCTGTTCCTGGTGACCTCGGCCGTCGGGCGCGCCTGGTGTGGCTATACCTGTCCGCAAACGGTCTGGGTCGATCTCTTTCTGGTGGTCGAGCGCTACATCGAAGGCGACCGCAACGCCCGCATGAAGCTCGATGCCGGCCCCTGGACATTCGACAAGATCGTCAAGCGGGTGTCGAAGCATACGATCTGGATCCTGATCGGCATTGCCACCGGCGGTGCCTGGATCTTCTATTTTGCCGATGCACCAACGCTGCTCAAAAGCTTCGTCTCGCTGGAAGCACCGACCGTTGCCTACATGACCGTCGGCATCCTGACCGCCACCACCTATGTCTTCGGCGGCCTCATGCGCGAGCAGGTCTGCACCTATATGTGCCCATGGCCGCGCATACAGGCGGCGATGCTCGATGAAAACTCGCTGGTGGTCACCTACAACGATTGGCGCGGCGAGCCGCGCTCGCGCCACCAGAAGAAGGCGGTGGCAGCCGGGGAGGCCGTGGGCGATTGCGTCGATTGCAACGCCTGCGTCGTCGTCTGTCCGATGGGCATCGACATTCGCGACGGCCAGCAGCTCGAATGCATCACCTGCGCGCTCTGCATCGACGCCTGCAACAGCGTCATGGACAAGGTTGGCCGCGAACGCGGACTGATCTCCTATGCGACGCTGAACGACTATGCCGCCAATATGGCGCTTGCCACCAATGGCGGCACGGCTGCGATCGACCCCGGTCGCGTGCGCGACGCCGAAGGCAATTTCTCCGACAAGGTACGCCACTTCAACTGGAAGATCGTCTTCCGTCCGCGCGTTCTCGTCTATCTCGGCGTCTGGACGCTCGTCGGCATCGGGCTGCTCTATGCGCTCCTGTCGCGTGACCGGCTGGAGCTCAACGTGCTGCACGACCGCAACCCGCAATTCGTCGTCGAATCCGACGGTTCGGTGCGCAACGGCTACATGGTCAAGCTCTTGAACATGATCCCCGAACAACGCACGATCACGCTCGCGATCGACGGCATGCCCTCGGCGACGATGCGTCTCGCCGGTCATGCGCCGGGCGATGGTCGCACTTTTGCCGTCGGGGTCGATCCGGACAAGGTGACGGCGGTTAAGGTCTTCGTGACGCTGCCAAAGGACAAGCTTTCCGAAGCGGCCGATGGCTTCAGCCTCATCGTCGAGGATCCGTCGAGCCACGAGCGCGACGTCTACAAGGCCAACTTCAACAGCCCGGGAGCCGCGAAATGACGATGAGACAGGCAAAAGCACCGAGGCCCTTCACCGGCTGGCATATGCTCGGCGTCATGGTGCTGTTCTTCGGCACCATCATCACCGTCAACCTGATCATGGCCTGGAACGCCAGCCATAGCTGGAGCGGGCTCGTGGTGCAGAACACCTATGTCGCCAGCCAGCAGTTCAATGGCAAGGTGAAGGAGGCAAAGGCCTTTGCCGCCAGCGGGCTCGAAGGCAAGCTCAGTGTCGAGAACGAGGCGCTGCGCTACACGCTGACGCGACAGGGCAAGCCGGAACTGACCGCCGACAAGGTGGTCGCGGTTCTGAAGCGTCCGGTCGAGGAGCATGAGGACGTCACGGTCGAGATGGCGCATCAGGGCGAGGGCGTCTTCATTGCCGCGGCGACGCTGAAGCGCGGCCAGTGGATTGCCGATATCACCGCGACCAAGGGCGAAACGGTCGTCTACCGCCAGGCGGTCCGCTTCATGGTGCCGGGAGCAGCGCAATGAGCTGCTGCGCTCCCGGAACCGAAATGGCTCTGGAGATCGACAGGGCCGGGCAGGGTCTGCCGACATCGGAAGAGCTTTGGCTGACGAGCCGCTCGCTCGGCGGGGGACTGCGCCAGACCGATCTCAGCGTGCCCGGCGTGCATTGCGGCGCCTGCATCACCACGCTCGAAGGCGCACTGAAAGCCCGTCCGGAGGTTGATCGGGCACGCGTGAACCTCTCGTCGCGGCGCGTCTCGATCGTGTGGAAGGAAGAGCTCGATGGGACCCGTACCGATCCGCGGGAACTGGCGCGGGCGATCCGCGCTCGCGGCTACGAGACACATCTTTTTGCGCCGGGCGAGGAAGACGGCGACCAGACGTTGAAGAAACTGGTGCGTGCCGTTGCCGTGGCAGGTTTCGCCTCGGCCAACATCATGCTCTTGTCCGTTTCCGTCTGGTCGGGCGCGGAGGCGGCCACCCGCGATCTCTTTCACTGGATCTCGGCGCTCATTGCCGCCCCGACGTTGATCTATGCCGGGCGCTTTTTCTACGCGTCTGCCTGGAACGCGCTGAAGCACGGCCGCACCAACATGGATGTGCCGATCGCGCTCGCGATCACGCTCTCCTTCTCGATCTCGCTCTATGAGACGATCACGCACGGCACCCATGCCTGGTTCGACGGCACGGTGATGCTTTTGTTCTTCCTGCTGATCGGCCGCACGCTCGACCACATGATGCGCGGACGCGCGCGCTCGGCGATCAGCAGCTTGGCCAGGCTTTCGCCGCGCGGCGCCATGGTGCTCGATGCGGAAGGCGGGCGCGAGTATCGCCCCGTCGATGAAATCAGGCCGGGCGAAAAACTGGCGATATCAGCCGGCGAGCGCGTTCCCGTCGATGGCCTCATTCTCGTCGGCGCCAGCGATCTCGACCGCTCGATCGTCAATGGCGAGAGCGCGCCGGCACCCGTCAGGGTTGGCGACACGGTCGAGGCCGGCACGCTCAACCTCACGGGACCACTGACCATCGAGGCGACGGCTGCAGCACGCGATTCGCTGCTTGCCGAGATCATGGGGCTGATGGAGGCCGCCGAAGGGGGCAGGGCGCGCTACCGCCGCATTGCCGACCGGGCGGCGCAATATTATTCGCCTGCGGTGCACCTGCTGGCACTGGTCAGCTTCATCGGCTGGATGTTCGTCAACGGCGACTTCCACCACGCGATGCTGGTGGCCGTCGCGGTCCTGATCATCACCTGCCCCTGCGCGCTCGGCCTCGCGGTGCCGGTGGTGCAGGTCATTGCCGCCGGGAGGCTCTTCCAGAACGGCGTCATGGTCAAGGATGGCTCGGCCATGGAGCGGCTCGCCGAGATCGATACCGTTCTGCTCGACAAGACCGGCACGCTGACTGTGGGCGAGCCGCGGCTCGTCAACGGTCAGGAGATCCAGCCATCGACCCTTGCGACTGCGGCCGGGCTTGCCGTGCATTCGCGCCATCCTTTGGCGATGGCCATCCACGATGCGGCGAAGATTGCCCCGGTCATTGCCGGCGAGATCCGCGAAATCCCCGGTGCCGGCATCGAAGCGAGCACAGACTCGGGAATCTACAGGCTCGGCAGCCGCGCATTCGCCTGCGGCGACGCCGGCGAGGCCAGCGGCCAGTCGGAGGTGATCCTGTCGCTCGATGGCCGAGAACTTGGCCACTTCCGCTTCGAGGACCGCTTGCGGCCGTTCGCCCGCGAAAGCATCGATGAGCTCGGCCACCTGGGCCTGTCGACCGGTATTCTCTCCGGCGACCGAGAGCCTGTCGTGGCGGCCCTTGCCCGCCGGGTCGGCATAGAGCGCTTCAAGGCCGAGCTGACACCGCGTGGCAAGGTCGACGAGTGTGCTCTTGCAGCCGAAGGCGGGCACCGCGTGCTGATGGTCGGCGACGGTATCAACGACGCGCCGGCGTTGCGCGCGGCCCACGTCTCGATGGCGCCGGCTACGGCGGCCGATGTCGGACGCCAGGCGGCAGATTTCGTCTTCCTGCATCAGGGGCTCAACGCCGTGCCGATGGCGATCGATACGTCGCGCCGGGCCGGTCGGCTCATCCGCCAGAACTTCGCGCTGGCGATCGGCTACAACGTGATCGCCGTGCCGATCGCGATCCTCGGCTATGCGACGCCGCTGATCGCGGCCGTCGCCATGTCGACCTCGTCGGTGATCGTGGTTGCCAACGCCTTGCGCCTGCGCGCTGCCACCGGCAATGTTGCAGAGAAGGCGCGCGACGGCCAAGCGCCTGCAAGCCTGCGGCCGCTCGGGAGCGCCTGATGAACACGCTGATCTATCTCATTCCGATCGCATTGTTTCTCGGTGGGATCGGTCTCGTCGCCTTCCTCTGGGCGCTGAAGAGCGGCCAGTACGAGGACCTCGAAGGGGCTGCGTGGCGCGTGCTCGACGATGGCGACGGCAAGCCTGAAAAGAAGTGATTTTGTCAGGAATCGCTTGTCGTTAATCGATTTGAATGCCAAAACATCCTCCGCCGTCGCTTCTCGCGCCAGGGCCTTCGACAGAGCCCCGCGCGAGCGGCGAAGTTCAATTCGAAGGGCCGGCTTTGACGCGCTTATCCCGATCGCGCCCGGCACTTCTGTCCAATGGAGGCAATCACGTGTCACAGGCGGAAATCGGCCTAATCGGTCTCGGCGTCATGGGCTCGAACCTGGCGCTCAACATCGCTGAAAAAGGCAACAAGATCGCGGTATTCAACCGCACCGTCGAAGCGACGCACAAATTCTACGCGGAAGCGGGCGAACTGAAGGGCCAGATCGTGCCCTGTGATACGATCGAAGAGTTCGTCGCTGCCATCCGCCCGCCGCGCCCGATCATCATCATGATCAAGGCCGGCGAGCCGGTCGATCAGCAGATGGAAATCCTCAAGCCCTACCTTTCCAAGGGCGACATCATGATCGATGCCGGCAACGCCAACTTCCGCGACACGATGCGCCGTTTCGAGGCGCTGAAGGACTCGGGCCTTACCTTCATCGGCATGGGTGTTTCCGGTGGTGAGGAAGGTGCGCGCCACGGTCCGTCGATCATGGTCGGCGGCAAGGAAGAGTCCTGGAAGCGCGTCGAGACCGTGCTGACCTCGATCGCCGCCAAGTACGACAACGTGCCGTGCGTCGCCTGGCTCGGCGAAAACGGCGCCGGCCACTTCGTCAAGACCATCCACAACGGCATCGAATATGCCGACATGCAGATGATCGCCGAGATCTACGGCATCCTGCGCGATGGCTTGAAGATGTCGGCGACTGAAATCGGCGAAGTCTTCGGCACCTGGAACAAGGGTCGCCTGAACTCCTACCTGATCGAGATCACCGAAAAGGTGCTGAAGGCTGCCGATCCCCTGACCGGCAAGCCGATCGTCGACCTGATCCTCGACAAGGCCGGCCAGAAGGGCACCGGCAAGTGGTCGGTGATCGAGGCGCAGAACATGGGCGTGCCGGCGACCGGCATCGAGGCGGCGGTTGCGGCGCGCAGCATCTCCTCGATGAAGGACGAGCGCGAAGCGGCTGAAAAGATCCTCGGCCTGCCAGCGGTCGGCGAGTTCAAGGTTGCCGACAAGGCAGCCTTCATAAAGGATCTCGAAAGCGCGCTGCTTGCCGCCAAGATCGGCGCCTATGCGCAGGGCTTCGCCGTCATGTCGGCGGCATCGAAAGAGTTCAACTGGAACCTGCCGATGCCGACCATTGCCAAGATCTGGCGCGCCGGCTGCATCATCCGCTCGCAGTTCCTCGACGAGATCACCACTGCCTTCACCAAGGCGCCTGACGCCGCCAACCTGATCGTCACCCCGGCCTTTGCCGCGATGGTCAAGGAAACCGACGGGGCGCTGCGCCGTGTCGTCTCGGCTGCCGTTCTCGGCGGCCTGCCGGTGCCGGCGCTCGCCTCGGCGCTCGGCTATTTCGACAGCTACCGCCGCGGCCGTGGCACGGCCAACGTCATCCAGGCGCAGCGCGACTTCTTCGGCGCCCACGGCTTCGACCGCGTCGATGGCGCCGACAGCCACCATGGCCCGTGGGGCAGTGGCCTCAACGGCTAAGGTTCGACGAGACAGTTCGTTTGAAGCGGGGCGGCCACCGGTCGCCCCGTTTTGCTTTGGGGGCCACCGTGATGTGCCGTGATCAAAACGGCCGTGGAAGTAGCGGGTGAGCGGTATCGGCGAAATTGGGACCTTTGACCTGCGCCTATCGGACCAAAGTCCGATCGATTTCGCGCGGCAGGCCTCCTAATCTTAAAGCGTTGCTACGGCAACTCTTCAAAAATACCTAGTTTTTTAAGAGCCGATTTAGAGCCGGGCCCCGACGAGAGCCGAGGCCTGCTTGCTGATCCGATCCTCACCGAGCGTGAGCGGGAAACGCGAATGTTGGGCGCTGGCGCGCAGCGCCCAACTCGCGGGAGAGCGGATGCTCTCTAGCTTCTGAGGCCCGGCGCTTCCTGGCCGGTGCGAGCGACATATTCCGTATAGCCACCGCCATACTGGTGAATGCCTTCGGGCGTCAGTTCCAGCACGCGGTTCGAAAGGGCTGCCAGGAAGTGGCGGTCGTGCGAGACGAAAAGCATGGTGCCTTCGTACTCCGCCAACGCCTTGATCAGCATTTCCTTGGTGTCGAGGTCGAGGTGGTTGGTCGGTTCGTCGAGGACCAGCAGGTTCGGCGGATCAAAGAGCATGATCGCCATCACCAGACGCGCCTTCTCGCCACCCGAGAGCACCCGGCACTTCTTCTCGACATCGTCGCCGGAAAAGCCGAAGCAGCCGGCAAGCGCCCGAAGCGGCGCCTGGCCCGCCTGCGGGAAGGTGTCTTCAAGCTGTTGCAGCACCGTGCGATCGCCGTCGAGAACGTCCATCGCGTGCTGGGCGAAATAGCCCATCTTGACGCTGGCGCCGAGCGCGACATTGCCTTCGTCCGGTTCGGTCGAGCCGGCAACGAGCTTCAGCAGCGTCGACTTGCCGGCGCCGTTGATGCCCATGATGCACCAGCGCTCGCGCCGCCGCACCATGAAGTCGAGCCCCTCATAGATGCTGCGGCTGCCATATTTCTTGTGCACACCCTTGATGTTGATGACGTCTTCGCCGGAGCGCGGCGCCGGGCGGAATTCGAAGGCGACCGTCTGGCGGCGCTTCGGCGGCTCCACCCGGTCGATCTTTTCGAGCTTCTTCACCCGGCTCTGCACCTGGGAGGCGTGCGAGGCGCGGGCCTTGAAGCGCTCGATGAACTTGATCTCCTTGGCGAGCATCGCCTGCTGGCGCTCGAACTGCGCCTGCTGCTGCTTTTCGTTCTGGGCGCGCTGCTGCTCGTAGAAGCCGTAGTCGCCCGTGTAGGCGTTGAGCGAGCCGCCGTCGATCTCGATGATCTTGGTGATGATGCGGTTCATGAACTCGCGGTCGTGCGAGGTCATCATCAGCGCACCGTCGTAGTTCTTGAGGAAGTCTTCAAGCCAAATCAGGCTTTCGAGATCGAGATGGTTGCTCGGCTCGTCGAGCAGCATCACGTCCGGGCGCATCAGGAGAATGCGGGCGAGTGCGACGCGCATCTTCCAGCCGCCCGAAAGCGCGCCGACGTCACCGTCCATCATTTCCTGGCTGAAGCTCAAGCCCGCCAGCACCTCGCGGGCGCGGCCTTCCAATGCGTAGCCGTCGAGCTCCTCGTAGCGCGCTTGCACCTCGCCGTAGCGCTCGATGATCGCGTCCATTTCATCAAGGCGGTCCGGATCGACCATGGCGGCTTCGAGCTCGCGCAGCTCGGCGGCGACTTCGCTCACCGGCCCGGCGCCGTTCATGACTTCGGCAACCGCGCTGCCGCCGGCCATTTCGCCGACGTCCTGGTTGAAGTAGCCGATGGTGATGCCCTTATCGACGGCGACCTGGCCTTCGTCGGGCACTTCCTCGCCGGTGATCATGCGGAAGAGCGAGGTCTTGCCGGCGCCATTGGGGCCGACGAGACCGACCTTTTCGCCGCGGTTCAGCGCGGCGGAAGCTTCGATGAAGAGGATGCGATGGCTGAGCTGCTTGCTGATATTTTCGATACGGATCATGTCTGCGGTAGCCTGAAGGGAGGAGCGGGGCGTAGTCGCGCCCGAATGTTGCCCCGGCCTGTCGCAGGTTTCTGCGTCACAAGCAAGACTTCAAAGGCCTTTTCGCTCCCCGCCCGCAATCGGCCGTAGCCGCGCTCGCGCGCCTGAACCGTGGTGTTTGTTGGCTTCGTCGTGGTATGCATTCGCCGCGTCAGGCGGAGAGAGGGAGCCAGCCGCATGAAGTGCCTTCGCATCTATGCTACCCCGGATGGCGAGTCTCATTTTGATGAAGTCGAGTTGCCAACAACGAAGCGGGCAGTACATCCCGCCGCTGTTCCGTTCGACGTTACCGGGAGTTATCCAGCATCTCGCGTGCGCATAACGCAGATTCCAGCGGGGATGCGCGAGGTTGCTTGGCACAACGTGCCGGAGCCGGTGCTCACGGTTCGACTGGACGGTTCAGTGGAGTACGAGACGAGCGACGGAGAGGTGCGCCACGTTCAGGCGGGCAGCTTCGTGCTTGTAGAGGATACCCATGGCAAAGGTCATTTGTCACGACATTCCCCGGAGGCGCAGACTGTCATCTGGATTTCGCTACCGAACGGTCTTGAGATACCGCCAGCATAGTCGGTCACAATGAGACGACAGCTTGTGAGGCAAGGTCTTTTCGCGGCCGCGCTTCTCTGAGGGATCGGCTGTCGGCCTCAGGCCGTTGTGCTCAGTTGTCGGCTCAGGCCCGCAGGCCGCGTGTGATCGGCGGCTGGAACTCCGGCTGGCTGAGGCTCTGCAGCGTTTCCGGCGGCTGGCCGTCGATATGGCCGATCACGGCCTTTGCCAATTCGCGACCGGCAACGCGGATGTCCTCGTACATGGTCATCACTTCAGGGCGGAGCCAGCGCAGGAAGTCGCTCGGGGACTTCGAGACCATGTCACAGTCTTCGCCGAGCTTCTTCTTGGCCATTTCGAGGCCAGCGATCAGCGCGATTGCGCCGGAGCCGCTGCCCGAGACGATGCCGTCAGGCGCATCCTCGGAGCGCATCAGCACCTCGAAGGCGTCGCGGATCTCGACCAGCGAATGGTCGATGTTGGTCTGGTGGAAGCCAACCGCATCGGCCTGGAAATCGCGCAGGCCCCGCTCGAAGCCGGCGCGCATGTGCGAATAGAAGGTGAGGTGCGGCGGTGGCTCGAGCAGCACCAGCTTGCGCCTTCCGCGCGCCACCAGCTTGCGCACCGCCTCATAGGCAAAGCGCTCGTTGTCGAAGTCATGATAGGGGTGGATGATGCCCATCTCGGTGCGGCCATGCGTCACGAAGGGCAGGCCGCGCTCAGTCAGAAGTGCGACGCGCGGATCGTGCGGCTCGGTGCGCGAGATGATGACGCCATCGGCTGCACCCGTGTCCAGGATGTAGCGGATCGGTGCCAGTGCGTCCTTGACGGCACTATAGGGCGTGACAACCAGATGATAGGGCGTGCCGGCGAGGATCTCGGTGATACCGACGACCATCGGGCTGGTGATGCCCATGATCTCTTCTTCGAGCGTGAGCACCAGGCTGATGACGTTGGTCTTGCCGGTTCTCAAGCGCACGCCGGCGCGGTTCGGCTGGTAGCCGATCTGCTTGGCAACGAGACGCACGCGTTCCTTGGTCTCTGCACCGATATCGGGTGCGTCCTTCAGTGCTCGCGACACCGTGGTGATGCCGAGCCCGGTCATGAAGGCGATCGTCTTCAGTGTCGGCCGGCCGCCGTCCGGCGGCGGCGTCTGTGGTCTGTTTTTCGTCTTGCTGTCCATTGCCGTCACCCGCCCACTCTCTGCCCGCGCGCCAACCGTTTTGCCCGCCCGGCGGCGAAGCGCGTTGGTTCAGCCCTGTCCACTGCCGGAACCCCGCGTCACTTTATCGCCTTATATACGAAAAGCAGCGAGCGGCTATCCTGCTTCGGATCGATCAAATTGCTTCAAATCTGTAACGATACAGTTGCGATGTCGAGCGTTTTCGTTGCTGCACTGCGGAAGATGAAGCGGTCTGGTTGAATCGCGCTTTCGGGCGTGTGTTTTTTGCGCTTGCGAGATGATGATTTCCACAACGGCGCAAAGACCTCGATGAAAACCTATAAATATCAGCAATATAAATGAAGCTTCAACGAGACGCGAAGGGGCCGTCGCCGGGTGCAAAGCGCTTTGGATGTGTGCTGCCATCTGCACGCAATAGGTGTTTTTTAAGATTCTGATTAAATCGATTGTAGTGGGTGTTGCGTCCTGTAATCGATTGCACTAAGTTTTTTACGGTAACGTTACAGTGAGGGAGGAGACTCATGAAACTACGTTCTTTCGCCGCCATGCTCGCGACTGCCGTGGCCCTGCCGCTTGGTGCGGCCAGCGCTGCTGATCTTGAAGTGACCCATTGGTGGACGTCAGGCGGCGAGGCGGCTGCGGTCGCGGAACTCGCCAAGGCCTTCGACGCAACGGGCAATCACTGGGTTGACGGCGCGATCGCCGGATCCGGTGGCACGGCCCGTCCGATCATGATCAGCCGCATCACCGGCGGCGACCCGATGGGCGCCACCCAGTTCAACCATGGCCGTCAGGCGGAGGAACTGGTTCAGGCCGGGCTGATGCGCGACCTGACCGATGTTGCGACCCGCGAGAAGTGGAAGGAGATCGTCAAGCCGGCAAGCTTGCTCGATTCCTGCACCATCGACGGCAAGATCTATTGCGCACCGGTCAACATCCACTCCTGGCAGTGGCTGTGGCTTTCGAACGCTGCCTTCAAGACGGCTGGCGTCGAAGTGCCGAAGAACTGGGATGAATTCGTTGCGGCTGCGCCGGCGCTCGAAAAGGCAGGCATCGTGCCGCTCGCCGTCGGTGGCCAGCCATGGCAGGCAGCCGGCGCGTTCGACGTCTTGATGGTGGCGATCGCCGGCAAGGACACCTTCCAGAAGGTATTCGGCGACAAGGACGAGGAAGTGGCGGCCGGCCCTGAGATCGCCAAGGTCTTCAAGGCTGCAGACGACGCCCGCCGCATGTCCAAGGGCACCAACGTTCAGGACTGGAACCAGGCGACCAACATGGTCATCACCGGCAAGGCCGGCGGCCAGATCATGGGTGACTGGGCGCAGGGCGAATTCGCGCTCGCCGGCCAGAAGGCCGGAACGGACTATACCTGCTTGCCCGGTCTCGGCGTCAACGAGATCATTTCCACCGGTGGCGACGCCTTCTACTTCCCGCTCCTGAAGGACGAGGAAAAGTCGAAGGCGCAGGAAGCACTGGCTTCGACGCTGCTCGACCCGAAGACCCAGGTCGCCTTCAACCTCAAGAAGGGCTCGCTGCCGGTACGCGGCGACGTCGATCTGGCTGCCGCCAACGACTGCATGAAGAAGGGTCTGGACATCCTTGCCAAGGGCAACGTGATCCAGGGCACCGACCAGCTGCTTTCGGCCGACAGCCAGAAGCAGAAGGAAGACCTGTTCTCCGAATTCTTCGCCAATCCGTCGATCACGCCGGAAGACGCGCAGAAGCGCTTCGCCGACATCATCGCGAACGCGGAGTAACCGCAACTGCCTTGATTGACCGATCCCGCCCTACGGGTGGGGTCGGCCAAGGCCTCCCTTTCGGTGCGGTCTGGCCGTGCCGATAGCCTGCGCGAGCCAGTCTTGCGCGGCGCTTCGGGAGCGGTTGTCGCCCTGATGAGGCATGACACCGGCGCGATCTCCGCGCGGTGCTGCTCATCGTCCGAAACCCAATGCAGTTCCGGAGGAACAAAACATGGCGGGTCACACACAGAGTTCGGGTCGACCGAACCAGTGGCTGCGGAACCTGAATGCGAAGATTGCCTCCGTCCCGATGATCCTGACGGCCGTGGTGATCTTCCTCGGTGGCACGATCTGGACGGTCGTCTATTCCTTCACCAATTCCAAGCTCTTGCCGCGGCTCTCATTCGTCGGTCTCGATCAGTACGAGCGCCTGTGGGACGCGCCGCGCTGGCTGGTCTCGGTGCAGAATCTGGCGATCTACGGCATCTTTTCGCTGATCTTCAGCCTGGTCATCGGCTTCGTGCTGGCGGCGCTGATGGATCAGAAGATCCGTTTCGAAAACACTTTCCGCACCATCATGCTCTATCCCTTCGCCCTGTCCTTCATCGTGACGGGGCTGGTCTGGCAATGGCTGCTCAATCCGGAATTCGGCATCCAGTCGGTGGTGCGCTCGCTCGGCTGGGAGACCTTCACCTTCGACCCGCTCTATAATGCCGACATCGTCATCTATGGCATTCTGATCGCCGCACTCTGGCAGGGCACCGGGCTCGTCATGTGTCTGATGCTCGCGGGCCTTCGCGGCATCGACGAGGACATCTGGAAGGCGGCGCGCGTCGACGGCATCCCGATGTGGAAGACCTATATCTTCGTCGTCATTCCGATGATGCGCGGCGTCTTCATCACGACGCTGGTGATCATCGCCAGCGGCATCGTCAAGGTCTACGACCTGGTCGTGGCGCAGACAAGCGGCGGCCCCGGCATCGCCTCGGAAGTCCCCGCCAAATACGTCTACGACTACATGTTCCAGGCGCAGAACCTCGGTCAGGGCTTTGCCGCCTCGACCATGATGCTGATCACCGTCGCCATCATCATCGTGCCTTGGGCCTATCTGGAATTCGGGGGAGGGCGCAAGCGTGTCTGATATCGTTGCTTTCAATTCTGTGGCCGAAGAGGCTGCACCAAAGGCGCAGACGGACCGCGTCATTGCCGGGCCACGTGGGCGAAAACCCCGCCGGGCGCTGTCGGGCCGCAATATCATGATCTACGGCACCCTGATCGTCGTGGCGCTCTATTATCTCTTGCCGCTCTATGTGATGGTGATGACCTCGCTCAAGGGCATGCCGGAAATCCGGCTTGGCAACATCTTTGCGCCACCGGTCGAAATCACCTTCGAACCCTGGGTCAAGGCCTGGGCGAGCGCCTGCACGGGGCTCAACTGCGACGGGCTTTCGCGCGGCTTCTGGAACTCGGTGCGCATCACCGTTCCCTCGACGATCGTCTCGATCGCGATCGCCTCGGTCAACGGCTATGCGCTCGCCAACTGGCGGTTCAAGGGGGCGGAGCTGTTCTTCACCATCCTGATCGTCGGCGCCTTCATTCCATATCAGGTGATGATCTATCCGATCGTCATCGTGCTCCGGGAAATGGGCATCTACGGCACGCTGACGGGCCTCATCATCGTGCACACCATCTTCGGCATGCCGATCCTGACGCTGCTCTTCCGCAACTATTTCGCCGGCCTGCCGGAGGAACTGTTCAAGGCGGCACGCGTCGATGGTGCGGGCTTCTGGACCATCTACTTCAAGATCATGCTGCCGATGTCGCTGCCGATCTTCGTCGTGGCGATGATCCTGCAGGTCACTGGCATCTGGAACGACTTCCTGTTCGGCGTCGTGTTCACCCGGCCGGAATACTACCCGATGACGGTTCAGCTCAACAACATCGTCAACTCGGTCCAGGGCGTGAAGGAATACAACGTCAACATGGCAGCGACGATCCTCACGGGTGCCGTGCCGCTCTTCGTCTACTTCGTCTCCGGACGGCTTTTTGTCCGCGGCATCGCCGCCGGCGCAGTGAAAGGGTAACAACATGCAAAACGTCAGCGTATCGGTAAAAGACCTGTCGTTGAGCTTCGGTGCCGTCACTGTGCTCGACACGCTCAACCTCGACATCAAGGACGGCGAGTTCCTGGTGCTGCTCGGCTCGTCCGGCTGCGGCAAGTCGACCCTGCTCAACTGCATCGCAGGCCTGCTCGACGTCAGCGACGGGCAGATCTTCATCAAGAACAAGAACGTCACGTGGGAAGAACCCAAGGACCGCGGCATCGGCATGGTGTTCCAGTCCTACGCGCTCTATCCGCAGATGTCGGTGGAAAAGAACCTCTCCTTCGGCCTGCAGGTTGCCAAGGTTCCGAAGGAGGAGATCGACAAGCGCGTCAGCCGTGCCGCCGAGATCCTGCAGATCCAGCCGCTCTTGAAGCGCAAACCTTCGGAGCTTTCGGGCGGCCAGCGCCAGCGTGTGGCGATCGGCCGGGCGCTGGTGCGCGATGTCGACGTGTTCCTCTTCGACGAACCGCTCTCCAACCTCGACGCCAAGCTGCGCTCGGAGCTGCGCGTCGAGATCAAGCGGCTGCACCAGTCGCTGAAGAACACGATGATCTACGTCACCCACGACCAGATCGAGGCGCTGACGCTCGCAGACCGTATCGCGGTCATGAAGAGCGGCGTGATCCAGCAGCTGGCCGATCCGATGACCATCTACAACGCGCCGGAAAACCTGTTCGTCGCCGGCTTCATCGGCTCGCCGTCGATGAACTTCTTCCGCGGCGAACTGCAGCTTCGCGACCAGCGTGCCTATGTCCACGTCAATGGCGTCGATTTCGACGTGTCGGCCTATCCGTCTCGCGCACCCTTCGTGCACGGGCAGAAGGTCGTGCTCGGCCTTAGGCCTGAACATGTGCGCGTCGACGAGGTGGCAAGCGGCGCTGCGGCCTCGCACCGGGCAGTGGTCGACATCGAGGAACCGATGGGCGCCGACAACCTGTTGTGGCTGAAGCTCGCAGGCCAATCGATGTCGGTGCGCATCGCCGGCCAGCGGCGCTATGCGCCGGGCACGGCGGTGACGCTCTCCTTCGACATGGCCGTCGCCTCGATCTTCGATGCGACCAGCGAGAACCGACTGTAAAGAAGGCGGAGGCGCCGGGCGGATTTCGCCGCCTGGCGCTTCCCAGCAATGACAGCGCCGGCTCTGCCGGTCGATCGATGGAATACGACAATGCTCTCTGAGGACTACACCCGCACCGCCATCCGTCTCGACTTACAGGGGGACTGGAAGCTCAGCTCCGCCGACAACAGCCATGCGCTGGCGATGACGTTGCCGGGCGATGTGCACACGGCACTGCTGAAGGCCGGTGTGATCGATGATCCCTATGTCGGCCGCAACGAGAACGACGTGCAGTGGGTGGCGCACAAGGACTGGGTGATCGAACGTACGGTGTCCGTCTCGGCGCAGGATCTCGCCGGCTACTGGTATCTCGATCTCGAAAGCCTGGATACGGTTGCCTCGGTCTTCGTCAACGACGTGGCGGTGCTCGAAGCCGAGAACTGCTTCCGCCGCTACCGGCCGGATGTCTCGAAGGCGCTCGTTGCCGGTGAAAACCGCATCCGCATCGTGCTGCGTTCCTCAATCGCGGAGGGTGCACGGCGGCAGGCGGAGCAGCCGTTCTACGTGCCCTATCATCCCGGCAATTCGCCGATTGCCAACGGCAACATGCTGCGCAAGCCCCAGTGCCATTTCGGCTGGGATTGGAATCTGGCGATCGCGCCGCTCGGCGTCTATGGCGAGATCGCCCTTTGCCGGCTGGAGATCGCCCGCATCGAGCACGTGACGACGAAGCAGGTCTGGCTGGACGACGGTTCGGTCGATCTGGTCGTAACCGTGACGCTCTTTGCCGACGGCCCCGGCATCGTGCCGATCCATTTTTCGCTCGACGATGACCGCGAGCGCCTCGACTGCGCCGTCGGCAAGGGCGAGACGCGCATCACCCATGTTTTCAGCGTTGCAAAACCGAAGCGCTGGTGGCCGGCGGGCAGCGGCGAGCAGCATCTGTCACGGCTGATCGTCGAGGTGCCGCAGGAGCAGGTAACACGCCAGATCGGGTTTAGAACTATCGAGCTTCTGACCGACAAGGATGAGGCGGGCAGCCGCTTTGCCTTCCGCGTCAACGGCCGCGAGATCTTCTGCAGGGGCGCCAACTGGATTCCGGCTGACGCGCTTATGTCGCGGGTGACGCCTGATGGCGTCGAGGACCTTTTGATCTCGGCGGTCGACGCCAACATGAACATGATCCGGGTCTGGGGCGGCGGCTTCTACGAGCCGGACTGGTTCTACGACCTCTGCGACCGGCTGGGGCTTTTGGTCTGGCAGGACTTCATGTTCGCCTGCAACCTCTATCCCTCGACGCCGGACTTCCTCGAAAATGTCGCGGCCGAAGTGGACTACCAGGCCAAGCGCCTGTCGTCGCATCCGTCGATCGCAGTCTGGTGCGGCGACAACGAGCTCGTCGGCGCGCTGACCTGGTTCGACGAGCCGCGCAAGGATCGTGATCGCTATCTCGTTTCCTATGATCGGCTGAACCGCACGATCGAGGTGGCGCTGAAAGCGGCGCTGCCGGAAGCAATCTGGTGGCCGTCGAGCCCGGCCTCCGGCTATCTAGATTTCGGCGACGCCTGGCATGCCGACGGATCCGGCGACATGCACTACTGGTCGGTCTGGCACGAGAACAAGTCCTTCGACAATTACCGCAGCGTGCGCCCGCGCTTCTGCTCGGAATTCGGCTTCCAGTCCTATACGTCGATGCCGGTCATCCGTCAGTTTGCGGCGGAGAAGGACCTCAACATCGCGTCGCCCGTGATCGAGAGCCACCAGAAGAATGTCGGCGGCAACGAACGCATCGCCGGCACGATGTTCCGCTATTTCCGCTTCCCCAAGGATTTCCCGGCTTTCGTCTATCTGAGCCAGGTCCAGCAGGGGCTGGCGATCCGCACGGCGGTCGACTACTGGCGTTCGCTGAAGCCCCATTGCATGGGCACGCTTTACTGGCAGCTCAACGACACCTGGCCGGTCGCTTCCTGGTCGAGCTTGGACTATGGCGGCAGCTGGAAGGCGATGCACTACATGGTCCGCCGCTTCTTCCAGCCGGTCTCGGTCGCGGCGATTCCGTCGACCGACGGCAAGGACATTGCCTTCTCGATGGTCAACGACACGGCCGAGCCTGTCACCGTCGAGCTGCAGACGTTCCTGGTTTCGCTCGATGGCGAACGCACGCCGCTGACGGCCGCTGCCGGCACCTGCAGCCCGGATCGTGCTGCAACCCTGATGACGATCGCGGCTTCCGATGTTCCCGCTGATCACCTGCTGTTCTGGTCCTTCGAGGCGTCGAACGGCATGCGCGGCGAGGGCCATCACGTCAACGGCACCTACAAGGCGCTTGATCTCAGGCCATCCGGCCTGACGCTCGACGTGGCGCCGGCGGGCGAGGGCGCGTTCGACGTTACCGTCAAGGCGAGTGGGCTCGCACTGCATGTAATGATCGAGGCGGATGTCGCGGGTCGCTACTCCGACAATGCCTTCGATCTTCTCGCTGGCGAGACGAAGGTCGTCCGCTTCGCGCCGAAAGTCCCGCTCGCTGCGGGCGAGCTTCCGCGCTTTGCCGCCTTCGATCTCGAATCCTGCCAGGGAAAAGGTTGACCGCCATGAGACGCAGCCACGTCAACGACATCATCGCCGAGAGCGATGGCTTCATGAAGAGCTTCGGCTTCACGCTGCCGCCCTTTGCCTACTGGTCGCCGGAGCAGTTGAAGTCCCACATTGCCTCCGACAGCCCGACGATCTTCGATGCCCGGCTTGGCTGGGACATCACCGACTACGGCAAGGGTCGCTTCGACCAGTTCGGACTGGTGCTTTTCACGCTGCGCAACGGCAACGCCGCCAACCTCAAGACCGGTCACGGCATGGTCTATGCCGAAAAGCTGATGATCACCGCCAAGGACCAGGTCAATCCGCTGCATTGCCATGCCCTCAAGACCGAGGACATCATCAATCGCGGCGGCGGTTCGCTGGTGCTGCAGATGTACAATTCCAGGCCCGACGGTTCGGTCGACGAGGAGAGCGACGTGGTGGTCGCGACCGATGCGCGGCTGAGAACCCTCAAAGCCGGTTCCTTGCTCAAACTCAAGGCTGGCGAGAGCGTCACGCTTCTGCCCGGCAACTGGCACGCCTTCTGGGCTGAAGACGCGGACGTGCTGATGGGCGAGGTTTCGACCGTCAACGACGATCTCACCGACAACTACTTCCGCGAGCCTGTCGGTCGCTTCTCGGCGATCGAGGAGGACGCAGCTCCCACCCACCTGCTGGTGTCGGACTACGACACCTGGCTGAAGTGATCCCAAGACCCCGACAACCCCAACACCCCCCAGGACAAGTGAACTTTCGAGGAGGAAATTCATGAAGGACGTCAGTTTCCAGCTTTATAGCGCCCGCAACTTCCCGCCATTCGCCAATGTGCTCGAAGCGCTTGGCGAGGCCGGCTACAGCCAGGTCGAAGGTTATGGCGCGCTTTATGCAGCACTCAGCGACGCCGAGATCGCGAGCTTCAAGGAAGGGCTCGACGAGAATGGTCTCGCCATGCCGACGGCGCATTTCGGCCTGGACATGCTCGAAAGCGATCCGGCCCGCGTGCTCGAGATCGCCAAGGCGCTCGGCATCAAGGCGATCTATTGCCCTTACCTGATGCCCGACCAGCGCCCGACGGATGCCGCCGGCTGGCGTGCCTTCGGCGAACGGCTGCAGAAGGCCGGCAAGACCTATCGCGATGCCGGGCTGATCTTCGGCTGGCACAACCACGACTTCGAATTCTTCGCCCTGCCTGATGGCAGCATTCCACAGGACCTGATCTTTGCTGGCGGACCGGATCTCTCCTGGGAGGCCGATATCGCCTGGATCATCCGCGGCGGTGCCGATCCAATCGCCTGGATCAAGAAATACGCTGACCGCATCACCGCCGTGCACGTGAAGGACATCGCGCCGGCAGGCGAGAAGAAGGACGAGGACGGCTGGGCCGACGTCGGCGAGGGCACCGTCGACTGGAAGGGCCTGTTCCAGGCGCTGTCTTCCACCAAGGCTCGCTACTTCATCGCCGAGCACGACAATCCGAGCGATTTCAAGCGCTTCGCCAAGCGTTCGCTCGCCTCCATCCAATCCTATTGAGAAGCGGGTTCATCCATGACCAAGGAACTTGGCGTCGGCATCATCGGATGCGGCAACATCTCCACCACCTACTTCAAGCTTGCCCCGCTCTTTAAGGGCATCAAGGTTATCGCCTGCGCCGACATCAACCCGGCGGCGGCCGAGGCACGGGCAGCCGAATACGGCGTAAAAGCCCAGAGCATCGAGGCACTGCTTGCCAATCCGGATGTCGACATCGTCGTCAACCTGACCATCCCGGACGCGCATTATCCGGTCTCCAAGGCGATCCTCGAAGCCGGCAAGCACGTCTATTCCGAAAAGCCGCTGGTGCTCTCACTGGAGCAGGGCGAGGACTTGAGGGCGATCGCCAAGGCCAAGGGCCTTTCCGTCGGTTGCGCGCCGGATACCTTCCTCGGCGGCGCACACCAGCTTGCCCGCAGCACCATCGACGCCGGCAGGATCGGTCGGGTGACCTCGGGCACCTGCCACGTCATGAGCCCGGGCATGGAGATGTGGCATCCGAACCCGGACTTCTTCTTCCTGCCTGGCGGCGGCCCGATCCTCGATCTCGGTCCCTACTACATCGCCAACCTGATCAACCTGATCGGGCCGGTAAAGCGTGTCGGCGCATTGTCCTCCATGGCCAATCCGACCCGCACCATCACCAGCGAACCGCGCAAGGGCGAGGAGATCCCGGTCAAGACCCCGACCAACATCCACGCGCTGCTCGAATTTGAGAACGGCGCGACGATCACGCTGTCGGCAAGCTGGGATGTCTGGTCGCACCGCCACGCCAATATGGAGCTCTACGGGACCGAAGGCTCGCTCTATGTGCCCGATCCCAACTTCTTCGGCGGCAAGGTGGAGGCAAGCGGCCGCGACAAGAACATTCAGCCGCTGGAGTCCTGGGACCACCCCTTCGGTATCGCCAACCAGGAGCATCCGCAGGGGCCGATGGCGAACTACCGCACCGCCGGCCTTGCCGACATGGCGCTCGCCATCCTCGAAGGCCGCGATGCCCGCTGCTCGCTCGATCGCGCGCTGCACGGTGTCGACGTCATGGTGTCGATCCTGAAATCGGGCGAGGAGGGCCGCTTCATCGAGCTTTCCACCACCTGCACCCAGCCGGCAGCCCTCGGCATCGATGAGGCGAGGGCGCTGCTGCGCGACGCGGAGCATGACGTGTCGACCGAAAGGCGTGCTGCAGCCTCGTAAGGGCCGGTGCGGGCGCTCAGCATAAACTGAGCGCCCGTCCTAGTGTTGCAGGCGCGTGGCGCCAGGCCCCCAAATCAGGAGGGCGCGCGTGAAAGGGCGCGGTTAATCCCATTGCAAGGCATGGTCACTAAAGATCGTGCAGCGCAATCTGGGGTCTGCATATGCGTATCGAGACGTTGTTTTGGAGTGCAGTCGTCGTTCTGGCAGTGGCGTTGCTGATCTATCGCCACGTCAGCCGCCGAAAATCGAACGCGGCGCTTGGCAGGTTCACGGAGGCATATGACGCCGCTCGCCGCAGATTGATCGCAGATCCGCAGGCGGTGACGTTGGGTGCTCAAACGGATTATGCCGTGCTCACAGTTATCGAAGCAATCACCGAAAACAGGGGTGGGGGTGCGCCGCCAGCGCTCGCCGACCTCAGCCCGCGTGAATTGCGCGCCGTGGAACTGGCGCATGCGGCGACCATCATGACGGACCGGCAATTCGACAAAGCCCTTCGACGGCTGAGTGCAAAGGAACATACGGTTTTCCGGCAGCTCCGTGGCCTCTCGCAGGAGCAGCCGGTGACATCAGGCGTCCACGCAAGGGCCGGACATCCCGATGCCGGCGAACGATCCGGAGCGAAGGTTGAACATGCTGCGGAGCGCGTGACCACGAAGGAGCAAAACGGACGCACATTCGATCGTCTGCAGATCGCCGGCATTCTCAATTGGCTGGAAACTGCAGCGCCGCGTGATCCGGACATGTGGCACCTGCTGGCCGATCTGAATTGGGACTATCCGGAAATCTACGACATCCTGCTTTGGGTCGCGAGCCAGCCCGAATGCGATGCATCGACCGCGCTTCTCATTCTGCAACTGATGCAACCTGATGTCGCGATGGATAAAGCAGCGGGCGGACTGCGGTGGCGCACGGCCGGGGATGCCGACCCGGCTGCCTCGAGCGAGGTGCGGCTGCTCGCCATGATCGGCAAGCGATCGGAGGACGAGAGCTTCGTCCGCCGTGAGTTGGCGCCGGACCGGCTCTGCTCGCCTGAAGCGAACGCAGCGCTGCTCGACATGATGCTTGGCGAAAAGCAGCGGATC
This sequence comes from Ensifer adhaerens, assembly GCF_028993555.1. Taxonomy (NCBI): domain Bacteria; kingdom Pseudomonadati; phylum Pseudomonadota; class Alphaproteobacteria; order Hyphomicrobiales; family Rhizobiaceae; genus Ensifer; species Ensifer adhaerens. The sequence continues at coordinate 1,854,497 of NZ_CP118610.1, read as the reverse complement.
GAAGGAGACGGGCGCAAGCTGCCTTTCTTGCTGGCTGTGAAACTCCTGACGAAGCCGGCGCTCCTGACCGGGCGGAGGCCGAAGACGGATTTTGAGGTTCGCGATGATTGCCTGCTCGTGCCGGCAGCGCTGAGACCGACGCTCTAACCGATTGCGAAAAGCGCCTTGAAACTGTGCGCAACATGCCGATTACAGATTCCGAGTTTTCGGCTTATGGGGTAGAGCTTTGCCCAACGGGTTTTCCGCACATGTTGCGGAAAACCTTTGAGTTTATTGGAGGGCGGAACCACCGCCATCCGGATACCGATCGCGGAGGATTGTGCGATGACCTGGCTACCGGCGGAAAACCGCTACGACACCATGAAATATAACCGCGTCGGCCGCTCCGGCCTGAAGCTGCCGGCGATCTCGCTGGGGCTCTGGCACAATTTCGGCAACGACACGCCGCACGACCGCAAGGTCGACATGTGCCGCACCGCGTTCGACCTCGGCATCACCCATTTCGACCTCGCCAACAACTACGGCCCGCCTCCGGGCTCGGCCGAGACGGCCTTCGGCGAGATCATGCGTACCGACTTCGCGCATCTTCGCGACGAACTGATCATCTCGTCCAAGGCCGGCTATGATATGTGGGCCGGTCCCTATGGCGAATGGGGCAGCCGCAAGTACATGATTGCGTCCTGCGACCAGAGCCTGAAGCGCATGGGCCTCGACTATGTCGACATCTTCTATTCGCACCGCTTCGATCCGGAGACGCCGCTCGAAGAAACCTGCGGCGCGCTCGATCATATCGTCCGATCCGGCCGGGCGCTCTATGTCGGCATCTCCTCCTACAATTCGCAGCGTACCCGCGAAGCCGCCGCGATCCTGAAGGATCTCGGCACGCCCTGCCTCATCCACCAGCCGAGCTATTCGATGCTCAACCGCTGGATCGAGGACGACGGCCTGATCCACACGCTCGAAGATCTCGGCATCGGCTCGATCGTCTTCTCGCCGCTCGCCCAGGGCATGCTGACGACCAAGTATCTCGGCGGTATCCCGTCCGACAGCCGCGCGGCGCAGAACCATTTCCTCAAGAAGGACTTCATCCGCCCGGAGATCATCGACAATATCCGCAAGCTGAACGGCATTGCCGAAAAGCGCGGCCAGACGCTGGCGCAGATGGCGCTTGCCTGGGTGCTGCGCAACGGCCGGATCACTTCGGCGCTGATCGGCGCGAGCCGCTCCGAGCAGATCGTCGATTGCGTCAAAGCGCTGGAAAACGACACATTTACAGCAGAGGAACTCGCCGAGATCGATCTCTATGCGCGCGAGGCCGACATCAACCTCTGGGCCAAGTCAGCCGAACTCTAAGTTTTGCTGAAAACATTGATTTGCCTGCATTTTAGGCAAAATTTCCTGCTTTCCGGCGCATTAGACAAAAGTCGAATAGGTGCCGGAAAGCGCCTTCTGGACATGGTCCGGTGTTTCTGTAAGGTGCTGGAATGCCCGTCGATTGCGACGCCGATTTGCGTCGTTTCGGCAGGTTAACGAGGAGGAGCCACCGTCGTCCGGGAAGGGGCAGGGTGGATTGAATGGGTGGTGTCGCTCATCGCGGCCGCCCTTTTGGCGAGAACTAGGGGAGGAACCATGGATCGCCGTTCATTCATTAAAAACGCAAGCCTTGGCGGCTTGGCCGCAGCGGGTGCTGCAGCACTTGCAACGCCGGCCATCGCCCAGGCAAACCCCAAGATCAATTGGCGCCTGGCATCGTCATTCCCGAAGTCGCTCGACACGATCTACGGCGGCGGCGAAGTGCTGGCGAAACACGTGTCCGAAGCGACCGACGGCAACTTCCAGATTCAGGTCTTTGCCGCCGGTGAAATCGTCCCCGGCCTGCAGGCTGCCGATGCCGCGGCTGCCGGTACGGTCGAGGCCTGCCACACGGTTTCCTACTATTACTGGGGCAAGGACCCAACCTGGGCGCTCGGCGCGGCCGTTCCCTTCGCGCTCAATGCGCGTGGCATGAACGCCTGGCACTACCATGGCGGTGGTATCGATCTCTTCAACGAATTCCTGGGAACTCAGGGCCTCGTCGGTTTCCCCAACGGTAATACCGGGGTTCAGATGGGCGGCTGGTTCCGCAAGGAGATCAAGACGGTCGCCGACTTGCAGGGCCTGAAGATGCGCATCGGCGGCTTCGCCGGCAAGGTCGTCGAAAAGCTCGGTGTCGTGCCGCAGCAGATCGCCGGCGGCGACATCTATCCGGCGCTCGAAAAGGGCACCATCGACGCAGCCGAGTGGGTCGGCCCCTATGACGACGAGAAGCTCGGCTTCTACAAGGTCGCGCCCTACTACTACTATCCCGGCTGGTGGGAAGGTGGCCCGACGGTCCACGCCATGTTCAACAAGGCGGCTTTCGAAGGTCTGCCGAAGAACTACCAGTCGCTGCTGCGTACAGCCTGCCAGGCGACCGACGCGAACATGCTGCAGAAGTACGACTACCTGAACCCCTCGGCGATCAAGCGCCTGGTGGCTTCCGGTGCCAAGCTCAGCCCGTTCAGCGCCGAAATCCTGTCGGCCTGCTTCGACAAGGCGAACGAGGTCTATGCCGAAATGGAAGACTCGAACGCGACCTTCAAGAAGATCTGGGACTCGATCAAGGCCTTCCGCGGCGAGTACTACCTCAACGCCCAGATCGCCGAATACAACTACGACACCTTCATGATGATCCAGCAGCGCGGCGGTAAGCTCTAAGCCTAGCTCGTTGCTGATTTCAAAGGGCCGCCCGCAACGTCTGTTGCGGGCGGCTTTTTCGTTTCGGTTGGCGGCCGCCGACTTTCGACGGCCCGGCGTTTCCTACCCATGCGGGTGGAACACGAGGCGCGGCACGGCCGATGTTTCGTGGTATGGTTGCGGCCCTTGATGAACGGGAGAAGGTGCGATGCCAAGCGAAGGCCAATCGGTCGTGCTCGGACCCGATGAGGGGCGACGGTACGACATGGGCGCCATACAGGCCGTGTTCAAAGCCGACGGCCCGGAAACCCTCGGTCGATTTTCGATCTCGGAATGGTGGCTCGATGCCCGGCACGAAGGACCGGGCGCTCACAAGCACGACGACAATGACGAGATCTTCTATGTCATCGAGGGAACCGCGAGCATTCTGGTCGGTGACACGTGGCACCAGATGGCCAAGGGCTCGCTCTGCGTCATCCCGCGTGGCACGATGCATGATTTCCGTAACGAGAGTTCCTCACGCATGGGCTTGCTGAACGTCTATGTCGGCGGGCCGTTCGAGGAAATGATGCCCATGATCGTCGACTGGTATCGCGACAATCCGGCGAAGCGGCTCGATTGAGCGCACGTCCGCGGTCCATTGAACGAGTATCCTGAATGAAAAGGGCGGCCTATGAGCCGCCCTTTGTTTGTCCGTTTGCCGGTCGCCTTACTTGAACGAAGGCGGCTGGCTAAGGTCGTTCGAAGGTGCCGTCTGCGGCTGGGCGCCCGTGCCGCCGAACGAAGGCGGCTGGCTGAGGTCGTTTGACGGTGTCGTTTGCGGCTGGGCGCCGCCACCTTGATCGGCTGGCTTCTGGTCGAGCGGGCTGCCGCCGGGAAGCTGGAGACCGCCGGGAAGCCCGAGGCCGCCGCCATTGTCCGGAAGCGTCAGGCCACCACCGGGGGCGAAGCCCGGCACTTCGATCTTGATCGTGTTCGGATCGACGGCAGTGCCCGTTCCCTTGTAGTGCATGACCATCTGCGGGAACATGATCGTCAGCGCCACCATAAGGATCTGGATCCCGACAAAGGGCACGGCACCCCAGTAGATTTGGGCGGTGGTGACCGGCTGGATGTTCTTGCCGGTGATCTTGTCGAGATAGGGCACCTTGGCCGCGACCGAGCGCAGATAGAAGAGCGCGAAGCCGAAGGGCGGGTGCATGAAGCTCGTCTGCATGTTGATGCCGAGCAGTACGCCGAACCAGATGAGGTCGATGCCGAGCTTGTCGGCAGCGGGTGCCAAGAGCGGCACGATGATGAAGGCGAGCTCGAAGAAATCCAGGAAGAAGGCCAGGAAGAAGACGAGCATGTTGACGGCAATGAGGAAGCCGGTTTCACCGCCCGGCATCGCCGTCAGCAGATGTTCGACCCAGATGTGGCCGTTGACGCCGTAGAAGGTGAGCGAGAAGACGCGTGCGCCGATGAGGATGAACAGCACGAAAGCCGAAAGCCGGGTCGTTGCTGTCAAGGCGCCGCGCACCACGTCCATGTTGAGACGGCCCTTGGCGGCCGCCATGATCAGCGCGCCGACAGCACCCATGGCGCCGCCTTCGGTCGGCGTTGCAATGCCGAGGAAGATGGTGCCGAGCACCAGGAAGATCAGCGCCAGGGGCGGGATCAGCACGATGATGACCTGCTGGGCAAGCCGCGACATCGCATTGATCTTGAAGCCCTTGTCGATCAGCGCGACGATGTAGATGAAGGCGACGCCAACAGTGCCGCCGAGGATATCGGCGTTTTCGCCCTGGGTCGGGTAGAGATAGACATGGGCGGCATAGGCGATGCCGGCCGCGACCGCGAGCGCGATAGCGAGCGAGGTGACACCGGAGCCGAGTGTGCGCGCTTCGAGCGGCAGGGCCGGCATGGAGTCGCGCCGGACGAAGGTCATCAGCAGGATGTAGGCCATGTAGAGGCCGGTCAGCACCAGGCCCGGGATCAGGGCGCCGGCATACATGTCGCCGACCGAGCGGCCGAGCTGGTCGGCAAGAACGATGAGCACGAGCGACGGCGGGATGATCTGGGCGAGGGTACCCGAAGCGGCGATCACGCCCGAGGCGACCTTACGGTCGTAGCCGTAGCGCAGCATGATCGGCAGCGAGATCAGGCCCATGGCGATGACCGAGGCGGCAACGACGCCGGTTGTGGCTGCAAGCAGCGCGCCGACGAAGATGACCGCATAGGCAAGACCGCCGCGGATCGGGCCGAAGAGCTGGCCGATCGTGTCGAGCAGGTCTTCGGCCATGCCCGATTTCTCGAGCACGATTCCCATGAAGGTAAAGAAGGGGATGGCAAGCAATGTGTCGTTCGACATCACCCCCCAGAACCGGTCCGGCAGCGCATTGAGCAGTGGCCAGGAGAGGTTGATCGAATCCGACAGAGGCGCGAGTTCGACGCCGATGATGAAGAACAGCAGGCCGTTTGCGGCGAGCGAGAAGGCGACCGGGTATCCCAAGAGCAGGAACACGATCAGCGACGCGAACATGATCGGCGCCAGGTTTTCAGCAATGAATTCGATCATGGACGGGTCTCCGGAGACACGACATCGTCAAGCGGCGCATGGGTCGGCACATAGGGTGTCGGGTCTTCCATGTTTCCGGTCATGATCGCGATCTTCTTGATGATCTCCGACACGCCCTGGAAGGCGAGCAACAGGAAGCCGAAGAGCAGGATGGCTTTGGCCGGCCAGATGATCAGGCCGCCGGCGGACGATGAGACTTCGCCCGAGACGTAGGACATCTTCACATAGGGGAAGAGGTAGTAGAGCACGAGCAGAACGAAGGGCATCAGAAAGAAGAGATGCCCCAGGAGGTCGATCCAATGCTGCACGCGGCGCGAGAACTGGCCGTAGACCACATCGATGCGGATGTGTTCGTTCTGGCTCAGCGTATAGGCCGCGGCAAACATGAAGGCGGCGCCGAACAGGTACCATTGCGCCTCGAGCCAGGCGTTCGACGACATGTTGAAGATTTTGCGTATGATGGCATTACCGGCGCTGACGAGCACAGCGGCCAGGATCAGCCATGAAACGCTCTTTCCGATGAATTCCGTAATCGTGTCTATGAGTCGGCTGAAGCCGAGCAAAGCTCTCATCGATTTCCTCCCCGCGATGGCTTTTTATGGTTGTTGTGCCAAGCACAGCCAGAGTGCCGATTTCAAGCGCGCGTTCAAGTCCGAGATGCGATTTTCCCGTGTAGTTCGGCCACCTCCGACTAAAGTAGAATGTGCCGTTCCGGCGCTCTGCTCATTGTTTGTGCAAACCCGTTCCCCTTCACCGGCCCGAGTACGGGCGGACCGTTCCCGGACATGCAGCAGCCGTGCGAATCGGTGTGGAAAGACGGCCACAGAGGTCGGTGCGAGCACTTTACTGCAACGTTGCAGTCTTGAATTTGTATGATTTTTGAGATCGGATGACGCCGTACAGGGAGGATGCCAAACCGATGACCACCATGATCCGCAACCCAATTCTGCCAGGGTTCAATCCGGACCCTTCGATCTGCCGCGTCGGCGACGATTACTACATCGCGACCTCCACCTTCGAATGGTATCCGGGCGTGCAGATCCACCACTCGCGCGATCTGGTGAACTGGCGGCTGGTGCGGCGGCCGCTGGAGCGGAGAAGCCAGCTTGACATGCGCGGCAATCCCGATAGCTGCGGCGTCTGGGCGCCGTGCCTGTCCTATGACGACGGGCTGTTCTGGCTGGTCTATACCGACGTCAAGCGCTTCGACGGCAACTTCAAGGACGCGCACAATTACATCGTGACGGCCGAAGCGATCGAGGCGACCTGGTCGGACCCGGTCTACGTCAATTCCTCGGGCTTCGATCCCTCGCTCTTCCATGACGACGATGGCCGCAAATGGTTCCTCAACATGCAGTGGAACCACCGCACCGAGAGTTTTGGCGGCTCGCCCAAGCATCCGGCCTTCGACGGCATTCTGCTGCAGGAATGGGACGAGCGCACACGCAGGCTCGTCGGTCCGGTGAAGAACATCTTTGCCGGCTCGCCGCTCGGGCTCGTCGAGGGTCCGCATCTCTTCAAGAAAAACGGTTGGTACTATCTGACCACCGCCGAAGGGGGCACCGGCTACGACCATGCCGTCACCATGGCGCGCTCGCGCAGCATCGACGGCCCCTACGAGATGCATCCGGATACCTACCTCATCACCTCGAAGGATCATCCGGAGGCGCCCTTGCAGCGGGCCGGGCACGGCCAGTACATCGAGACGCCCGACGGCCAGGCCTATCACACGCATCTGACCGGCCGACCGCTGCCGCCGCAGCGTCGCTGCACGCTCGGCCGCGAGACGGCGCTGCAGAAATGCGTCTGGCGTGACGATGGGTGGCTCTACCTTGAAAATGGCGGGCCGGTGCCGGAGGTGCGTGTGCCGGCTCCGGGAACGGTGGATCAGGTGGCGGCGCCGACGGTCGTCGAAACCGATTTCGATGAAGGCACGCTTCCGGTCGAATTTCAGTGGCTGCGCACGCCTGAGCCTGCGCGGATCTTTTCGCTCGAGAGGCGTCCGGGTCATCTGCGGCTGTTCGGACGGGAAAGCATCGGCAGTTGGTTCGAACAGGCACTTGTCGCGCGGCGGCAGGAGCATCATTCCTTCCGCGCGGAGACATCAATCGATTTCGTCGCCGAAACCTATCAACAGGTCGCGGGCCTGACGCACTACTACAACCGCCACAAGTTCCACGCGCTCGGCCTGACCTGGCACGAGACGCTCGGGCGGGCGCTGACCATCCTCTCATGCCCCGGCGATTTCCCGCACGGGCGGCTGGAGTTTCCCCTCGGCAGCGGCATCGCCATTCCAGATGGTCCGATCGATCTTGCCATGGAGATCCGCGACAACGACTTGCAGTTCTTCTGGCGGCCAACGGAAGCGCAGGACTGGTCGCCAATTGGCCCGGTTCTCGATGCCGGCGTGGTCTCGGACGAGGGCGGTCGCGGCGAGCATGGCTCGTTCACCGGTGCCTTTGCGGGCATGTTTGCCTTCGATACCTCGGGTGCCGGCAAGCCAGCCGATTTCGATCACTTCCGTTACGTCAGTCTCGCGGGGTAGAGACAGAAAACATTAGAATATGTGAATAACTATCGGATATCATTACGTATTTGTAATGTAGAGTTTCATATTCGGTTCAGGAAGCGGGGCCTATTTTCTGGGTGTAGACAACGAAAGGACACCCGAATGAAACGTCTCCTGATCGCGCTCGTCGCCAGCTCCGTTCTGATTACGCCGGTCGCAGCACTTGCCCAGCCGGCAGGATCCTTCGAGGTGGCGCAGAATTATGACCGCTCCCGCCGCCCCGTCGATCGCCAGATGGATCGCCACGTCGACAAGCACGTCACGATCGAAAAGCGCGTGATCGTCAAGAAAAAGGAAAGATGGGCGCGCGGCCATCGCCTGACGCCGGCCGAGCGGCGACACATGGCCCAGGTGCGCGACTATCGCTATTACAAGCTGCGTCCGCCACCGCGCGGCCAGCAGTGGGTCCGGGTCGACAACGACTTCCTGCTGATCAGCCTCGCCACCGGCGTGATCGTCGGGCTGGCGACGGCGCACTGATCCGCGTGACGGATCGCTGGGCGAAGGGGGGCGTTCTCACACCGCCCCTTCGCCTTTTCAATGGTCGGCAATGACGCCGGCTTGTTCGCCAAACAGCAACCGCTCGACCTCGCCCGGTACCTCCGGCGCTTCCTCTTCCCAAGGCGTGTCGCCAAGAAACGGATCGAACATCGGCACGGGCCGACCGGCGGCATTGAGCGCCATGCAGATGAAGCGCGGTCGGCGCGGGGCGCGCGCGGCTTCGGCCATCAGGCAGCCCGCGGCGACCAGTTGGCGAAGGGGTCGGCCAAATCGCGCCAGCGTTCCGGACGGAAGGTGTCGTCAGCAATGAGGCAGGCGTCGAGTTCGGCGCGAAGCGCTGCTTCATCCATCGGATCGGCGCCGATGAAGACGATCTCCTGGCGCCGGTCGCCCCAGACCGGATCGATGTAGCGGTCGACCGCGGCCAGAAAGCCGGGCTCGCGCGGCCATTGCTCCTGTGGCACAGCCGACCACCAGAAGCCCATCTTGCCGGTGCGCACGAGCGGGCCTGCCTGGCTGATCTCGCCGACATAATGCGGGCGGGTCGCAAGCCAGAAGAACCCCTTGGCCCGAAGCACGCCCGGCCAGGATTGGTTGAGGAAGGCCTGGAAACGCATGGGATCGAAGGGCCGGCGGGCGCGGTAGACGAAGGAGCGGATGCCGTATTCCTCCGTCTCCGGAATGTGGTCCTTGAAGCCGTGCAGTTCCTTGTACCAGAGCGGATGCTGCTCCGCCTTGACGAGATCGAAGCGGCCGGTTCCGAGCACGTCCCGAAGTGCCACCTTGCCGAAGTCGGTTTCAATCAGTTGCGCATCGGGATTGAGACCGACGATGATCTTGCGGGCGGCATCCACCTGCTCGGGCGTGGCAGTGCCGATCTTGTTGAGGACGACGACGTCGGCAAACTCTATCTGCTCGACCAAAAGGTCGACCAGCGTGCGCGTGTCGCCTTCTCCCGCCGTCTCGCCGCGGTCGGCAAGGAAGTCGAGCGAGGAGTAGTCCGCGATCAGGTTCACCGCATCGACGACGGTGACCATCGTGTCGAGGCGGGCGACATCGGCAAGGCTCTCACCGTCCTCATCGCGAAAATCGAAGGTGGTGGCGACGGGCAGGGGTTCGGAAATGCCGCTCGATTCGATCAGCAGATAGTCGAAGCGGTTCTGTTCGGCGAGATTGCGGACCTCCTTCAACAGATCGTCGCGCAGCGTGCAACAGATGCAGCCATTGGTCATTTCCACCAGTTGCTCTTCCGTGCGCGAGAGACCGCCGCCGCCATCGCGCACCAGGGCCGCGTCGATGTTGACCTCGCTCATGTCGTTGACGATCACGGCGACGCGCAGGCCATCACGATTGGAAAGCACGTGGTTGAGCAGGGTGGTCTTGCCGGCGCCGAGAAAGCCGGAGAGCACGGTAACGGGAAGCTTTTCCATCGATTGGTCCTATAATGTTATACCGTTACAATTAAAGCGAGTAAAAAAGGCGAGCGCGATCGCCCGCCTGGTGGGAAAGTGGGAGTTTGGTGTTCAATCTTCCGGCCGGACCCCGGTTGGCCAAGCAGCCGGATCGTTGTCACAACCATTCTGTCGTCTGTGGCTGACCTCTCCTCCCGTCATCCTCGGGCTTGACCCGAGATCCCAGAAATCAGGTGCCAAACCATGGCCGGTTTGCGCTATCGCCCGTTGGCTGGTTGCTCGGGTCAAGCCAGAGCATGACGGACAGGGGCATGCGCTCCCCACATTCGCGTGAAATGGCGCCTGCCCGAAACGTCTTGGGAGGACGGATCAGCTTGCCGAGGAAAGGCAGGTCTTGAGCGACGTACTGATGCCTTCCATCAGCTGGAAATAGAGGTCCGGGCCGGCATCGAGCGTGCCGGCTTCCGGGTCGAGCGTGCCGGATTTCGCTGGCGTTCCCTCGATCACCACGTTGATCAGCTTCGGCTCGAACTGCGGCTCGGCAAAGACGCAGGTGGCGCCCAGCTCCTTGATCTTGGCGTGGATCTCGGACAGTCGTTCCGCACCCGGCAGCACCTCGGGGCTGACGGTGATCGAGCCGGCGACGCGGACATTGTAGCGGTGCTCGAAGTACTGGTAGGCATCGTGGAAGACGACGAAGGGCTTGTCCTTCACCGGCGCCACGGTCTCCTTCAGCTTGGCATCAAGGTCGTCCAGCCGCTTGTTGAGCGCCTCGAGATTGGCCTTGTAGGCACCGGCATTGTCCGGGTCGGCCTCAACAAGCGTCTTTTCGATCTCGGCGGCCATCGCCTTGGCATTCAAGGGGTCGAGCCACATATGCAGGTCGGTATCGCCGTGGCCGTGGTCGTGGTGATCATGGCCATGATCGTGCCCGGGGGCCGCTTCCGGCGCTGCGGCGTGGTCGTGCTCGGCTTCGCCCTCTTCGTGCTTGTGCCCTTCTTCGCCGTCGCCCTCGTCGCCGTCATCATGCGCCTCAAACGCACCGCCTTCGCGGAACTTCAGCTTCTCGATGCCCGGTGCTTCACTAAGCTCAACCACCTTGGCGCCACCGGAGAGCGCATCGAGCGGCTTGTCGAGGAAGGCTTCGAGGCCGGGACCGACCCAGAAGACCACGTTTGCCGCCTGCAGGGCCGAAGCGTTGGAGGGCTTCATGTTGTAAGTGTGCGGAGATGCGGCACCCTCGACGATCAGCGACGGTTCGCCAACGCCCTGCATGATCGAGGCGACGAGCGAGTGGATCGGCTTGATCGAAACCACCACATTGGGACTGGCCGCGAGGGCAGGCGAGGCGAGCAACACGGTGGAGGCAAGAAGCAGGGCGGAAGTCGATTTCATCGGGTTCTCCGGGCTTGTTTGGCGCACGTGGCCGTGTGGGCCAGGCACGCTTTCGGGCATGCAACGCAACAATCCAACGGGCCGTTGCCGGTCTTGAAGTTGATGTGTTATGTTATTACATCAATTGCGTTATGCTATAACGTGTGCGATAGCCAGTGGCAACCATCCAATCCGGATTTTTTTCATGCTGAATTTCCGTTCCCCAGACACGCTGCCGCTGGTCAATCTCAGCAATGCCGGCGTGCGCCGCAACGGTCGCTGGCTCGTGCGTGGCGTCGAATTCTCGATCAGCCCGGGCGAGATCGTCACGTTGATCGGCCCGAACGGCTCGGGCAAATCGACGACGGCGAAGACCGCGATCGGCGTGCTTAAACCCGACGAAGGCTATGTCGAGCGCAAGCCGGGCCTGAAGGTCGGCTATGTGCCGCAGAAGCTTGCAGTTGACTGGACGTTGCCCTTGACGGTCGAGCGGCTGATGACGCTGACGGGCCCGCTCAAGGGCAGAGAGATCGAAGAGGCGCTGTCGGCGACCGGTGTGCTGCATCTTGCCAAAGCCGAAGTCCAGCATCTTTCGGGCGGCGAGTTCCAGCGGGCGCTGCTAGCGCGTGCCATTGCCCGCAAGCCTGACTTGCTGGTGCTCGACGAGCCGGTGCAGGGGGTCGATTTCAGTGGCGAGATCGCGCTCTACGAACTGATCAAGCAGATCCGCAACCGCACCGGCTGCGGCATCCTGCTGATCTCGCACGACCTGCACATCGTCATGGCCGAGACCGACACGGTCGTTTGTCTCAACGGCCATGTCTGCTGCCGCGGCACGCCGCAGGCCGTCAGCCAGAGCCCGGAATATCAGAAGCTCTTCGGCAGGCGCGCGGCCAATACGCTTGCCGTCTACAGCCACCACCACGACCACACCCATCTGCCTGACGGCCGGGTGCTGCATGCCGACGGCTCGATCACCGAGCATTGCTACCCCGGCGATGGCCACCATCATGACGACGAAGAAAACGTGCACGACCACGGCGAGGATTGCGGCTGCGGCCACCACACGCGCCTGCATGGCTATGACGTGAAGGAGAAGCGCGATGCTTGACGATTTCTTCGTGCGCGCGCTGATCGCCGGCATCGGCATTGCCGTCATGGCCGGACCGCTCGGCTGCTTCGTCATCTGGCGGCGCATGGCCTATTTCGGCGACACCATGGCGCATTCGGCGCTGCTCGGTGTGGCACTGTCGCTGCTGCTCGAACTCAACCTGATGCTCAGCGTCTTCATCGTTGCTGCCGTCGTCTCGGTGCTGCTGCTCTTCCTGCAGCGGCGCGGCGCGCTGTCGACCGACGCACTGCTCGGTATCCTCTCGCATTCGGCGCTGTCCTTCGGCCTCGTCATCGTTGCCTTCATGACCTGGGTGCGTATCGACCTCGTCGGCTTCCTCTTCGGCGACATCCTCGCGGTCTCCGAATCCGACATCGACATCATCTGGGGTGGCGGCATTCTCGTCATCTTCGCCATCGTCTATCTCTGGCGGCCACTGCTGGCCTCTACCGTCAATCCGGAACTGGCGGAGGCCGAGGGGCTGCAGCCCGAGCGCACGCGGCTCTTCTTCATGCTTTTGATGGCGCTGGTGATTGCGATCGCCATGAAGATCGTCGGCATCCTGCTCATCACGTCGCTGCTCATCATCCCGGCGGCAACGGCGCGGCGATTCTCAACTTCGCCTGAAGTGATGGCTGTTCTCGCGTCCGTGATCGGCGCGCTTGCGGTTACCGGCGGACTTTTCGGCTCGCTGCACTGGGATACGCCGTCGGGACCGTCTATCGTCGTTGCGGCCGTTGGGCTTTTCGTTCTGAGTCTGCTACCGATCGGCCGCCGTCCAATCGAGACTGCGCATCATTCCACGCCTGGAGGGCACCACTGATGGCTACGCCGCAACTGACCAAGAACCAGACGTTGGTGATGGATGCGCTCAGCCACTCCGAAGGGCCGATGAGCGCCTACACCATTCTCGACAGGCTGCGCGATCATGGCTTTCGCGCGCCGCTGCAGGTCTACCGGGCGCTCGACAAGCTGCTCGAATATGGCCTGGTGCACCGGCTGGAGAGCCTTAACGCCTTCGTTGCCTGTAGCTGCCCGCATGATCATGAGCACGACCATGGTGTCACCGCCTTCACCATCTGCGAAGGCTGCGGCCAGGTAACGGAGTTTCATGACGAGGCGATCGAGCAGCGGCTTTCGACGCTGACACGGGCGCAGAATTTCAAGACAGAGAAGACCACGATCGAGATCCGCGGGCACTGCCAGAGCTGCGCGTAACGGCGGTTCCGCCAAATCCGGCGAAACTGCTGTCCCGCCTTGGTTCAGTCCAGCCGGGTCAGGTCGGAGGCGTAGCGCCGCCAGTTCTTGACATAATGCGCTGCCGAGCGCTTCAAGCCCTCCACAGCCGCCTCGTCCAGCGTGCGGATCGCCTTGGCCGGCGCGCCGACGATCAGCGAATTGTCCGGAAACTCCTTGCCTTCGGTGACCAGCGCATTGGCGCCGACCAGACAATTGCGGCCGATCTTCGCGCCATTTAGCACGGTCGCGCCCATACCGATCAGCGAATTTTCGCCGATCGTGCAGCCGTGGATGATGGCGCCGTGTCCGATGGTGCAGCCTTCGCCGATCGTCACCGGGAAACCGGGATCGACATGGATGACGACGTTTTCCTGGATATTGGTGCGGGCGCCGAGCCGGATCGGCTCGTTGTCGCCGCGCAGCGTCACGCCAAACCAGATACCGACCTCGTCGCCGATCTCCACCTGACCGATGATGTTCGCGTCAGGCGCCACCCAGTAGCTGCCGTTTGTCGGCGTCTGTGGGCGAAGCGGTCCAAGGGCATAAAGTGGCATCGGCAGTTATCCTTCGTGTCGTCTGAAATGATGCAATGCCAGGAAGAGCGCGTCACGCCGTTCCTGGCACGATTTTCCTAAAGGACGCTAACGGCAAGGGCTGCGACGCCGTCGACGCCGCAGGTTACCTCGTCGCCGCGCACCACGGCGCCAACGCCCGATGGCGTGCCGGTCATGATGACGTCGCCGGGGGCGAGCGTGAAGAGCCTGGAAAGCTCAGCGATGATCTCCGGCACCTTCCAGATCATCTGGTCGAGATCGCCTTGCTGGCGCATTTCGCCATTCACCTTCAGCCAGATGTTGCCATTGACCGGATGGCCGATTGCTTCGGCCGGCGCGATTGCCGAAACCGGAGCGGAATGTTCGAAGGCCTTCGCCGCCGCCCAGGGCTTTCCGGCCTTCTTGGCCTCGGCCTGCAGGTCGCGGCGGGTGAAGTCGATGCCGACGGCATAGCCGTAGACGCAATCCAGCGCATCCTCGACGGCGATATTGCTGCCGCCACGCCTCAGCGCCACCACGAGCTCGACCTCGTGATGAACGTCGGAAGTCAGCGGCGGGTATGGGAATGCGCTACCGGCTGCAAGCAGGTTGTCCGGATTCTTCTGGAAGAAGAACGGCGGCTCGCGATCCGGGTCGTGACCCATCTCGATGGCGTGGGCGGCATAGTTGCGGCCGACGCAATAGACCCGGCGAACCGGAAAACCGACCAGACTGCCGGAGATCGGCAGCAGCACGGGAAGCGGAGGAGGGATGATGGTTTCCATGATCGTCCGGTCTTGGGCGTCCATCGGTCTCAAGGGACCGAAAGAGCGCTGCGCATTTGATGGGCGCTCGCCGTCGACCGAGTTCGGCTTCGAGCGAGGTTGGGAAGAATCCGGACGTTACTGCATAAAACCGCGAATCGGAATCGATCCGTGGAAAAATATGACGAGGGATTGAGGAGGGGGCGGCTGAAGCGCGCCCGGACGGGCGCGCGGGGTCACGACACCCGAAAGGGTGTCGTGAGCGACGAACTCAGGCGCAGTGTGCGTAGGCCTGAAGCTGATCTCGCGTCAGGAACCGGCCGTCAGAGCGCGAATTGAGCTCCGGATGGCTGTATTCGAGACTGGGAACCTGGGGAAGCTCAAGGGCCTGGCGCACGGTCATGATGCCGACGTCACGGCGGCCACCTTCACGCTTCACGGTGACTTCAACGATGCGATAGAGATTGCTCTCGCTCATAAGTTCTCTCCCGTATATCGTTTTTATTTGAATTCCCTTGCGGGGACTAAAGCGCTCCGAAATTGGTTTTTGTGAGGCACCTCATGATATAGGCGAAAGAAGTGAAGGCTTCACGACAGAAATCGGGCCGTTTCTGGAAAAATCATGCGCTATTAGGTGATATTGCGTCGAATTGATGCAATCTTCGGGCAAATGCCCAGTATCTGAGCCATCGATCGACGAGCGTCGGAATCTGCTGCTTCAACTAAAACATTGTCTCGCGCCCGCCATCGGCGAGCGTTCGCTGCTTCGCGCAGCGGAATCGGTCCGGCGCAGTTGCGCCTCAGTGAGTGCCCAGTTCGGCCTCCTCGGCGGCCGAGATGAACAGCGTTCGCGCTTCCTCGGCCGTGCGGCGACCGTCGATGGCGGCGCGGCAGGCACTGCGGGCGGCAACGTAGAACGGCCCGCGGCGGGGCCAATGGTCGGCAAGGCAGGCGAGCGCGTCTGAGGGGCCTTTAACGGTGCGGCAATTACCGCCAACAAAGTCGAGCTCGATCGGCTGTTTCCAGACTAGTTGCATGCGTCTCCTCCTCGAGATCATCTCAATGAATGTCGGCACTGCGGCTGTCGGCCCCTTGGCTCCTCTCAAGTGGTATCGACAGTCGAGCTTGCTAATGTAGCGCAGGAGCACGGAATTGTAAGCAGCTTTTCCGTGTTCGATGGACACGCTGCAAGCGCTGGCGGTGGGCGGCCATAGCCGACATGGATGGCACGATGCTAAAGGGAGACGTCGTGGCGCAGTCGCTCGGCAAAGGCGCGGCCGGCAAGAAGCAAGCGCATCTCGTTGGTATTGCCGGCGAGGTAATCGTCGATCAGCATCCGGGCATGGCGCCGCGCCCGCTCGCCGTCGCGGGCCCAGCCCTGTTCCAGGCAAAGCTCGTCAAAGACACGCTGCAGCCGCTCCATATCACCCTTCGAGAGGGCAAGGCATTGTGTCGCTCGCAAAGGGGCCACCTGTTCCTCCCGCAGCACCCATTTCCCCGCCCGGCACTATGGCAGAACGCACGCGAATTGGACCCCTTGGGAATGAGGGGTTCCAATCGCCCAGCGGTTGATCGGAGATCGGCGTATCAGGCCGCGGGCACGACGCGATCCACCTTGGTGCGGCGACCGCCTTCCTCGATCCGGTAGTAGTCGGAGCCGATCTGCGCATACTGGTCGCAGCGACGCCCGCCATCTTCGAAGGTGATGCAGACCTCGTCGCCGGTGATCGTGTAGCTGCCACCGTCGCGCACTTCGTAGTCGCGATAGCCATAGCGGCCGTCGGCATAAAAGGTGGAGTTGACGCCGTTGAGGTTGTAGCGCAGCGTCTTGCCGACCAGGAAGGCCTGGAGCGCGTCGCCCGAAAGTGTCGGCACGGAGGGGGCGACAGGCCTCGGCCTTGCGACTTCAGGCGCCTCCAGTTCCATCGACTGGCATCCGGCCAATAGAAGCGTGAGCAGTGCCGCGATCGCGCGTTTCATGCCGTCCGTCCTTTTTCTTGCCTACTGTATCGATACAGCGCCGCTGCCTTGCGCTGCAAATCCTTAGTTCGAATTCGACCAGAGGGCAAAACCAGCAGTGTTGGATAGTGACCTTGAGAGTCTCGATAGACGCGCGGCGCTGTAATCGCCTTCGGTCGCTTCTGTCAAGTCCGGGACGCGGTGATGCGTCACGCGTCGTGGCGCGTAGGCGGGCCTGCGTAGTAGAGAAAGAGATCGGCGGACGAGCGCGCACCGGCCATCGCCGCCTCGCCGAAGGAGCCTGCGTCGCCCACGTTCTGCCAGGCGGCCTTGAGGTCGGCGAGGCAATTCGCGATGGAATCGACAATCGCCTGCTTGTCTTCGGCCTGCATGACGAGAGCCGCGACCGTCGCATTCAGGATCGAGAGTTGTCCGAGCTGGGCCGCGTCGCCATGGAGGCGAAGCTCTTCTGCACTCATTTCGTCGGGGGATTTCGACATCGCGTGATTCCTCGCTTGCTGGTTGCGGCGAGAGGCGATCACTTCCCGACGGAGAAGGCAAGCTGGCCGGAGTCGGCAAGCGGTTCGGTCCGGTCCTGCAAATACAAACAGGCGGCTTTCGCCGCCTGCTTCATCCAAAGGTGTATTTCAGAAGATGCTGCCGGCAACCGCCGCGGCAACCGTAGCGGCCAGCGCTGCCACCAGGAATGCTGCACCTATGACGGTCGCTATTGTCCGTCGGCGCCGCGCGCCGCTCCAATCGTAGCTCATGTCTTCGCTCCGACGACGATCATGTCAAAGCGGAACAATCGGCGATTCTGATTAACAAAACGGAAACCATTGTGACGGTGAAGGATCGAAGGCGAAGCGCTGTTGGAGAAGGCGCCATGCCGCCGCCTGGCTGGCGAGCCCGTCAGCCCCGCATCGAGCGGAGCTCCGGGAAGTCGTACCAGCGCAATCTCTTGTCGCTGCAGCGGGCATCGTACGAGCTGGCGTCGACGATCTTCCCATCGCGCAAGGCATAGCCGCCGACCTGCAGTACCTCCTGGATGCGGGTTTCCCTGAAGCGAACACAAAAGGCATAGATCTTGGCTTCGGGATTGAGCAGGACCACACTCGAAATTTCGGCCGTCTTGAACTGGGCGCCCTTGGCATCGATTGCCCGCATCGCCGCGACATATTCCTTGCGCACCGCCGGCGACGGCGGCTTTTGCGATGCAAGAACGGATTCCGGCGCCGGCGGCTGGCAGCCGGAGAGCGCAAGAGCGGCCAGTCCGAGAGCAAGGTATTTCAGCATTCGTTGTTCCCCATGTGTCGTTGCCGCGCAGGTTGTATCCGGCGCGTCGCGAGGTTGCAATATCGATCGGAGAGGAGGCCGTCACGCGGTTGTCATCGGACGGCAGGGCCGCGCAAATCGGGGACTGGTCCGTGCCGTTCGACGCGGTCTCGCATTCTTCTGCATTGCGCTGTATAAGGCGCCGTCCCCTGTGGGGGCTTTGGCGCCGGGCGGGCGCCAGGGCTGCAAATCTGCCGTGCGTGCTACATTGTAGTGCCGGCGCGCAAAACCAGAATAACGAGAGCTGATCGAGCATGGCAGAAGGCCGCGCACAGCCCGGAAATCCGGGCAACCGTCACTATTTCAACGCACCGGTTTTCGCCGTGGCGCCGATGATCGACTGGACGGACAGGCACTACCGGTTCTTCGCGCGGCGGCTGTCGAAACATGCGCTGCTCTATACGGAGATGATCGTCGCCGAGGCGATCCTGCGGGGTGATCGGCAGCGGCTGCTGGGTTTTGATGCTTCGGAGCATCCGGTCGCGCTGCAGCTTGGCGGTAACGATCCCCGCAAGATGGCGGAGGCGGCTGCCATTGCCGAGGGCTTCGGCTACGACGAGATCAACATGAATGTCGGCTGCCCGTCGGACCGGGTGCAGTCCGGCACCTTCGGCGCCTGCCTGATGCAGGAGCCGGAAACGGTGGCTGCGTGCGTTGCGGCGATGAAGGTGGCAGTCAAGATCCCGGTCACGGTCAAGTGCCGCATCGGCGTCGACGATCAGGACCCGGAGGTGGCGCTGAGGACGCTGGTGTCGCAGGTGGTGGACGCCGGTACGGATGCCGTTTGGGTGCACGCGCGCAAGGCCTGGCTGCAAGGCCTGAGCCCGAGGGAGAACCGCGAAATCCCGCCGCTCGACTATGGCCTCGTGCATCGGCTGAAACAGGAAAATCCGAACCTTTTCATCGGCATCAATGGCGGCCTTCAGACATTGAGTCAGGCGCTTGAGCAGTTGCAGCACCTGGACGGCGTCATGCTCGGCCGCGCGGCCTATCACGATAGCGCGATGCTGACGGCGGCCGATGGTTACTTCCCGCATCCGCTGACGGCGGCGGCGCCGTTGGCGCAGGAAGCCGGCGCATTCTCCGAGCGCGGCCACCGTCTCGATCTCGATTTCTGGGCGGACGTCCGTGATGCGATGGCGGACTACGCCGCCGCGCATATCGCCAATGGCGGTCGCCTGATCCACGTGACGCGGCACATGGTCGGCCTGTTTCAGGGCTGGTCGGGCGCGCGGCGCTATCGCCAGATCCTGTCGTCCGATGCGACCCGCCAGGGCGCGGGGCCGGACGTGATCCACGCGGCCTTCGATGCGGTGTTCGAGGCGACGGCGGCGAAGCAGGCGGCTGAATAGAGGGCCGTCGCGCAAGGGGGCGACGGTGTAGGCCCATTCTGAGAAAGCGTTGCTACCGGGCGGGGCCACCTCGCTGACATTTCCGCCCGGCAGCGTCGCGTCTGGCGCGGGGGAGGCTTTTTGTCAATCGTAGAAGCGAAAGCGCGGCAAAGGGAAGGGCATTTCTCGCCATACCGACGCACGGCGGCTGGATGCCTGCGATAAGCGCAGGCATGAGGGTGACAGAGGGCGTCCGATCTCCCCAAACGAAAACGGCGCCCCTTGCGGAGCGCCGTTTCCAAATGAATGTCCGACTGGACAATCCGGCTTAGGCAGCCTGGATGTTGACGGCCTTCGGGCCCTTGCCCATGCGATCCGGCTCGGTGTCGAAGGTGACCTGCTGGCCATCCTTGAGCGTTGCGAGGCCAGCGGCCTGAACGGCGGAGATGTGTACGAACACGTCCTTCGCGCCGCCATCCGGCGTGATGAAGCCGAAGCCCTTGTCCTGGTTGAAGAATTTTACGGTGCCCTTGGTGGCCATGGAAGAAGTCCTTTTCCTTCAGTCAATTTGCGTTGCCCGCGCCCCCGAGGGGATGTGGGCATCTCGTCTTCCGCTTGCAAGCGGAAAGGCGTCGAGTGGTCACGATATCGGGGAAAAGACGTCTACGGTGCCGATGCCGGCGGTCCCGGCACGAGGCCGGGCGCAGTGGAAAGTCCAGTCTCCGGGATAGAAATCGCCCGAACGGCGCAAGAAGTGACAGGATTTGCAGAAAAAGGCAAGCGCCTTGTGTGCCGCCTCAAGGCACGGAGCGTCAGGCTTTGCAAGGCTTTGGCCGCCGGATCTGGTTGCTCCATTCACCCCTCAGGCAGAAAAATCGGGGACGGTCCGTTTCTCGACACAATTTCGTCCCGACCACGACCGAACTTGCGCGCCGCCGAAGGGGCCGGTCGCCGATCTCAGCGGATGCTGTCGTTGCGCCTGGCCGCGTGCGCGAGGTGTGCCGATCTCCGGGATGGGCTTGCGCATTCCCGGGATACGCCGGCGCATCCCCGGGGATAAGGCTTGCGCATCCCCGGGGATAAGGCTTGCGCATCCCCGGGGATAAGGCTTGCGCATCACCAGGATAGCGCGCAGGCTTTACCGAAGGTTGGTTCCGTCTTGGCTGGCGATGGCGTAGCTAGGGGCCGATGCGGCGCTGTTTCGGGTGTCGAAGACGACTGCCCGGATCGGACGAAGTGCAGCTGTTCTGAACGATCGTCGCCTGCACAGGGCGATCGATCGTCGTAAGGTGGGTGAAGTTCGGTTTGAGCCGGACGATTGCTTGCTCCGCCCAGACGACGAGGTTGCCTTGGCCGGACGAGTTGCCGGGAAGACCGGGCGAGGTTTCGCCCGGAGAATGCGCCGGCCGGGTAAACCGGACGGCGGGAGTGACATACGGAGAGGGACAGCGTGATCGACCCTTACGAATTGCTTGGACTGGAACGCGACGCCGACAATCAGGCGATCCGCAACGCCTATCGCAAGGCGGCGAAATCGGCGCATCCGGATTCCGGCGGCGATCCCGAACAGTTTGCGCGCCTGCAGGTGGCCTATGAGCTCCTGAAGGATCCCGTGCGCCGCAAGGTCTATGACGACACCGGCTACGACCCGCAGCTTGCCGACGCGCGCGACCTGAAAGGGCTGATGATGCTGGAATCGCTGGTCAACGACTTCATCCTCGACGAGCGCGAGCCCGGAACCTTCGATCCCGTGGCTGCCATGCGGCGCAAGCTCTCCGACGATATCGTCAAGAGCCGCTTCCACATTCTCGAGCTCGAGCGGCACCGCGCCCGCGTGCGCAAGCACCTGGACCGCCTCGGCCGCCGGCCGGAAACCGATGTGCTCGGCTCCATGCTGCGCGCCCGCTCGCGGTCAATCGCCGAGGCGATCAAGAATGCCGACGAGCAGATCAAGACGATCGAGCAGGCCTATGAGATGCTGGAAGGTTACAGCTATGAACTGGAGGCGCTGGAGGTGAACGCGCACGCGGCGGAGTAGGGCCCGCCTCGATCGCTTTCCCGTTTGTTGGCGCGCCGCGACGAGGGCATGGCCACGCCCTGATCCGCGGCGATCTGCCCCCTGATCACCGGCTTCCTGCTTGCCGACCCGTGGTCGCGGGCATCCGGCTGCGCGCCGCCGCTGTGCAGCGGCGTCTGTCGGTGGCATAGTCTCCGTCTGTCCCGGGTGGCCGGGACCTCCGTCTCGGTCTGGAGCGAAGGAGAGTGGCATGAGCGGTCGCTCACACATGCGCGTTGCTTTTCTCCTTCTGGCGATCGTGCTCGCCGCCTATCTCGCGGTCAGTTACTTCCTGGTCCCGGAGCTATGGCTGTTCCACGATGACCGCCGGAAGGTTCCGCTCAATCCGATGGTGACATCCACGGAACAGGGCATACCCGGTGATCCGATCAATGTCGGGCTGGTCGGCTCCAAGGAGCAGATCATCCGTGCCTTCAACGCAGCCGGCTGGGATGCCGCGGACAAGGTCACGCTGCGATCGTCCGTCGACATCGGCCTCAGCGTCGTCCTCGACCGCCCGGACCTCGATGCGCCCGTCAGCCCGCTGTTCTATGAAGGGCGCAAGCAGGATCTGGCCTTCGAGAAGCCTGTGGGTAGCAGCGCCGACCAGCGCAACCATGTGCGCTTCTGGCAGACCGCGACGCCGGTGGAGGGCGGCGGCACGCTCTGGCTGGGTTCGGCGAGTTTTGACCGCGGCGTGGGCCTGAGTCACGACACCGGCCAGATCACCCACCACATCGGCCCCGATCTCGATGCCGAACGCGATCTGGTGATCGGCGACCTCGACAAGGCGGGGCAGGTGGCGCAGACCTATGAGATCCCCGGCATCGGTGCCACCAAGACCGGCCGCAACGGCGGCGGCGACCCCTATTTCACCGACGGCAAGACTTTGGTCGGCGTGCTGAAGCCGGCAGCAGACGGCAGCGGTGCAGCTTCCAAGTGACGCGACGCCTCGTCTCCACTCATCTCTGTGTTCGTCATCCAGCAGCCGTGCGTCAGCACGGCAGGAACGTGGTCCATCGGCCGCCGGCTTCCTCAAGCAGTCTTCTCCTGCTGCCGCCGCGACGCGAGTGGATTCCAGCAACAAGCAGGGATGAGGAGCGGTGGGATGCAACGGCAATCTCGTGCCGCGACAAGCATGTCATCCGCCTGCAGACGGCGCGGCCACTGATCGCCGCGCCGTTTCGCTTTCGCTCTAGGCCGGCCGCTTCATGAACAGTGACATCGACGCAAAGTCGTCGTGCAGGTGGCCGGCGTCGATCGCACGGCGGAAGATCGCCTCGTAGCCGTCGGTGATCGTCCGGTCGATGCCGCGGGCTTCCATCAGTTCGACCAGATGGCGGAAGGCGCCGTAATGCGGCGAGACGGAGGAAAGCGTTTCGCTGTCGGCGGCATAGCGCTTGTCGGCGCTGCGCCTGATGAGGTCCGAGACCAGACCATCGATGACCGGTGCCGTTGCCGTCCATTGTTTGGCGACCACGCCGAGATCGATCGCCTCGGCGCGTGCAACGGCAATCGCCTGCAAGGTGCCGAACAACGCCCCCCACATCAGCGCCAGCACGGCGCTGTCGAGTGCATTGGCAAGCCCCGGATCCTCGCCGATGAACTGGACATTGCCGCCAAGCGCAGCGAGCACCGCGCGGCCTTCCTCGAAAACACCTGATGGACCGGAGACGAGCAGCGTGCCCGCTTCGGTGCCGATGAAGTCCGGGGTCGCCAGGATCGCGCCGTCGAGATAGCGGGCGCCCTGTCGTTGCGCCCAGCCGTGCGCTTCGCGGGCGCCATCGGGCGTGCCTGACGTGAGTTCGATGATCAGCTTGCCCGCGAGGGCACCGGCGACCTCCTTGTCGCGCAGAAGGCCTTGCGTCGCCTGATAGTCGCTGACATTGACGATGGTGATCTGCGATGCGGCAACGGCATTGCGCACGCTTGCCGCCACCTCGGCCCCGGCGGCGGCGAGCGGCGCCGCCCTTGCGGGCGTGCGGTTCCACACGGTCGTCGGGTGTCCGGCCTTGATGAGCGCATGCGCCAGTGCCGCGCCCATGCGCCCCATTCCCAAAACGCTGATTGCAGGTTGCATTCCCAGTCTCCATATCCATGGCGCGGGATGGCGGTTGCGCCGACATCCCGCCCTGGTTTCCAAAGCGACGCGGGTGTCGTCGCGGCTGAGACGTAAGGTGGACGGCCCGGGTCGCAATACGCACCGGATGGTAAGTGGTTACCGCGACGTAAGGGAGGATGGCGTGACGACGGCAACGGAAAACTGCGGATTTGCAACGGCGCTGAAGGCGATCGAGGGCAAGTGGAAGGTCGATATTCTCTGCGAGCTCGGCAAGGCCGCCCGCCGCTTCGGCCGGCTGCGCCAGGCGATCCCTTCAATCAGCGAGAAGATGCTGGCGCAGCAGCTGCGCGAACTGGAGGCCGACGGCCTCGTTGCCCGCACCACCTATCAGGAAACGCCGCCGAAGGTGGTCTATTCGCTGACCGAGCGGGGTGCTGCGCTGAACGTCGCGGCGGAGGCGCTGTGTCAGTGGGGCGAGGAGTTTGGCGATGACGCCAGGGTGCGACAGAAGGCGAGGGCTGTTGCTGCGGGCTGAGCGACGACGCGACGACCGGGTGAAACAATGGCGCGCCGGCAAACGCGCGCACCTTTGACCGAGCCCTCATGGCCACTAATGACCGCGCTTATGACCGCGCGCTTGTGTCCACGCCCCAAGCCTCTCCCTCCGCAGCGCCGACCTCGGTGGCCGCGACCCTCTCAACCCTCATCTCTGTGCTTGTCACAGAGATCCAGCAGCCGCGCGTCGGCGCGGCGAACGATGCTTGGCTCGCAAGCCGGACGCTCGGCGGCGTTCTCCTTGCGACGCGGAAGCGGCGCGGCTGGATTCCTGGGTTGGTCCCGGCACGCTTTCGGCGAGCGTAGTGACGCTGCGAGCCGGTGCCGACGTACGGCCAGGGGCGAGGGCCATTGCCACCGGCTGATCGTCGGTCCGGTGACACCTCCGTCGGGCAGGTGGCAGCTGCTTCGCGCCGCCGGATGGGCTTGAGGTCACGCCCTGCGGCCATGATCTCAGCGTCCGCCCCCCTCTCCACCGTCATCTCTGCGCTTGTCACAGAGATCCAGCCGCCGCGCGTCGGCGCGGCGGGAGATGTCGATCCACGGCGCGCCCGAAAATATGTCGGGCATCCCCTCGCGCCGCGGACGCGACGCGGCTGGATCCCTGTGACAGGCACAGCGGTGGGATCGGGGTCGTCGCCCCGGAGCGCTATTTCACCGCGGCATGGCGCTTGCGGCCGAGCGAAAGACGTATCGGACCCGAGGCGACACGCACAATCGTCTCGGCATCCTCCACGACTTCGCCATCGAGGCGAACGCCACGCCCAGCGATCGCTCGCCGCGCCTCGCTCTTCGACGACGCCATTGCGGCGCGGACGAGCAGGTCGGTGAGCGCTACGCCCTCGGCGCGTTCCTCTTCGTTGAGCTCAACCGTCGGCAGTCCCTCGGCCGCTTCGCCTGCACCAAAAGCCTGCCGGGCGGTTTCCTGCGCTTGCCGGGCTGCATCCGCCCCATGCACCAGTGTGGTCGCCTCATTGGCAAGCCGCTCCTTCACCGCGTTCAGCGCCGCACCCTCCGCGCGGCCGAGCCGTTCGATCTCGTCGAGCGGCAACTCGGTGAAGAGTTTGAGGAAGCGCACGACATCGGCATCCTCGGCGTTGCGCCAGAACTGCCAGTAGTCGTAGGGCGACAGGCGATCGGCGTTGACCCAGACGGCGCCGGCCGCCGTCTTGCCCATCTTGACGCCCGAGGCGGTGGTCAGAAGCGGCGTCGTCATGCCGAAGACCTCCGCGCCCTCGATCCGCCGAAGCAGGTCGACGCCGCCGACGATGTTGCCCCACTGGTCGCCGCCGCCGAGCTGCAGCCGGCAGCCGATGCGGCGGAACAATTCGAGGAAATCGACCGCCTGCAGGATCATGTAGTTGAATTCGAGGAAGCTCAGGTTCTCCTGCTGCTCCAGCCGCGACTTCACGCTGTCGAAGGAGAGCATGCGGTTGACGGAGAAATGTTTGCCGACGTCGCGGAGCATGTCGATCCAGGCCATCCGGTCCAGCCAGTCGGCATTGTTGACCATGACCGCATCGGTCGGGCCGTCGCCAAAGGTCAGCAGCCGCTCGAACACTTTGCGGATGCCGGCGACATTGGCAGCGATTTCCTCCTCCGACAGCATCGGTCGTGCCGCCGAGCGAAAACTGGGATCACCGATGCGGGTGGTGCCGCCGCCGATCAGCACGACCGGCTTGTGGCCAGCCCGCTGCATCCGCCTGAGCGCCATGATCGGCATGAGATGCCCGACATGCAGACTGTCCGCCGTCGCGTCGAAACCGGCATAGACAGGCACGCTCCCGGCCGCAAAGGCACCGTCAATGCCCTGAAGATCGGTCACTTGGTTGACGTAACCGCGCTCGACCAGCGTCCGGGCGATCGCCGAGCGCGGCTCAAAGGCATCTATGGGATTGTCTGGATGGGTCATCGGTACTCTCCATGGCATTGCCGCCAGGGAGCACCGAACAAAACAAAGCCGCCTGACGGCGGCTTGTTTCAAGACATGATCGAAACGCGCCGCTCCCTATGGAGACGTCGCATAATAGGTGGCAGCGATGAGCGTGGTGTTGATCATGCGGTGGTTGTAGCGGGGAACGGGGGAGGCGGCAAGGGTGGAGGCCGATTTTGTCGGTGAATGCGTGCGGCACAAAGGCGCGAGGCTCATATCTTCTTACAGCAGAATATAAGTAGCCGCAGAAAGAACGCAGTGCGAAGAATCGGACGTTTGTCCGCTCGTTATTCCGTTTGGTTTCATTCTCCTCTTTGATCTATGGTCACATGATTCAATTTCTGATGGTGGCATTGGCATGGATGACGCAGGCTGGGAACAATTGTTGCCAAGGAATACAATACTGTTCGTCGGTTCAGGTTTCTCTGCAGAGGCTACGAACAAGGCAGGCGAGACGTTTCTTACAGGCGAGAGATTGGCGACCCGGTTGGGGCAAACGCTGGGGTATGAAGGTATTACGCTACCCCTTGCAGACGTCGCGGATGATTTCATTCCAGATCATCAGGCTCTGAGATCATTCGACATCCTTGGCGACGCGTATATACGACCAACTATGACGATGTTTTGGAGTTCGGCCTACTTGGCTGTGGGGTCACTCCGGAGCCTCTGACATTTACTGACCCTGTGAAAAAGCCAGGAAACGGTAGGCAGATAATTCATCTGCACGGGTACATTCATCGATGCTCAAACGAGGATCTAGATGAGAGACTTGTCTTAACTCAGCGTAGCTATGTAAGACAGTTGTCAGCGCCGCGTCCCTGGTTTGACCAGTTTATTGATGACATCCGCTTTGCCCAAGCAATCGTTTTCGTTGGTTACAGCTTGGCGGATGTTCCCATCGCAGCGCTTCTGTTAAGCGCACCGGAAATACGAGCAAAAACCTCTTTTGTTGTCCGAAGTCCACCGGATAGGCGCTACGAAAGGCAAGTCTCTCTCTATGGTACTATCCGGCCAATCGCGCTGCAGGGATTGGCGGATCATCTGCGAGCCATTTCCAAAACTGAGATTTCTCGGCAGCCGACGCAATTTGCGGCGTAAGCATCCGGCGAAGGCCGCAGGCTGAAGGCTTTTGGATTTTTCGGCGTGATTTGCGGTCCGCGTTGCGGCCGGATGGCCGGCATCTTCAGGCCGCGTGCATGTGCGCCGCTGGCGACGCGCTCTTCCAATTCCAAGGCAAGAACTCATCGATGCGATGCGCGGGATAACCGGCGATGCGGTGAAGTACGTCGGCGAGCCAGGCTTGCGGATCGACGCCGTTCATCTTGGCCGAGACAATCAAGCTGTACATGGCGGCGGCGCGCTGGCCACCGCGGTCCGATCCGGCGAATAACCACGATTTCCTGCCCAAAGCTATGCCGCGCAGGGCGCGTTCGGCGGCATTGTTCGAGAGGCAAACACGCCCGTCATCGAGGAAGAGGGTGAAGGCCGGCCAGCGG
Source organism: Ensifer adhaerens (assembly GCF_028993555.1). Taxonomy (NCBI): domain Bacteria; kingdom Pseudomonadati; phylum Pseudomonadota; class Alphaproteobacteria; order Hyphomicrobiales; family Rhizobiaceae; genus Ensifer; species Ensifer adhaerens. Next base: position 1,826,995 of record NZ_CP118610.1, on the reverse strand, counting down.
TTCAGCAGGTAATCGAAGGCCTTGGCGAGATCATGATCGCGCGACAGCTTGGCACGCTGAGCCTTCATCCACGCTTCCAGCTCCAGGACCAAGGGTTTGCTGCGCTCCTGACGAACCGACTTTCGGAACTCCGCGCTCTGACCGTTGATGTCGCGCTCGATGTCGAACAGGGCATCGATTCGCTGCACCATCTCCAGGGCGATCGGCGAGATGACAGCCGGCGTCTTGCCCTGCGCTCGTCGGCGCGCATTCGCCTCGACGTCGGCCATCGCGTAGAAGGGCCGCCTCGCATGGACCCAGCAGGCTGCTTCCGTTATCGGGCCGGGCCGTCGATCCGGAAGATAGAGCTTGGTGTATCCGCCATAGGCGTCCGCCTGCAGAATGCTGCTATAGCCGGCGAGATGCGCCTGCGGGTGCTCGCCCGCGCGGTCACGGGAATAGTAGAACATCGCCGATGGTGCAGCCGTGCCGCCGAACGGGCGATCGTCGCGGACATAGACCCAACTTCGGGCAATATCGGTCTTTCCTGCCGCCAGGACCGGAACCGTCGTGTCGTCACCGTGCAATCGCTCCGCCGCAAACGTATGGGCTTCGATCCGTTTGAGGAGCGGAGTGAGTGCGGCACAGCAAGCTCCGATGCTGTCGGCCACCGTCGACAGGCTGAGCGGAACGCCTTCGCGTTCGAAGCGCTCGACCTGACGGTTGAGCGGCAGGTGCTGGCCGAACTTGTCGAACAGGATCATCGCCAGGAGATTGGGGCCGGCCCATCCACGCGGGATGGCATAGAAAGGGGCCGGCGCCTGGCTGATCTTTTCGCAATCGCGGCAGGTGAACTTCTCGCGCACCGTCTGGATCACCTTCCATTGGCGCGGAACGACCTCGAGGGTCTCGGTGATGTCCTCGCCCAGCTTGCGCAGTCGGTCGCCACCACAGCACTGGCAGCTCACGGGACCGGGCACGACGACGCGTTCGTGCGGAAGATGCTCGGGCAAAGGCTTCTTCACCGGCCGGTTGCGGGTAAAGCCGGCGACATTGACGGTGGCCGCCACCGCCATTTCGGCCGCGAGTTCGTCCTCGGTCGCCGCCATCTCCAACTCCGCCAGTTGGAACTCCATCTGATCGATCAGCCGGGCGCGACGCTCTGCCTTCGGGCCGTAAAGCTGCCGCTCGAGTTTTTCGATGCGCAGCTTCTGCCGGGCAATGACAGCAAGATCGTCGGACGCTTTGGCTTTGGCAACGGCAAGTTCAGCCTCGATCTGGGCGCCCTTGGCGCGTGCCGCGATGAGCTCTGCTCGCAGGGCGGCAACATCGTCGGGAAGCAAATCGGGGCTGTTTTCCATGCCCGAAGTGAATCACAGAAGCCCTGATTTGCCTAGCATTTCAAAGAACTTGTTGCGGAGTAATCGCCCTTCAGACGGTCACCCGGCACTGGTCGGGCGCCAGGTCTGTTGCGGGTTTCGCCAATCAATCCCCTCCAGCAGATAGGACATCTGACCGGCGGTCAGCGCGATCGCACCATCCTCCGTCGCCGGCCAAATGAAGCGGCCGCGCTCGAGCCGCTTCGCGTACAGCGATAGGCCGATCCCATCATGCCAAAGGGCCTTTATCAGTCGGCCGCTGCGACCGCGAAAGACGAAGACGTCACCCTTAAACGGATCGCGGCCGAGGCCCTCCTGCACCAGCAGTGCCAGACCCTGCATGCCCTTGCGCATGTCGCAGTGACCGCTCGCGATCCACACCCGCACCCCGGAACTGATCGGGATCATTTGAGCGCTCGCATGACCGCGGCTGCCAGCTCGCATGGCGCTGCCGCGCCAATCCTCACCTTCACGCCACTCGGGAAGTCCACGCACACGGCCGGCTCGGCCGCATCACCATTGTTCGGAACGTCAACGAGCTTGGCCGGGACGAACGCCGGACCGGCTTCCGGCGCCAAAGCTTGCCGTCGCCAAGTATAGATCAGCCCAGTCGCAACATCGAAACGGCGTGCGACTTCGCAAACCACCGCGCCTGGCGCGAAAGCCTCGGCCAGTATCTGGGCGCGATCTTCCAACGACCATCGCCGACGCCGCTCCGGCCCCGTCAGCAAAACTGCATGTCCCATGCTCAATGCACTCTTAAGTCCACTCTTAAGAGTGCAGACTCACGGGAGACGCGGAACTTCGCAAGGCGGTTCACGCCGGAGGGATACTTTGCGGCTTTCGTCGAGTTGAATCCAAAGAAAGACAAAAAGGCACTTGTGCCAGCGACAACCGTGGAGGTTCGCAATCTGTTGACCTACGGAAGGTTCAATAGATTGGCTTGCGCGGCAACGTGGCCTGCTGCCGACTATGTTGTTCCGCGGAAGGCTAAGGTAGATGAAGTAATAAGTGCGTTTGGGCGATACAAAACAATATTGGTTCATAGCAGAACCGGAAATGGAAAAACGATCTTCTGTGAGATGCTTAGTATCGCTCTCGCTCAAAAGGGGTGGAGATGCATTGCTGCAAAGCCGTCACCGACTTTGACAGATGACGATTTGAAACTTTTAGGGTCCACGCAGCGATTGATTTTGTTCTTTAGATCACCTGATGATGCTGCACAGGCACTTAGTCAGATGACGAAGCACAGAGAGGATATGCGATTCGTGGTTGAGGTCCCCACGAGCATCGCAGATGTCCGAGCCACTTCGCTCAGTCGCGAACTGATACATCCGCTACATCGCATTGATCTGAATCCCTTGAGCGATGATGATCAAGAAAATTTCGAGGCTGTCTTACGTAACGCCGGTATACCAACCAGGAATTTTAATAATACATTCGCGCGTTGTAGAGAGTTTCGAGATTTCTTACTTCGACTATACGAGAGTAACCATATACGCGAAAGCTTGTTGTCACACGCGAGACCACTGTGGGCCATACCGAGAGTGCGACGCGTCATGATTACGGCTTTTCTCCTCAAGAGCCTCGATCTTGATGTTTCTCCGGCCTTGAAGCGAACAATAGTTGGCGAAGACCCATCTGCTGCGCTCGAAGCAGTTCTAGAAGATCTAAGAGACAACGTGCACGACTTTTTCGATTTTCGCGACGCGACCGTGGAGCCGTTTTCAGCGATTGTATCACAGGTTCTCGTATCTGAGCTCATGGACGCGCAAGATATCTTGGATTGGGCACTCAGGGTCTCCACAGTTGTTAGTCGTATTAAGAGAGAAGATCTGAGAGAGGGACCGATTAGTGGTCGCGGTCGTGAGGCCGTGAAGGTGATGGGACGTGTCCTGCAGGTCTCGCGCCTACGAAAGCTCCTCAACAACGTACCTGATCACGATCAACGCATTCTGAGAATGTATGAAGAGGCGCGCCTAGTTCCTGAGCTAAATGCAGAGCCATTGTTTTGGCTTCAGTTTGCTATCTTGTTAGACTCTCCGGAAGGCGACCTGGAACAACTAACCCAAGCGCTTGAACACATTCGATCAGCCTACGATCGGGCCGAATCGAATGCCGGGTATCAGACTTATCAGCTAGATACCTACCATATGCGGTTGCTTCTCCACATCGAAATGCACCGCGATACACCGATGGAAGACATTGGCTTGTGGCAAGAAATCGTTCAACTGCTGGAAAAATTCGGTGCAATGCTCAGAGATGCAGATCACCGAGATTTTGTAATAAGGGTGCTCGCAGAAATCGAGCCGTTTGTTGGAAAACGTTCAGACTGCATGGGGGCAAAGAATATACTTATACTTAAGGAGCAACTCCGAAGTATAGTTCAGGCGCTCAATGATCTACCGGCGCCCGCTAAGGAGGAATCTGGAGTTGAACCGGTTCGATTTTCTCTGCTTCGAAGCATTCATCAGCTTGGTCTAACAGGTAGAAACTGAGGCCCTCCATTCGGAGCACCGGCACTACGTGGCAGGATGTGGAACGACGGTTTGGGAGGAGGCAGAAGACGGTGCTTTGGCAAAAGAAGCCTGCCTACCTCACCGCCCCGGTCGCCCCGTCTTCCCCTTCGTCCGACCCTTCTGCCGCTTCTGGTCCGCCGGATCCTCATAGGATCCAACACCCGGCTTCGCCCGCGTAAGGATCGGCTTTTCCGGGACATGACCGATGACCGGCTTCTCGGTGCGGCCGACGGTCATTTCGTCGAGGGTGTTCCGGCGGAACAGCGATTTGTCCGCGCCGGCGGGGGTGCGATGTCGCGGCCCGTTTCGTCGAGGTCGGGCTTGCGGAACAGTGGGGGTTCCGTGTCGGTGCCCGGGCGCATGTCGTCGAGGGATGGCTTCTGGAAGTAGCTGTCGGATGAGGAGGGATTAACCCCCTCTGTCCTGCCGGACATCTCCCCCACAAGGGGGAGATCACGCTAGGCTCGCCCTTGCCCGACCTCTTGCCGCCTACTTCTAACGTTTCCTCCGGTCGCCGAAGTGGCCGAGAACGAACAAGAGACTGAGCTGCATCGCCTTAAGGGCGCCATAACCCAGCGCCGAGATTATCAAATAAAACAGGATTGGGTGTTCGGCGGCGGTAAGCGTATGGTGGCCGGGCAGTTCACCCGCGATGAAACGCGATATCACAAAGCCGGCGAAGACTGGGCCGATTAACAACATGCCGACGACGGCAGCGGCGCTTCTCAATCGATCAGTTTGCGGAGATTGATCCGGCTTCTCTGCGTTCGTCATGCAAACCCCTCCGTCGAAGTTCTATCTCACCGTCCCGGCCGCCCCGTCTTGCCCTTCGTCCGGCCCTTCTGCCGCTTCTGGTCCGCCGGGTCTTCATAGGACCCAACGCCCGGTTTCGCCCGGGTAAGGATCGGTTTTTCCGGGACATGGCCGATGACCGGCTTTTCGGTGCGGCCGACGGTCATTTCGTCCAGGGTGTTTCTGCGGAACAGCGAGCGGTCCGCGCCGGCGGGTGTCGCGACGTCGCGGCCCATTTCGTCGAGGTCGGGCTTGCGTAACAGGGGGGGGGCTGTGTCGGTGCCAGGGCCCATGTCGTCGAGCGAGGGCTTCTGGAAGAGGGATTTGTCGTCCGTGGGTTTGGATCCTCGGGTCGATCCTCGGGTTGAACCCGAGGACGAGGATGACGGAGAAGATGGGGACGCCGAGGAAGAGAGCCGCTTGCCACCTTCCTGTGATTTCGCCTCTTCCCGTGCCATTGGGTCGTCCATGGCGGCGAGTTCGGCGGCCTTGAGGCGTTTGATTTCGTCGCGCAGGCGGGCGGCCTTTTCGAAGTCGAGGTCGGCGGCGGCGTCGCGCATCTGTTTTTCCAGCGCGTTGAGGTGCGCCTGCAGGTTGTTGCCGACGAGGTGGCCGCCGTCGGCGAAACCCTTGCCGGCAACGCCGGAGATGTCGGCGCGGACGTGGTCCTTTTCGTAGACGCTATCGAGGATGTCGGAGATCTTCGCCTTCACCGATTCCGGCGTGATGCCGTTGGCCTCGTTGTAGGCCATCTGCTTTTCGCGGCGGCGGCTGGTTTCGTCCATGGCGCGCTGCATCGAGCCGGTGATCTGGTCGGCATAGAGGATGACCTTTCCGTCGACGTTACGCGCCGCGCGGCCGATGGTCTGGACCAGCGAGGTCTCGGAGCGCAGGAACCCTTCCTTGTCGGCGTCGAGAATGGCGACGAAGCCGCATTCGGGAATGTCGAGGCCTTCGCGCAGAAGGTTGATGCCGACGAGCACGTCGAAAGCGCCGAGACGCAGGTCGCGGATGATCTCGATGCGTTCCAGCGTGTCGATGTCGGAGTGCATGTAGCGCACGCGAATGCCCTGTTCGTGCAGGTACTCGGTGAGGTCTTCGGCCATGCGCTTGGTGAGCACGGTGACGAGCGTGCGGTAGCCGGCCGCGGCCGTCTCGCGAATTTCGCCCAAGACGTCGTCGACCTGGGTCTTCGCCGAGCGCACTTCCACCGGCGGGTCGATCAGGCCGGTCGGGCGGATGACCTGTTCGGCAAAGACGCCGCCGGACTGTTCGAGTTCCCAGGAACCCGGGGTGGCCGATACGGCGATGGTGTCCGGGCGCATGGCGTCCCATTCCTCGAAGCGCAGCGGGCGGTTGTCCATGCAGGAGGGCAGGCGGAAGCCGTATTCTGCCAGCGTCGCCTTGCGGCGGAAGTCGCCGCGATACATGCCGCCGATCTGGCTGACGGAGACGTGGCTCTCGTCGACGAACAGCAGCGCGTTGTCGGGGATGTATTCGAACAGCGTCGGCGGCGGCTCGCCGGGATTGCGGCCGGTGAGGTAGCGCGAATAGTTCTCGATGCCGGCGCAGGAGCCGGTCGCCTCCAGCATCTCGATGTCATAGCGGGTGCGCTGCTCCAGCCGCTGGGCTTCGAGGAGACGGCCGCCCTTTTCCAGCTCGGCGAGCCGGTGCACCAGCTCTTCCTTGATCGCCTTGATGGCGCCGTTCAGCGTCGGGCGCGGGGTGACATAGTGCGAGTTGGCGTAGATTTTTACCGACTTCAGGTCGCCGGTCTTCTGGCCGGTGAGCGGGTCGAATTCGGTGATGGCGTCGATCTCGTCGCCGAACATGGAGATGCGCCAGGCGGCATCCTCCAGGTGGGCTGGGAAGATTTCGATGGTATCGCCGCGCACCCGGAACGAGCCGCGCTGGAAATCCATGTCGCGGCGCTTGTACTGTTGCGCCACCAGGTCGGCGAGCAACTGCCGCTGGTCGAGCCGGTCGCCGACGCTCATCTGGAAGGTCATGGCAGTATAGGTCTCGACCGAGCCGATACCGTAGATGCAGGAGACCGAGGCGACGATGATGCAGTCGTCGCGCTCGAGCAGCGAGCGGGTGGCCGAGTGGCGCATGCGGTCGATCTGCTCGTTGATCGAGGACTCCTTCTCGATGAAGGTATCCGAGCGCGGCACATAGGCTTCCGGCTGGTAGTAGTCGTAGTAGGAGACGAAGTATTCGACCGCATTGTCCGGGAAGAAGTTCTTGAACTCGGAATAGAGCTGGGCGGCGAGCGTCTTGTTCGGCGCGAGGATGACGGCGGGGCGCTGCGTCGCCTCGATCACCTTGGCCATGGTGAAGGTCTTGCCCGAGCCGGTAACGCCGAGCAGCACCTGGCTGCGCTCGCCCGAGTTCAGGCCCTCGACCAGATCGGCGATCGCCGTCGGCTGGTCGCCGGCGGGCTGGTAGTCCGAGGCCATGCGGATCTCGACGCCGCCTTCGGATTTCGGCGGCCGGGCAGGGCGATGCGGCGTCCAGAGCTTGCCGTCCTTGAACAGCGGATTGCCGCTCTCGATCAGCGCCGACAGCGCTTCGACGGTGGCGGTGACGCCTGACGTGGACGTCAGTTTGGCCGCATCTTCCAGGGACACGTCGAGGCCGGCGACCGGGTTGAGGCCGGCGGCGGCGCGGGTCTTCGGGTCGGTCGAGCCGCCCATGGAGGTACCGCGCGCCGACTTGCTGCCGACGATCTCGACCTTGCCCTTCTTGCCAGCCTTCTTCGGCGCCGCGTCCTCATCCGCGCCGGCGGCCTTGCGCGCTGCCTTGGAGGCGGCGATCTCCACCGTCTTGCGGTGTTTGCCGGCCTTGGAGGCGATCTGCCGCTGGGTTTCGAAGGCAGAGGCTTCCGCGTCCGCCTCGAGCTGCTTCACCCAGTCGGAGACATTGCCGGAAAGCGGCGCACCAGAGAAAGGCGCCTGCGGCGCTTCTTCGAAACCGGACGGAGTGGAGGGCTTCTGCGGGGCATTCTTCGGAGCTTTGGTCATGGCGGGGAATATGGAGAGAGTCCGCCGGAAAGTGAAGGGGCGGGTGAGTACAAAAAGGCAACATTCCTCCATTGTCTGGCAGCGACTTCCCGGACGGTGCGTCCGGGTTATCACAGGGAAATCAGGCCGTAGGAGAGGCGTTCGTCCATGGCACAGTTCGGCAATGGCACAGGCGCGGCAACGCGACGACGAACCGCCCAACGTCTCGCTGAACGCACAGGCCCGTGCAAGGATCTGGGCGCCGAAGACGATGTCGCGCGGACCAGGCAGGCCAGCGTGGCGAAAGCGTGCTGGATGGCGGCCGACCGACGCTCAACTGTAACGGGATGAATTTGTTTGCTGATGTAACTCTTACGGTTGCGATGTGCCGTAACGTTACCCCGATTGGGCGACAAGACATAAATCCATGTAACGTGATAACAATAATGCTTTGGAGGGTGCCATGTTCTGCTTGCGTGGTGCCGCATTCATCGCGCTTTGTGTCGCGTCTTACATCCCGATTCCGGTCCATGCCGCCGAGCCCGTCGGCCAGGCAGTGCAAATCCGGACGGCAGTGAGCGGCGCTCGTGGCCCGATCGCGGTCAAGGACCCGGTCTACAAGGACGAACGGATCTCGACATCGAAATCCGGCCTCGGCCAGTTCGTCTTTCAGGATGGCACCAAGCTGGCCGTCGGCTGGGGCTCCTCCGTCGTCATCGACAAGTTCGTCTACGATGATCAGAAGTCGGTGAAGAAGCTGACGATCATGGCTGCCAAGGGCACCTTCCGCTGGATCAGCGGCAAGTCCGGGCACTCCGCCTATCAGATCGTCACGCCGGCCGGCACGATCGGTGTTCGTGGCACCGCCTTCGATTTTTATGTCGGCCGCGACGGCACCACCGCCGTCGTGCTGCTCAGCGGCGCCGCAAGCTTCTGTGGCGCCGGCGGCTGCCGGCAATTGACACAGCGTTGCGACTGCGTCGTCGCCAAGCCGGGCGGCGGCATCAGCAATCCGAGAAGAGTCAGTCGCAATACATTGAAATCACTTGGCAATGCGCAAGCCCTTCCTTTCCTCTCCGGTGGGCAACGACTGTCCGGAGCGCTGGGCTGGGCGGGGGGTGGCTGCAGCCTTGCGGCGGCGATCAAGGACGACCTTGAACTGCAACCGCAGACTGTGCAACCCCCCGCCATCGAGCAGCAAAAGCCGCGTCAACTCATACCGCTGATACCCGGGACGCAGCGCCAGGAACAAAGGCAACGGCAGGAGCAGAACGGACAGAGCCAGCGGCAGAGGCAGGAGCAGCGTCAGGAACAGGGACAAGGAGCCGGACAGGGACAGGGTAGCCAACGGCAGGAACAGTCCCAGCGGCAGGAGCAGGAACAAGGGCAGGGCCAGGGCAGCCAACGCCAGGAACAGGAACAGCGACAGGAACAGTCGCAACAGGGCGGTGGAACGCAGAGCCAAAGCCAGAGCCAGAGCCAGAGCCAAAGCCAGAGCCAGAATTGACCACTGGCGACGGCGGCAGCCGCCAAGAGGCCAGGCGTTCGGCAAGATGATCGTTGCAACGATCGACGACAGGTCAGGGATCGGCCCCCGAAGTTGGGGGCTGAACCGCGCAAAACTGGCCCAAATCAAATATTTGCAGAGATGTCTGAGAGTCCGAGTCCAGGTGATCCGCGGCAGTTGCTGGGTTCCGGGGGGGCCGTGACATCGATCACTCCGCCGGGCGCTTGGCGCCTTCGACCGGCGTCTCGGCAAAATGCTCCGATCGACGCGAGATCCGGGCGTAGAAGCCGACCAGGCCCGGCGTCAGGGCGGCAGACTTCAGCTTTGCGGCATTGATGATGCTGCGGCTCGAGGTTGCGCGTGTCCGCAGGACCGAGACGAGCCTGTCGTGCAGGACCCGCAATTCGGCGAAGGCGGGCGAAGCGGCAAGGTTTTCGTCCCCGGCGACGGCGAAAAGCCGGGTTCGCGTCGTCTTTCCCTTGAGGCCCAGGCTTCCCGCATCCAAAAGCGCGCATTCCGGCAAGGCCTCTGCAGTCGCTTCCGATACGAGCACGTCGAAGTTGACATCCTTGCAGGCCGCCTCGATGCGCGCCGCGATGTTGACGGTGTCGCCGACCGCCGAATAGTTGAAGCGGGTTTCCGCACCCATGTTGCCGACGCAGGCGAGCCCGGTATGGATGCCGATGCCGATGCGGACCTCGTGGCCGGTGCCGAAGCCGAATGCGTCCTCGGCATTGAGCCGGGCGAGGGTTTCGCGCATGCCGAGCGCGGCGCGAAGCGCCTTTTGCGGATGGTTGACCACATCGACCGGGGCGTTCCAGAAGGCCATGATGGAATCGCCGATGAACTTGTCGAGTGTGCCTTCATTGGCAAGCACATGGCGGCTCAGCGCGTCGAGCAGCGTGTTGAGAAAGGCGACGACCTCGGTCGGCGTCATGCGCTCGCTCATCTCGGTAAAGCTGCGCACGTCGACGAACATCACCGTCAGCTCGCGATCGTCGCCGCCGAGGCTGAGAGCATTGCGCGTGTGCTCGATGCGATAGAGCAGCGAGGGCGAGAGATAGCGCCCGAAGGCCTGGCGGACCTCGCGCCGCTCGCGGTCCGTCACCAGGAAGCGATAGGCGGTGGCGGCGAAATGGGTGATCGAGGCGGCAAGGATCGGCGCCAGCGGATCGAAGAGCAGCCCGCCGTAGTAGAAGGCCAGCCAGGAGGCAGCGAGCGCCAGCACCGTGACCGCCAGGCCGCAGACGAGCGCCACCACGGGGCTGACGAATGTGGTCAGCAGCACGAGCAGTGTGCCGGCCAGCGCGATCGAGAGGATTTCGAGCCCGTTGGCCCAGTCGGGACGCGAGAGATAGCGCCCGGAAAGGATCTGCTCGACGATCTGGGCGTGGATGGAGACGCCGGGCACGTTCTGCCCGAGCGCCGTGGTGCGCACGTCCTGAAGCCCGGCAGCCGAGGTGCCGATGAAGACGATGCTGCCCTCGATTGCCGCGCGAACGTCTGGCGAAGCGGCCTCGTCGGTCAGGACGCGCCGGGCCGAAATATAGCGCTCCGTCGTGTCCGGGGTCACGTAGAGCCAGAGTTCGCCGGTGGAGGTAAGAGGCACGACGAAGTCGCCGATCTTGACGGCGGTGAGCGTGTTGGCGACGTTGGGTGCTGCTGCGAGCACATAGGTCGAGGCGCCTTGCGCCACCCGCAGCGCCTCCAGGGCGAGGCTCGGATAGAATTGCTGCCCGTCGCTGAGGAACAGCGGTGCGGCCCGCACCACCGCCGAGGAGGCGCCGGGATTGAGGCTGATATGGCCAAGGCCGGCGGCGTTGGCTTCGAGCTGCGGCCTGAGCGGCGTTGCGGCGCGCAGCCGCGGCGGCGCCTCGCTCGCGGTTTCGCCGGTAAAGGCAAAGCCCGCCTTGACCGGCGGCAGGTAGCTGCCTTCGTTGGTCAGGCCGAAGCCGAGCACGACAGGCTTGTCGAGGATCGCCTTGGCAAAGATCTCGTCATTGTCCGGCAGCGTTGCGACGAAGGATGGATCGACGCCGCCGACATCGCGTACGACGGTGCGCGGCGAGAGGCGGTCAGGCTCAGCGAAGAGCACGTCGAAGGCGATTGCCGCGGCGCCCATCTCGGTCAGCCGGTCGGTCAGTTTCGCCAGGCGATCACGCGGCCAGGGCCATTGGCCGAACTGGCGCAGCGATGCCTCGTCGATATCGATCACCTTGACCGGCATCGCCTCGAAGCTGCGCGGCGCAATGCGCTGATATTCGTCGAAGGTGACGTCGCGCGCCTGCCTCAGAAGCTGCGGATCGTTGGCACGCAGGACCGTGAAGATTGCCACCACTGTGAGGCCGATGAGAACGCCGAACAGCTGGGCTCGTGTCATGGCGGCCTACGGGACGATGGGCAGGCCCGCCTTGACGAGCCCGTCTTTGAAATGCGCGTGGTCGGCAGGGTCGACATAGCCGGTGAAGAAGCGCCAGTAGCGCGGCAAATCGAAGGGCGCGTTGGCGACGGCCTCGGCAACGATCCTGCGGGCTTCCTCGTTGCGGTCGAGTTGGCCAAGGCAGGCGAGCATAATGACCAGGTTGAAATAGGTGCGGCGCAGCAGCAGCGCCCGTTCGGCGTGGCGCAACGCTTCCTCGTAATTGCCGAGGTGGTAGTGGGCAAGTGCGATGCGGTTGAAGAAGAGGTAGGTCAGCGGATCGTGCGGGCTCAGTCTCAGCGCCTTGTGCAGCGGATCCAACGCCTCGGCGAAACGGCCGATGTAGATGCGCGCCCAGCCGAGCGCCATGTGAGCGAGCGCAAAATTCGGGTTGAGATCGATCGCCTGTTGCGCTTCCTGGACCGCGGCGTGCGGCCGCTGGGCCGCGAAATTGGCGAGGCACATGACATAGTGGCAATAAGGATCGTGATCCTCGATCACGACGGCGCGCGCGGCCTCGGCCGCCAGCTCCGCGCTGTCCCGGTCGATATCGTCGCTGAAGCCGAAGTAGCAGCGGGCAAAGAGCGAGCGGGCCAGCATCATGTGCGCCCGGCCGAACTCGGGGTCGAGGGCGATCGCGCGGCGTTGCCACTCGATCGCCTCGTCGAAATGCGCGGCCGAGTCCTGCGCATTGTGCAACAAGGTACCGCGCATGTGGCATTCATAGGCGTCGAGATTGTCGCTGCCGCGCAACAGCGCCCGGCGGTTTTCGCCAATCAGGATCTCCGGCTCGATCGCCGCGACCACATGTTGGGTGATCTCATCCTGGATGGCGAAAATATCGGCGAATTCGCGCTCGTAGCGCTGCGCCCAGAGATGGATGCCGGTTTCCGCTTCGATCAACTGTCCCGTGACGCGCACGCGCGAGCCTGCGCGGCGCACGCTGCCCTCGACGATGTAGCGCACGCCGAGATCGCGGCCGATCTGTTTGACGTCGACGGCGCGGCCCTTGTAGGCGAAGGAGGAGTTGCGAGCGATGACGAAGAACCAGCGGTAGAGCGACAACGCCGTAATGATGTCCTCGGTCAGACCGTCGGCAAAGAAGTCCTGTTCCGGGTCGCCGGACATGTTGACGAAGGGCAGCACGGCGATCGACGGCTTGTCGGGCAGGGCAAGCGGCATGCCGGGCAAATCCGGCCTCACCGGGTCCTCGTGCCAGTCGACACGGTGCACCGCCACCGGGCGCGGCATGTTCTTCAGCGCGCGATCGCCGAGCCGGTGCACGGGAAAATCCAGCTTGCCGACGATCTGGTCGTGCAACGCACCGGAGATGCAGATGTCGGCCGGTTGCGCCACCTGCTGCAGGCGCGCCGCCACGTTCACGCCGTCGCCGAGCAGATTGCCCCCATCAACCACGACGTCGCCGAGGTTGAGGCCGATGCGGAACTCCATGCGACGCTCCGGCGCGAGGTCGGAATTTCTCCGCTGCAGCGTCCGCTGGATGGCGACCGCTGCGCGAACCGCCTGCACTGCGCTCTGGAACTCGGCGACAAGACTATCGCCAGCGCCGCCGAAGATGCGGCCTCCATGCTCCGCCACAAGGCTTGAAATCGTTGCGCAATAGGTGGCAAGCGTTGCGAGCGCACCTTCCTCGTCGATCGCGACAAGGCGACTGTAGCCAGCGACATCGGCAGCAAGGATCACGGCAAGCTTCCGTTCCAAGAGGGCTAGCCCCTCCCGCGGCATCTGGTCAGAAGGAAGATGAGCGTAACTTAAATTAGAAAAGCCGAGAAGCATAAATTGCCCCGATTTGTGTCCATTGCGGGGCCGGAGGCGCAATTAAGCGGTTCACGAAGCCTCTACGGCAGATTGTGTCGGGCGAGGCTTCCCGGCGTGCGGCGATTGTGCAAGTTTCGCAAAATCAGAACCCGCCGTCAGGCGTTCGCCATTCAAGGGCCAACAATTGATCATCTCCTGCCTGCATACGGCCGACAGCAACGTCGCCGTTTTCGAGAATGCTGCACGCGAACTCGGGCTCTCCGGCGCGAACTTGCGCCATACGGTCCGGGCCGATCTGCTGCGCGCTGCGGAGGAGGCGGGCGGCCTGACCGGAGATATCGCGCAGCAGACCGCGGCGGTTCTTTCGGCGCTGGCGGCAGAGGCCGATGCGGTGCTGCTCACCTGCTCGACGCTCGGGCCGAGCGTCATGAAGGCCGGGGTGGCGACTACCGTCCCGATCCTGCGGGTCGATGCGGCGCTGGCGGACAAGGCGGCTGCGACCGGCGGCAAAGTGGTAGCGCTTTGCGCGGTGGAAACGACGATCGCACCCACCACGGCGCTTTTTGCCGAGGCGGCACGTCGTTCGGGTGCTGCCCTGGAGGTTCGTCTCGTGGAGGGTGCCTGGTCGCTGTTCAAGTCGGGACACCGGGACAGCTATCTCGCTGCAATCGCTCAGGCGGCAGAAGCGGCCTATGTGGATGGAGCCTCCATCGTGGCGCTCGCCCAGGCGTCCATGGCGGGCGCCGCCGATCATGTGCGCAACGGACCGCGGCCGCTGTCGAGTCCGGCAGCCGGGCTCGAGTCAGCCATGAACACGATCGCCAACCAGCGACACTCGTTATCCGGCTAATGAGCACCGAGATTTTTGAAGGGCGGCACCGACTTCGCCCATCCCCTACGACAGCCTGCGCTGTAGGATGCCGTCACCATGACCCTGATTCGACCTACACGTGAAGATGACGCCACATTGCTGCCCGAGATCGAACGCTCGTCGGGCGCGCTATTCCGTGAGGTCCCCGACCTTGCCTGGATCGCCGACGACGATGTCCAGTCCGCGGAAGCGCATGTCGATTTTCTGCGCAACGGCCTGTCGCTGGTGGCCGTCGACGAGCACGATCGACCGCTGGGCTTCCTTTGTGCGGCGAGCGCCGAGGGCGTGCTGCACATCTGGCAGCTTGCCGTGCTGCAGGAAAGCCAGGGCCGTGGCCTTGGGCGCGCCTTGATGCTGGCTGCAATCGCGCATGCTCACGCCCATTTGTTTGCGGCAGTAACGCTGACGACGTTCCGCGATCTCAAATGGAACGATCACTTCTACCGCACACTCGGCTTTGCTACGCTTGCTGGGGATGAACTCGACGCCCGTCTCGTGCAGATCCTTGCAAACGAGGCAGCGCACGGCCTGCGGCCGGAGCGGCGCTGCGCAATGCGCCTGACGCTTGCGTGAGGATGCGCGTCGGCTATCCGCCCGAGGCGGCGATGCAAATCCCCGGTCCGGTCGGGCTCTAGGCCGCCGGCGCCATGCCTGGTGCGAAGTGCGGTTCCCGCCCTTGGCTTTCCCGCACTAGCGCCGGACGCCGACGACCTGGCCGCGCGCGAACTGCGAGACCCTGACCCCGCCGGACTGGTTGCCGCCGATCAACTGGGCCGTCGACTTCGAGAGCGCGGCCAGGATGCCGACGTGATAGCCACGACCGGTGCGCACGACGACGACATCGCCGGCGCGCGCATAGGCGAGCTTCACCGGTGCACCGAACCGAAGCCATGAACGCGCGAAGCTGAAGCTCTGCGGTGGACTGCGGCCAGATTTCCGGGCGATCAGGCCCATGAAATGGCCGCACCAGGGTGTGCGAGCCGGGTTGATGCCGAGAACTGCGCGGAGCGTCTTGTTGTTCTTGATCTCGTGCAGGCCTTTGTACTGCTGCGCCTGCGCAAGCATGCCCGCGCTGGCCGGATTTGGTAATAGGAGCGCGACATAGGCAGCCGCAAGAAATGCCAGGACCTTCATTGTCAGGTCTCCTTGACAAGTTGCTTGGTGCTAACGGTCGGGGCGGCTCGGCAATCGCCGGGCATGGCACCCAAATGCTCAACTGTTTCCACTGTGGTGTTGGGAAAATTCGGCGGCCACGCGGGTGCCCAGCGCGTGAAGCGCAGCATCGGCGTGTCGGCGAACCGCGCTCAAGCGCGGAGCCAGCTTCACGGCAACCGCCGTTATGAAGTGTGGTATTCCCCTGCCTGTCCCATTTTGGACAGTCGAGCGACAATGCTCATGGGTCAGTACAAAATTGTGGCAAAACCCGTAAAATATTATGGCAAGGCTTGCAAAGTGACGAAATCAATGATCGATCGCTGCTGATTCGCCAATCTGGCCGGTGAAAATCACAGAGGCAGCGGACTCTTGGGTGCAGGCAGCGCCGCATTCCGGGCATTGTACTTGCCTATTGGCCGGGCGGCAGAGCATCGTCTCAGCACGATTCGTGCTTGCGAGGTTCTCCATGCCCTTTACCATCAATCCGACCTATCTCTGGCCGATCCTTTTGCTTCTGATGTCCAACGTCTTCATGACGTTTGCCTGGTACGGGCATCTCAAATACACCTCGTCGCCACTCTACATGGCGATTATCGCAAGCTGGGGCATTGCCTTCTTTGAATATTGCCTGGCGGTGCCGGCCAACCGCATCGGCCATCAGGTCTATTCCGCAGCACAGCTGAAGACGATGCAGGAAGCGATCACGCTTCTGGTTTTCGCCGCCTTCTCGGTCTTCTGGCTGAAGGAGTCGATCGGCTGGAACCATCTGGTCGGCTTCGCCCTGATCGCTGCGGGCGCTTCCTTCATCTTCAAGGGGTAAGGCGACCCGAACCGTCCGAGGGCGACCGTCAACGATCTTGGCCCTCGACAGGCAGCCGGTTGCCTGCGTCCCATTGCGTGGCTGCGCGCGAAAAGGGCTGCACACAGAGTGATAAAGAAAAAAAGGCAGGGCGTTCGCCCTGCCTTTTCGGTTTCTGATGACTTGGCCCCTGAGGGGGCGGGCCGCTGCAGTTCGGCTTGCGCTAGACGATCGCCGCCACGGCCGGGGCCACGTGGGGCCACACCTCGACGGAGCCGCGATAGATCATGTCGAGCGCGACATAGAGAATGATCGCGAGGCCGACATAGGCGATCCAGTGGTAGCGGTTGAGCAGCCGGGCAATGAAACCGGCGGCAACGCCCATCATCGCGATCGAGAGAACCAGGCCGACGACGAGGATTGTCGGGTGTTCGCGGGCGGCGCCGGCAACGGCGAGCACGTTGTCGAGCGACATCGAGACGTCGGCGACGACGATCTGTATGGCCGCCTGCATGAAGGTCTTCTTCGGCGTGTCGCTGGCTTGACCGCTTTCGCCTGCGGCGTTGGCTGCCTGCTGTTCGCGAATTTCGCGCCACATCTTCCAGCACACCCACAGAAGCAGGATGCCGCCGGCCAACAACAGGCCGATGATCTCGAGGAGTTGCACGGTGACGCTGGCGAGCGCCACGCGCAGCACGGTCGCCGCGATGATCCCGACCAGGATGACCCTCTTGCGCTGCTCGGTCGGAAGCCCGGCCGCAGCAAGACCGATGACGACGGCGTTGTCGCCGGCGAGAACGAGGTCGATGACTATGACTTGCAGAAGCGCTGCCAGACCGGCAGCGGTAAAGATTTCCATGATGCGACAGTCCCCCGACGTGCCATGATGCGAGATTCAAATATGTCTAACGGATAAAGCACCGCCTCGCCTCGGGATCAAGAGGCGAGGCGCACCCCACACGGAAAACCTCCGCAGGCGATTTGATCGACGGTCCTAATCCAGGAGGTCGAAGGCCCGATACATCCAGACAAGCTGATAGGCGACCGCGACGACGACGAAGGCTGCATGGAAGCACCGGTTCGCCGTCCAGGCGGCGGCGATGCAGAAGAGGATGTAGGTGGCGTTGCGGGCAGGGTATTCGAGGCCGTAGGAGGCAAAATACTGTTTGCCCTTCAGAGCGGTATCGACGAGGTCGACGGCAAAGGCGAGTGCCAGGAAGCCGAAGAACCAGGCCCGGCGCGACATGAAGTAGTGTTCGTAGTCGCTGTAGTCCTCGAGCGTCGTCGGGAAGAGCATCACGCAGAGGAAGAAGAAGACGCAGCAATAGAGGATGACGAAGAGATAGACGCTGACGTCGATCACGGCCAGCGAATGCAGGTGGAACTCCCACCACCAGAAATGCACGAGGAAGACGAACATGAACAGGACCCAGCCGAGGTGGATCCAGTAGACGCGCGTCTTGCCGGGGTGCTGCACGAACAGCGCCAGTCCGCTGAGAAGTCTGGCCAGGCTCAGGCTGACGACCATGCCCATGACGGTGCGAATATGCGGAAAGATTTCCGGGTTGGTCGGAACCTGATCCACGGCCGCCGCTCCTATTCCTCCGGCGGCACAGGCTTGGGCTTGCCGTGCTCATCGAGCGCGACCATGACGAAGATCGCGTCCGTGACCTTTTCCATCAGATGCGAGAGGTAGCGCTGCGCCCAGGCCTCGACCTTGAGCGTCATCGAGGTGCGGCCGACCTTGACGACATCGGTATAGATGCAGAGCGTGTCGCCGATCTTGACCGGCAGTGCGAAGGCCATTTCCTTGACCGCCGCGGTCACCACACGGCCACGGGCGCGTTCGGCCGCACGGATGCCGCAGGAAAGGTCCATCTGCGCCATCACCCAGCCACCGAAGATATCGCCGGCCGCATTGGCGTCGCCGGGCATGGCGAGTGTGCGCAAGGTCAGCTCGCCGGTCGGTTTGGTCTGTTCGGTCATGCGGCCTGTCTCCCTGTTGGATGAAAGATGTAACCCGACCGCGCTTGCTGTGGGAAGGCCCGCCGCCGCACAAATGCAGGTCGCATCCCGCCGCGTCGCCGCCTTAGACTTTCGGAGGGGTTGTTCAGAAATGTCAAATTTAGGGATCGGTTGTTAGGGGCTTTGCAAAGACCTCTTCCTATCCTGCAGGCTCTTGGAGTGCGGCCGGCCATGCTGGCGGCAGCCGGGGTCTCAAGGGGCGGCGCGAGGAGCGCCGAAGGGGCAGGGGATTGGCAATGAAGAAATTCAGAATCTCGGCGCGTCTCTACGCGCTGGTGGCATTTGCGCTTTTGACCATGGCGGCGGCGCTGACATTCGGCCTGTTCCAGGCGCAGGACAAGCTCGTCGGCGAGCGCAAGGCGATGCTCGCGGCAATGGACGAAAACGCAATCGCGGTGTTCGACGCCTATCACAAGCTGGAAGTGGCCGGCACGCTCTCGCGCGAGGAGGCGCAGAAGCGTTCACTCGAGGCGATCAAGGCGATGCGCTACCAGGGTAGCGGCTACTTCTGGATCAACGACATGCATCCGACCATGGTGATGCATCCGATCAAGCCGGAGCTCGACGGCAAGGATCTCACCGAAAACAAGGACGCCAACGGCAAGCACCTCTTCGTCGAGTTCGTGAAGACCGTGGAAAAGAGCGGCCAGGGTTTCGTCGACTACTACTGGCCGAAGCCGGGCGCGGACGCGCCGGTGCTGAAGTATTCGCATGTCGCCGGCTTCAAGCCCTGGGGCTGGGTGGTCGGCACGGGCGTTTATGCCGACGATCTGGCGGCGATGTTCCGCGAACGTGCCTGGCAGGGCGCGGGCATTCTCGCCGCCGCCGCGCTCGCCATCCTGATGGCGGCCCTGGCGATCGTGCGCAGCGTCGTCAAGCCGGTTGAGAAGCTGAAAGCCTCGATGCGCGCGATCGCCGACGAGGACCTTTCGTCTGAGGTGCCGGAGACCGACCGCGGCGACGAGATCGGCCAGATGGCCAAGGTTCTGGTGGTGCTGCGTGATTCCGTCCGCGAGCGGCTGGAACTGCGCTCGCGCGAAGCCGAGCAGCAGGAGCGGCTGAGTTCCGAGCGGCGCGGCAACGAGCAGCGCCAGCGGGCAACGGCGGAAGCGCAAGCGGATGCGATGGAGACCGTCGGTGCCGCACTCGAGCTCCTGGCAAGTGGCGAGCTGACCGCCGAGATCGGCCATATCGCGCCGGAATACGGCAAGCTGAGAGAGGACTTCAATACGGCCGTAGCAGCACTTCGCGACGTCATCGGCTCGATCTCGCATTCCACCGAGATCGTCACGGCCAGTGCCGGCGATATCTCCGAAGCGGCGAACAATCTCTCGCGCCGGACGGAGCAGCAGGCGGCCGCCCTTGAAGAGACCGCCGCCGCACTCGACGAGATCACCTCGACGGTCCGCCACGCTTCCGAGCGGGCGAACGAGGCGCGCGACATGGTCAACGAGACCAAGGCGAGCGCCGCCAAGTCCGGCGGCATCGTGCGCAACGCCATCGATGCCATGGGCCGGATCGAGGGGTCGTCCGGCCGGATCGGCCAGATCATCGGGGTGATCGACGAGATCGCCTTCCAGACGAACCTGCTGGCGCTCAATGCCGGCGTCGAGGCGGCGCGTGCCGGTGAGGCGGGTCGTGGATTTGCAGTGGTAGCGCAGGAGGTTCGCGAATTGGCGCAGCGTTCCGCAGGGGCTGCCAAGGAGATCAAGGAACTGATCGGCGCCTCGGTGCGCGAGGTCGGTGCCGGGGTCCAACTGGTCCGCTCGACCGGAGAAGCTCTCACGGAGATCGAAACCCTGGTCAACCGCGTCAACGAGCAGGTGGCCTCGATCGCGACGGCCGCGCGCGAACAGGCGACCGGGCTGCAGGAGGTCAACGTCGCTGTCAACAGCATGGATCAGATGACCCAGCAGAATGCCGCAATGGTCGAGGAAACGACCGCCGCAAGCCAGACGCTGGCAGCAGAGAGCCGGGAACTGAAGTCGCTGCTGACGAAGTTCCGGCTGCAGAGTTCGGCGTCGCACGCAGGTTACGGCCGCGCCGCCTGAGCGCAAGCCTTGCAGTCCTTGTTAAACCCGCGCGGCGTGCCGCGCGAGTTTTTCGCGCTATGCCGATCGTGCGCTTTTCCCATGCTTATGCCCTGCGCAAAGTGGCGTGCGCGATGGTCGGAAAGTTGACTGTCGTTGCAAGCAGTGGCCATGGTCGGGACATGAAGAAAGTTGTTATCGATTGTACAGGCATCCGCTCGGCCGCCGAATTCTGGCAGCGCTATCTCGATGTCGCGGAGCCGGAAGGGGCCGGGATGTTCGGCTGCAACCTCGATGCGTTCTGGGATGCCCTTGAGGGCGGTGGACCGGGGTGGCCGGGCGATGTCGCGCTCGTCTTCTCGAACTCCGACGAATTGTCGGGGTTGCGGACTGGGAAGGGGAACGTGCCGTTTCTCGATGCGCTGAAAACGATCGCGAGCGAAGTGACGACGATAAGCGTCAAGCTCATCTGAGGCCGCCAGCATTCGTCAGCCAGCTAAACCGGACACGCTCGCGGGCTTCGATTGCTGCGTCGTCGCAACGATGGGGCGCCCGTGATCGCAATCCTGTGACAACGATTGTGGCCTATCTGCCGCTCTCGCCTCCGGTTACCGTGCACGACGATTATCTCCGTCTTGACCTGATCGTGGCTGGGGATAGATACGCGAGAAGCGGGAGGTGTTTGACGGGGCGTCGTTCCGGTTGCCGACCGCTGCACTACAGCGCCGCGCGTCCTGTCGGACGCGCAAAAGGCCGCTGTAGCACTTTGAATTTTTGCATGTTTTTGTCCTTTAATCGGCACGATTGAAGGAAACATGCACAAGAGGGGACATCCATGGCACTTCTCAAACTTCTTCTGACGCGCCCGATCGCCGTGCTGATGCTGGCGCTTGGCGTTCTCTCGGCCTGTACCGTCGTCGTCGACGAGCCGCGCCCGGGGCCGCGGCCGATCCGTCCGCCGGTTTGTACGATGGAATACGCGCCGGTTTGCGGTGAGCGCGGCAATCGCATGCGCACCTTCTCGAACTCCTGCCAGGCCCGTGCCGACGGCTTCAACGTCATCCATCGCGGCGAGTGCCGTCCGGACAACCGCCCGCCGGTGCGCCCGCCGCAGGCCTGCACCATGGAGTACATGCCGGTCTGCGGCCAGCGTGGCCGCAACACGCAGACCTTCCCCAACGCCTGCCAGGCCCGCGCTGAGGGCTTCCAGGTCATCGGCAGCGGCGAATGCCGTCGCGGCGACGATCGCCCCTCGGAAGGGCAGTTCTGCACCCGCGAATTCGCGCCGGTCTGCGGCCAGCGCGGCGGGCGGATGGAAACCTTCTCGAACGCCTGCGAGGCTGGTGGCGCGGGCTTCCGGATCGTGCATCGCGGCGAGTGCCGCTGACATCAAGCGGATCGACAATCGATAAAGGAGGCCCGCGTCCGGCAAGGACGCGGGCCTTTTGTTGTCGGCAGTCAGCCAGAACGGTAAGCCCGCCACCCTCGATCGCGGGTATCGGCCGCAAGGCTTCGTTTACCGTATTTGAATAAAATGCCTGCGAAGTCTGGCCTTTCGATTGCTGTGCCCGGTTTGCGACACAGGCGAAAGGCAGCACTTGCGAGTGCTGCAGCGATCATTGCGTGCCGGTTGGCGCGCCGTTGCGGGGGGCGGCGGGGTAATGAATGGCGGTCTGCTGGCCGTCTTGAGGAAGGCGCAGTTCGGTATGGCGTATGTCACTCGTCTCCATCGCCCGCTGACAGCACTCGTTCTGTCACTATCGCTTGTCGCCTGTTCGACCGATGACGCGCTATCGCCGCCCAGTCGTATCGATGGCGGCTCCCGGGTCGGTTCGATCGGGCCGGTCCCGGTCGACGCGGTGCCGCAGGAAGAAGTGGCTGCCTATCCCGCTACCACATCGGCTTCGATGGGCAGCGGCAATCCCGATTATATTTCTCCTGCGCAGGCGGCGCCTCGACAAACGCGGCGCTCGCTGCCGATGATCGATAGTGACGAGGCGGTCTCCTCCGGTGCGCAGCCGGCGAATGCGGGTTCTACGGCCATCCCCGATGAAGGCGTCAACATGGATGCCATGCTCGGCGTCGAGCAGCCGGTCGTCGGCCTGGCGCAGGAGCAGAGCAACGAGATCGCCGAGGGTAATTCCAGCCAGCCGGTGGTCGACGGCATCGGCGAAGACAATGTGCGCCAGCTCGGCGGGGCATCCGGAGCTGCGCCCGCGGATGAGGCGAACCTTGGCTATGATCCGGACCTGCCGCCGCTTTCTCCCGAGAAGGCTGCGGCCGAAGAGGCGCAGCGTGCCCGTGCCATGGAAGCGCAGCGCGCAATGCAGCGGGCGCAGGAACCGCAGCAGGTCGCCATGCTGCCGCGCGTACGCAACCCTATGTCGACGCCCGACTACACCGGTGAAATGCCGGGCTCGGAGATCGCCTGCCGTCAGCGCTTGAGAAAGCTCGGCGTCCAGTTCCGCGATATTCCGCGCATCAGTAACGGGCCTTCCTGCGGGATCGACTATCCGATCGAACTCAGCGGTCTCTCCGGCGGCATCGGCGTGAAGCCGGCGGTCAAGCTTAACTGCGAGGTGACGGAGGCCTTCGCCAAGTGGGTGAAGTACGAGCTCGCGCCATCGTCGCGCTACCGCTACTGGTCTGGCGTAAAGACCATCAAGCCGCTCGGCGGCTATTCCTGCCGCACGATGAATTCCCGCCGCGGCAACCCGATGTCCGAACATGCGCGCGGCAACGCCATCGATGTCGGCAAGTTCGTGCTGAAGAACGGTAAGGAAATCGACGTCCGCAAGCCGGGCTTTTTCGCCTTCCGTGAAAAGGGGCTGTTGAAGGCCGTTCGCTCCGATAGCTGCAAATACTTCAACACCGTGCTCGGACCGGGCAGCGACCCGTTCCACAAGGACCATTTCCACTTCGATCTGAGAACCCGCAAGACCGGCTATCGTCACTGCGACTGACCTGGGTGCGCGCCTTCCTGCTGCCGTCTGCGAAATCGCAGGCGGGCAAAAAAGAGGCCGGCGGGGAGGCCGGCCCAACAACCGGAGCAAAAGGGGGAGGCTCCGGCGTGCAAATCACGAGCGCAAATCAAAAGGGCGATAGCGCGCCGCGCGAGCAAATTGCTCGAAGACCATCACCGTTTCGTGACAACGGAACGGGATTGGGGAACGGGACTGACGACGATTCATTTGGAGATCGCTCGCCGGATAATGGTTGATCTCTGGGTTCGGCCGGCGCCAGGCCGGTGTCGAAATTCCGGCGCAGGCGCTGGGGCCGATGCCCCCGGTAAGCATCATTGCAGCTTCCCATTTCGGGTCACTACACCAGAAGTTTTATGCCTGACCTGAATCTTCCGCGCGGTTGCCCCAAATATGGCGTTTTGGCCCTTGTAGCAGCCGCGTTGTAACGACCTGAATTTTCTATATGATTTGACAGCAAACCGACAGGTAAGGGGCACTAGCGCCGATCGCGCTGTCATGTTTCGTCTGGTTTATTAATAAGTATTACGATATTATATTACTTCGTAGAACAATCACGGATAGTAGTCAGCATAACCGCAGCAAGCATTGGGGCTCCACTCACTCCTTGGGCAACGACAGGAGGAAGCTATGGGAACTGTTATGCAATTTCCGGGGGTGCGTACGGATATGGCCGTGCACGCCGCCGAAGTTTCAAAGATACTGAGAACTCTCGCCAACCGAAACAGACTGCTGATCGTGAGCGCCTTGCTGGAGGGTGAGCACTCGGTGGCGGCACTCGAAGAGAGCCTGGGCATTCGCCAGCCGACCCTCTCGCAGCAATTGACCGTGTTGCGCGATGCCGGCATTGTCTCGACGCGTCGGCAGGCCAAGCAGGTGTTCTATCGGCTTAGCCACGACAAGGTGGCGCGTCTGGTTGGTGCGCTCTATCAAATCTTCTGTCGGGATGGTTCGAAAACATGAATGAATACGGGAATGCGCTGTCGGGCGGGCTGTTGATCGGCCTTTCGGCAGCGATCCTGATGGTTGCCAACGGCCGGGTGGCCGGGATCAGCGGTATCGCCGGGCGTCTGCTGCAGGGCGTACAGGCCTCCACCGGCGCGTTGTTTATATTGGGGCTGATGGCGGGGCCGCTGCTTTTTCGTCTCGTCTTCGGCGCCTGGCCGGTGGTGACTGTCACGTCCTCCTGGCCGCTGCTGGTGGCCGGCGGGCTGCTGGTCGGCTTTGGGTCGCGCATGGGCTCCGGCTGCACCAGTGGCCATGGCGTCGTTGGCCTTGCGAGGCTGTCGCGGCGGTCGATTGCCGCGGTTGCTACCTTCATGGCCGCGGCGATCGTCACGGTCCTTGTCATGGGTTTGCTCGGATGAACAGCGGCTTCTTTCGCCTCGCGGCAACGCTTCTCTCCGGCCTCGTGTTCGGCTTCGGTCTTTCGCTGTCCGGCATGCTCGACCCCGCGCGCGTGCGGGCGTTTCTGGATATCACCGGCAACTGGAACCCGAGCCTTGCCTTTGTGCTCGGCGGCGCTGTCTTTGTTTCTGCGCTTGGTGTCGTGCTGACGCGGCGGCTGAAGCATCCTTTGTTCGACGAAACCTTCCATTTGCCGGACAATCAGGTCATCGACAGGCGACTGATTGTCGGCGCGGCAATCTTCGGTGTCGGCTGGGGGCTGGTGGGACTCTGCCCGGGCCCGGCGCTCGCTTCGCTGTCGCTCGGTTTGCCGCCGACGATGCTCTTCGTGGCGGCGATGGTTTTCGGGATGCTCATCCATGACCGGCTGGTGGCGCACCGACCGTCGCGAACGGGCGGCGGCACGGAGGCGGGTGCGCGTCTGTCGCAGCCGCATTGACGAAGCGTCACCCCGTTTTTTCCATCCGGTAGGATGCAAATCGCATTCAGTTGCCCCATATAGGCGAAACCTGCCGACTTGTCCCCCCGCATCCGGATCAGCTTCATGGCGCCTATCGTTTCCGTTTCCAATCTGTCGAAGACCTATGCCTCCGGCTTTCAGGCGCTGAAGGGCGTCAGCCTGGATATCGAGGACGGCGAGATCCTGGCGCTGCTCGGACCAAACGGCGCCGGCAAGACGACGCTGATCTCGATCATCTGCGGCATCGTCAATCCGAGCGGCGGAACGGTGACGGTCGGCGGCCATGACGTGGTGCGCGAGTTCCGCGAGACGCGCGCGATGATCGGGCTCGTGCCGCAGGAACTGACCACCGACGCTTTCGAAACCGTGTGGAACACGGTCTCCTTTTCCCGCGGCCTGCACGGCAGGAAGCCGAACCCCGCCCATATCGAGAAGGTGCTGAAGGATCTGTCGCTCTGGGACAAGAAGGACAACATGCTGCGCGAGCTCTCGGGCGGCATGAAGCGGCGCGTGCTGATCGCCAAGGCGCTGTCGCACGAACCGCGGGTCCTCTTCCTGGACGAGCCGACCGCCGGTGTCGACGTCAACCTGCGCAAGAGCATGTGGGACGTCGTCGAGCGGCTGCGCGCTTCCGGCGTCACCATCATCCTGACGACGCATTACATCGAAGAGGCGGAGGAGATTGCCGACCGCATCGGCGTCATCAACGGCGGCGAGATCCTGCTGGTCGAGGACAAGGCAGCGCTGATGTTGAAGCTCGGGCGCAAGCAGTTGCGTGTCGATCTCGCCCATCCGCTGGATGGCGTTCCGGAAGAACTGTCGAGCTACAATCTGACGCTCGAGGCCGATGGGCACTGTCTGATCTACGATTACGATACGAGCGCCGAACGCACCGGCATCACCACACTTTTGGCGGCGCTCGCCGAAGCTGGTATCCGGCTCAAGGACATTTCCACGCGGCAGAGCTCGCTGGAAGACATCTTCGTCGAAATCGTGGGGGCAGGGCGATGAACATCGAGGCGATCAAGTCGATCTATTTCTTCGAGATGGCCCGCACCCGCCGCACGCTGTTGCAGAGCGTGGTGTCGCCCGTCATCTCCACGTCTCTCTATTTCATCGTCTTCGGCGCCGCGATCGGCGGGCGTATCCAGGAAATCGACGGCGTTTCCTACGGCGCCTTCATCACCCCCGGCCTGATGATGCTGACGCTTCTGACGCAGTGCATCGGCAACGGTTCCTTCGGCATCTATTTCCCGAAATTCACCGGTACGATCTATGAGGTTCTGTCCTCGCCGGTCTCGATGGTCGAGATCGTGCTTGGATATGTCGGGGCGGCGGCGACCAAGGGGCTGATGATCGGCACGATCATCCTTTTGACGGCCTCGCTGTTCGTCGACCTGACGATCGCGCATCCGTTCGTGATGGTCTTCTTCTTCGTTCTGACGGCGATTTCCTTCAGCCTGTTCGGGTTCATCATCGGCATCTGGGCCAAGGACTTCGAGCAGTTGAACCTGATCCCGATGCTGGTGATCCCGCCGCTCGTCTTTCTTGGTGGCAGCTTCTATTCGATCAAGATGCTGCCGCCCTTCTGGCAGGCGGTCAGCCACTTCAATCCGGTGCTTTACCTGATCAGCGGCTTCCGCTGGAGCTTCTTCGAGGTTTCCGACGTCAACCCGATCTTCAGCGCGGTGATCATCATCGCCTTCCTGACGGCCTGCATGTCGATCCTCGCCTGGATCTTCCGCACCGGCTACCGGCTGAGAAACTGAGGGCGGGCCGCCGCTGCGGTTTGCTCTGGCGCCTGTGGCTCAGTCGCGCAGGCGCAGCTCGTCGGTGCGCATCTGCAGCATCTCCAGCGTCGACAGGAAGCTCATGCCGAGCAGGCTCTGGTCGAGCCGCCCCTTGGCGGCCACCGTCGCGCCGATGTTGCGGCGGGTGATCGGGCCGACGGAGATTTCCTCGAGCATGACCGGTGCTGCCTGTGCCCGTCCGTTGGCGGTCATGACGGTGACGATGTAGCTGAGGTTTTCCGGGTCGAGGCCGATCCGTTCGGCATCCTCGTAGGTCAGTGCGATGCTGCTGGCGCCGGTATCGACCAGCATGTTGATATCCTTGCCGTTGACGGTGGCACCGGTTTCAAAGTGGCCGTTCAGCATCTTGTGCAGCACCACTTCCTGCTGGCCCTCGCTGTCGGTGATCACGGTCGCGCGACCGGGGACGAGGCCGGCGAGCAGGCGATTGCCGAAGCTCTGCAGTTCGAAGCGATAGACATAGGCGGATACGAGGGCGAGTGTGATGAGGAGCCAGATGGCGACCTGGCGCAGCCCTTCACCGAAACGGCGGCGGCTTTGCAGGACCCCGGCGCCGATCAGCGTGGCGATGGCACCGAGCGACACAAGGCGACCGAAATCGTCGTTGGCAAGGCCCATGGTGCGGCCGGCATCGTGGTTGACGATCAACAGGATGAGGCCAATGGCCAGGATCGAGAGCAGGATGGCGAGACGGGTCATGCTTCTCCGCGTTCCCTCGCCATGCGGTTGCGGCGGGTCTCGCGCCGGGGCTTACGTTCGACGGTTTCAAGGCGGGCGGGAAGTACCGTCATGATGCTGCGACGTTCGGCATCGGTATAGAGGGTCCAGCGGCCGATCTCGTCGCGCGTTCGGCCACAGCCGAAACAGTAGCCGGTCTTGTCGTCGATGGAACAGACGAGAATGCAGGGAGATTCCATGGCGTTGCCCAGTTTTTCCCGGATTATATCGATCTTTCAAACCGTCAGCGCAAGGGCACCGAGCACGGCGATTTCCGTAAGCTGCTGCGTGGCGCCGATCGTGTCGCCGGTGTGCCCGCCGATCTTGGCGGCCGCGAGCCGGCCGAAGCCTTTGACGGCAGTGAAGAAGGCGCCGAGCGTCGCGATCAGGCCGAGGGCCGGGACCTTGGCGAAATAGAAGAGCAGCATCGTTGCGAGAAGACCGAAGGCGAGGGCGAAGCGGGAAGCGCCCGGATCCGGCTCGCCGGCGGACGCCGCAACACCGCCGCTGCGCGCTGGCGGCAGGCTGGACCAGTGCCAGACCATGGCGGCGCGGCTGAGCGCAGCGGCGCCAAGGACCGCCATGCCGGCGCCGAGCGGCGTGAACAGCGGCAGGATGGAGGCAAGCGCCGAGACCCGGAGGCCGAAGGAAAGAATGAGCGCGACGGCGGCATAGGTGCCGATGCGGCTGTCCTTCATGATCGCGAGCGCCGCGTCGCGGTCGCGTCCGCCGCCGAAACCGTCGGCGGTATCGCCAAGCCCATCCTCGTGCAGCGCGCCGGTCAGCAGCGCCTGGAGCGCGACGACGACGAAGGCGGCAAAAAGCGAACTCACCTGCAGCGCGATCATCGCGCTGGCGGCGGCGGCAGCGGGCAGGACGATGACGATGCCAGCGAGCGGGAAGGCGCGCACGGCCCGGTTCAGCCGCCCGTCATATCCGACGAAGTGGCGTGCCGGCATCGGAATGCGGCTCAGGAAGCCGATCGAGCGCGCCACGTCGTCACAGAAATCGCCCAGAAAGCCCATGGCCCCTCCAAAGATCCGGCCTTCAGCCGCAATCGCAGATGTCACCGGCGCCCGCAAGTGAGAGCAGGGTGAGCATCCAAAACCACAGTGCGTCGAATCGTCCACCTGACGGTCGATCATGCGCCGGCGACGCGGATTGGCGCAAATGCCGTTGCCCGAATATTCGACGCCCTCTATGAGGAGCGTAGATTCACGATATGCAAGGATTCCCAGCATGAGTGCCAGCGGCCTGCCGTTTGATGATTTCCGCGAATTGTTGCGCAACCTGCCGGGGCCGGATGCGGCAGCGCTGGTCGCGGCGCGCGAGCGGGACGCACAGCTGACGAAGCCGCCGGGCGCGCTTGGTCGTCTCGAAGAAATCGCCTTCTGGCTCGCCGCCTGGACCGGCAAGGCGCCGGCGGTCAACCGGCCGCTGGTGGCGATCTTTGCCGGGAACCATGGCGTCACCCGTCAGGGCGTCACCCCGTTCCCGTCGTCCGTCACCGCGCAGATGGTCGAGAACTTCGCCGCCGGTGGCGCTGCGATCAACCAGATCTGCGTCAGCCACGACCTCGGCCTCAAGGTCTTCGACCTGGCGCTCGAATACCCGACCGGTGACATCACCGAGGAAGCGGCGCTCTCCGAGCGGGACTGCGCCGCCACCATGGCCTTCGGCATGGAAGCGATCGCCGGCGGCACGGATCTGCTGTGCATCGGCGAAATGGGCATCGGCAACACCACCATCGCGGCCGCGATCAATCTCGGCCTCTATGGTGGCACGGCCGAGGAGTGGGTCGGTCCGGGTACCGGTTCAGAAGGTGAGGTCTTGAAGCGCAAGATCGCGGCTGTCGAGAAGGCGGTGGCGCTGCATCGCGATCACCTTTCCGATCCGCTCGAACTGATGCGTCGCCTTGGCGGCCGTGAGATCGCGGCAATGGCAGGGGCCATCCTTGCCGCCCGCGTCCAGAAGGTGCCCGTCATCATCGACGGCTATGTGGCGACCGCGGCGGCTTCTATTTTGAAGGCTGCCAATCCGTCAGCGCTCGATCACTGCCTGATCGGCCACGTCTCAGGCGAGCCCGGCCATATCCGGGCGATCGACAAGCTCGGCAAGACGCCGCTTCTGGCGCTCGGCATGCGGCTCGGTGAGGGCACGGGCGCCGCCCTTGCCGCCGGGATCGTCAAGGCCGCGGCCGCCTGCCACAGCGGCATGGCGACCTTCGCGCAGGCTGGCGTCAGCAACAAGGAATAACGAAGATAGGGCCGGGTTCCGCAGGAAGCCCGGCCGATTTCTGTCCAAAGCCTGTCGCGCGCGCCAATGCACCGTGCGGCGGGCCTTGATGGCTGCGTCCTTCTCGCCTATCCAAAGCGCAGATGCGCGCCCTAGCTATAGTCTTGGGTGCCTGCAACCGGGAAACGCCTTGCATTCGCCTCATTCACGATGTCGAAGCAAGCGCAGTTTCAAGCCCTGTCGAGAAGAAATGGACGCCAAGAACACCACACACCGCATTGGACAGACGGGTCCCGTCGAGAAGCAGACCGGCATTCGGCATCTCTTCGCTGCAGCCAGCTATTCGCTGGGTGGCGCGAAACGGCTGATCAGCGAGGCTGCTTTCCGCCATGAACTGATCGCCTTCGGCATCGCCATGGTTGCCTTCGTCATCGTCGGCGCGACGTTCTTCCAGTATGTGGCGATGGCGATCCTGTTTCTCCTGATGATGGCCTTTGAGGCGATCAACACGGCGATCGAGGAGATCGTCGACCGCGTTTCGCCGGAAATCTCGGAAATGGGCAAGAACGCCAAGGACCTCGGCTCCTTCGCCTGCCTCTGCCTGATCATCGCCAATGGCGTCTACGCCGGCTACGTCGTGATTTTCGACGGCTTCTTGAATTGATCCGCTACCGCCGGTCGTTCGGCGCGATCCGATAGAGCACGTGCGGACGCAGCGGATTGCCCTCGGGCACCGTCACGTCATCGAAAGCCTCCATCGGATCCGAGCGCATGCCGAGCTTTTCCATCAGCGCGCGGGATGGTTGGTTGATGCGTGAGGTATAGCCGATGACTTCGGCAAGTCCGAGTTTCGACCAGGCATGGTGCAGGCAGGCGCTCGCCGCTTCGAGCGCATATCCCTGCCGCCAGTAGGGGCGGGCGAGGATCCAGCCGATTTCGACATGCGGGCCGCCGGGGATCTCGACTCCGGCATACGAAAGACCGAGACCACCGATGAACGCTCCGTCAGCCTTGCGCTCGACGGCCACAAATCCGAAGCCGTGTCTGCTGAGGTGCCAGTCGCAGTCGGCGATCATTGCCGCAGTCTCTTCCGGCGTCAGTACGTCGGGAAAATAGTAGCGGCGCACCTCCGGATCGGCATTGGCGGCCGCAAACGGCATGACGTCGCGCGGCTCCCAGGGCCGAAGCCGCAAGCGTTGCGTTTCGATGAACATGGATCAGGCGAAACTCTTGCGACGACGGATCGGCGCTGCCACGTCCTCGACCGCCGGCAGGCTTTCGAGCACGCGACGGGCCGGCAGGATGGCAATCGCCTCGGTGCCTTCCCGGAGTTTGGAGCGCAGGATGAATTCGCCGTTGTGCTTGGCGAGAATGGCCTGGACGATGGGCAGGCCGAGGCCGGTACCCTGCTCGGCGCTCTTGATGGCGATCGAGCCCTGACCGAAGGCCGACAGAACGATCGGGATTTCCTCTTCGGGGATGCCTGGGCCGTTGTCCTTGATCGAGAGATATTGTCCGCCGCCGGCCGTCCAGCCGACCTTGAAGGTGACTTCGCCGCCCGCATTGGTGAACTTCACGGCATTCGACAGCAGATTGAGGATGACCTGGCGCATTGCCTTCTCGTCGACCCAGACCGAGGGCATGCCAAGTTCGAACTGCGAGTGGATGGTGATGTTCTTGGCGCGCGCCCTCAGTTGCACCATGCCGACGCAGTCCTCGGCGATCTCGACGAGGCTGACGGCATCTTCGTTCAGGTCGTAGCGGCCGGCTTCGATACGCGACAGGTCGAGGATCTCGTTGATCAGGTTCAGCAGATGCTCGCCGGAACGATGGATATCGTTGGTGTATTCCTTGTAGGTCGGGTTACTCAGCGGACCGAGGACCTCCGTCGACATCACCTCGGAGAAGCCAAGAATGGCGTTCAGTGGCGTGCGCAGTTCGTGCGACATGGATGCCAGGAAGCGTGATTTGGCGAGGTTTGCTTCCTCTGCGCGGCGTCGTGCTTCGTCCGACATCGATTTTGCCACTTCGAGTTCGGCGATCAGGTCGTCCTTTTCCGATTGAACCGAGAGAATGTGGACATTGGCCCGGTTCATGCGATCGGTCATGAACACCAGGAAGAGCAGCGCCAGCGAGATGATGCCCGTAAGGCCGATATAGATTGGATTGCCGGTCGTCAGCGAGACGAAGGCCAATGCGGCGACCACGGGCGTGAAGGTGCAGAGCAAGGCATTACGCAACAGAAATGTGCCCATGGCCGTGGCCGCGAGCGCGAACAAGAGGGCAGTGCCTTCGAAGAAGCCGAAGCGGACATCGCCGCACGACGAGCAATCCTGCGCAACGAAAGCTGCCCAGCAGAGGCCAATCAGCACCTGACCGAGCAGGAAGCGCCGGCGCCAGACCGGGACCTTTTCGGTACTGATGTCCTTCTTGTGCGCCTTCCTCGCCAGCACGAGCGTCACCGCATGCGCCGAAAGGGTCATGAGGGCCCAGAGGATGATGGCGAGATTGCCGGAAAGATAGACCCCGACGGCAGCAATCAGGGCGACGAGCACCGGTATGGCGATGGCATTGTGCAACGCCGAATCGATGTAAAGATTGAGCATTTCGCGATCGAAGCCCGAAGGCACGGACGAGCCAGTTTGCAGCCGCTCTCGCGTCGCGCGGACCGTCCTCGAAACGGCCTTGTTTCGATGGTTTCGCGACTTGTCGACAATGTTCTTATCTGTCGAGGTGCTGGCGGCGATACTCATGCTCTTATGCGAAGGTTGTGGTTGCCTTGCAGTCTAGTGAGCAATCCTTAAGAAGTTGCTGCCGTGCGTGAAGGATTCGACAACCATTGTGGCGCAGTCGTGTCTTTTCGCCAAAACGGCAGCCAGCGCATGAGATTCCACCTCTAAGTTTATGGAATCGTGCATGTTTCTAATTTCATTCCGCGCTTGATGGGAACGCGCGAAGCGATAGAGGTACAAGAAACGTGAAACCGGGTCGGGCGAGATACCGCTTCACCGGCGGACGCGGCGGAGGTTCTTCGGGCCGGTCACGACCGGCCGGCCGCGGCGGCATGCTCGGGGGATGGATCTTCCTTCTGCTGCTTTCGATCGTCGCCTATTGCGCCGACAAGCTGCCCGTGGGGGAGCGCGCGGCAACCGGGGAAGCGCGGGGAGCGGCGTCCGTGAGCGATGGTGACAGTCTCCGCCTGGGCGGCAAGCGCATCCGCATCGAGGGGATCGATGCGCCGGAACTCGACCAGAGCTGCGTGCGCGACGACGAGGCCTGGGATTGCGGCCGCCAGGCGCGCGATCGCCTGCGGGAGCAGGTTTCCGCCGGCGATGTCCGCTGCCGTTTTCATGGCCGTGACCGATATGGTCGCGACCTCGGCACATGCGAGGCGGGCGGGCGTGACGTCGGCCGTGAGATGGTGCTCTCCGGGTATGCGGTGAGCTACGGACGCTATCAGGCGGAAGAGGCGCAGGCAGAGAAGGAGCGGCGCGGCATCTGGGCCGGCACGTTCACGACGCCGCAGGAATGGCGCCGCACGAATGGCCATCCGGACGAGGGGCCGCATCTGGTCGATGGCTGGCTCGAAACCATAAGGCGCTGGCTCATGGAGCGGCTGACCGCCTTGTTTGCGGGTATCGGCGATGCCTGAGCACGATTTCCGAGATCTGGAGCGGCTGAGGGCGGAAATTGCCGCCTGCCGCATCTGTCGCGACAGTCCGCTGCGCGGTAATGATGACCGTCTGCCACATGAGCCGCGGCCGGTTGCGGTGATTTCGACCGCAGCACGCATCCTGATCGCCGGGCAGGCGCCCGGGCTTCGTGTGCACGACAGCGGGTTGCCGTTCAACGATGCATCCGGCGATCGGCTCCGCCAATGGCTGGGGGTGGACCGCGAGACCTTCTATGATGCGGCGAAATTCGCGATCGTGCCGATGGGTTTCTGCTTTCCGGGCTACGATGCCCATGGCAGCGACTTGCCACCCCGCCGGGAATGTGCGCCGCTCTGGCGGCGGCGGGTGATGGATCAGATGCCGCAGGTCGAGCTGGTGCTGGCGATCGGGCATTATGCGCAGCGCTGGCATATCGGGCCGGACTGTCCGAAATCGATGACGGATACGGTGAAGGACTGGCGGCGTTACGCGCTGCGCAATGCGGATCCCGCCATCCTGCCGCTGCCGCATCCGAGTTGGCGCAATACCGGCTGGCTGAAGCGCAATCCGTGGTTCGAGGCCGATGTGCTGCCATTCCTGCGGGAGCGGGTGGTCATGCTCGCGTCCTGAAACAATTTTCTTTATCTTCACCAATTTCGCGCTATAGAGGGAAAAATAATTCGAGAGGGACTTCCATGGACCGCCTAGACCGCAAAATCCTGCGCCTGCTGCAGGAGGATTCCACGCTGGCCGTTGCCGACCTTGCCAAGAAGGTGGGGCTTTCGACCACGCCGTGCTGGCGGCGCATCCAGAAGATGGAAGAGGACGGCGTCATCCGCCGCCGTGTCGCGCTCCTCGACCCGGTGAAGATCAACACCAAGGTCACGGTGTTCGTGTCGATCCGCACGAATTCGCACTCGATGGAATGGCTTCGCCGCTTCTCCGAGGTGGTGTCGGAGTTTCCCGAGGTCGTCGAATTCTACCGCATGAGCGGCGACGTCGACTATCTTCTGCGCGTGGTCGTTCCCGACATTGCTGCCTACGACGCCTTCTACAAGCGCATGATCGCCAAGATCGAGATCCGCGACGTCTCTTCCGCCTTCGCCATGGAGCAGATCAAGTACACGACCGAGCTTCCGCTCGACTATATGGTGATCGACCAGGCGAAATCCGCCGAGGATTGAGACCTCGCTAGTGCGCTTGGCTTTGATGAAGACCGAGCCGCTCGAGCACCTTGTCACTGCTGAGTTCGCGAACCGCGTCCTTGCCCGTCCAGCGGGCGGCGCGGTTTGTGCTTTCAGCCAGGCGTTCGGCGAGCGCCAGCGCCGGACCGTGGCATGAAGCGTTGCGCTTGCCGATCTGCCTCAGCGCCCAATTGACTGCCTTCTTGACGAAGTTTCGCTCGTCGCCTGCGTGCCGCTCGATCAGCGACAGCCAGGCAAGGAGCGTCGCATCCGGTTCCTTCTTCAGGTGGACCGCAGCGGTCGCAATCATAGCAAAGGCGATGCGGCGGACGAATTCACGTTCGTCGGCCGAAAATTCCCTGATCAGCTCGCGCTCGAAGCGGGCGGCGACGAAAAGGTCGGCAACGGTGTCGACGACCTCCCAGGAATTGCAGCCGTCGGCCCAACGGCGCGCCTCTTCCAGCGTCAGCGCTTTCGGATCGGCGGTGAAAGGCGGCGAGGATGCGCGCCTCACGGATGCCGGACTGCCAGAGTTCGAGCGCGCGGCGGTGATCGGTCTTCACTTGCCGCGTCACCTTGTGGAGCTCGACATTGGAGAGGCCGAGGGCGGCTTCGGTGACGATGCCGAAGCGCGCCATGCCGGCGAGATTGTCGTCAGATCCGAGCGACCGCAGGTGCGCGATGATCTCGTCTGCGGTCGAGGATGGGCCGAGGCTCATTTTTCGAGGCGGGCAAGCAGCGAGGACGTATCCCAGCGGTTGCCGCCCATTTCCTGTACGTCGCCGTAGAACTGATCGACCAGAGCCGTCACCGGCAGCTTGGCGCCGTTGCGGCGGGCTTCAGCGAGCACGATGTCGAGATCCTTGCGCATCCAGTCGACAGCAAAGCCGAAATCGTACTTGCCGGCATTCATCGTCTTGTGGCGGTTTTCCATCTGCCAGGAGCCGGCAGCTCCCTTGGAGATGACGTCGACCACCTTCTCGATGTCGAGCCCGGCCTTCTTGCCGAAGTGAATGCCTTCGGCGAGCCCCTGGACGAGGCCGGCGATGCAGATCTGGTTGATCATCTTGGTAATCTGCCCGGCACCCGCCGGACCCATCAGGCCGACCATGCGGGCAAAGGCTTCGATGACGGGTTTTGCCCGGTCGAAGGCCGCTTCGTCACCGCCGCACATGACCGTCAGCACGCCATTTTCGGCACCCGCCTGGCCGCCGGAAACCGGAGCATCGATGAAGTGGGCGTTGCGGGCCCCTGCGGCTTCGTAAAGCTCGCGGGCGACCTCGGCCGAAGCGGTGGTGTTGTCGATGAAGACGGCATCGGCCTTCAGCGTCTCGAAGGCGCCGTCCTTGCCTGTGGTTACCGAGCGCAGGTCGTCGTCATTGCCGACGCATGAGAAGACGAAATCGGCGCCATCTGCGGCTTCCGCCGGTGTGCGCGCCGCGCGGCCGCCAAATTCGGCGGCCCATTTCTCGGCCTTGGCGAAGGTGCGGTTATAGACCGTCAGTTCGTGTCCGCCGCGGACCTTGAGGTGGCCGGCCATGGGATACCCCATTACGCCGAGCCCGATGAATGCGACCTTTGCCATTTTCAGTATGCTCCCATTGCTTTCGCTCTGGTGTAACTGATGGCGCGGATCGCGAAAAGAGCGAAGGGAGCATCATCAGATGCTCCCTCGGCACAAGGTCATTCAGGGCTTGAAGCGCGCGATCACGAGATGGCCGGCGATCGGTTCGCCTTCTTCCAAACGCACGGTGATGTCGCCGACCTCGACGATCTCGAAACCGGTGGCGGCGAGACGGTTGCGGAGATAGCTCTCGGCGTGGGCGAAGCGCTGGTGCGGTCCGACCATGAAATCGCGTCCGGCGAAGGTTTCAGCCGGCAGCGTTTCGCTGGAGAAGATCAGCAGGCCACCGGGCACAAGATTGTCGACGGCGCCGAAGAACAGCGCCTCGAGCGCGCCCATATAGGGGAGCACGTCGGTTGCGACGATCACATTGAACGGCTCGTCATCGTTGTCGTCGAGATAATCGACCGCCTCGGCGACGTAGAGCGTCTCGTAGAGATCCTTCTCATGGGCGATCTCGACCATGTTTTCGGAGAGGTCGACGCCGGTGATATCGTCAGCCATGTCGCGAAGCGCACCGCCGGTCAGTCCCGTGCCGCAGCCGAGATCGAGCACACGATCGAACGGACCGAGTTCGAGCGCCTGCAGTCGCTGGCGCACAAGGAGCGGCACGCAGTAACCGAGCTGGTCGACGAGCACGTTGTCGAACACTTCGGCGTGCTGATCGAAGAGGGTGGCGACATAGGCATCAGGCGCCTTCACGGGCGTCTCGCCGCGTCCCATCGAAGCCAGGCGAACGGCAGCGCCGCCGTGGTCTTCCGGGTCGAGCGCCAGCACTTCGGCATAGGCTTGCGCCGCGGCATCGAAGTTGCCGGATTTTTCCAGGGAGAGGGCGCGGTTATAGGCTTCCGCCAGCGCTTCCTCGTCGATTTTCGTGCTCTTCTGGGTCATGGGCGCTTCTTACGTCTGCAGAGGCGCTTTGGCAATCGCCGTCGGCGATCGTTTACCGCGGCGGATTGAGCGATATCCGGGCGAGAGACAGGACTTCATTGGCCTTTTGAACGAAAAACGGCGCCTTGCGACGCGGTCGGGATTTATCGGCGCGAGGAAAGGAGTCATCATCGCAAGCATAAGAAAAGACGGGAGGAATGCCGATGTCCGCCGAGCTCGGTCCGCTGATCATCAGCGCGGAGGTCAAGGAAATGAAGGGCCCGCCGCTGCCGCAGACGTCGCAGGAGCAGATCAATGCGGTGGTGCACTACTATCGCGGTGAAATGGGGCGGATGGCCGGTTGGCGCGACCGCATCGACCGAACGTCGAATTGGGCGATCACCGTGGTTGCGGCCTTGCTGTCCGTATCGCTGTCGACCCCATCGTCACACCACGGCGTATTGCTTTTCGCGATGCTTTTGATCACGCTGCTGCTCTTGATCGAGGCGCGGCGCTACCGCTTCTTCGATGTCTACCGTGCCCGCGTGCGACAGCTGGAACGCGGATATTTCGCCCAGATCCTGGCGCCGGACGGGACGCAGAACCTCAACTGGGCCGCATCGATTGCCAAGAGCCTGCGCAAACCGGCCTTTCTGATGAGCTACCGCGAAGCGGTCTGCCGGCGGCTGCAGCGCAATTACTGCTGGATGTATCTGATCCTGCTGCTCGCGTGGGCGCTGAAGATTTCCTCACCGAAGATCTCAGCCAACGGTGAGCCCTTCGGTCACGTGCGCTCCTGGGCCGATGTGGCGCAGAATGCCGCGCTCGGCCCTTTGCCCGGCTGGCCGGTGATCCTTGGCGTGGCTCTGTTTTATGGGTTGGTGCTTTACGGCTCGCTGCACAGGGAGCCGCGCGAAGGGGAGTTGGCGCATGGGGAGGTGCATGTTTGAGCGCACATCGGCCGCAAGGTCCGCAACGCTTGAGCGATGGCGGTAATCAAGGCTTGCCGATCGCTACGCCGGCTGTCTGACCGAAGGCCACCTCGGGCACATCGCTTTTCGTGGGCGCCTCAGTGCAGAATAAGCTCGCCCTTCAGTGCCCGCCATTCCGTCGCCGAAATCAGCTTGCGGTGGACGTAGCGCACCGAATGGAGTGGGCCATCCAGCTTTTCTTCCCAGAATTTCAGAAAGCTGCGCATCTCGGGAAAATCCGGTGCCAGGTCGTAGTGCTGCCAGATATAGGTCTGCAGGAATGTCGGATGGTCCGGCATGCGGTAGAGGATCTGGGCCGTCGTCAGGCCGTAGCCCTTCAGTTGCAGTTCCATTTCGTTTGTCATCAGGACCTCACTTCTCGCAAAGGTTGGTCTCTATGATGAAACTCTTGATTTCTTAATCAAGAGCTAATATTTGCCCCAAAATGAAACTTTCGTCAGAAATAACAAAGGCTTGGCAGCATCTCATGGAGAGTGCTGCCAAGCCTTCCTTGTCGGCGATCTGCGGAACTAGCGCTTGAGGTGACGGGTCAGGCGCGCTTCCAGTATGCTCCAGATGTTGCGCAGGATCTCGACCATGATCAGGTAGAGAAGGGCTGCCCAGATATACATCTGGAAGTCGAAGGTGCGGGAAAAGGCGTAACGGGTTTCGCCCATCAGGTCGAAGACGGTGACGATCGCGACGATCGCCGAGCCCTTGATCATCAGGATGATTTCGTTGCCGTAGGGGCGCAGCGCCACGATCATCGCCTGCGGCAGGATGATCTTCCAGAAAGCGACGCGCTCGGGCAGCCCGAGAGCGGCTGCACCTTCACGCTGGCCGCGCGGCACGCTCTCGATTGCGCCACGCAGGATTTCCGCCTGGTAGGCCGCGGTATTGAGCGTGAAGGCGAAGAGCGCGCAGTTCCACGCGTCGCGGAAGAACCACCAAAGACCGACCGTTTCGAGCTGCGGGCGGAAACTGCCGAGGCCGTAATAGATGAGGAAGAGCTGTGCGAGCAGCGGCGTGCCGCGGAAGAAGTAGACATAGCCGTAGGCGAGCCACGACCAGAGCTTGCTCTTCGACATGCGGGCAAACGCGATCGGCAGCGACAGGGCGGCGCCCAGCACGATCGAGATCGAGACCAGCATCAGTGTCACGCCGAGGCCGCTGAGGAAGCGCGGACCGTATTTCGCGAATTTCTCCGGATCCCAGCCGCCGACGACGGTCAGGAAGATGCCGACGCCAAGCGCCAGCCAGATGCCGAGCGCGACGCTGCCGACAAAGCGGGTCAGCGTATAGGGCTTCGGCGGAGCCGGAGGCGGGGCCTGCGGCGGGATCATCGTTGCTACTGCGCTCATCGGCCCATCTCCGCACGTTTGGTCCAGCGTTCCAGGTTCGCAAAGACGATCGAGGAAATCATCGCGAGGATCAGGAAGAGCACGCAGGCGACACCGTAGAATTCAAAGGCCTGCTTGGTCACGCGGGCGGCGACGCCGGTCTGGCGCAGGATGTCGGTCAGGCCCACGACGGAGACGAGGGCGGTGTCCTTGAGCAGCGCCATCCAGAGATTGCCGAGACCGGGCAGCGCGATGCGCACCAGCTGCGGCAGGACGATGAGCCGCATGGTTCTGCCGCGATGGAAACCAAGGGCGTCGCCGGCCTCGTACTGACCGTGCGGAATGGCTTTGAAGGCCGAGAGCAGGACTTCCGAGCAATAGGCGGAGAACACGACGCCGAGCGCGATCATGCCGGCAAAGAAGGCGTTGATCTCCACCGGGCCCTCGTAGCCGAGCGTCGCCAGCAGCTGCTGAACGAGGATCTGCAGACCGTAATAGACGATGAAGAGCGTCAGCAGTTCGGGCAGGCCGCGGAAGATCGTGGTGTAGATGTTGGCGGCCAACCGCACAGTGCGCTCTTCGGACTGCTTTCCGAGAGCGATGAAAAAGCCGATCAGCAGACCGACGGGCAGCGTGGCGATGGCCAGGCTCGCGGTAACCACGAAGCCGTAGGCGATATCATCGCCCCAGCCGGTGTCGCCGCAGGCCAGCAAGGTGCCGGGCGCCAGCCAAGTGAAGACCCCGACGGGGCCGCAGAATGGATCGACGATCGATCCGATCCAGGAGAGGATGGAATAGAAGCCGGCAAACAACCCGCTCATGTCAGAAGTTTCCCCTTTGCGCCGTTTTTGTGTGTATCGATCGCGCTTTGTTTTAGGCTCTTGTCAAACAAAAACGGCGGAAGGGCAAGCCATCCGCCGTTGCATTTTTCGCATGAACTGACGTTTCTCCGGCATGATTCACTAGGAAATCGCGCCGGATCCCGTCAATCAGCTGCCATATACGTCGAACGGGAAGTACTTTTCGTTGATTTCCTTGTACTTGCCGTTGGCGCGGATCGCTTCGATCGCCTTGTTGAACTTTTCGCGCAGCGCATCGTCGCCCTTGCGAACCGCAATGCCGGCGCCTTCGCCGTTGATGACCGGGTCGATCGGCAGCGTGCCGAGCAGTTTGCAGCAGGCGCCGTCTGTCGACTTCAGCCATTCGGAGAGCACGACGACGTCGTCGATGACGGCATCGATGCGGCCGTTGGCGATATCGAGCTTGTACTCGTCAGCGGTCGGATAGAGCTTGATCTCAGCACCCTTCATATGCGCTTCGGCATAGTTGGAATGGGTGGTGGAGCCCTGCGCGCCGAGCGTCTTGCCCGCAAGCGCTGCCT
The DNA here is from genome assembly GCF_028993555.1 of Ensifer adhaerens. NCBI lineage: Bacteria > Pseudomonadati > Pseudomonadota > Alphaproteobacteria > Hyphomicrobiales > Rhizobiaceae > Ensifer > Ensifer adhaerens. The sequence goes on along the minus strand of NZ_CP118610.1, from coordinate 1,786,105 downwards.
CGGTTGCCTCGGTGATCGGCGAATCCTTCGGCACGACGATTGCCGGCGGCGTGTTGTAGTACTTGTTGGTGAAGTCGACCTTTTCCTTGCGCTCGGCAGTGATCGACATGGAGGCGATGATGGCGTCGAACTTCTTGGCGATCAGCGCCGGAATGATGCCGTCCCAGTCCTGCGTGACGAAGGTGCATTCGGCCTTCATTTCCGCGCACAGTGCCTTGGCGATGTCGATGTCGAAGCCCGTCAGCGTGCCGTCCGCTTCGAGGTTGTTGAAGGGCGGGTAGGCGCCTTCCGTGCCGATAACGACCTTTTCGCCGTCGGCCATGGCCGAGCCTGCCATGAGCACGAAAACGGCAGCCGATGCGGCGGCTGCCAGCCGCTTGGAAATACGCATGATAGTCCTCTCTGTTGGTCGACATCCGGTTTTTTGTTTTTCACGGATGCCAATTTCTGCCGGAGCGTTTGCCTCCGGTTGCGGCGATATTCGTACTCTTTTCCTGTAAAAATCAACAGGAAAGCGAAGCTGCTCACCGGGAAAAGGATTTCGACCGCAGATTGTGGTGGCGGGCTGCGCAATGAACATGAACGGCGCGTTCAGCGGCGGTTAATCTTGTCTCGGCTAGCCCTTGTCAAGGAACCGGCGCGCGGCTCGGGCATTGCACTTGACGGCGCGTGTCGCCGGCAACACAAAAAAGCCGGAACCTTGGGTCAAGGCCCCGTGAGTATTCGCGTTCGCATCGATTCTTGGGCGTGTCACACACCGGGAAGAAGATGCGGGACCAGGACCTCCCAAGAAGAGGAAGGAAGACAAATGTCGATTCGATCCAAACTGTTTGCAACCGTCGCGCTGCCGGTGCTGTCGGTGTCCGTGGCGGTTCCGCCCGCTGTCGCCGACAACCTGATGAAGCCATTCGAGGTTGCACAGGAGGGTGGCGGTCAGTCTGACGAAGAGCTGCTGCTGCAGCAGCAGCGTCAGGCTGAAGAGGAGGCAGCACGTCAGGCTGCCGAACAACAGAAGGCTGCTGAGGAAGAGGCTGCCCGTGCGGCCGCTGAACAGCAGAAGGCTGCCGAGGAAGAGGCTGCCCGTGCGGCCGCTGAACAGCAGAAGGCTGCCGAGGAAGAGGCTGCCCGCGCAGCCGCCGAACAGCAGAAGGCTGCCGAGGAAGAGGCTGCCCGCGCAGCCGCCGAACAGCAGAAGGCTGCCGAGGAAGAGGCTGCCCGCGCAGCCGCCGAACAGCAGAAGGCTGCCGAGGAAGAGGCTGCCCGCGCAGCCGCCGAACAGCAGAAGGCCGCCGAGGAAGAGGCTGCCCGTGCGGCCGCTGAACAGCAGAAGGCTGCCGAGGAAGAAGCAGCCCGTGCGGCCGCTGAGCAACAGAAGGCGGCTGAGGAGCAAAAGGCGGCTGAAGAGCAAAAGGCTGCAGAAGAGCAAAAGGCCGCCGACGAGCAAAAGGCCGCCGACGAGCAGAAGGCTGCGGAAGACGAAGCTGCCCGTCAGGCTGCTGAACAGCAGAAGGCAGCCGAAGAACAGAAGGCTGCAGAAGAGCAGAAGGCTGCCGAGCAGGCTCAGCCCGGCACCTGCGTCGTGCCGGAAGGTCAGGATGCATCCACCGCATGCCCGCCGGAAGGTGGCAAGGCAGCCGAACAGCCTGCGACCACAGAGGAGCAGAATGTAGGCGAGCAGCCTGCGCCGAGCGAAACGGCGCCGGGCACCGAGCAGCAACCCCAGACCGGCGAAGGCCAGCCTGTGCCCGGCACAGAGCAGCCGCAGACCGGTGAAGGCCAGGTGGTCCCAGGGACCGAGCAGCCGGCCACCGCCGAGCAGCAGCCGCAGGTGCAGCAGCCAGTTCCGGAAGTGGTCGATACCCGCACGGAAGAAGAAAAGGTGAAGATCGCCGAAGACCCGGCGGCGACCGATGAGACCGTGGTTCTGCCGGTCGAAAACGGTGCGGCCGTGCTCGACAGCGACAAGGACGCGGACAATACCGGCGGCAACCAGGCGCGCGAAGAGCGCCAGAAGCTGCGTGAAGAGCTGCGTGCCAAGGAAGAAGATGCGCCGCCGCCGGCTGACGATGCGGCCGCCCAGGCTGCCATCGCTGCTGAAATCCCGGCCGACCTGCCGCAGAAGATCGAGGCGAACCTCAACGAAAAGGGCACGCGCGTCGATGAGGCGCCGGTGTTCGTGGTTCCGGAGACGACCAACATCGTCAACAACACGATCATCAACAACACGGTGATCAACAACAACACGACCGTCAACAACATCACCAACAACATTACCGAGGTGAAGGTGGTCGAACAGGTCGACAACCGCGTCATCCTCGGCGTCGGCGACCAGATCTTCGTGCGTGGCGACGACCGTCCGCGCCTGCGCCACGATGCGGAAGAGACCTACTACGACCAGCTTCCGCGTGGCCGCACCCGCGAAACCATCCTGCGTCCGGGCGGCTACCGGATCGTCACCGTCTACAACCGTTACGGCGACATCCTGCAGCGTTCGCGTGTTGACCGCGACGGCAATGAGTACCTGATGATCTATGCGCCTGAGCGCGACGAAGGTCCGCGCCCGGCTATAATCGACGTCGGCTACGAACTGCCGCCGATGCGCCTGCGCATCCCGGTGCGTGACTATATCGCCGACGTTTCGGACGATCCGGACCGTGACTACTACGAGTTCCTGTCCGAGCCGCCAGTGGAGCGTGTCGAACGCGTCTATACGATGGACGAGGTCCGTCACTCCGCGCGTCTGCGCGACAAGGTCCGCCGCGTCGACCTCGACACGATCACTTTCCCGACGGGCAGTGCCGAGGTGTCGATGTCGCAGGCCAAGACCATGCGCAAGGTCGCAGCGGCGATGGAGAAGGTCCTGGCCAAGGACCCGGGCGAAACCTTCTTCATCGAAGGCCACACCGACGCTGTCGGTTCCGATCGCTCGAACCTCGTGCTTTCGGACAAGCGCGCCGAATCGGTCGCTTCGCTGCTGACCGAAGTCTACGGCATTCCGCCGGAAAACCTGGTCACCCAGGGCTACGGTGAGCGCTTCCTGAAGGTGCGCACTGAGGACGCCGAACAGCAGAACCGTCGCGTCACCATTCGCCGCGTGACCCCGCTGGTTCGCCCGGTCGCGCAGCGCTAAGCAACCTTCGCGCAGCGCTGATCAAAGTCGCGTAGCGCTGATCAAGCTCCGGGCAGGATTGCCCGGTTAACTCTCGGAAACCCGCCTCGCAAAAGGCGGGTTTCCGTCGTTTGATATTCCTTCTCAGCATTTCACTCCCCGGATTGCCATGAAAGCCTTTGCCCTCGCGTTTCTCGCCGCAACCACCCTCGCTCAATCGGCCAGCGCCGCGCCCGGTCTCGTAGAGCCGGATTTGCGGCTGCCGTCCAATCCGGCTGGCAAGAGTGCGCAGCCGCGTGTCGCGCTGACGCTCGATGCCTGCAGCGGCGCGACCGACATGCGTATCCTTGGAACCCTGATCGAAAACCGCATTCCAGCGACGATCTTCGTCACCGCGCGCTGGCTGAAGCGCAACGGGCTCGTGGTCGAGGTGATGAAGGCGCATCCGGACCTGTTCGAAATCGAGGATCACGGCGCCATGCACGTGCCGCCGATCGACGTGAAGGTCTCGGTCTATGGTCTGGCGGCGGCCGGCTCGGAAGCGGCGGTTGCGGCCGAAGTCGATGGCGGCGCCAAGGCGATCGAGGCGCACGGCCTTCCGGCACCGCACTGGTTCCGTGGCGCAACGGCGAAATACAGCCATTCGTCGATGAGCCAGATCCGTGCCATGGGTTATCGCATCGCCGGCTATTCGGTGAATGGCGACGGCGGCTCGCTGCTCGGGGCCGCTCTCGCCGAGAAGCGCATCCGCAATGCCAAGGACGGCGACGTCATCATCGCCCATATCAACCAGCCGACCCATTCCGCCGGCGCGGGCGTCGCCCGGGGCATCCTCGATCTGAAGGCGAAGGGCTACAGCTTCGTCCGTCTCAACGACATTCCGGACGAAATGACCGTCGGCGCGACGAATTGACGGCCATTGGCGGCTAGCGGCTGAAAATATCCGTCAGAGAGTGGACGGTGCCGGACGACATCCTTGGCGTCCGACATTTTCAGAGTATGGCGGCGTTCCATGCTCTGCAAGTGCGGTGAATTGCGCGGCCAAATACAGCTTGCTTCGTGGCTATGAAAGGCCATTGCTCGACGCGTCGAAGCGGTCTGTCGAAATCCATTTTCCGTTGCCGGAGTCTCTCCATAGGCTGGTGGCGCTAGGCGCCTGGCTTGGAGGGATGGATGAAACGTATCGTCTTTGGGCTCGTCGTCGCGTTGCTGTTGCAGGTTTGCTTGGCCGCGCGTGCCGATGGCGCAGGCACGGCATTGGCACCGTTCGAGCAGGTGCAGGAGCGTGCGGAAGCGGGCGATGTCGAGGCGCAGGTGGATGTGGGCATGCGCTATCAGACCGGCGAGGGCGTTGCGCGCGACGTCATGAAGGCCATCGGCTGGTATCGCACGCCGGCCGAGAAGGGCAACGCGAAAGCGCAGTTCTTGCTTGGTGCGATCTATTTCAACGGTGCCGATGGCGTGAAGCAGAACTATGCCGAGGCGCTGCGCTGGTTCCGTCTCGCCGCCGATCAGAACACACCGGCCGCCCAATACAATCTCGGGGTCCACTACGAAAATGGGTTTGGTGTCGCCAAGGACGACGCGCAGGCCGTTGCCTACTATCGGCTGGCAGCGGAACAGGGGTATGCCTTGGCCCAATACAACCTCGGTTACCTGCTTCAGGAGGGGCGCGGCACGACGCGCGATGCGGCCGCGGCCCTTGAATGGTATAGGAAGGCGGCGGACCAGGGTCTGGTCATGGCAATGCACAATCTGTCCATCGCCTATTTTCAAGGAAACGGCACGCTGAAGAATGACGCGGAAGCCTATCGGTGGACGTCGCGAACCGCGATCGCCGGCGAGGCTCGCGCTCAGTACAATCTCGGCTTCATGTACGAGAAAGGGGCTGGTGTCGAACGCAATCTGGCCGAAGCGCTGCGCTGGTATCTGCGCGCGGCCGAGCAGGGAGATGTTGACGGCCAAGCGAATGCCGGCCGGCTCTATTTCAACAATGAGGCCGGGCGGGTCAATGCCAAGGAGGGCGTTCGCTGGCTTCGGCCTGCGGCGGACGCCGGCCACAAGGACGCGCAGAACCTGCTCTGCGGTGTTTACGTGCGGGCCTTCGGCGTCGGGCGCGACGATCGGGAGGCGGTGACCTGGTGCCGCAAGGCGGCCGACCGGGCATGGCCTCGGCGCAGGTGGATCTGGCGATCCTCCATATGCTGGGGCGCGGCGTCAGGAAGGATAAGGCTCGGGCGTTCGAGTTGTTCCTGAAGGCGGCAATGCAGGGCAATCCGCAGGCCCAGATGAATGTCGGCGTCATGTATCTTAGGGGGGATGGCGTTGCTGAAAACTACGCGGAAGCGCACCACTGGTTCCTGAAGCTCGCAGAGCGCGGAGATCCCAAGGGGCAATTCAACCTGGCGGTCATGTATGCCAACGGCCAGGGTCTCGAGAAGAACGTGAAGGAAGCGGCGCGGCTCTACAAGCTTTCGGCCGAGCAGGGCTATGCCCTGGCGCAGTACCAACTTGGCATGGCCTATCTCAGTGGTATCGGCGCTGAAATCGACGCTGCGGCTGCCGTCAGGTGGTTCCGCAAGGCCGCCGAACAGGGAAATGCCGACGCGCAGTTCAATCTCGGCATCGCCTATGCCAGAGGTGACGGGGTGGAGAAGGATCTTTCGGCTGCCGCGAAATGGTATGCCAAGGCGGCTGCGCAAGGGATGCAGAAGGCGCAGCAACTGCTCGACGGGCTACCGAAAGAGTATCGCGACGCCCAGAAGCCGTGACCCTGGCCCCTGGCTCTTTGGTCAGGAAGAGGTGTCCTTGCGCTGCAGGTTTACGACGTTCTCGACGAAATCGGCGATCGCCGTGGTGTCGTCGAGGTCAAAGACCGGAAGGTCGCTGTCAGCGACCCGGTGATCGGCCGCAATCGCGCAGATGTGGGGATCAGTGGGGGCCAGTGGCTCGCGGTTCGCCGATTCAAGGCGTCGCGCTTCGATCTTCGGGATCGGTTCGCGTTTGTAGCCTTCGACGAGCACGAGGTCGCAAGGGGCAAGCCGTGCAAGGATATCCTCGAAGGAAGGCTCCGGTGCACCGCGCAATTCATGCATGATGGCAAAACGCGTGCCGGAGACGATCGTCACCTCATGGGCGCCGGCCTCGCGATGGCGGTAGCTGTCGGCGCCGACCTTGTCGATGTCGAAATCGTGGTGCGCGTGCTTGACGGTGGAAACGACATAGCCACGCTGCGTCAATTCCGTGACGAGCCGCACCATCAGCCCGGTCTTGCCGGAGTTCTTCCAGCCGGCGATGCCGAAAATCTTCATCGCGCTCATGCTTTTCCACCTTCGAACAAATTCAACCATTCCTCCGCCTCGGTGAGATCCGCAGGCGTGTTGACGTTGAAGAAGGGATCAAACGCACCCTTCGACGTCATGATGACCGGAAAATCGACCGTTACCGAGGCATGGCGTTCGATAAAGGCACGGACGCGCCGCTTCGGGTCGTTCTTCATCCAACTCTCCAGATCGTCCGCGAGCGCAACTGGCCAGAGTGCGAACAGCGGATGCATCTGGCCGGCGGATGCCGCAACGGCAATCTGTTGACGCCGGGTCAGGGCGCCGATCAGTCGTGCGACGAGGTCGTCCGGAAAGAAAGGCGTGTCGGTCGGAACGACCACGACATGGGATGCTTTCGGCGTGCTCGCCGCCACATGGCGCATGGCCGTCAGCACGCCGGCGAGCGGCCCGAGAAAGCCTGGAACCGTGTCGGCAATCACGGCAAGGTCGCCGATCGACCCGTCCGGTGGTTCGGTATTGAGGTTGACCGCGACATTCGTAACCTGGGGCCGAAGGCGCTCGATGATCCGCGCAAGCATCGTGCTGCCACCCAGGGAAAGGCGAGACTTCGGGCTTCCCATACGGCGCGACAATCCGCCGGCGAGGATGACGGCCGGTAGGGGGGTGCTGATCAGGGGTGACGTGTCCAGCATCGGGCGGCTCCTATTCCAGCGGGCCGGTCAGCGAGCGCTGGGCAACAGCTTTCCGGCCACGCAAGGTCTCGCGGTAGAAGGTGTAGAGGCCCGAACCGATGATGACCGCAACGCCGACCAGCATCCAGGTGTCCGGTACTTCCGCAAAGAAGAAGATGCCGATCGCGATCGACCAGATCAGGCTGGTGTAGCGGAAGGGCGCGATGACAGAAATATCGCCAGCGCGCATTGCCAGCACGATCGTCTGGTAACCGAGCATCAACAGGATGCTCGCGGCGGCGATGTGACTGAGTGTCGTCGCCGACATCGGCTGCCAGCCACCCATCGGCTGGATGAGAACGGCGCCGACGATGGTCGTGACGAGCGAGGTGGACACGGTGATGTAGAGCGAGGGCACCTCATGGCCGATGCGCCGCGTACAGAGATCGCGTGTCGCGGTCACGAACACACAGGCGACGACGGTCAGCGCCGCCGGCGTGAAGCCCTCTGGACCGGGGCGAAGCACGATCAGCACGCCGATGAAACCGGCGATGATCGCCGTCCAGCGCCGCCAGCCGACCGGTTCTCCGAGAAAGAGGGCGGCGCCGAGCGTGACCGCCAGAGGCAGCGCCTGCATGATCGCCGAGGCATTGGCGAGCGGGATCTGGCCAAGCGCGGAGATGTAGGTGACCGAGGCCAGTGCCTCCATCGCGATGCGCAGCAGGATCACCGGCCTCATCAGGGTGCGCAGCGGCCGAAAGGCGCGAAACTGCCAGGCTGCGAGCACGACCATCAGCGTGGTCAGCAGCCCGCGCACGAAGATGATCTGGCCCACATTCATCGCACCGGTGACGGATTTGACCAGGGCGTCGTTGCAGGAGAACGTGACCATCGCCAGGCACATGAAAAGAATGCCACGGAAATTGGTGGAGGCGTGCATGCTGGCTGTCCTGCGGCGCCGGCGAGCGGGCTTCGCTGTCGACGGATGGGAGGCGAATCCACGAGATGGGATCGCCCAATGTTTAAGCATCGGCCGAGGTCTTGTGCAAACGGCTTCGCACGCGCCAGTCGCTTTTTCTTTCAGCGCAAATAGAAAGGCCGGGGTCAACTGCCAGGAAGACTGAAGTCAGCTGGTAAAACCGCCGCTCGCGAACATGAGCTTATTCGCGGAATCTTAAGTTTCGCTGCCTATCGTCGCCACAATTCCGCATCCATTCGCATGACGCGATCGGCGGGGTGGCGCCGCAATTAACCTTGCAGGGTGGCCATTCCAGGGATGTCTGCCAAGGGCTTGGGAGAGCCTATGGCATTCGTCCCATCGGTGTTTCCACCAAGAATGCCGCCGCGCGGGCCTGCTTCCCATAAGAATAATTCAGGGGTGCGCAATGTCTTTCATCGATCGCCTGCTGCAGCGCTTGCGGATCGTCACCAAGGTTCTGCTTTTCGTGGTTCCGCTCGTGGCGCTGATCGCCGGTATTGGTCTCATTGGCTTCTTCACTGCTCGCACGCTCAACGGGCATATGACCGTGACGCGGGAAACCATCAACAACCTCTCGGATTTCCAGGCGCTCCGCAGCGCGCTGCAGGCCTTTGCCGATGCGCCGAGCGAGGAAACGAAAACGGCACTCGCGGGCCAGATCGACGAGCAGGAAAGCGGCGTGAGAGCGCTCGACGGCCTTCTGACGCGTGGTCAGGACAAGGCGGAGATCGCCTCGGTGCTGGCGCTGGGTGGCACGATGCGCAGCCAGACAGACAAGCTCTGGGCGACCAAGCTCGAACGGGACCAGGTGACGGCGTCGCTCGAAGCGGCGCTTGCCGACATGACCGAGCAGGGCAACACCGCCTACAAGCAGATCGACATCATCCGCAAGGAATCCGGTGAGAAGGAAGCCTTCGCCAAGGCGCTGCTCTTCGATGCCGCCGCCTACCAGGGCCTTGCCGAGCGCATCAAGAAATTCCGCCTGCCGGTAACCATGGCCGTCAATCCGGACGCCAAGATTGACCAGGCGGGCAAGCTCTTGCCGCATCTCCTGAAGCAGATCGACGAGGCGGAAAAGATCGCCTCGGAAAAGGTGCAGGCACCGATTGCGGAAGTGAAGGAGCAGGCGCTCAAGGTTCAGGCGATCCTTGCCGGTGCCGAAGACAGCGAGGCGAAGAAGAACGCGCTGGTGCCGATCCTCAGCAAGTTCTCCAAGTATGAAGCGGACTTCGCCAAGGAAGCCGCCAAGAATTCGGACACGGCGGCCAAGCGCTTCGTCGGCATGGATGCCGAGATTTCGCAGTTGAAGACGCTGATCGCGCTGATGGGCGACACCTTCAAGGGGCTCGACAGCACGCGGTTGCATATCAGCGAGTTGCATCGCAAGCTCGATGCGGCGGGCCGCGAGCCGGTCATGGCCGACCTCCAGGCGGTTCGCGAAACGGCGGGCAAGCTCGGCGAACTCGGTGGCAAGAACGCGGCGCTCCGCGATCTTCCGGCGAAGCTCGGCCCCTCGCTCGACAATATCGACAAGGGCACTGCGGCGCTGATCGATGTCGGCGGTCGCTGGCAGGCAGCGAAGGCGGAAGCCTCGGCCCTCGTGGCCACGGCCAGCACCACGCTCGAAAGCTTCGTCAGCAGTGCGCAGGAAGCGGGCAAGGTCGACAGCCAGCGTTCGGCCGATATCTCCATCGTTGCCATGATTGCCGGCACGTTGCTTGCCATCATCGGCGGCCTGATGTTGGTCGAGACTTTGCGCGGCCCGCTAAAGCGCGTGACCGAAACGATGACCCGGCTTGCCAATGGCGATCTCGAGGTTGCCATCGAGGGCCGCAACCGCGGCGACGAAATCGGCGACATGGTGCGCTCGGTCGCCGTGTTCCGCGACAATGCCGTCGAGAACGTGCGACTGGGACGCGAGGCCGAAGCCGCACGCGCGCTGTCAGCCGATGAGGAGGCGCGCCGCGCCGCAGAGCGTGCCCGGATCGAAGCCGAGCAGATGCAGGCGCTGAACGCGCTCTCGGATGTTCTGGCAGCCCTCGCTGACGGAAACCTCGAGGAAGGCATGGCCGAAGACCTGCCGGCCGACTATGTCATCATGGCCCGTACCTACAACAATGCGGTGGAGGCGCTCAGGGCGACGCTGGCCGACGTCCGCGTCGTCACCGGCGAGATCACCGGCGGTACCGGGAACCTTGCATCATCGGCGGACGACCTGGCACGCCGCACCGAGCAGCAGGCTGCTGCGCTCGAGGAAAGCTCACGGGCACTTCGCCAATTGACGGAGATCGTCCGTGCGACGGCCGACAGCGCCCGCAAGACAACGGTTTCGGTCGGCGAAACCAACTCCTATGCCAAGCATTCCGGTCAGGTGGTCGCCAAGGCGATCGACGCGATGGCAGAAATCAACCGCTCGTCTGAAAAGATCAGCACGATCATCGGCGTCATCGACGAGATCGCCTTCCAGACGAATCTTCTGGCTCTCAATGCCGGCGTCGAGGCGGCGCGGGCAGGCGAGGCGGGCCGCGGCTTTGCCGTCGTGGCGCAGGAAGTGCGCGAGCTTGCCCAGCGTTGCGCAGGAGCTGCCCGCGAGATCAAGGGGCTGATCTCCGAGAGTTCGGCACAGGTGAGGAGCGGCGTGGCTCTGGTGCAGGAAACCGGCGATGCGCTCACCGTCATCAACAGCCACATCACTACGATCCACGACCTCGTCAGCAACATCGAGGCTTCGGCCGCCGACCAGTACACGGGCCTCAACGAGGTGAACTCGGCCGTGCACGAGGTCGAGCTGATCACTCAGCAGAACGCCGCCATGGTCGAGGAGAATACTGCCGAGATCCATGGCCTGCGCCGGCAGGTGGAAATGCTCAACGAAAAGATCGAGCGTTTCCGGACCGGCACCGATGGTATCGGTGCGCAGGCGCAGCGGCGTCGGAGCTACGCTGCCTGATCCCGGCCGGCCTGGCGGCCTTTGTCGCCGGCGGCTGGCCCTCATCATCACCCTTTCCCCGCTGGCGGGGAGAGGGACCTGTCCAACGGCATGGACTGACCTCGGCTGAGGTCGCGGCAAGGGCTCTGCCCATATCGATGTGGAATACCGTGAGGGGGACGACGATTTCTCCTCACGCTTCTCCCCTGATGAGGGAGAAGATGCCGGCAGGCGGAAGAGGGGCCGCCTGCCGGAAATTTCAAGCGCCAGCCATGCCCCGCATGTTCTTCACGGCGCAGCCGACTACGGACAAAAGCTGTAGGTGTTCGAAGTGCACAGCGAACCTTGCGCCACGCAAAAGCCGTGCGGCGCTGTAGATTCCCAATCAAGGAAAAGTACGATCAGCCGCCGGTGACGCTCATGTGGCGGGCGACGGCCGGGCGATTGTGCTCCCGGTCGATGATGAAGTCGTGGCCCTTCGGCTTGCGGCCGATCGCTTCGTCGATCACCTGGCTCAGATAGGCATCGTCTTCGGAGGCCCTGAGCGCAGTGCGCAGGTCAGCGGCATCGTTCTGGCCGAGGCACATGTAGAGCGTGCCGGTGCAGGTGAGGCGAACGCGGTTGCAGCTCTCGCAGAAGTTATGCGTCATCGGCGTGATCAGGCCGAGCCGTCCGCCGGTTTCGGCGACCTCGAGATAGCGGGCAGGGCCACCGGTGCGATAGGGAATATCGGAGAAGGTGAATCTCTCTTCCAATTGCCGGCGCATCTCGGAGAGGGGCATGTAGTGGTCGGTGCGGTCTTCCTCGATCTCGCCCATCGGCATGGTTTCGATCAGCGTCAGATCCATGCCGCGGCCGTGGGCCCAGCACATGAGATCCGGGATCTCGGCGTCGTTGAAACCCTTCAGCGCCACCGCGTTGATCTTGATCTTGAGGCCGGCGGCCTGGGCCGCGTCGATGCCTTCCATGACCTTGGAGAGATCACCCCAGCGGGTAATGTGATGGAATTTTGCCGGATCGAGCGTGTCGAGCGAGACGTTGATGCGCTTGACGCCGCAGTCGGCGAGCTCTGCCGCATATTTCGCCAGTTGCGAGCCATTGGTCGTCAGCGTCAGTTCGTCGAGTCGACCGGCATCGATCTCCTTGCCGAGTTCGCGCACCAGAAACATGATGTTCTTGCGCACCAGCGGTTCACCGCCGGTGAGCCGCAGCTTGCGCACGCCCTTGGCGATGAAGGCGGAACAGAGCCGCTGTAATTCTTCAAGCGTCAGCAGATCCTTCTTCGGCAGGAAGGTCATGTGTTCCGCCATGCAATAGGTGCAGCGGAAATCGCAGCGATCGGTCACGGACACGCGCAGATAGGTGATCGCCCGGCCGAATGGGTCGATCATCGGAGCAATATTCTGCTCTAGCGGCGCAGCGCCGTACCTATCTATCGTGGCTGTGTTCAAACGTCTTTCTCCCAGCGCTTTCAATGTCGTCGTCGAACCTGCTCGCGTCAAGGCGCATACTGTCGCAAAGTGTTGATCGGAAGAGCAGGGTAATTCTCGCCAGCCGATTTCTGCGCTAGTGCATACTTGTCCCGAAGTCAAAGCCGCTTCAGGGATAGGAGGTTTCAGCAAGCATGGTGCGATGAACCTTCAGCGGATCACGGCGAATGGACGGCATCGCGTTTGCCGTTCGCGAACAGGAGCAGGCAATATGAGCGAAATTTGGCCGACGGAACTGCGTGTCTCCAAGGATCGTCATCGGCTCGTCGTCACCTTCAATAATGGCGCATCCTTCGATCTCTCGGCGGAGATGCTGCGGGTGCTTTCGCCGTCTGCCGAAGTGCAGGGCCATGGGCCGGGCCAACGGGTGACGGTGCCAGGCAAGCGCAACGTGCAGATCATCTCGGTCCAGCCGACCGGCAACTATGCGGTACGCATCGGCTTTGATGACTTTCACGACACCGGCATTTTCACCTGGAGCTATCTGCACGAGCTCGGTGAAAAGGGCGCGGACCTGTTTGCCACCTACGAGCAGGAACTGGCCGACAAGGGCATGTCGCGCGACAAGGCCGAGAAGCCACGTTGACTGCCGCCGCGTCGCGCCTGCCTCCAGGCGCATAACGGTCGCCGTCCCACCGCGATTGCCGCATGTTCCTGTCGCTTGATCCGCTTGAGATCCAAGGCATGCAGTCGCCCGCGTCAGGCTAGCTCACCTTCCTCCTTCAAGAGAAGGCCGATCAGCCGTTCCATGGATCGGGCGACCACCAAGCAATCATCGATCGGCTCGTCGTCGAGCAATCTTTCGATCAGCGCCGTATGGATCTCCATGGCGGCCTCGGTCAGCGACCGGCCCTCCGGGGTCAGCGACAGCCTGAGCACCCGTTTGTCCTTCTCGTCGCCGCGGCGCAGGATCAGGCCGCGCTTTTCCAGCTGCGGCAACAGCATGCTCATGTTGGAGCGGCCAACCAGCAGTTTGCGTGCCAGTTCCTGCTGCGAAATGCCGTCGAAGCGGTAGAGGTTGATCAGGATATCGAGGTGCGGCGGCTTGATGTCGAGATGGGCGATTTCACGCGTCACCGTCTGCTGCATGAGCTGGCAGGCGCGCGCCACTGCGATCCAGCTGCGAAAGCGGGGATGGTCCCAGGGAAAATGATGTTCGCTCGTCACTTGATTTTTGTTCATCGTTGTACAATTATGTTCAGCATTGAACATATAAAGAGATTCCCACTATGGCATCCTTTGCGATCAAGGTCATCCGCAACGCGCTGAAAGGCGTCGCCGTCTTTTCACCCGAGACGGCGGGCCAGCTTGCCTTCCGGCTGTTCAGCGTCACGCCCGGCCGCAAGCCGAAGAATGCCAAGGAAAAGGCGGCGCTCGCGGCCGCGGCGCCGGTGATTGCCCAAGGGCAGCCGGTGACGCTTTCCTACGCCGGTGGCTGGGTGCTGGCGCGGCGGTTCGCAGCGCCGCGCGGTGCGGCGAACGCCAAGCGCATCCTCCTCGTGCATGGCTGGGGATCGCGCAGCGACTATCTGGCTGCGATGATCGAGGGCCTGGTCAAAGGCGGCGCCGAAGTGGTGACGCTCGACTGGCCGGGGCATGGCGGTTCTCCGGGGCGCACACTCACCATGCCCGCGGCGGTCAGGGCGATCGATGCCGCCTGGCGGCACTTCGGCAATTTCGACGTCTGCGTCGGTCATTCCTTTGGCGGCGGCAGCCTGGCTTGTGCGGCGGGTGGCATCGTCTGTGACGTGCGCAGCCATGTGGCCAAGAAGCTGGTGCTGATCGGCGCGCCGAGCGAGATGACCTGGCTTTTCAGGGGCTTCGGGAAAATTCTTCGCCTGACACCGAAGACGCAGGCCGCCTTCGAAGGTGTGGTTGAGCGTCTCTCAGGCCAACGCCTGGAGGAATTCGATGCCGCGCGGATCATCGGCGTCCTCGCCGTGCCGACGCTGATCGTCCACGCCGAGGACGACAAGGAGGTTGCGGCCGATCACGCGCGCCGCTACGCCGCCGCCGGGCCGAATGTCGAGATGTTCTGGGCAAACGGCTTTGGCCATCGCCGCATCGTTTCGGCCGCCCCGGTGATCGCGCGGATCAATACCTTCATACACGCGGAAGATCAAAAAGCCGCGGCCTGACACTTTTTCGTTGCTGTCGTCATCAGGCTGTCATGCTATCGGTCGAAGGGTCGCTTTAGCCTCCGGAATCGCAACGCAATCCGCGCCCTGCCGGCGATCCGGAGATCTTTCGGTATTGGAGGACGGCATGTCGATCATCACCTCGGTCGAGGAACTCAACGCGCTCTATGGCGGTGTCAGCGAAGCTTCGGTGGCAAAGGTCACCAAGACGCTGACGGCAGAATATCGGCTGATGATCGAAGCTTCGCCCTTCTGTGCGCTGGCGACCGTCGGGCCGGAAGGGCTCGACTGTTCGCCGCGCGGTGACGACGATTGCGTCGTTCGGATCGCCGACGACAGGACGGTGATGCTTCCCGACTGGCGCGGCAACAATCGGGTCGATTCGCTCGCAAACATCGTGCGCGATCCGCGTGTGGCGCTGATGTTCCTGATCCCCGGCTCGAACACGACCATGCGCATCAACGGCACGGCGGTGCTCAGCATCGATCCCGACTTGACCGGGAGTTTCGAGGTCGACGGCAAGCATCCGCGCAGCGTGATTGTTGTGACCATTGTTGAAGTCTATTTCCAATGTGCCCGTGCGGTGACGCGCGCGCAGCTCTGGAACCCGGAACGCTTCCTCGATCCGGCAACGCTGCCGACGCCGGGCACGCTGCTGAAGGCCGCCAAGGCGGATTTCGACCGCGAAACCTATGACCGAGAATGGCCCGAGCGCGCCGCCAAGACCATGTGGTAGGCTGCCGTCCGGGCGACCGCTGCGGTCGCCCATCTCGGCGGTGTGCGCGAGCGGAGGCGACGGTGCGGCGGCAAGCTCTGACAGGTATATACGCACTCCTCCTCGCGCTCTTGGGCAGCACGGCGGTAGACGCCGAGCCAAGCCTGTCAGAGAAACTCAGCCTGCTGGCCAAAGCCTACCCTGATGCTATCGAGCGGATCGATGGCAATGCGCTGATCCTGCGGGATGGCGGAGCACCGCTCGACATCGATGACGGCAGGAAAAAGAGCCATGCCGAGAAGCTGGCCGCGGCCGACATCGAGGACAGCCTGTCACAGATCTATCCTCCGGGTGCGTGCGCGAAACCGCCGGCCATAGACTTCGATCCGGGTCGCATCCGCAGCGATGCGTTGCTGAAACGGCTCTATGGTGGTAGCGCTGCGGCCGTCAGGCGGGACCTCGTCACGGTCGACTGGTTCGGCGAACGGTTGCAGGTGACCGGGAAATACGGAGCGGCAAAGGCCCTGAAGGCGGTCGCTGCTGATCTTTCGCGGCAGCCGGAGCTCCGGCGCTATCTCAGCCCGAGCGCCGGCACTTTCAACTGGCGGACGATTGCCGGAGCCGCGACCCTTTCGGTCCATAGTTTCGGTGCGGCGATCGATCTCAACACCGGCTTTGCCGATTACTGGCGCTGGGCTGGGAAGGCCAAGGGAAAGCTCGGCTATCGCAACCGCTATCCGCTTGAGATCGTCCAGATTTTCGAGCGGCACGGCTTCATCTGGGGTGGCCGCTGGTACCACTTCGATACGATGCATTTTGAGTACCGGCCGGAGCTGATTGCGATTGCACGGGCCGCAGGAGCCAACGCCTGCGGCCGCTAGCCGGTATTCACTGGTGGTTTTGCTGCGAACTCAATCGCGAACGATGACCGTGGCGCCGATCTCGACGCTGGCATAGAGGTGTTCGACATCCTCATTGGCCATGCGGATGCAGCCCGAGGACATCGCCTTCCCGATCGACGACGGCTGGTTGGTGCCGTGAATGCGGTAGATGCTGGATCCGAGATACATGGCGCGGGCGCCGAGCGGGTTGTCGATGCCGCCCTTCATGCTGGCTGGCAGGATCTTGCCCTTTTTCGCCTCGCGCACCCGCATTTTTTCCGGCGGCACCCAGGTCGGCCATTCGGCCTTGCGGCTCACGGTGTTGGTGCCGGTCCAGAGGAAGCCGCTGCGACCGACGCTGACGGCATACTTGACCGCAACACCGCCGCCGAGGACGTGGTAGAGGCGGCGCTCGGAATTGTCGACGATGATCGTGCCGGGGGCAGCGGCTTCGCTGAAGGCAACCAGTTCACGCGGGATCGGCGACTGGCTGATGTTGCGGCGCGCGGTTTTTGCCTTTGCGCTGCCTTTCGAAAGAAGCTGAAGCGAACTGGTCTTGACGGTGGCGCTGTCGAGCGAGGCGACGGTGATCGGCGCGGCGTCCGAGGCCATGGCCAACGGGGCGGCGCCGGTAAAGAAGCTGGTGGCAATCAGGGCTGCGAGAATGGTCTTCATGGTGGTTCCCCTCGGTTGTGGGAACCGTCCGCGCCTGTCCTCAAGCGGTAGTTTCCCGTTGAGAACCGTTCTAGCGGTTGTGGCGAAAAATGGCTGTTTCCAAAGGAACGCGCTGCTTTAACGCCAAAGGCGCCCGAAAGGGGCGCCAATTGTCAGTTGCAGAACGTGACAAGGGTCAGCGGCGGTAGATCAGCCAGTTGCGGCCGGATTCCTTGCGCATGCCGTCTTCGAAGAGAACTGTCTTGTTGCGTCCGCCATTCTTGGCCGAATAGAGCGCGATATCCGCCTTGTTGTAGAGATCGACAGGATCCTCGGCAGCGGTTGCCATGCAGACGCCGACCGAAAGCGTGATCGGGCCGTAATTGACCCCCGTCTTCGAGTTCCGGAATGGCGTTGCCGCGAGCACCGTGCGGATGCGATCGGCGATCTGCAGGCATTCTTCCTGGGTGCTGTCGCCAAGGATGATGGCGAACTCCTCACCGCCGGTGCGCGCCACGAAGGCCTCGCGGCGCAGATTGGCGCGAAGGACGCCGCCGACGGTCGCCAGGATCTTGTCACCGACCGGATGGCCGAAGGTGTCGTTGACCTTCTTGAAATGGTCGATGTCGGCAACAAGCAGGCCGGTATAGTTTCTCAGGTGGTCGTTGTTGTAGACCGCGGCCAGATTGTCGTCGAAGGCACGGCGGTTGGCGAGACGCGTCAGCGAATCCGTATTGGCGATGCGCTTGTACTCGTCGAGTTCCTGCCGGATGACTTCCATCTCGAAGGACTTCTGCACGACCGTCTGTACGCGTTCCTTGCCCTGGCTCATCGTTTCGGCGGTCGCCTCGGTCAGGATGCCGATCGCATGGCGCAGGATGTCGGCGCTGGACGCGCTCTTGCTGACGATGTTGACATAGGCTTCGTCGAGAACCTTGTTGTAGTTCTCGAGCGCGTATTGCTCGTCCTTCAGAAGGGTGACGAGTTCGGCAAGCTTGGCTGCAAGCGTGGTGTGGGCGCGCTCGATGCCGTTCGAGCGGTGGATGTGGCTGAAGTACTGCGCTCCGATCGCGTCCAGTTCTTCCTGGGTCGCGCGGCTGCCGAGCGCTGCGAGCTCCTTGGAGAGCTGTGGGTTGGAGCCGAGATAGGCTTCGTAATAGAGCTCGTAGTTGCGGGGGATTGGCGCGACACCCATCATGCGCATGGCATGGGTCACTTGCGCTGCGATATCGGGCGTCTGCGATTTGCCCGAGTTTGCCGTTTGCATGTGCAAACCCCCTAATATTAATCAGTGCTTACGGGTTATGATTTTTAGGGGCAAATGATTTGCGAAGTCTTAATATTTGCCGCCGTCGCGTGCTGCCGCTTGATCGTCTGCGGCTTTTTCGGCCGGTTTGTTGCGGGATTGCGACTTCAGACCGCGGCGCCGTTGAGGCGCCGCAGTGTATCAGAATGGATCAGGCCGGGCTGATCATCGTTTCCGGGCGGACGACCGCGTCGAACTCTTCGTTCGTCACGTAGCCGCCGCCGACGGCTTCTTCACGCAGCGTCGTGCCGTTCTTGTGCGCGGTCTTGGCGATCTTGGCGGCGTTGTCGTAGCCGATCTTCGGGGCGAGTGCCGTCACCAGCATCAGCGAGCGGTCGAGTGCCGCCTTGATGTTGTCTTCGCGCGCCTCGATGCCGACGACGCAATTGTCGGTGAAGGACACGGCTGCATCGGCGAGCAGTTGGACCGACTGCAGGAAGTTGTAGGCCATCAGCGGGTTGAAGACGTTGAGCTCGAAATGGCCCTGGCTGCCGGCGAAGGTGAGCGCCGCGTGGTTGCCGAAGACCTGGACGCAGACCTGGGTCAGCGCTTCGCACTGGGTCGGGTTGACCTTGCCGGGCATGATCGACGAGCCAGGCTCGTTTTCCGGCAGCGACAGCTCGCCGAGACCGGAGCGCGGGCCGGAGCCGAGGAAGCGGATGTCATTGGCGATCTTGAAGAGTGCGGCCGCCGTCGCGTTGATCGCGCCGTGGCTGAAGACCATGGAGTCGTGGGCGGCGAGCGCCTCGAACTTGTTCGGCGCCGAGGTAAACGCGATGCCGGTGATCTTGGCGATCTCTTCGGCAACCTTCTCGGCAAAGCCGATGGGTGCGTTAAGGCCGGTACCGACGGCCGTGCCGCCCTGGGCGAGTTCGCAAAGACCGGGAAGCGTCATCTCGATGCGCTTGATCGACGAGGCGACCTGGGCGGCGTAGCCGGAGAATTCCTGGCCGAGCGTCAGCGGCGTTGCGTCCTGGGTGTGGGTGCGGCCGATCTTGATGATGTGGTCGAACGCCTTCACCTTGGCTTCGAGCGCCTTGTGCAGGTGCTTCAGTGCCGGCAGCAGGTCATGGATCACCCGTTCCGCGCAGGCGATGTGCATCGCCGTCGGGTAGGTGTCGTTCGACGACTGGCTCATGTTGACGTGGTCGTTCGGATGCACCGGCTTCTTCGAGCCCATGACGCCGCCCAAAAGCTCAATGGCGCGGTTCGAGATGACCTCGTTGGCATTCATGTTCGACTGGGTACCGGAGCCGGTCTGCCACACGACGAGCGGGAAATGGTCGTTGAGCTTGCCGTCGATCACTTCCTGAGACGCCTTGACGATGGCATCGGCGACGGTCGAATCCAGCCGGCCAAGCGCCTGGTTGGTGCGGGCGGCTGCCTGCTTGACGATGCCGAGCGCCCGGACGATGGAGGCCGGCTGCTTTTCCCAACCAATCTTGAAATTGCCGAGCGAGCGCTGGGCCTGGGCGCCCCAATAGCGGTCGTTTGCCACTTCGATGGGGCCGAACGTATCTGTTTCCGTGCGCGTCGATGTCATCGTGATACCTGCCTTGATCATGCGGTTCATGAAGCCTGGGCGAGGGGCCGGGTGGCGCATCTCCCCAGGGTGCCGGGCCTCTCTCTGCCCCGCTTGCTGTAGCTTGTAAAGGGGCGTGGCGAGGCTTGCCATGCTACAATCGTTTGAAACGGTGCAGTGCAACAAGGCGGCCCTGAGTGAACGTGATTCGCTCGCTTGCGGCCGGCGGGCGCCGTTGTGATGTTTCGGTCACATGCGCTGCGTTCTTTTCGGGCGCCGATTGGCCGCTTCAGCCGGTCCATGAGCTTCTGCCAAAATAAAATCCATATGGATCAAATTTTTATCCCCTTTCGAACGTTATGGAATCGAGGCGTTTGCTGGGGCGGAGAAGGAGATCCAAGGTCGATGTTCGCGGGCGCGTTTCCTTTTCATTCACCATCCTTTTCTATAACTTTCAGTGCACGAGGGCGTGGCGAGAATCTGGCTTCAGCCGAATTCGGCGACAACGCGATACGGGGACGTAGTTTCATATGAAAGTAATTAAGACGGCAGCGATCGTGGCGCTCATGAGCGGCTGTGCGATCGCGACCATGGATGCGCGGCCGGCTTCGGCCTTCACATTCGGCGATTTCATCCGGGCAGGCCGGAAAAAGACCGAGGCTCAGCAGGTCCAGCCGACCCAGCCGCTGCCGGGCGTGGGTACGATGCTCGACCCGCAGCAGGATGCGGCCAAGCCGCTGCCGAAGGTCACAGGCCCGAAGTATTACACCTACAAGGCGGAGCCGCTGCGTCGCATCTCGACCGACAAGCTGCTCGATCCGGTCGTTACCGGATCCGTGCGCAACGATGCGCTGCCGCCGATGCTGCGCATGCCGCTCGCCGATGCGCGGCAGTTCCTTCCGGAAATCAACGTGCGCGCTTCGGGCGATGTCGCCAAGGCGGTCGAAGCCCATTACGGTGCCCGCATGGATTACATCTGGATCGGCGCTGAAGGCGTGAATGCCAAGGCAAAGGCGGCAGTCGCCGTTCTCGCCGACGCAGCCAAGGTCGGCCTCGATCCGCAGGATTATGCCGTTACCGTACCGGCGGACACTTTCGACCGCGGCGACATGATCGCGCGGGAGAAGGAACTGCTGCAGTTCGAAATCGCTTTGTCGGCGGCAACGCTGACCTATGCGCAGGACACAGTGCGCGGCCGTATCGATCCGAACAAGATCTCCGGCTACCACGACTTCAAGCGCAAGACTGTCGAACTCGCCCCGCTTCTCGACAAGCTGTCTGCGAGCAGCGACGTCGCCACGCTCCTCAACGACCAGAACCCGAAGAGCGCGCAGTTTGCGGCCCTTTCCGTCGAGCTGGAGAAGTTGAGGGCGGAAACGGGCGCCGAGCAGCGCGTAGAGATCGCGCCCGACACGCTCTTGAAGCCGGGCCAGAGCAATCCCGAGCTCGCCAACATCATTGCCGGTATTCGCCTCAAGGGATCGGAGGCGCTGAAGTCCGAGCACGCGGCGGTTCTCGCCGCCTACCAGGGAACGCCGGAATACACGCCGGAACTGGTAACTGTGGTCGAAGCTTTCCAGAAGGAGCACGGGCTGAAGGCTGACGGCGTCGTCGGCCAGGCGTCGGTGCGTATCCTGACGGGCGGCGACAGCGTCGCCAACAAGATCAACAAGCTCGAGATCGCCATGGAGCAGGCACGCTGGCTGCCGGACGGTCTCGGTAATCGCTACGTCTTCATCAACCAGCCGGCGTTCACCGCGACCTATACCGACCAGGGCGCCGAGCAGTTCTCGATGCGCGTCGTCGTCGGCTCGAAGACGAACCAGACCTACTTCTTCCAGGACGAAATCCAGACGGTCGAGGTCAATCCGTACTGGGGCGTGCCGCAGTCGATTATCGTCAACGAGATGCTGCCGAAGCTCAGGAGCGACCCGAACTACCTCGATCGCATGGGCTATCAGGTCGAGGTCGGTGGACGCCCGGTCCCCTCGGCATCGGTCAACTGGAACGGCTCGACCGCTTCGGTCGCAGTACGCCAGCCGCCGAGCAGTGACAATGCGCTCGGCGAGCTGAAGATCCTGTTCCCGAACGCGCATGCGATCTACATGCACGACACCCCGTCGAAGAGCTTCTTCAAGCGCGACAACCGGGCACTCAGCCACGGCTGCGTGCGGCTCGCCGATCCGCGCCTGATGGCGGCTGCGGTGCTCGGTACGAGCGTCGAGGATGTCGGCAAGGAGATCGCCGGCGGCCGCAACAAGGCGCTGCAGGTTCCGGCGAAGGTGCCGGTCTATGTCGCCTATTTCACGGCCTGGCCGAACAAGGACGGCGTCGTCGAGTATTTCAACGATGTCTATGAGCGCGACATGTACATGAACCGCGCCTTCGACGCGACGCGGGGCGCCCGCAGAGCCGAAGGATAAGGCACACGAAAAGGAAAAGGCCGCTTCGAGCGGCCTTTTTTCTATTCCATCATCGGGCTTCGAGAAGCGCCGAGACCAGTTCCGGCGTCAACTCGTCGAAGTGGCTGATAATTTTCGTCGGTTCCAGGCTTTCGACAGGAACGTCGGAGTAGCCGAAGGGAACCGCAATCGACGGCACCGCTGCATTGCGGGCGACGAGGAAGTCGTTGAGGCTGTCGCCGACCATCACCGAGCGCTCGGCTGACCCGCCGGCATTGGCAACAGTCCTGAGCAGATGCTCGGCATCCGGCTTACGCACTTCGAAGGTGTCACCACCGGAAATCGCCGCGAAGCGTTCGATCAGCCCCAGGCGTTCGAGAAGGCGCTTTGCCAGCTTTTCCGGCTTGTTGGTGCAGACCGCCAGCCTGTAGCCGGCGCCGGAGAGGCGGTCGAGGGCGTCGACGAGGCCCGGATAGGGGAGCGAATCGCCGGGCATCGAGCCGTGGTAAAAATCGACGAACTCCCTGAGCTGCCATTCGAGCACGTCTTCGGTGAGCGGCTTTTGCCGAAGGGCGAAGGTGCGTTCGATCATGGCGCGTGCGCCGTGACCGACAAGATGGGTCAGATCGGCATAGCCGACCGGGGCGATGCCCGCCTGGGTCACCGCATGGTTGAGGCTCGCGACCAGGTCCGGAGCGGTATCGACGAGCGTTCCGTCGAGATCGAAGACGACTATGGGGGATGACACCGAAAAACCTCATGGCACCGGACACATTGCAGTTCGGGTAGGCGAAGTGACCTCAAAATGCAATGGGGAGTACATATCCCAAGTACTCCGGAATCCTTGGCAGCAATTTCATTTTGACTTTTGTTTGCGTCGCCGGGCGTGTAAGTGTCTCAGCGGAAAACGGGCTGGCCGTTCGCTGTTTGCAGCAAAGCCGTCCGTCGGAATTACAAGGGAGCGACTGGCGCATGGACGCCCGCGAAATGAAAATCAAAGCCGCAGCAGCGGCTCTGGAATATGTCGAAGACGGCATGCGCCTCGGCATCGGCACGGGCTCCACGGCTGAGGAATTTGTCCGTCTGCTGGCTGAAAAGGTCGCCGCGGGCTTCCGTATCGAAGGTGTGCCCACCTCGGAGCGTACCGCGCGGCTTTGCCTTGAGCTCGGCGTGCCGTTGAAGTCGCTCGACGAACTGCCGGAACTGGACCTGACGATCGACGGTGCCGACGAGGTCGATGGCCGGCTGCGGCTGATCAAGGGTGGCGGCGGCGCGCTGCTGCGCGAGAAGATCGTTGCGAGCGCCTCCAAGCGAATGATCGTGATCGCCGACGAATCGAAGGTCGTCGAAGTTCTCGGCGCCTTCAAGCTGCCGATCGAGATCAATCCCTTCGGTCAGGTTGCGACCCGGATCGCCATTGAAAAGCTGGCATCGCGCCTCGGCCTTTCAGGCGAAATTGCCGTGCGTCAGTCCCATGACGGCGCCTTCAAGACCGATGGCGGGCACCTCATTCTCGATGCATCTTTTGGCCGTATTCCTGATGCAGATGCGCTCGCGGGAGAGCTGAATGCCATTCCCGGCGTCGTCGAGCATGGGCTTTTCATTGGCATCGCGTCGCTGGCAATCATTGCAGGGCCGGAACAGGCACGCATTCTGACTGCGTCCTGAGCCGGCTCCCGACAGCCCGCAATGGGCTGGGAGCGGTAAAGACAACAGGTTTCCACACATGCGGGCCTGGCGGCGGCAATCGCCCGGGCAGCATGCGACAAACACAGGAGCAAGGGTAAAAATGAACAAACTCGCAGGTCTTGTCCGCACATTCGCTGCCACCGCGGTTCTGCTTTCCGCATCGATTCCGGCGGTTAAGGCCCAGGACGTCTCCGAAGAGCAGATCAAGGCAGCGCGCGCGACGATCGCAGCGCTTGGCGTGACCAACAGCTTCGACAACATTCTGCCGAACCTTGCCGAACGGCTGAAGAACACGCTGATCCAGGCATCGCCGAACCATCAGGAACTGATCACCGCGACGGTTGACGACAAGGCGTTGGCCCTTGCCGCCCGCCGTGCAGACCTCGAGAACGAAGCCGCGACGATCTACGCCAAGACCTTTACGCTGGAAGAGCTGAACGCGATCACGGAATTCTACGGCTCTGCTGCCGGCAAGAAGCTCCTGAACGACGGCCCGATCGCATCGCGCGAGCTGCTGAAGGCGGCCGACATCTGGGCTGCGGGCGTTTCCCGCGACCTGAACCAGGAAGCCACCAAGTCGCTCGACGACAAGGTTGGCAGCACGCAGCCGGCTGCCGAAGGCGCCGTCCAGGCGCCGGCGCAATAACCGTCGCCGTCCAAGGTCCATCACGTTTCGAGGAGCCCGGAGAGATCCGGGCTTTTCTTTTGGCCGGGGGCACCACTATATGTGCGTGCGGTGCGGCCATCGGCTGGCCGTGACCGGCTGCCGAACGCACGATCGTTCGGCGCGCTTTCCATTTCGCCATTCCGGCCCGCTTGCTTTCAGGAGACTGCCCATGCCCGCGTTCGACTATGACCTCTTCGTAATCGGTGGCGGGTCCGGCGGCGTCAGAAGCGGCCGCCTGGCGGCAAGCCTCGGTAAGAAGGTGGCGATTGCAGAAGAGTTTCGGTACGGCGGCACCTGCGTCATTCGCGGCTGCGTGCCGAAGAAGCTCTATGTTTACGCGTCGCAGTTTTCCGAACATTTCGAAGACGCAGCCGGCTTTGGCTGGTCGGTCGGCCAGAGCCGCTTCGACTGGAAGAAACTGGTTGCCGCCAAGGAACAGGAAATCACCCGGCTCGAAGGGCTCTACCAGAAGGGCCTGAACAATGCCGGCGCCGAAATCCTGCATACGCGCGCCGAGCTCGTCGGCCCCAACACGGTTCGCCTGCTCGACAGCGGCAAGACCGTCACGGCCGAGCGGATCGTCATCGCCGTCGGCGGTCATCCGACGCCGCACGACGCCCTGCCGGGGCACGAGCACTGCATTTCCTCGAACGAGGCCTTCGATCTCCCAGAACTGCCTAAGTCGATCCTGATTGCGGGTGGCGGCTACATCGCCGTCGAATTCGCCAACATCTTCCACGGCCTCGGCGTCGAAACGACACTGATCTACCGCGGCAAGGAGATCCTGTCGCGCTTCGACCACGACCTGCGCCGCGGTCTGCATGCCGCGATGGAAGAGAAGGGCATTCGCATCCTGTGCGAGGACATCATCCAGTCTGTCGCCCTGAACGCGGACGGCAAGCGCGTGGCACAGACAAAGAAGCACGGTGAGATCGTTGCCGACCAGGTGATGCTGGCGCTCGGGCGCGTGCCAAACACCAAGGGTCTGGGTCTGGAGGCCGCAGGCGTCAAGACCGATGAGCGTGGCGCCATCGTCGTCGACGCCTTCTCCCGCACCAGCGCACCGGGCATCTATGCGCTCGGCGACGTGACCGACCGCGTTCAGCTGACGCCGGTCGCGATCCACGAGGCCATGTGCTTCATCGAGACCGAGTACAAGAACAATCCGGTGTCGCCGGATCACGACCTGATCGCCACCGCCGTCTTCTCGCAACCCGAGATCGGCACCGTCGGCCTGACGGAAGAGGAGGCCGGGCGCCGGTTCGACGAGCTGGAAGTCTATCGCGCCGAATTCCGGCCGATGAAGGCGACGCTTTCGGGTCGCAGGGAAAAGATGATCATGAAGCTGATCGTCAACGCCGCCGACCGCAAGGTGCTCGGTGCCCACATCCTTGGTCACGACGCCGGAGAAATGGCCCAGCTACTGGGCATCTCGCTGAAGGCTGGCTGCACCAAGGACGATTTCGACCGGACCATGGCAGTGCACCCGACGGCAGCGGAAGAACTGGTGACGATGTATTCGCCGTCCTACCGCATCCGCAAGGGCGAGCGTATCTAACTGCCTCAGGCGGATGCGCCTGCCAACCGCGCTTCCTCGCGCTTGAACAGGTCGGCGAGGCGATCGATGACCGTCCGGACTTCCGGGCGGCGGCGATCGTCATCGTTGGCCGCGATCCATAGCGGATGCGTCAGGCTCTCGATCAAGCCGCCCTCGCGTTTGAGGAGCGGATCGCCGTCGCCAACAAGGGCCGGCAGGACGCCGCGCCCGGCGCCGTTCCGGATCAGCCGCGCGAGGAAAGCGGGACTGTCGGTCCACGTGTGGATCTGCTGCTCGCGGTTTTCAAACACCCACTTCTCGGCCGGCGAGCCGGCAACTTCCGTACCGATCGAGATCCACGGAAAGTCATCGCGCTCCGGCATGTTGCCGGCGCGATAGACGGCGTAGGCGATGTTCACCGAGCGGCGTACAGCCACATTGCCGGATCGGGGCTGTTCATGGAGCACGGCGACGTCGGCCTCTCTGAAGGTCAAGTCGAAGCCGCGACGGGCATGCTTGCAGCAGAAGCGAAAGCCGTCGCCCCAGGAGCGGATATCCATCGCATGGTCGGCGACGAAGCCGGCCACCCAGGCATCGCCTGCGACCGAGACGATGGGCAGCGCGAATGCGTCGCGGTGCCAGTCGGAGATGCTGTCGGCGGCATTCTGCATGGCGCGGACATGTTCGAACAGGATCTGGCCGTCATGGGCGAGGCGGTAGCCCTGCTGGCTGCGGATGAAGAGCGCCCGGCCGATCGTGCGTTCGAGCGCAAGCATGCGGCGGCCGATGGTCGGCGCGCTCAAGCCTGTCCGCGTGGCGGCGCCGCTCAATCCGCCTTCGGTCGCGACATGATAAAACAGTTTCAGATCGTCCCAGGCTGGCTCAGCCATATGCTCTCCTTGACAGTCACCGTCTCCTACTAGCGCGGGTCGGTCTCGTTTGCGTCCGTTCGCGGATGAAAGACGTCTTTCAGTGCCGCGCCTACAACGCTCCAGGAGAAGACATTAGGTCTCCCGGTGTCCCAAGGCAAAGGAGGCGAGAACATGCTTGAGCACTGGGCAGTCATGTGGACGACGCTCCAATGCCAACACCGGCGGGGGCCGTGCAAGAGTTTTGACGATCCGCTTGACGGACCGGAGTGGCGTGGGCTGCACTGGGTGCTGCCGATCCTGTCGTTCCTGCTGTTGCGCCGGCGCAGGCGCCAAGTGCGCCTGACGCGTGCCCCAGCCGCGCCGGTCGCAGGTGCACTCTGGGGCATCAGTGCCAGCCGCTGCGGGCCGAAAGCTGCTGGACATGATCGATGAACGGATTGTTGCCTATGTCGCCAACCGCGCTGCACGACAGTGGCGGTAGCGAATTGGCGGCACTATCTCGTTGAAACTGCGCATAATTCTTTCGTGCCGCCGCCTTCGCTTTTCGAGATTGTGCGCTGACCGGACATATCCTTGCGCCCTGTACGTCCTGCAAAGCAATGAATTCTGGTAGGATGGCTTTCCAAGCGTTTCCTTAACGTCTATAAGCCCGCATTCCGCGGCGTTTCCGCCTGGAGTGGGCACAAGGCCGGGCTCAGCGTCCGGGGCAGGGCACGCGGATGTGAGTGAAATTTCCGAATACCGGGCGGCCGCCTTCGGCCGTCAGGGCGCGACCCGCGCGGACAGAACCGCGGCAGACAACAGGTGATCGAAATGGCACAGACTTGGACTCCAAACAGCTGGCGGCAGAAACCCATCCAGCAGGTGCCGGACTATCCGGACCTGGCAGCGCTTGAGGCGACCGAAGCGCGCCTCGCGAAGTATCCGCCGCTGGTGTTTGCAGGCGAAGCGCGCCGTTTGAAGAGTGCCCTTGCCAACGTCGCCGAAGGTCGCGGCTTCCTGCTGCAGGGCGGCGACTGCGCCGAGAGCTTCGCCGAGCACGGCGCCGATACGATCCGCGACTTCTTCCGCGCCTTCCTGCAGATGGCCGTCGTCCTGACCTTCGGCGCGCAGCAGCCGGTGGTAAAGGTCGGCCGCATCGCCGGCCAGTTCGCCAAGCCGCGCTCTTCAGGCGTTGAGAAGCAGGGTGACGTGACGCTGCCGTCGTACCGTGGCGACATCATCAACGGCATCGAGTTCACGGAGGAAGCGCGTATCCCGAACCCGGAACGCCAGATCATGGCTTACCGCCAGTCGGCCGCGACGCTGAACCTTCTGCGCGCCTTTGCGATGGGTGGCTATGCCAACCTCGACAACGTGCACCAGTGGATGCTCGGCTTCGTCAAGGACAGCCCGCAGGCGGAACGCTACCGCAAGCTCGCCGACCGGATCTCCGAGACCATGGACTTCATGAAGGCGATCGGTATCACCTCGGAAAACCATCCGAGCCTGCGCGAGACCGACTTCTTCACCAGCCACGAGGCGCTGCTGCTCGGCTACGAGCAGGCGCTGACGCGCGTCGATTCGACCTCGGGCGACTGGTACGCGACGTCGGGCCACATGATCTGGATCGGCGACCGTACCCGTCAGCCCGACCATGCGCACATCGAATACTGCCGCGGCATCAAGAACCCGCTCGGTCTCAAGTGCGGTCCTTCGCTGACGGCCGATGGCCTGCTCGAGCTGATCGACCTCTTGAACCCGGCCAACGAAGCCGGACGCCTGACCCTCATCTGCCGCTTCGGCCATGACAAGGTGGCCGAACATCTGCCGCGCCTCATCCGCGCGGTCGAGCGCGAAGGCAAGAAGGTCGTCTGGTCCTGCGACCCGATGCACGGCAACACCATCACGCTCAACAACTACAAGACCCGTCCGTTCGAGCGGATCCTGTCGGAAGTCGAAAGCTTCTTCCAGATCCATCGCGCCGAAGGCACGCATCCGGGCGGCATCCATATCGAGATGACCGGCAACGACGTGACGGAATGCACGGGCGGCGCCCGCGCGCTTTCCGGCGACGACCTTGCCGACCGTTACCACACCCATTGCGATCCGCGCCTCAACGCCGACCAGGCGCTGGAGCTTGCTTTCCTGCTCGCAGAACGCATGAAGGGCGGCCGCGACGAGAAGAGAATGGTGGTCAACGGTTGATCTAAGTCGCTGGCGTCGTTCAACTTTTCTGAACTTCGCTTAGGCGCTTTGAATTTGACAATGCCGGGTCGGCTCTGGAAGCTGGCCCGGCATTTTCGTGTCTGGAGCAGGAAGCGGCGTGTGTGGTCGTTTGCCTGCAGCCACCTCATGACAGTGTGAAACAAGATGATCGCGACCTTGGGGGAGACAATGCCGGACATTCACAATGGAAGTTGCCTTTGCGGGGCAGTGCGCTTTGCAGCGCGTGGCGAGCTGCGCGAACTGATCTATTGCCATTGCAGCCAGTGCCGCAAGCAGACCGGCCTCTACTACGCAGCGACCAATGTCGAGGATCAGGACCTTGCGGTGGAGGGGGGCGAGAACGTCACCTGGTATAGGGCAAGCGATAGCGCCAGTCGCGGCTTCTGCCGGCATTGCGGATCGGCGTTGTTCTGGAAGGCGGACGGGCTTGGCTATACCTCGATCCTGGCTGGCGCCTTCGAGAAGCCGACCGAGCTGAAGGGCGGCTACCACATCTTCTGCGAAGACCAGGGAGACTTCTACGAGATCGCGGACGACTTGCCGCAATATGCGGCCGGACGCAACTGAGCGATCACTCCGGTGTGCTCGTTGCCTGCCGAACCGCCTGCTCGAAGCCGTTGGCAAGGCCAGCCATCTTGACCGATTGCCACTGACAATATTCGTCGAGCAGGCGTTCGCCGAGCCAGAACAGACCGCGCTGGCCCTCGCCGGCGCGACCTATCAGGCCCGCATCCTGGGCGCGGGTGAAAATTCGCCTGATATGCGTGTTGGAGATCATGTAGTGCGTGGCGAGTTCCGAGAGGCTCGCTTCCAGCCAGACCTTGCCGTCGACCGGATCGAGGCTTTGCGGCCGCGACATGAGATCGTCGAGCAGCAGGCCGCCGCACTCGGTCCAGACGAAGGCGGCCACCGCTTCCGGCGGCTCGTTCCAACGGTGGTCGGCGAGCAGCAGGCGGGTGGCGATCGGTTGGGCGCGGTCGAAGATCGTCCGATCCGCTTCGACGCGCTGAAGGCGGCCCTTGCCATCGAAACGGTCGAGTGTGCCCATCTGGGTCATGAACCAGCGCAGCATCGCGCCTTCGCTGATCTCGGTCGGCTCCAGCGGCCGCACCTTCTTTCTGGCACGACCGCCATCGGCATCGCGCAGCAGTTTGTAGGTCAGCAGTTCGGCGATGAAGGCCGCGGCGGTGTTGCGGCTGGCGCCGCCCATCTCGTGCATGAACTTCAGCAGGCGCGCGGTAGTGATGCCCGTCTCGGGATTGGCTGGATCACGCTCGAGGTGAAGCGTGTAGACAGCTTGGCTCAGCGTCCATTTCTGATGGGAGGCGACGAGGCGGGCGACCCGCGGGAAGACGTCAAACACCGACATCAGATCGCGGGCGCTCGCCTGAAGGATCGCCCGGAAGTTCGGATGATTGCGAAAATCCTCTGCGGTAAAGGCAAGTGCACCAGCTTGCGCAACGCCCTCATGCTCTGCCACGACACGCATTTGCTGCGCACACCCCCGATGCTTGCGCGGCTCGCCCGATGCATGAACTACAAGTTGCTCGGTCGTCAACCGCCACTCAGCCTAACCCCAAATAGCAGAAGTAGCTTGCTCATAACGTGTGAACAACCGATTTTGTTCAAACGGGGCGCGTGACGTTCAGCCGCCAGGCGCGCACCGAACGATTACCGGGTCTCCGTCACTGTACCAGCACGGGCGGCTGGCACTTGACGCCGGTGACGCGCACATCGGCCTCGCCAACCCGCACGCCGACGAGCAGGAGCAGGTTGTAGAGGAGATCATCGACCGGCTTGGTGACGGAACTTAGGGTCTGGGCAAGGGCCTGCTGGATGATCGTCGGGCTGCCGAGCGTGAGGAGCAGAACCTGGATGTTGAGGTCGAGGTTGTTGAGCAGCGTTTGGGTCGTGGAGGTGAGAATATCCTTCGTGGAGACGCTCTTGATCGATCGAGCCGCAATCTCGGATGGGCTGAAGCTCAGGCGCGAGACCTTGAGGTTCTGTGCTTCGACATGAGCGAGGGCATCGATCTTCACGACAAGGGCATCGACGAGGCGGGCCCTTTGCACGCGGGCATCCGACGAGAAGTTCGAAAGGACCGCCGGGTCGACGTCGCCGATCGCGATCTCGGCAATGCCCGGTACGGCATCCACGCTGACTGCCGCGTTCTCCGGGGTGCCGCCGTAGCAACGAATATCGGCAAGTTTCGCTTCGGAATAGGCAAGTTCGACGTAGATCGGCAGCCTTATGCGCATGCCGGCGAGCGCTGCAAGGCCATCGACGTTGACTTCGACGGCGAGGCGCGTCTGGGCGGTGCGTACGGCTGCGCCCGGGGTTCCGAGGCGATGGCTCGGCGTCTGGACCGGCGGCTCGCCGATCGCGAGCTTGACCTTGGCGGAGGCGATGCCGGGAAGTCCAGTGACGGCGTTGAGCGCGATCTGGTTCTGGCCATTGGCGATTGCTGCGGCCGCGGAGACGATCTGCAAGGCGCTGATCTTCATGGCCCAATCGGAACCGGCATTGACCTGCAGGCTCTTTTTCGGATCAAGGTTGAGGATATGCGCCAGTGTGACGGTCTTCTTGTTGTTTGCTGTCGAAAGCTCGATGCTTTTGAGCGCGGCCGTCACCGTACCCGAAAGACCCTGGACGAGCCGCATAGAGGACAGCAACTGCGGCATGGTCAGATTGGCCTTCAGCACGTCCTCATAGGACGCGGCGGTCAGGTTCAGCTTTGTCGCGACGATCTTGAGGAACGGCTGGACGTCGATGTCGGCGTCGATGAGCGCCTGATAATCCATGACCTTGAGGGAGATGGTCGTACCGAGCATTTGCCCGAGGATCGCGTTCAACAACCCGTCGTTCAGGCTGGCGAGACGCGAGCCGACAGAAAAGGCGGCAATCTTGGAACTGGCGGCCGTGCCGATAACGCTTAGGTCCGGCGGGGCGCTGAACATGGAAGCAAGGAAAATCTGGCCTTTCTTTTCGAGCAGCACCTGCACGGCATCGGTCGGCGTTGCGTCCTTGACGAAGCGTTGTCCAGCCTCGACGGAAGGGTCGGGGATGTAGCGACCGCGCGTCAGGCTAGCCACGCCATCCACCTTGCCCGTGCCGACATCGCTCAGCGGCAGCACCTTGCCACCGACCGTCATCAGACCGGTCGGTGTGGCCACGGCGTAGTTGAGGCCATTGTTGGAGAAGTAGTTGAGCACGGCCTTCTCGGCCGACGAGATGTTGGAGGCTGCGGCGATCGCGGCCAGGTCGACCGCCGACTGCATTTCACGTTTCTGCACGGTGAGATAGCCGTAGTCGATGCCGAGCCCCATCGAGGCGATCACCAGTGGCATGACCAGTGCAGCGGAGATGCCGATATTGGCGTCTCGCGATCGGAGCAGCGTGTACAGGTGCGTTGATCTCCACGACATGTCAGGCTCCTCCCACGCGTATGGTTGCAAAGCGCTCGATCTGGCTGCTTGGCATTGCGAATGTGAAAAGGTTAAAAATCGGGAGGTCGGCGGCGTCGTAATTGATGCGAACGGTGAACTGGTTGGCGTTGCTGGCGTCGTCTTTGACGGTCACGGTCATGCGCGAGGATTTGATGAAGGCCTGATCCATCGTGGTGCGGCGGATGTAGTCGGTCGCGAGGCGTTCACGCTCGCCTTCGGATAATCCGGCGATGGCTGTGCGCGCGGCATCGGCGGCGATCTGCTGTATGGAATGGGCCGCGCTGAGATAGATCCCGTAGGCGATCAAGGTCAGCACGCAAAGGAAGAAGAGTGGCGCTATGATTGCAAATTCGATTGCAGCGGCGCCGTCTTGGCGGCCTAAAAGGCGCTTGAAGTTGGACATTGCAGCATCTCCGCGTACCCACGTTGCTGTATCTTTCGAATGTCCCTGCACCCGTACGATGGTCCTCAAATATTAATTTTTTCGTACTCCGATAAGTTGTTGATTCCGTGCGGATTTCGCAGATGTTGCAAAACGTGTATTCACGGTTGAATTAGTGTTTATGAAAATGAGCTAGTTATCGCCCTTGACTTACGTGGGTGTCGCGGGCGTCCCGATCGCACCGACGCGCCGGCGCTGCACCCGGGGCGCCGGGGGCTGAATCTGTAATTTTCGGATGTTCGGTCAGTCGTGCCCGGGTGCCGAACGGTACTGCTCAAGCTGGCGGTTGAGCGTTGCAAGGTCCGCCCGCAATTCCGAGATCTCGCGCAGCAATACGTCATCGACCTTGTGGTGCAGGGCGATCAGTTCGACTTCCGACTTCAGGTTGACCTCGTAGTCCTTGGACGCTGCGAAGCGGTCGCGCTCAGCCTGGCGGTTCTGTGACATCATGATGATCGGGGCCTGCAGTGCGGCAAGCATGGAAAGCACGAGGTTGAGAAAGATGTAGGGGTAGGGGTCGAATGCTCCGGTGGCGAACAGCACCGAGTTCAGGATGACCCAGCAGACGAGAAATCCGCAGAACGTGACGATGAAGCTCCAGGAGCCGCCAACGCGGGCAATGTTGTCGGCGAGCTTGTCGCCGAAGGTCAGTCCGGCGTTAAAGGCGGCGTGGGAATCGGTTGAAAGGGTGCGCCGTTCCCGGGCATGCGACAGGATGCGGCGCTCGATTTCGCCGAGTTCGCTCAGCGGCTTGCCGAACAGTTGCTTCGATATGTCATTGAAATGCGCCATGGGGATCTCCGGAGTTGGCCGGAGACAATCTAGCGCTTCAGCGTCGCAAGGAAATCAGGCACCACCGGAAAATGAGGGGCCGGAGCGGCTGACGGCTGCTCCGGCCCCTTCGATCAGTGGGCCTCGACGCTGGCGAAGAGATCGGCGTGCGACTTGAAGAACCGATCGGTCGAGAAGCGGTCTCCGAACATCATGTCGTGCTGCAGGAAGCGGTAGTCGCGCAGAAGGGCGGGCACCTTCGGCTGGCGCGACCATTCGGCGACTTCCTTGCCGTTCTTGCGGATCAGCATGTAGCGGTCGACGACGCGATACTGGTCGTACACCTTGCCGAGGAAGCCGGTGTAATAGGGGTGCTCGTAGCCGGACTGCTTGAGGATCTGGTAGGAGAGGAAGGCCGGGCTGATCGTGCCGACGTTCTTCTTCGGGCCAGTCTTGTTCGACCAGACGACGAGTGGCGTTTCATGCTGCGCCTTCATCTGGTCCTTCGAACCCTTGCGCTCCGCGGTCACGCCCTTCATGAAGCCGGTGTTGGTATAGACCGTGTTCAGCGGCGGCAGATGGTCGCCGAAGAGCACGATGATCGTTTCGCGATCGCGCTTCTTGGCCCAGTCCATCAGCATCTTCAGGCTCTCGTCGGCCTCCTTGATGCCTTGGGCATAGGTGGCGAGCACCTGGCGATCCGCCTCCGGCAAGTCACCTTCGACCTTGATGGTGTTCTTGGCGTACCGGTTTGCCTCGTAGGGGCCGTGGCCCTGCAGCGTGACGGCGAAGAAGAAGAACGGATCGTCCATCGCGTCGGCCTGACGCATGATCTCGTGGGTCAGCGATTCGTCCGAGGCGAAGATGCCACGCTTCTGCATCGGCGGCATGTTCTCTTCCGACTTGAACATGTCGAAGCCGAAGGCCTTGTAGACCGCCGTGCGGTTCCAGAACCAGCTCTGGAAGGGATGGATGGCGCGCGAGACATAGCCTTCACCACGGAAGAAGGTGGCGAGCGACGGGATCGGGTTGCGGATATACTGCTGGTACGGAATGCTGCCATAGGGCAGGAAGGCGTTGGAGAAACCGGTCAGCGCCTCGAACTCGACGTTGGCGGTCATGCCGCCGAATTCCGGCGAGAACACGTTGCCCGACTGCATCTCGCGGATCGTCGGCATCGGATCGGGCGAGAGCTTGACGTTCGGCAGGCGCGTCGGATCCCAGAAGGACTCGCTCATCAGCACGATCACGTCGGGCTTGCCGCGATGCGACGTGCCGGCCGGAAGCGGCTTCACCGGAATGCGGTCGATGGCGTCGGCCATGTAGCCGGCAGGCGCGCTGACATTGGCCATGGGCAGGTTGATGGCGAAGGCGAGTGCAAAGCCGTTGTGCTTATAGTTCTCCGTCTGGTCCCACATGATGGGGATGACCTTCAGGCGGTCACGGATCCAGGAGAACTGGTTGTAATCCATGATGTTCCAGAAGGCGACAAGCAGCGGCAGCGCGAAAGCGAGACGGGCAACACGCTCGCGCGTCGTCAGCTTCGGGAAGGTCCGCCAGGCGAAACGCAACAGGAGAGCGATGGCGATGACCGCAGCGACAAGACCGACGGCGATACCAATGGCGGTCCAGGGGCGATCCTTCACCAGCACCGGCATCAGTTCCATGATCTGACGGCCGAACAGGAAATCCGTCGGATAAAGCGGATCGGACAGGAAGACCTGCTTCTGCTGGCAGACGACGGCGGGAATGATGGCAAGCGGCGCAATCACCACGGCCGACTTGTGCTCGCGACCAAAAATGCCATCGACGGCCAGCATGATCAGGAAAAATGCGCCGACGGTGGTTAGCGCCGGGCGCGTCGGGTCGAGTATATAGGCGACCGCATCGGACATCGACTGACGCACGATCAGCTCGACGAGGAAGACCAGCGAGGTCGCGACGAACAAAGAGAACAATGCGCTGCGGGTGGCCGCAAGCGTCTTGGCGTGCCGTGCGGTGAAGCCGGGTCTATCGACGTAGACGCGCGAACCTCTCGCGACAGCGGAATCGATACTAGCCAACGTATTCTCCAGTTTCATAAATGTGTCGTGTAACTGTCATACGCCCGTCATTTTGAACAGGGGATGAATGGTTTCTTAACGGGGTTTGAGAACAGCTTTTCGTGACGTGAGGGCGCTGTAGCGGTCGTTCATAAGAACCGGGAAAGACAGAATTTTTCGGTTTTTTTTGCCCGTCGGCGATTGCCTGTGGGTATTTTCCCGCGGATTGCGCTAAAGAACATTGCGAAAGTCAGACGCAATCGCTCAGAAAAGACCGACAGGCCCGCTCATGACCGCTCACAAGACCGCTCCCTCGATCCTGCGCATCGCAGTCGCCCAGCTCAATCCAACGGTGGGCGACATCGCCGGAAACCTGGCCAAGGCGCGCGAGGCGCGTGCCGACGCGGCGCGCCAGGGCGCCGATCTCCTGCTGCTGACGGAACTGTTCATTTCCGGCTATCCGCCCGAGGATCTCGTGTTGAAGCCGGCCTTCCTGAAGGCCTGCCTGCAGGCGGTCGAAAAGCTGGCTGCCGAAACGGTTGACGGAGGCCCGGGCGTCATCATCGGTTTCCCGCGTCAGGCCAAGTCCGGGCGCCACAATTCGGTTGCCGTGCTTGACGATGGCAAGGTGATTGCAATCCGCGACAAGGTCGATCTGCCGAACTACGGCGAGTTCGACGAAAAGCGCGTCTTCGATCAGGGCGAGATGCCGGGGCCGGT
Source organism: Ensifer adhaerens (assembly GCF_028993555.1). NCBI lineage: Bacteria > Pseudomonadati > Pseudomonadota > Alphaproteobacteria > Hyphomicrobiales > Rhizobiaceae > Ensifer > Ensifer adhaerens. The sequence continues at coordinate 1,749,631 of NZ_CP118610.1, read as the reverse complement.
CAATTTCCGGGGCGTGCGCATCGGCATTCCGATCTGCGAGGATATCTGGGGCGACCTCGGTGTTTGCGAGACGCTGGCCGAAAGCGGGGCTGAAATCCTGCTGTCGCCGAACGGATCGCCCTACTACCGCGGCAAGGTCGATGTACGCCACCAGGTGGTGCTGAAGCAGGTGCTCGAAACCGGCCTGCCGATGATCTATGCCAACCAGCTGGGCGGCCAGGACGAACTGGTCTTCGACGGCGCAAGCTTCGCTTTCAACACCGACAAGTCGCTGGCTTTCCAGATGAGCCAGTTCGAAGAGGCCGTGACCATTGTCGAATGGAAGAAGGGCGATAGCGGCTGGCATTGCGAGAGCGGGCTCAAGTCGCGGTTGCCGGAGCAGGAGGAGGCGGACTATCGCGCCTGCATGCTCGGCTTCCGTGACTACGTGAACAAGAACGGCTTCAAGAACGTCGTGCTCGGTCTTTCCGGCGGTATCGATTCTGCGATCTGCGCTGCACTCGCCGTGGATGCGCTCGGTGAGGAGCGGGTGCGTACCATCATGCTGCCCTATCGCTACACCTCGCAGGAATCGCTGAAGGACGCCAAGGAATGTGCCGCAGCGCTCGGCTGCCGCTACGATATCGTGCCGATCTCCGAGCCGGTCGAGGGGTTCTTGAGCGCTCTGTCCGATACGTTCGAAGGGACTGAGTCCGGCATCACCGAGGAGAACCTGCAGAGCCGCACGCGCGGCACAATCCTGATGGCGATCTCCAACAAGTTCGGCTCGATGGTTGTGACGACCGGCAACAAGTCGGAGATGTCGGTAGGCTATGCCACGCTCTATGGCGACATGAACGGCGGCTTCAACCCGATCAAGGACCTCTACAAGATGGAGGTCTACGCGATTTCGCGCTGGCGCAACACCACGGTTCCGCCGGGCGCGCTTGGACCCTCCGGCGTGGTCATTCCGCACAACATCATCGACAAGGCGCCCTCGGCCGAGCTTCGGCCCAACCAGACGGACCAGGATTCGCTGCCGCCCTATCCGGTGCTGGACGACATTCTCGAATGCCTGGTGGAAAAGGAGATGGGGACCGACGAGATCGTGGCCCGCGGTCATGACGAGGCGACGGTTCACCGGGTCGAGCACCTGCTCTACATCGCCGAATACAAGCGGCGGCAGTCGGCGCCGGGCGTCAAGATTACCAAGAAGAATTTTGGCCGCGACCGCCGTTACCCGATTACCAACCGCTTCCGTGATCGGGGCTAGGATGTGACGACCTCCAGCGAAGGGCACGACGGCACGGACCAATATCGTCGGTTCACGGACGAGGAAATCCGGCTGATGCGCCTATGGTCGGTGAGCGACGTCTCGGCCGCAAGGCAGGTTTCCGCGCAGATCGCCTATTTCGCGACACCGGCCGTCTTCGGTGTCTACGGCCTTGCCACCGGCAGCGTCGTTATCCTCGGCGTCGCCTTCGTCTGCATTCTGCTGCTCTTGGCCTGGGGCCTCGTTTCGAGCTTTCGGGACCAACGCAATTCAATTCTGATGCAGTCGGTCTGCGCCAAGATCCTGGCGATGCCTGAAACGGGCGACGAACGCAGATAGCGGCCTTGCTGCCGGGGGGGAGAACACTATGCGCAGTTCCGTCGAAACCTATGACATTGCGACCGGTGAAACGCAGATCGTCTGGCAGACGGATCGGCTGGTCGAGGCACCGAACTGGTCGCGGGACGGAACGCATCTGATCATCAACGGCGACGGTCGTCTCTATCGCCTCGGCTTTGACGGTTCGGAGCCGACGGAGATCGACACCGGCTTTGCCACTCTCTGCAACAACGATCACGGCATTTCGCCGGATGGCGGCACCATCGCGATCAGCGACAAGACGGAGTTCGGCAAGTCGGCGATCTATCTGCTTCCGGCTGCAGGCGGCACGCCGCGGCTCGTCACCCGCAACCTGCCATCCTACTGGCACGGCTGGTCGCCGGATGGACGAAGGGTGACCTATTGCGGCATCCGCGACCAGGTCTTCGACATCTACACGATTTCGGTTGATGGCGGCGAGGAGCAGCGGCTGACCCACGGGGAAGGCCGCAACGACGGGCCTGACTGGTCGGCGGATGGCGAATGGATCTATTTCAACTCCAGCCGGACGGGGTGCATGCAGATCTGGCGCGTGCGGCCGGATGGCAGCGATATCACCCGGATCACCGACAGTCCCTATGGCGACTGGTTTCCGCATCCGTCGCCGGATGGCAAGCACCTGCTGGTGCTTTCCTATGACGGCGACGTTTTCGATCATCCGCGCGATCTCGACGTCCGCCTGCGGCTGATGGATATGGATGGCGGCAACCCGCACATCCTCTTCGAACTTTTCGGCGGGCAGGGAACGATCAATGTTCCCAACTGGTCGCCATCGGGCGATCGCTTCGCCTTCGTTCGCTATCAGCCGGAAAGCTGACAACGCTGGACAAGTATCAGTGCGGCGTGCTAGCGATGGCCTCGTTCGCAGGGCGCATCCGATCCGCGGGAAGGGCAAGGCCCACCTGTCTCACTGAACTTGGTTGCCACACCTCTTTTCAGTCTGTGGGCGCGGATACCGGACGTGAATGAAAGGAGGTCTTTCATGATCGCGCGCGATTTCCCCGCGAACCTTACCCTCGACACCATCCGCAAGCAGGCCAAGGCTTTTCTGAAAGCCGTGAAGGCCGGCGATGCCAGTGCACGGCAGCGGGCGCTTCCCTACTTCTCCGATCCTGCCGCGATGGGCCTTCAGGATGCCCAACTCGTACTTTCCCGCGAATTCGGTTTTTCGAGCTGGACGCGGCTGAAGCGGCATTTCGAACAGGCAGGAGCGGCGAAGCCGGCAACGGAGCAGCTTGCAAACCGCTTTCTTGCGCTCGCGACCGTCTCCTATTTTGGCGACATTCCGGCCGACCCCGATCGGTTCGCGCAGGCGCTGACCTTGTTGCAGGCGCATCCTGAAATCGCCGAGGACAGCATTCATGTGGCCGCGGCCCTTGGAGACGCGGAGGCGATCGATCGTTGGCTCGACCGTGATCCCAAGCTCGCAGCCAAGCGAAGCGGCCCCTATGACTGGGAGCCGTTGCTCTATGCCGCCTATGCCCGGGTTCCCGAGCATTCCTCGCTGCCCGCCGGGCGGCGCCTGATCGAACGGGGTGCCGATCCCGGTGCGCATTGGCTCGACGACGGTCAGTACCGCTTCACGGCGCTGACAGGCGTCTTCGGCGAAGGCGAGGCCGGCCCGGAGCGGCAGCCGCAACATCCGGATTGCGCCGCTTTCGCGCGGATCTTGCTGGATGCCGGTGCCCGGGCCAACGACAGCCAGGCGCTCTACAACCGGATGTTCCAGCCGGACAACAGCTGCTTGAAGCTCTTGCTCGACTATGGCCTCGGCGCCAACGACCGCAACAATTGGCTGGTCCGCAACGACGGCGGCTTCGTTGAAAATGGCGAACGCGTTTTCGACTACCAGCTCGCCTGGGCGCTTGAAAAGCGCATGGGCGAACGCGTGCGGCTGCTGGTCGCGCATGGGGCAGACGTCAATCGACCCGTCAAGGGGCGCACACCCTATCAATGGGCGGAGCTCGGCGGTGACGCGGCGCTGGCTGAGTATCTTGTTTCGCGTGGAGCGACGGAAGCACCGCTCGAAGATGTCGACCGGCTGGCGCGGGCCATCTCAGAAAAGAAGGCCGATGAGGCGAGGGCACTCGTCGATGCGGATCCGACGCTGATCACGCGCGTGCAGGCCGCGCATCCGGCGCTTCTGCACGAGGCGGCGGGTGATGACAAGCGCGCTGAAGCCGCACTCATGTTGTCGCTCGGCTTCGACGTCAACCGAATGACGTCGCGCACGCCGCTGCACGAGGCGGCGCTGCACGGGCATGTCGAAATGGCGAGGCTGCTGCTCGATCACGGTGCCAATTCAACGGCCCGCGATCCCTACCACCATGCTCCGCCCATCGGCTGGGCCGAGTACAACGGCAAGACCGAGATGGTGCGCTTTCTGAAGGAGCAGCCGCTGGACATCTTTTCGGCAGCATCCTTCGGCATGGTCGAACGCGTCGCCACGATCCTCGATCGGCAGCCGGAGCTGCTCGAGACGCCGTTCGGCAGGTTCCGGGGACGCGGCCGTCCGGAACCGCAGCAGGACTGGATGACGCCACTGGCCTTCGCCGTGGTCAACGGGCAGGCGGCCGCTGTGCGGCTGCTTCTCGAACGAGGCGCAAACGCCAGCATACGTGACGGCGTCGCCGGCCCTTCGATACGCGATCTGGCGCGTGACAAGGGCAACGGCGAGATCATCGCGTTGCTGCGCCCTGCAGTCGTTGAGAAATAGAACACCGCCTTCAAATGGGGAGCGCTGACATTGTTTGCGCTCCCTGCAATCCATCTGCGACTGCTGATTGCCGGCGGATTCAGTCGGTTGAAATCGTTAAGTATTTCAACACCAGCTTATTTAAGCCAAACTTCGATTTTGATCGCTAGGGTGCGGACCGTACCGGCAGCCGTCGTCGAGCATCGCATTTTCCGAAGTGCCAAGCTGCTCGTGATGGCCGGTACCGACGAGGGGGCGATCGCATCATGGACAAGACTTTGCGGCTGGCGAAGCGGAGCAGAACGGTCTGGGCGATCCATGTCGCCTGCACCCTGGTCGCCGTCCTGATCATCGCGAGCCTCATCTTCGTTCTGGATCGGTCCGTCGACGAAGCGGACCGTTTCGGCCTCTCGGCGGAGCGTCGGCTGGTGGCAAACGAACTGCGCCACCAGATGGATGCGGTCGTTCAGTTTCAGGCGCAGCTTTCCTTCTGGGACAAGACCTATCAGGAACTGGCCAAAGGGCACGTCAGCGATGCCTTCATTGCAGACGAGATGTCGGGCTGGCTGTGGGAAGACTACGGCTTTTCCTGGCTGATCCTGACAGACGTCGAGCACAACGTTTCGACGGCGTTGAATGATGGCGCAGCGGTATCGGCACGAGCGGCCGGTGCGCCTCTCGATGAAGTCGGCGATCTCGTCGAGGAAGCCAGGCGCCGCTACGAAAACGCGCTCAGAAACAACCACGGCTCCTATGTACTCGACGTCGTCACTCCCGATCCGCAATCGGTCATGCCGGCCGTTCCAGGGATCCACGCAGTGGATCTGCGCGAGATCGAGGGGCGCATGAGTGTGGCCGTCGTTCAGGCGGTTATCCCGGAAACACTGGTCGTTCCGGCTGAACGCCGCGCGCCTGTATTCCTGGTTTCTGTGCGGCCAGTGACGCCCAAGATGACGCGCGAGATTGCGGCGCGGCTGGGTGTGCGCGGGCTGGCCTTCGTTCCCCTCACGGAGCGACCGGAGGGCAGCGCTTATGCGTCCGTCGGGCGTTGCTCCGACGCCTCCTGTCTGGTGGCGGCGTGGATGCCGCAATCGCCTGGCGGGTTCGTGCGCGCCGAGCTGCTGCCGAGCGTCATCATGATGGCGATCGTCGCGGCGCTGCTGATGGCATTCGTTGCCTTCCGCTTCTCGACGCTGTTTGCCGCCTTGCAGCACAGCGAGGCGCTCAACCGGCATCTGGCCAAACACGACCGGCTGACGGGGCTGCTCAATCGCAGCGGATTCGACGACATGCTGGCGGCGGCGCTGCTGCGGGCAAAGACCCACCCATTCACGCTCGTCTATGCTGACCTCGACGAATTCAAGGCGGTCAACGACCGCCACGGCCACGCGGCTGGCGACGCTGTCCTCGTCGCCATGGCCGAACGTTTCCGCAACCGCGCCGGGCCCAAGGGCACCGTTGCGCGGCTCGGTGGCGACGAGTTCGCAATCATTCTCGGCGATTGCAGCGAGACCGTAGCCCGCGGGCTTGCCGCCGGTCTTATCGCCGATGCGCAAACACCGGTCGCGTTCAACGGCCAGTTGCTCGTCGTCGGTGGCAGCGCCGGCATCGCCTTTGCGCCGCGCCATGGCCTGACCGCGCGTGCCTTGCTGCTGGCGGCGGACGAGGCGCTCTATCTTGCCAAGCGGCGTGGCCGCAACCGCGTCGAGACCGCTGACGATACGGTGCTGCCGGGCGGAACCTCCGGCGAAGAGCCGACCGCCGGACCGGGCGGTTCCGGCGATTTTCCTACTCCGGCACGTTATAGGGCGTGATGACCACCACTGCCGAAAGCTGAGGGCCTACCGCGGCGATCGGGGTACGGCCGTGTAGCATGATCGTGCGGAACGCCGTGCGCGCGTCGGTCTTCAGATCGTGATGCAGGACGAAGTGAATGCGCCGCGCGCGCAGCAGCGCCAGATTGTCCTCGTCGAGATCATGGGCGATGTAGAGCGCACAGCTGCGGTCGAGGCGGTCGAAGGCTGCAAGCACCGAACGGTTGCCGCCGCCGATCGAATAGGCGGCATTGATATCGGGATTGGCGGCAAGTGCCGCGTCGGCCAGCGCGCCTGTCTCGCTATCGCGGCCATGCCCCTCGCTGATCTCGACGATCCGGATTGTCGGATAGTGCTGACGCAGCACCCGGCGAAAGCCGATCTCCCGCTCTTCCTCGCCGCGAAAGCGGCCGCTGGAGAGCGTCACGAGGACGGTCGCCGGCGCCCCCGCAAAGCGTTCGCCGATCAGATAGGCAGCCGTTTCTCCCGCTGCCCGGTTGTCGGCGCCCGCATAGGCGGTTCGTGGCGAATGGGGCAGGTCTGTCACCAGCGTCACGACGGGGATGCCGCTTGCCTCGAAGCGCGCCACGGCGCTGACGATCTCGGGCACATCCGGTGCCTTCAAGACCAGTCCGTCGGTTCCGCGCAGGCGGATGCGGTCGAGCAGTTGGACGATGTCCTGCGGGCGCATGGTCTCGGCGAAGTGAAAACGGCAGCGAAAGATCGTCGGCGCCAGGGTCATGGCTTCACTTTCGAAGGCCCGCCGCACCGCATCGGTAAAGCGTTCCGGCGCCTCCATGACGATATCGATCGCGAACTTGCGACCCTGAATGTCGAGCCCGGCCTGCTGCTTCTCCAGTTCCTCTATGGCTGCGCGAACCCTGGCGATGGTCTGCCGCCGTACCCCCGGACGTTCGTTGAGTACGCGATCGACGGTCGCGGTGCTGAGGCCTGCCTGAAAGGCGATGTCCTTGACCAGAAAGGGATGGGCCATCGCCGCTGCGCTCCTGATGGATTTTTGATGGATTCTTGCTCTATATCATGTTTTGCCGCCGCCTATAGTCGTGTCCATCAAGATGTTCCAGAGGAGGAAACGGGATGAAGACCGACAACAGTGCGAGGCAGCGGATCGAGCGCGTCTGGCTCACCGAAGAGGCCTGCGACATCGAGACTTTCCGCGCGGAAGTCGAGCGCCGGACCAAGCTCGCCGACTATCCCTATGCTTCAAGCTGCGACAAGAACGTGCTGATTTATAACAGCGAAGAGCTGATTGCTGCTTGCGGCAATGCCGAGACACGGAGGGCGGTGCTTGCCGAAATCTGTGAGGCGCTGGCGACCGGCCCGGGTGTGGCGGTTTTCAAGCGCGCCTTTGCAGACACCGCCGCGGTCGATATCGCAAGCACCGTCTTCGACGAGATCATCGAGGAACAGCATCGCAGCAACAGCGGCGGCGGCGATCACTTCGCCAAGCCCGGCGCCAACGATCGCATCTGGAACTCGCTGGAAAAGCACTGCCTGAAGGCGCCGGAGAACTTTGCAGCCTACTATGGCAATGCCATCATCGCGCTCGTCAGCGAAGCCTGGCTGGGGCCGAACTATCAGATGACGGCGCAGGTCAACCGGGTCAATCCGGGCGGGGCGGCCCAATCGGCCCACCGGGACTACCATCTCGGCTTCCAGACCTCCGCGGTGATCGAGCGCTATCCGGCGCATGTCCACAAGCTCTCGCCGGTGCTGACCCTGCAAGGGGCGGTCGCCCATTGCGACATGCCGCTTGAAAGCGGACCGACATTGTTCCTGCCCTATAGCCAGACCTATGTGCCGGGTTACCTGGCGCTCAACCGGCCGGAGTTCCGGGCCTATTTCGACGAGAACCATGTCCAGCTCCCGCTAGAAAAGGGAGATGTCGTCTTCTTCAATCCGGCGCTCTTCCACGCCGCCGGCAACAATCGCTCTGCCGACATCCGCCGTGTGGCGAACCTGTTGCAGGTGTCCTCGGCGTTTGGCCGGGCGATGGAAACGGTCGATCGTCTGACAATGAGCGGGGCGCTCTATCCGGCCTTGAAGGCCTTGGTTGAGGACGGCAAGCTGACTGCGGCGGAGGCTGCCAATGCTATCGCCTCCTGTGCCGAGGGCTACTCGTTCCCGACCAATCTCGATCGCGATCCACCGCTCGGCGGACTGGCGCCGAAGACCCAGGCGCAGTTGATGCGCGAGGCACTGGCTGCGGGAACGAGTGAGCCGGATTTTCAAGCGGCACTCGAGGCGCAGGCAAAGCGTAAGTTGAGCTGACGGCCCGACAGCACATGCGATTGGCTCCCGGTGCGTTTCGCCCGGGGGCCGCACCTGTTCTACACGATCATCCAAGGGGGAGTTTCAATGAGCGGACAAATGGAAGGCAAGATCGCCATCGTCACCGGTGGCACGCAAGGGCTGGGCGCGACGATCACAAGCCTATTCGCCGAACGAGGCGCGGCGGGCCTCGTCATCTGCGGACGCAACGCTGCCAAGGGGCATGCGAAGGCCGAACAGATCGGCAAGGCCAGCGCTGCGAAGGTGGTCTATGTCGAGGCCGATCTTGAAAAGGTCGAGGACGCCCGCAGGGTCGTTGCTGCCTGTGACGCGGAGTTCGGCCGGGTCGATGCGCTCGTGAATGCTGCCGCCATCACCGATCGCGGCACGATCCTCGACACGACGCCGGAACTCTTCGACAGGATGTTCGCCATCAATGTACGGGCGCCGTTTTTCCTCATGCAGGAGGCGGTAAAGGTGATGCGGCGCGAACGAACCGAAGGCACGATCGTCAATATCGGTTCCATGTCGGCGATGGCGGGGCAGCCCTTCATCGCGGCCTATTGCTCGTCGAAAGGGGCGCTGGAGACACTGACCAAGAACACCGCCTATGCGCTTCTGCGCAATCGCATCCGCGTCAACGGCCTCAACATCGGCTGGATGGCATCCGAAGGCGAAGACCGCATCCAGCGCGAGTTTCACGGTGCTGCGGCGGACTGGCTCGAAAAGGCGGCCGCCAGCCAACCCTTCGGCAGGCTCGTCGATCCGGCAGAAGTGGCGCGCGCCTGCGCCTATCTGTCCTCGGCCGAATCCGGGTTGATGACCGGATCGGTGATCTGCTTCGACCAGTCGGTCTGGGGCGGCTATGACGGCTCTCCGCATCCGGTGGCGCCGCTCTAGACGGCGCTTGTCTTTCCCCGGCGGCTGTGCCCTTATGACGCCGTCAGGTGCCCGCGCGAGCGGGAGAATCGGGAATCCGGTTTCATTCCGGAACGTGCCCAACGCTGTGACGGGGACGGTCGCCTCTCGAAGAGCCTTGAATTGATTCAAGGTTTTGCCACTGGATCTTCAATCGATCTGGGAAGGTGAGGCGACCGGTTGAACCGAAGTCAGAAGACCGGCCTGGCGAGATAGACCGAACCCCGCGTGGACGGCGGGAGGTTTCGCATTGTTGGGGATCGAACGATGCTGACTGAACCGAAGGGCGGCCTTGCGACCGCCGGTGCCTTCTCGCGGCAAGAGCGGGAGGCCGTCTACCGCGCCATCGAAACACGCCGCGACGTTCGTGACGAGTTCTTGCCCGAGCCTCTTCCCGATGATCTGGTGAAACGTTTGCTCGCGGCAGCCCACAACGCGCCGTCGGTGGGCTTCATGCAGCCCTGGAACTTCGTGCTGGTGCGGGGGGCCGAAACGCGCGAGCGCGTCTGGCAGGCGTTTCGCCGTGCCAATGACGAGGCCGCCTCGATGTTTGCGGCAGAGCAGCAGGGCAAGTATCGCTCGCTGAAGCTCGAAGGCATTCGCAAGGCACCGCTCAGCATCTGCGTCACCTGTGACCGCACGCGCGGCGGCGCGGTCGTTCTCGGGCGCACGCACAATCCGCAGATGGATGTCTATTCCACAGTTTGTGCCGTGCAGAACCTGTGGCTTGCGGCGCGCGCGGAAGGGGTTGGCGTCGGCTGGGTCAGCATCTTTCACGAGGAGGAGATCAAGGCGATTCTCGGCATCCCGGATCACATCGAAATCGTCGCCTGGCTCTGCCTCGGCTATGTTGATCGCCTCTACCAGCAGCCTGAGCTGGCGGTGAAGGGATGGCGGCAGCGCCTGCCGCTGGAAGAACTGGTGTTCGAGGAAGGCTGGGGCAACTGCAGTGAGAGTTCCTAACGCCCGTCACGCAAAGGTGCGCAGCGGTTTTGCGATTATGGCATGAGAACTATCAAGAACTTAAGGCGCAATGAGCACATCTGGGAGATCGCGACGCGCTTTAAGATGGCGCCGGCAATCAGTTCTGGACCGGTTGATAGGCCGGTCCCTTCGGGTGCTTGAGGTCGATCGAGGTTTCTTCCTGCGGCAGGTAGGTCGGGCCGACGACGCGCACCTTGCTCTTCGCCGGATCGTACGGCCGCTCCTCGGGCGGCGCCTTGGCTGTCATGGTATCTGCCGGTTTCTTGGTTTCGATCACGACGATGGACGACTGATCGTCGCTGGTCATCGTGCCTGTGGTTTTCGGTGAGGTTGCGGCGGTCTGCGGTATCTGGCAGCCGCACATGCCGGGCTTGCTGACGCCGCGGGTGCGATAGGCAAACGCATTGGGCATTTCGGCATAGGGTAGGCCGGTCACGGCCGATACCATCTGCTCGCTCTCTTCCGTGTTGATATCGTGGAAGTAGAGTTCCGTTTCGGCGCCTGGGCAGCGCGCCCGGCAGGCCTGTTCGTCGCGCGGGAAATCGGCCGGGGTCGCATCCGAAGAGATCGGGAAGAAGGCGCCGTCGCAGGTGCGCACGCACATGGTTCTGAGCGTGCCGTGATAGTAGCTACCCTGCGGCGCATAGCCGTCTTCGTCACGCCCGAGCATCGGCCCGTAGGCGTCATCAGGTGGCAGATCGGCGATGATGTTGCGGTGCGTCTCGGGCTCTTCGGGCTCGACGCTCGCAAATTCTTCGCGGTTGCCGTAGCACCCGTTTATCTCGAGCGCGGCAAGGATCCGGCGACGGCTGTCATCGCTGCCTCCGGCGACGATCTGCTCGCGCTCCGACTTCAGCATGCGCAGATTGTCTTCCATCTCGGCGATGAGGCTGTCGAGTTCGCCGCAGCTATCAGGGTCGCCACCATCGAAGGTGTCGACGCTGCCGCCACCACAGGCCGCGCGGCGGCGGTCGTTCTTCGCCCGGCGCAACTCGATGTTCTGTCGCGAGATGGCGCTGGCATAGTCACGGGCATCGGCATTGGTGGCGACGAAGTCGGGCAGTTGCGCAAGCCGGGTATTCAGCCGGTCGCACACGGTCGATGCCAGCAAAGGATCGGCACCGACCAGGGTCAGCGGCACAAGCACCGCGGCGACGTGTTTCAAGCGCGGGAACACGGGCGAAGTCTCTTCCTGCTGCCGCACGATGCCGGCCTTCTGATATGGGCGGCTGCCAGCGGCAATTCCTGTTTCACCTCCATCATAGAGCTTGTCGGTGATCGTGCAACGACAAGCAGCGGTTTGCGTTAATGGCTCCAGCCGACCGATGCGCTCAAGCGGCGCGGGCGGTTTCGAGCGACATCGGGCGGTCCAGAACGGTGCCTTCGATGGCGGCGACGGCCTTCATGCGCTGAAGCAGGCCGTCGGTCACTTCCCAGGCGACGGCGACGGCAAAGACCGAGCCGATGCGATGGGGGTCGGCAATGCGCTCGCCCGGGCATCCCATGCGGCGGAACATGCGCTCCAGGAACACGTCGGTGACCGTGACGATATGGCTGATGCCAGAGGCAAGGCCCAGTTCGCCGACGCCGCACATCAACTCGGCGGCCGCAACTGTCACCTGGTTGGAGGCGCGGTCCTGCGAAATCTCAGGCTCGATGCAGAAACGGCTGGATTCCCACACCGAGGCGCTGCGGATTTCCGGATTGTCGCCGAGCAGGATCGGGAAAGTATCGTCCAGCATGTTGGGACCGAGCGTCGGCAGTAGCCTCAGCGAGCCGCGCAGCCGGCCGTCGGGCGCGTAGGACAAGACGTAGAGCGGGTTTGCCGTGTCGTAGTTGTCGATTTCCCATTCGCCGTCGGTCTGAACGTCCCACTTCAGAAAATCGTGGAAGACGCGCTTGCGCAACCGGAACATGTCGTCGACGGCCTGCGGGTGCTGCGCTCGGGTCTTGCCGTTCAGGATCCTGATCATCGTTTTCTCCATCCTTGTCTTGGGATGGGCGGATGCTGTCAGGCTGGCGGCGGCTGCGTAACTGTCGGTAGTGACAGTTTAAATCAGCGATATTTCCCAATAGATTTCGAGGGGTTTTGGGAGGGACTTGGCGCGAGCTGCGTCAAACGGTGGGGATCAGCGCATGGCGGACCGCCTGGGCGACGGCCTGCGTATTGGAGACGACATTCAGCTTGCGCCGCGCATTGGTCATGAAGAAGCGCACGGTGCGTTCGGAAATGCCGAGAATCGTTGCGATTTCCCAATAGCTCTTGCCGGCGGCGGCCCAGGTCAACACCTCGGTTTCGCGACCGGTGAGGCGCATGTCGCGCGCCGAAAGGCCGCCGGCCATCGCGCCATGTTCCAGCATGGCCGCGTGGAAAAGATTCGCGGCGAGCTGGAAATCACGCAGATGTTGGCGCCGATAGGCCGTCCATTCGTCGGCCGGCATGTTGACGTTGATCGCCAGCAGCGCCATGCGGCCGGCGGGCGAAGGCAGCGGCAGCGCGACACCCTCCGTCGACAGGCCGATCTCCTGCGCCGCCTCGAACAGCGGCTCGCAGTCGGGAAAACGATGCCGGGCCATCGTCCACTCCACCGGGCGAACGCCGCCAAGCGCAAGCTTCAGGATGGGATCTATCCGGTGAAGGCCGCGCAAACGGTAGATCTCGGCGGCATAGGCACCGAAGGTGTGATGCAGCCGGCAGATCTTGAGCTCGTCCGCATAGGGCTCGGCTTCAAGGTACAGGAGATGGGCGATGCGGAACGTACGGCGCATCAGCGTAAAGAAATGAGCGGGCTCGACACAGCCCCCGCATTCCAGGATTTCCAGCATGTCGAGGACAGCCTGCTGCTCAGTCATGCCACAACACCGAATCTCGCCCGAGGCCCCAGCATGGTTAGGGGTTCACCTTTTGTCCAGCGCAAACTTACCTGTTTGGTGTGTAATACCAATTTTGCAATTATCGATTGCCGGTCCTCGCGACCGGATCGCGCGAGCGGGCGACAGAGGATGATTCCGCTGTGATTCTCGGGCGATAGAGCGTCGCGCTCAACACTTGCGCGACGCCTGGATATGGCATTGGGGGCGCCGGTCTGGCGCCCGATGTCGGCGAAGATCGAAGGCGATCTCCGCGGTATCATTTCAGCCCGGATGGCTGGCTTCGACGACCGCGAGGGCCGCCATGTTGACGACACCGCGCGATGTGACCGAAGGCGAAAGGATGTGCGCGGGAAGCGCCGAACCCAGGAGAATCGGGCCGACATGCAGGCTGTCGGTCATCGTCTTGACGACGCCGAGCGTGATGTTGGCGGCATCGAGATTGGGGAAGACCAGGAGGTTGGCTTCACCTGAAAGGCTGCTGTCCGGCATCACGCGTTGGCGCAGCGCTTCCGAAATCGCCGCATCGCCGTGCATTTCACCGTCGACTTCGAGATCGGGCGCGAGTTCCCGCACGAGCTGAAGCGCCTTGCGCATCTTGGTGGCGCTTTCCGAATCACGCGACCCGAAGTTCGAATGCGACACCAGCGCTGCACGCGGCGTGATACCGAAGCGGCGGATTTCCTGGGCGGCCATGACCGTCGTCTGGGCGATCTCTTCCGCGCTCGGGCAGTAGCTCACATAGGTGTCGGTGAAGAAGGTGGCGCCGCGCTGCGAAATCAGCAGGCTCAAGGCGGAGAAGTCGAGCACACCCTCCCGCTTGCCGATGATCTGCGAGACGTCGCGCAGGTGCCGGCTGTAACGGCCCTCGACGCCGCAGATCAGGGCGTCCGCTTCACCGCGCTTGACGGCAAGTGCGCCGATGACGGTCGTGTTGGTACGAACGATCGTGCGGGCGGCTTCCGGAATGACACCAAGGCGGCCGACGAGGGCGAAATAGTCCTCGACATACTCGCGGTAACGCGGATCGCCCTCGGGGTTCACCACTTCGAAATCGACATCCGGGCGGATGCGCAGGCCGTAACGGCGCAGGCGCGTTTCGATGATCTGTGGTCGGCCGATCAGGATCGGCCGGGCCGTGCTGTCTTCGAGCAGCACCTGGGCGGCGCGCAGTACGCGCTCGTCTTCGCCTTCGGCAAAGATCACGCGGTTCTTCTGGGCGTTCTTCGCGGCGGCGAACACCGGCTTCATGATGAAGCCCGAGCGGAAGACGAAGCGGTTCAGCTTGTCAAGATAGGCGTCATAGTCCTGGATCGGACGGGTGGCGACACCGCTTTCCTCAGCCGCCTTGGCGACCGCCGGCGCGATGCGCAGGATGAGACGCTGATCGAAGGGCGAGGGGATCAGGTAGTCGGGGCCGAAAACCGGGGTTTCACCGGAATAGGCGCGGGCGGCAACGTCCGACGGCTCCTCGCGGGCAAGCCCGGCGATGGCGCGCACGGCGGCCATCTTCATTTCTTCGTTGATCGTGCTTGCGCCGCAATCGAGCGCGCCACGGAAAATGTGCGGGAAGCACAGGACGTTGTTGACCTGGTTCGGGAAGTCCGAGCGGCCGGTGCAGATCATTGCATCCGGACGGGCGGCACGGGCCGCTTCCGGCATGATTTCCGGCGTCGGGTTGGCAAGCGCCATGATCAGCGGCTTTTCCGCCATCTGCACCAGCAGTTCCGGCTTCAGGACGCCGGCAGCGGAAAGCCCGAGGAACACGTCCGCGCCGCCGATGCTGTCGGCGAGCACGCGGTTGTCGCTCTCCTGTGCGTAGATGGACTTCCATTCGTCCATCAGCACCTCGCGCCCCTTGTAGACGAGGCCCTCGAGGTCGTGGACCCAGATGTTCTCGCGCTTGGCGCCAAGCGTCACCAGCAGATTGAGACAGGCAAGTGCCGCGGCGCCGGCACCCGAGGTGACGATCTTCGCCTTGGCGATGTCCTTGCCGGCGAGTTCCAGGCCGTTGAGGATGGCGGCGGCAACGATGATGGCGGTTCCGTGCTGGTCGTCATGGAAGACCGGGATCTGCATCTTTTCGCGCAGGCGCCGCTCCACTTCGAAGCATTCTGGCGCCTTGATGTCTTCAAGGTTGATGCCGCCGAATGTGGGCTCCAGTGCCGAGACCACGTCGACCATGCGATCGATGCTCGATGCATCGATCTCGATGTCGAAGACGTCGATGCCGGCGAACTTCTTGAAGAGAACCGCCTTGCCTTCCATCACCGGCTTGGAGGCGAGCGGGCCGATATTGCCGAGACCAAGCACGGCCGTGCCGTTGGAGATGACAGCGACCAGGTTGGCGCGTGCGGTGAAATCCGCAGCCGTTTCCGGGTTGTCGCGGATGGCGATGCAGGGCGCGGCCACACCCGGCGAGTAGGCAAGCGCCAAGTCACGCTGGTTGCCGAGCGGCTTGGTGGGCTGGATTTCGAGCTTTCCCGGGCGAGGATAACGGTGGAAGAAAAGGGCCTGCTGGTCGATGTCGCCGCTGGCCGGACCGGTTTGGGATTTCGATTTGTCGCCCGTGTTCATGCTCTCACATTCCTCATTCGTGGTCGTGCCTTTTGGCATGAATTCGGAGCAAGGTACAGTTTTGCCGTGTTGATTTCGGCGGCCTGACCGGCGGCAAGGCGCTCATGTCATCTTCCTGAAACACGAGTCTGGTTTTCACGGGGGCAGGAAGCGTAACTGAAGACGAGGCTGGCATGACGGCGCAGCAAGACAACTCCGTACGAAAGCTCAGGACGTTGTTCATCTCCGACGTCCATCTCGGGTCGAAGGCCGCCAAGACGGACTTCCTGCTCGATTTCCTGCGGTATCACGAAGCGGAGACGATCGTGCTCGTCGGCGATATCGTCGACGGCTGGAGGCTGAAGCGCAGTTGGTACTGGCCGCAGAACTGCAACGACGTGGTGCAAAAGCTTCTGCGCAAGGCCCGCAAAGGCACTCGCATCGTCTATATCCCCGGCAATCACGACGAGTTCCTGCGCGATTTCCCCGGTGTGCATTTCGGCGGCATCGAGGTGGCCCAACGCTACATGCATGAAGGCGCGGACGGCCGTACCTATCTGGTGCTGCATGGCGACGAGTTCGACGTCGTGGTCCGCAATGCCCGCGTGCTCGCCTATCTCGGCGACTGGGCCTATGACACGGCGATTGCCATCAATATCGGTCTGGCCGCCATCCGCCGCCGCCTCGGCATGCCCTACTGGTCGTTCTCCTCCTGGGCGAAGCTCCAGGTGAAGCATGCCGTCAACTTCATCGGCGAGTTCCAGAAAGTGGTTGCCGAGGAAGCCCGCCGGCACGACGCCCGAGGCGTGATCTGCGGCCACATCCACCATGCGGTCATCGAGGACATCGGCGATATCCGCTACATCAATACCGGTGACTGGGTGGAAAGCTGTACGGCGATCGCCGAGCACCACGACGGCACGATGGAACTCATCACCTGGCACCAGATGCGCGGCGGCGCCCTGGAAGGCGAAGCCTCCGGTGAAGCCGACAGGTTGCTTGCCCAATTGCTGACCCAGCGCGCCGCCTGAATCTCGGGCGCGGTCGTCCGGCTCTGTCGCGAAAACTAGGTTATGGCGAGGCGTGCCTGGGCTGTGCTAGAGATCAGGCACAGCCATCAGGTCAGCCGATGATTCCCTCCTCAGCGCCCGCATCCGTGGGCCCTCCGCCGCGCCATTTCGCGCTTCGCATCGCCTTGCTCTTCTGCGCGCCGTTGATCGTCAACGGCTTCGCGATGCCGTATTTTCCGATGTGGCTCAGCACGCTCTCGATGACCGATTTCGAGATCGGCGTGGTGCTGGCACTGCCGATGTTCGTGCGCGTCATCACCGCGCCGATCGCCGGCGTCATCGCCGACCGCCTTGGCGAGCGGGCGATCGTGCTGATCTGGTCCGGGTTCCTGTCGCTGGCAACCGCGCTGGTGTTGTTCTATTTCCGCGACTTCTGGCCCGTGCTGGTCATCTACACGCTGCAGTCGGCCGTCTATTCCCCCTATGTGCCGATCGTCGAGGCGATCGCGCTTTCGGGCGTTAGGCGCTGGGGGTTCGACTATGCCCATATGCGGCTCTGGGGCTCGGTCGCCTTTATCGGTGCAACGATGCTGGGTGGCTGGATGGTCGGCATATTCGGCAGCGACATGGTGCTGCCGGCGATGGCGATCGGTTTCGGCCTGACGATTGCCATGGCCTTTGCGGCGCCGCGTGTCGGCAAGCCGCGCAGGCCGTCGCCGATCACGGCGCTCACCGAGCCGCCACCGAAGTCTCTACGGCAGCTCGACCTGCAGCTCCTCCTGGTCGGGGTAACGCTGGTCAACGCCAGCCACGCCATGCTCTTTGCCTTCTCGGCGATCTACTGGCAGCACATCGGCTACAGCGGCACGGAGATCGGGCTGCTCTGGAGCGCGGGCGTGGCGGCGGAAGTCACGATGTTCATCTTCGCCAAGGCGATCAGCCGCCGTTTCAGCGTCTGGGTGATGATCCTGTCGGGCTGTTTTCTGGCCGTGGTACGCTGGATCATCTTCCCGATGGATCTCGGTTTCGGCGGCTATTTCATCCTCCAGTGCTTCCACGCCTTCACTTATGCGATCATGCACACAGGCATGCAGCACAAGCTCGTCGAACGGGTGGTGGAATCCCAGGAAGCGTCGGCCCAGGGCCTCTATTTCTTCTATACCGGCATCTTCACCGCGATCTTCACGTTCCTGTCCGGATACTTCTACGCCTGGTACGGGGTGAAGGGGTTCTATTCGATGTCGGTCGTCGCCTTCGCCGGCTGCTGCTTTGCGATTGCCGCCTGGTACCTTCAGCCCCAGAGACGGGGCTCCGGCGGAAAGACCAGCGAGGCCTCATAGCGCAAGCCGGGCGCCCGGTCTTGCGCGAGCAGCAGCGGCCCATCGAGATCGACGAAATCGGCACCCTGCGCGACCAGAATCGCCGGCGCCATCGCCAGCGAACTGCCGACCATGCAGCCAACCATGACCTTGAGGCCGAGCGCATCTGCCTGCGCGCGCATGCGCAAGGCCTCTGTCAGCCCGCCGGTCTTGTCGAGCTTGATGTTGACCGCGTCATAGCGGCCGACGAGGGCCGCGAGGTCCCCGGTCGCGTGCACGCTTTCATCCGCGCAAATGGGTACGGGTCGGGCGATCGTTGCCAGCGCCTCGTCGCGCCCGGCCGGGAGCGGCTGTTCGATCAGGTCGATCCGTTCCTCGGCGCAGATCGCGAAATGATAGGCGAGGGTTTCGGGCGTCCAGCCCTCGTTGGCATCGAGGATGATGCGGCTCTTGGGCGCGCCGGCCCGGACGGCGCGGATGCGGGCGGCGTCGTCAGGCGTTCCGACCTTGATCTTCAAGAGGGCGCGATGCGCATATTTCGCCGCCTGTTCGCGCATGGCGTCGGGCTCACTCAGCGAAAGTGTGTAGGCGGTGGTCAGTTCCTGAGGCGAAGAAATTCCGGCAAGCACATGAACAGGCTTGTTTTTGTGTTTCGCTTCCAGATCCCACAACGCACAATCCACGGCGTTGCGCGCAGCGCCCGGCTTCATCTCGTGCTGGAGCTCGCCGCGGGAGAGGCCGGCCTCGACACGTGGCCGAATGGCAGCGATCTCGGCAAGCACGGAATCAAGCGTTTCGTTGTAGCGGCCGTAGGGCACGCATTCTCCAAGACCGGCATGGAGGCCGTCACTGATTCGGCAGGTGACGACGCTGGCCGTCGTCTTTGAGCCGCGCGAGATCGTAAACGTGCCTGCGATCGGGAAATGTTCCACCGCTGCATCGAGAGAAAGTGACATGAAAACGTCTCCGGCCTGCATTCTGAAGGAGTGGTATCGCCACCGGTCGAACGTTCGGGTGACAGCAACGATACGAGCGGTTATGACGGGGTAAGGATTTACGAATCTTTACGGCAGCGGGCGTCCAGATGCGCAATGCTTGCTGTAACACTTTAGGCCCGCTGCATAAATTTGTCCTGAGACCGACCCCGATCCGGGAAATTATGCAGTAGAAAATCGGGAAAACAGAAGCCACGTGTCGCAAGCTGCCCGCAAGTTGACCGCTGATGTCGCGCTGGCCGAAAGTGGCGGCGGGCGAAGCTATGTCTTCACCGGCGCCTGGCGGCACGAAACGGCCGAGGCGATGGCGGCAAAGCTGGAGCAGCTCGCCCGCAAGGACGACGGTGTCGCTCAGTTCGACCTTTCCGGCGTGACCGCGATGGATACGGCAGGTGCCTGGATCATCCGCCGTTTCATGACCAAGGTAGCCGGGCCCTCGCGGGATCATGTCCATTTTGCCGAGGGCGGACAGCGTTATGTCGAGCTGATTGACGCGTTGCCGGCGGAATTGCGTTCGCCCGATGAAGGCAAGGAGCGCGTGCCGCTGTTCCAGCGCATATTCGCGCCCGTCGGCGAGGTCATGATCGCGACCTGGGACGATATCGTCGCTGCCATGTACATTCTCGGCTCTGCGGTGCGCGGCGCCCAGTTGAAGCTTGGTCGGCACAGCGGCGTCTCGCCGGCGGCAATCGTGCACCAGATCGACCGCATGGGCGTGATGGCAGTGCCGATCATCACGCTGATGTCGTTCCTGATCGGGGCGATCATCGCGCAGCAGGGCGCATTCCAGCTGCGTTACTTCGGTGCGGAAGTCTTCGTCGTCGACCTCGTCGGCATCCTGCAATTGCGCGAAATCGGTGTGCTCCTGACGGCGATCATGATCGCCGGCCGTTCCGGCAGTGCCATTACCGCCGAAATCGGCTCGATGAAGATGCGCGAGGAAGTGGATGCGCTGAAGGTGATGGGACTGAGCCCGATCGGCGTTCTCGTCTTTCCGCGCCTTGTGGCACTCACCGTCGCGCTGCCACTCTTGACGATCATCGCGAACTTTGCGGCCCTGACCGGTGCGGCTCTGGTTGCCTGGGGCTATTCCGGCATCACGATCCCCACCTTCCTTGCTCGTCTGCAGGAAGCGGTCGATTTTTCGTCCGTCGCGGCCGGCATGATCAAGGCGCCGTTCATGGCGCTGATCATCGGCGTGGTTGCAGCCGTCGAGGGGTTGAAGGTCGGCGGCAGTGCCGAATCGCTCGGCCGTCACGTGACCTCTTCGGTGGTGAAATCGATCTTCGTCGTGATCCTGATCGACGGGCTCTTCGCCATGTTCTACGCAGCAATCGATTTCTGAGGCGAGGAACAGCGTGAGCGCAGTCGAGAAACGACATGAGGAAGAGCAGGCAACGGATGCGAACGGTCGCGAATCCGTGCTTTCCGTTCGCGACCTGACGGTGGGCTTCGGTTCGAACATCGTGCTCGACAAGCTGAACCTCGAAATCTACCGCGGCGAGATCCTCGGTTTTGTCGGCGCTTCCGGTACCGGAAAGTCGGTGCTGATGCGCACCGTTCTCAGGCTGCTCGCCAAGCGCTCCGGCAAGATCGAAATTCTTGGCGCCGACTACGACAACATAACGGAAGCCGAGCGCATAGCGCTCGATATGCGCCTCGGCGTTCTCTTCCAGCATGGCGCGCTCTTCTCGGCGCTGACGGTGCGCGAGAACATCCAGGTGCCGATGCGGGAATATCTCGATCTGCCGCAAAGCCTGATGGACGAACTGGCACGGGTGAAGATCGAACTGGTTGGCCTGGCGCCGGAAGCGGCGGAAAAATACCCGTCGGAGCTTTCAGGCGGCATGATCAAGCGTGCGGCACTCGCACGCGCACTGGCGCTCGATCCCGACCTGGTTTTCCTGGATGAGCCAACCTCGGGCCTCGACCCGATCGGGGCTGCGGAGTTCGACGAGTTGATCGCCAAGCTGCGCGACACGCTGGGATTGACCGTGTATATGGTGACTCACGACCTCGACAGCCTCTTTTCCGTCTGTGACCGCATCGCGGTTCTCGGCAAGAAGAAGGTTCTGGTCGAAGGGACCGTGGAGGACATGCTGGCCTGCGACGACCCCTGGGTGCAGTCCTACTTCAGGGGCAAGCGGGCACGTTCGATCGTGCGGAACGATCAGTAATTTCGAGAAGGCGGTTTTGACGCTTACGTGTCGAGATCGGAGCAAGAGCCGGTGAAGCGGCCACGAAGGTAGTCGGTACGAATGGAAACGAAAGCGAACTACGCCATTGTCGGTTTCTTCACGGTGTTCGTGATCGCGGCCGCTTTCGGCTTCGTCTACTGGATGTCGCAATACGGCCGCAGCGGCGAAATGGTCGAACTGGTGGTCAATATTCCGGGCTCGGCCAACGGTCTTTCCGTCGGTTCGCCGGTGCGCTTCAACGGTATCGCCGTCGGCACGGTGCGCAATCTTGCGATCGACGCCAATGACCCGCGCTATTCGATTGCCGTCACCGAGGTTTCGATCGATGCGCCGGTCCTGAAATCGACCAAGGCAACGCTGGAAGTCCAGGGCCTGACGGGCGCCGCCTATATCGAGCTCAGCGGCGGTCGCAAGGGCGACGAGAACATACTGAGGTCCGCGATCGAAAAGGGCACGCAGGCGCGCATTCTTGCGGACCAGTCGAGCGTTACCAGCCTGCTGGCAACAGCCGACCAGATCATGGACCGTGCCAATGACGCGATCACCGACATACAGGGTTTCGTGACCGACGTGCGCGGCCCACTGACGACGACGATCGGCAATGCCGAGAAGTTTTCGACGGCGCTCGCCAACAATTCCGGCGCGGTCGACGACTTCCTGAAGAGCGTGACGGAGCTTTCCGGCTCGGTGAGTGCGGCTTCGAAGAAGCTCGATTCGACTCTGGCGTCCGCCGAGACCCTGGTGAAATCCGTTGATCCGAAGAAGATCGACCACATCGTCTCCAACGTCGAGCAGATCAGCAACGACCTGAAGGCGGCTTCGGGCGGAGTGACGGAGACGCTTGCCGCGTTCCGTCGAACGGTCGAGACCTACGACCAGTTCGGCAAGAACGCCCAGAAGACGCTGGAACGGGTCGATACGCTGGTGGCCTCGGTCGACCAGGAGAAGGTCGAGCTCGTCGTCAACGACATCACGGCAGCCACCGCCGACGCCCGAAAGACGGTCGCCAACATTTCTGCGTTTGCCGAGAAGATCACCGCGCGGCAGCAGGATATCGAGCGCACGATCACCGATGTCACCCAGTTGGCGAGCAAGCTGAACGCCTCTGCCAACCGGGTCGACAGCATTCTCGTCAAGGTTGACGGCTTCCTTGGTGACGCGGATGCGCCTTCGCTTTCGGCAGACGCCCGCGCGACGCTCGCGTCCTTCCGCAAGATGGCAGATAATCTCAACGCGCAGATCGGCCCGATCGCCGAGAACCTCAAGCGTTTCTCCGGTTCGGGCCTGCGCGATGTCGAGGCGCTTGTCACCGATACGCGGCGCACGGTGCAGAGCCTGGAGAATACGATCTCCACATTCGACAAGAACCCGCAGCGTCTTCTCTTCGGTGGCGAAACGGTAAAACAGTATGATGGCCGCACCCGACGCTGAGTCGGGAGGTGGCGGCTCCGGCGTCGGGCCGGACGGTGTGTTTTCGATCGGAAGCGTGCCAAGGTGTGTGGGACAAGGGTTTGGGCAGTATGAATTTTTCGGAGCTTGTGGGTGTAGGGAAGACGCGCGCTTGGCGTTCCGCTCTGATTTTCATGTTGGCTGCAGGCCTTGCTGGATGCGGCACGCGCGCCACCAACGACACGTTCGGCCTTTCGGCGTCGCCAGTGATCGAAGGGCGCGCATCGACAAGCAAGCAGATCCTGGTACCGGAACCGACAGCACTGAAGGCGCTCGACAGCGATCAGGTGGTCATCCGTCTGTCCGGATCGGAACTGCAATATCTCTCCAAGGCGCAATGGAGTGACCGGCTGCCGAGGATGGTCCAGTCGAAGCTCGTGCAGGCGTTTGAAAACACCGGAAAGATCGGTGGCGTCGGCAAGCCGGGCGAAGGGCTCGCCATCGACTATCAGATCATCACGGAAATCCGTTCGTTCGAGATTTCGACCGAAGGGGCCGATACGGCCGTGGTCGAGATCTTCGCCAAGATCCTGAACGACCGCACCGGCACGGTGCGGGCGCAGAAAGCGTTTCGTGCCACGACATCGGTCAAGGGCGCCGGAAACCCCGCTTTCGTGAAGGCTCTGGATCAGGCGTTTGCCACCGTCTCCGCCGAAATCGTCGGCTGGACCCTCGGCTCGATCTGACGACGGCTGAGCCGTTGACGTGATCTTGCAGGCCTCGGGTCGCCGAGCCACCACAGACGACAACGCCCCGTGAACGTCCTTGCACGTGCCCGCCACAGCGGCGCGGTCGCACCTGTTTCATTCGAAACAGCGCCTATCTCCTGTTCATGCCATGTGTGTTCTCAAGCGACGGGGATCGGTCGCGGCCACTACAGCAGCAGGGGATACACTCGATGCGCGGTTTGTTCTTCGCCATGGCTCTGGCGACGGTGCTTTCACTTGCCTTTGGCACGGCAGCCAAGGCGCAAAACTACAGCTACGGCTGCAAGCCGAGCTGCGTGCTCAAGACCGTCAAGACCTACGGCGCCTATGGCAACGTCACCATGAAGAAGGTCCGGATCTGCAAGTAAACAAAAAGCGCTGCCTTGGCCGGCAGCGCTCTGTCTGTTCGTCTGACGCAAGTTGGCTTGCCGCCATGGCTGGAGTTATGGCCAGCGCACCACCGGGGGCAGCGACGAGAGGATCGACTCGACGTTGCCGCCGGTCTTCAGGCCAAAAATCGTGCCGCGGTCGTAGAGGAGGTTGAACTCCACATAGCGACCACGCCGTACGAGCTGCTCGTCTCGATCTTCCTCGGTCCACGGCGTGTTGAAGTTGGTGCGCACGATCTTCGGATAAACGAGGGCGAAAGCCTTGCCGACATCTCGGGTGAAGGCGAAGTCGGCCTGCCAGCCACCCTGTTCCTCGGACGAGTGGAGCCAGTCGTAGAAGATACCGCCGGTTCCGCGCGGTTCATTGCGGTGCGGCAGGAAGAAGTAGTCGTCGCACCACTTCTTGAACTTGGCGTGGTCGGCGACGGCATGACGGCTACAGGTGATTTCCATGGCGCGATGGAAGAGCTGCGTGTCGGCGTCGGTCATGACGCGGCGGCGGTCGAGCACCGGCGTCAGATCGGCGCCGCCGCCGAACCAGTTGCTCGTCGTCACTACCATGCGGGTGTTCATGTGCACGGCCGGCACATTGGGGTTCACGGGGTGAGCGATCAGCGAGATGCCCGAGGCCCAGAAACGTGGATCTTCGGCGGCACCCGGGATCTGGCTGCGGAATTCAGGCGAGAACTCGCCGTAGACGGTCGAGGTGTGGACGCCGACCTTTTCGAAGACGCGACCTTCCATCATCGACATGCGGCCACCGCCGCCCTTGCCATCGTCCCGACTCCAATCCTTGGCGACGAAACGGCCTGGCGCGCGGTCGGAGAGAGGCCCGGTCAGTTCGTCTTCGATGCCCTCAAAGGCCGCGCAGATGGTGTCGCGCAGACCTTCGAACCACGCGCGCGCCTCGGCCTTCTTGTCTTCGATATCTGCGGGGAGGCCCGGGGGGAGCTGCGGTCGTTCCATGGAAAATTGCGTCCTGTTGGCGGGATTTCCCGATGAAATGCCGCCGATTCGATTGAAGTCGCCACAGTTCATACTTTCGCGCCGATGGCAACGGCGGTCCAGCACCACTGGGCGGTCTGTCGCATCGGAGCGCCGATGGGTAGTACGGGCCTGGGCAACACAAAGCTCTGGCAAAGCTCAAGCGCCGTCACTATCTTAGCGCTTAGAGGTATAGCCCATGGCCAGAATACCTGCAGGCCCGCCGCTCGACGGTTTGCGACGGCAGATCGCCCGGCATCGCCGGGACAAACCGACGCGAGGCGATAGCCTTTTCGTGCGGGAAACCTTTCGGCTCGATCGCAGTGCTGCCCGCGCAAAAGCTCGGGAATGGTTCGACACCTGGCCGAAGGCCGCCTATTGGACCGAGGTCGAAAGCTGGCGCCAACTCGACGGCGATCAGATCGAATTCACCATGCGCCGCTTGCCGACTGCGGATTGACCAGATCAAAGTATTATAGATTTCAGTGCGGATCTCATTTTTAGTTCTCGCGCAGCGGCCATGACTTCGGCACCTTTAGACTAATGTGCTTCACGGGTGGCCATCGTCATCCATCAGCCGCGGTCCGGCGCCTTCCATCGACAGCACGTCGTGCGGGTTGCGCAGCGGACATTCGCGCAGCGACAGGCAACCGCAGCCGATGCAACCCGTCAAGTGATCGCGCAGGGCCATCAGGCTGGTGATGCGTTCGTTCAGCTGTTCGCGCCAGTTTTCAGACAATCTGCCCCAATCTTCCACCGTCAACGGACGATCGTCCGGCAGAACCGACAAAGCGTCCTGGATCTCCGACAGGGGGATGCCGGTGCGCTGGGCTACCTTGATCACCGCAACACGCCTCAGCACGCTGCGCGGATAGCGGCGCTGGTTGCCGCGGGTGCGGTTGCTGCGGATCAGCCCCTTGGCTTCATAGAAGTGCAAGGTGGAGACGGCGACGCCGCTTCGTTCCGCCACTTCGCCGACCGTCAGTTCGCGGCGCAATTCGCTGCTTTTCACAATTGTCATGATGGCTATTGACCTCAACTATTGTTGAGGTTTTATAGCATTGGCTCCATGACGTCGACAACAGGAGCTTGTTCCCATGACTGAGAAAATGACCCTTGCCGTGATCTATGGCAGCGCGCGCCAGGGTCGCTTCTGCGATACCGTCGCAAACTGGCTGATCCGGGAACTTTCGTCTTCGGAGACCTTCACGCTGACGATCATCGATCCAGCGCGGCTGAGGACCTCGCGCGGCCTGGGGGCGGCGGTCAATCCGGGTGAGTGGCTCGAGCGCAAGATCGCCGAGGCCGACGCCTTCATCGTCGTCACGCCGGAATACAATCACGGCTACCCGGCAGCGCTCAAGGAACTGATCGATTCGGTCTACGAGCCCTGGCACGCAAAGCCGGTGTCCTTCGTCTCCTATGGCGGCGCCTCGGGCGGCATTCGGGCCGTCGAGCAATTGCGCCAGGTTTTCGGCGAACTGCATGCGGTGACGTTGCGCGATGGCATCGCCTTGGCGAAGGCCTGGTCGAAGTTCGACGCAGCCGGCAACCTCTACAAGCCCGAGGAACTGCGCGCGCCGCTCTTCCTTATGATAGACCGGCTGACCTGGTGGGCGCGCGTTCTGAAACAGGCGCGCAAGAGCGCGCCTTACAACGAGGTGGCGGCGTAAGGCCCGATCGATGGTGATGTTTGCGACCAGCAGTCAGGAGGTAGCAATGTCTACGCTGTCAGGCCGGAGAGACCTGCCGGATCGCTTCGCCGGCGATCATCGCGGCGGAGATGGCGATGTTCAGCGAGCGCTGGCCCTCGGCCATCGGAATGAGGACGCGGCCGTCGGCGCGCTCGTGCACATGGTCGGGCACGCCGGCGCTCTCCCGTCCGAAAAGCAGGATGTCGTCAGGGAGGTACTCGTAGCGCGTATAGGGCAGGGCCGCCTTGGTGGAAGCGAGCACGAGCCTTCGCCCACTCGCTGCGCGCCACTCTTCGAAGCGCTCCCAGTTGACGTGGCGGGTGAGTGCAACGGAAGCGATGTAGTCCATGCCGGCACGCCTCAGGTTGCGGTCGGAAATGTCGAACCCGGCGGGCTCGATGATATCGACTCCCAACCCGAGACAGGCGGCCATGCGCAGGATCGTGCCGGTATTGCCGGGAATATCGGGCTGGTAGAGGGCGATGCGCAGATTGCTCACGTCAGGTCACTCGTTTCTGGGGGCAGCGTGCCGCGCGTCAAATTCCGCGGCCAGGATGCCCATCATGATGTCATCGTGCCATTCACCGTCGATCAGAGCCGACTCGCGTTCGCGGCCCTCGATGGAGAAGCCGGATTTGCGATAGGCGGCAATCGCCCGTTCATTAAACGAAAGAACTCTGAGCGACACCCGATGAAGGGCAAGTTCACTGAAGGCATAGGCCAATACCCGCTGGGTGACCGCCGTGCCAAGCCCCTTGCCGAGGCGCCGCGGATCGAAGATGCCGATGGCGAAGCTCGCGCGCCGATCGGCGTGATTGATATTGTCGAGCCTGACTTCGCCGGCGAGGCCGTTCTGATCGATGATCCAGGCTGCCGGGTGTCCGGCAATCCGCGCAACCCAGGCGGCTGCCTCTCCGTGGCCAAAGAGGCCGGGCGACGACAGGCCAGCACCGAACATTCGGTAGATTTGCGGATGGCGGCCGAGCCGCAGGCGCGCATCCGCATCACCGTCGCGAGGGCGGCGAAGGACGAAGCCGTCACCGCGAAGATCAGGAGGCGTATCCGATGAAACATTCATCCGTGTTCTCCGCAGCGAAAGGCCCGCCGCTGCTTGCTTTTGCGCTCGCTGATTTTGCCGACGCTAATCTGTGCCGAAACAGCAACAGATGCTCGAGCGATGAAAAATTGTGCAAGAAACAGCCTGCGACAATCTGGCATGCCGGCGCGAATAAGGGTAGAGATCAGGCCTCTTCAACGCGAACCGACGGAGGCAAACATGAATGTACTGATGTTGACATGCCTTCCTGGAGTAATGGGCCACCGTTTGGCCTGACCGGTTCCGCGACCTATCTTCTAAAAGAGATCGACGCGCTTCCGGGACTCCGGAAGACAAAGCCTTCTTTCGGGGCTGCATTTCCGGACTGACTTTTTTATCCTAAGAACGCGGGGAAACCCGCTTTCCTTCAAAATACTCTGAAGGAGCAATGCAATGTTTGGCTGGTTTGAATCCCGCCTCAATCCCTATCCGGCGGAGGAGCCGACGCTCCCGCCGAAGAGCCTTTTCGGCTTCTGCTGGCACTATTCCAAGCCGGCCGTGCCGTGGCTCCTCATCATGTCGGTCTGCACCGCGCTGATTGCCATCGGTGAAGTGGCGCTGTTCCAGTTCCTCGGCAACATGGTCGACTGGCTGTCGAGCGCCAATCGCGATACGTTCCTGGAAGCCGAAGGCGGCAGGCTCTTCTGGATGGGAGCGCTCGTCCTCATCGGCCTGCCTGGTCTGGTGGCGATCGACTCGCTGATCATGCATCAGGTGCTGCTCGGCAACTATCCGATGATCGCCCGCTGGCAGATGCACCGCTACCTGTTGCGCCAGAGCATGACCTTCTTTGCCAACGAGTTCGCCGGACGCGTGGCGACGAAGGTGATGCAGACCTCGCTTGCCGTGCGCGAAACGGTGATGAAGATCCTCGACGTCTTCGTCTATGTCGTCAGCTACTTCGTCACCATGCTCGCCGTCGTGGCGACTGCCGACTGGCGCCTGGTCATCCCGCTCACCATCTGGCTTGCGATCTATATCGGCATCGTCAGCTACTTCGTGCCGCGCCTGCAGAAGATTTCCAAGGAGCAGGCGGATGCGCGCTCGATGATGACGGGCCGGATCGTCGACAGCTACACCAACATCGGAACGGTCAAGCTGTTCTCGCATGCCGGCCGCGAAGAAGGCTATGCACGCGACGGCATGGACGGTTTCCTCGACACCGTGCATCGCCAGATGCGCAAGGTGACGCTCTTCCACATCCTCGTTTACGCCAACAACAGCATCGCGCTCTTTGCGATCGCAGCACTCGGCATCCATCTGTGGCTGACGAGCGCGATCTCGGTTGGCGCGATCGCGATCGCCGTCGGTCTGGCGATGCGCATCAACGGCATGTCGCAATGGATCATGTGGGAAGTCTCGGCGCTGTTCGAGAACATCGGCACGGTCTACGACGGCATCGGCATGATGACCAAGGCACACGACATCGTCGACGAACCGGATGCCAAGGCGCTGAAGGCGGAGAAGGGGGCAATCGCCTTCGACAACATCCGCTTCCACTACGGCAAGGCCAAGGGCGTCATCGATCACCTGTCGCTCGACATCAAGCCGGGGGAGAAGATCGGTCTCGTCGGTCGCTCCGGCGCCGGCAAGACGACGCTGATGAACCTGCTCCTGCGCTTCTACGACCTCGAGGACGGTGCGATCCGGATCGACGGCAAGGATATCTCCACCGTCACCCAGGACAGCCTGCGCGCCCAGATCGGCGTCGTCACGCAGGATACCTCGCTGCTGCACCGCTCCATTCGCGACAACATCGCCTATGGTCATCCGGAAGCGGACGACGAGGCGATCATTGCGGCGGCGAAGAAGGCGAATGCCTGGGACTTCGTTGAGGGGCTTGAGGACAACCAGGGCCGCAAGGGCCTGGATGCGCAGGTCGGTGAACGCGGCGTCAAGCTCTCCGGCGGCCAGCGCCAGCGCATCGCGATCGCGCGCGTGTTCCTGAAGGACGCGCCGATCCTGATCCTCGACGAGGCGACGTCCGCACTCGACTCCGAGGTCGAAGCGGCGATCCAGGAGAACCTGTTCGCGTTGATGTCCGGCAAGACGGTGATCGCGATCGCTCACCGGCTGTCGACGCTGACGGAGATGGACCGGCTGGTGATCCTCGAAGCTGGCCGGATCGTCGAGACGGGCTCGCATGGTGAACTGGTCGCCAATGGCGGTCTTTACGCCGATCTCTGGTCTCGCCAGTCCGGCGGCTTCATCGCCGACGACGTCGAGAAGGAAGAAGCTGCAGAATAAGAAACAGCGGCCCGCCGTTCGAAAGAGCGGCGGCCGCTCTCTTGGACGTTACGCATTTGTAATCTGCAATTGTGTCGAAACCGATTGCTGTTGCCGTCGAACCGCCTATATCGGAACCATGCTCAGCGCCATCGTCAGCCTCTTCGAGAACTGGATCAAGCCTTTCGCGCGGCGCGAGCGCCTTCAGCCGCCCAAATCGCTCTGGGGTTTCGCCTGGTTCTACGCCAGGCAGGCGAAAGGACCGTTCATTGCCATGGCCGTGCTTGGCGGTCTCGTCGCCATGCTCGAAGCCGGGCTGTTCTACTTCGTCGGGCGGCTGGTCGATGTTCTCGACACGGTGAAGCCGGAAGCCGGCTGGAGCGGGCTCATTGCCGCCAACGGGCCGGAACTCATGTTCATGCTGCTGACGGTGATGGTGTTCCGCTTTGCCGCGGTGTCGCTGGCAGCGCTCGTCGAAGAGCAGTCGATCATCACCGGTTTTCTCAATCTGGTGCGCTGGCAGTCCTATGTGCATGTTGCGCGCCAGTCGCTGACCTTCTTCCAGAACGATTTCTCCGGCCGCATCGTCACAAAGGTGTGGGCCGGCGCTCAGGCGACGAGCGATCTCATCGTCTCGCTGCTGCAGGTCGTCTGGTTCATCGTCATCTACACGGCCTCCACCATGGCGCTGGTGGCGCAGCTCGATTGGCGTCTGGCCGCAATGGTCGCCTTCTGGATCGTCGTCTTCCTGGCGCTCGCGCGTTACTTCGTTCCACGCATCCGCAAGCACGCCCGCGAGACGGCCGAAATGGCCTCGATGCTGAACGGCCGCATGGTCGATGCCTATTCCAACATCCAGACGCTGAAGCTCTTCGGTCGCGACGAGGAGAACGACCGCTATATCCGCTCCGGCTTCGATCGGTTCCAGCGCGCGGTCATTCCGTTTACGCGACTTCTGACCGCCGTGCGCGCTTCGCTGGCGCTGCTTTCCGGCATGATGATCACCGCGATTGCGGTCTATTCGATCCATCTCTGGCTCGGCGGCGCGATCAGTTCCGGTGCCGTCGCCTTCACGCTGGCGCTGGTGCTCCGGCTCAACATGCTGCTCGGCCGGATGATGACGCAGTTCAACTCGATCATGCGCAACATCGGCACGATCCAGAATTCGGCCGAACTCGTGTCACAGCCGATCGGTCTCGTCGACCGGCCCGATGCCACCGCACTCGCCGTCAGCCAACCGGAAATTCGCTTCGAACACGTCCGCTTCCATTACGGCAAGGCCGAGCGCGTCATCGACGATTTCTCGCTGATCGTTCGACCCGGTGAAAAGGTAGGCATCGTCGGCCGTTCCGGCGCCGGCAAGTCGACGCTCGTCAACCTGTTGCTGCGCTTCTACGATCTTGAGAGCGGGCGCATCCGCATCGACGGGCAGGATATTGCGGCGGTAACGCAGGAATCCTTGCGTGCCCAGGTCGGCATGGTCAGCCAGGACACCTCGCTGCTGCATCGCTCGATCCGCGACAACATCCTCTTTGGTCGGCCGGACGCGAGCGAGGAGCAACTGATCGCAGCCGCACGAAAAGCCGAAGCCTACGACTTCATTCTCGGCCTGCAGGACCAGCGCGGCCGCCAGGGGTTCGATGCCCATGTCGGCGAGCGTGGTGTCAAGCTTTCCGGTGGCCAGCGTCAGCGCATCGCCATAGCCCGGGTGATGCTCAAGGATGCGCCGATCCTGGTTCTCGACGAGGCGACTTCTGCGCTCGATTCGGAAGTCGAGGCGGCGATCCAGTCCAATCTCGACCGTCTGATGCAGGGCAAGACGGTGCTGGCGATCGCTCACCGTCTGTCGACGATCGCCGCGCTCGACCGGCTCGTCGTCATGGACAAGGGGCGGATCGTCGAGGAGGGAACGCATGCAGAACTCGTCGCCCGTGGCGGGCTATACGCCGGGCTCTGGTCGCGCCAGTCGGGCGGATTTCTGGCCCGCGAAGAAGCGGCCGAGTAGGGCGCCTCAAGAGTGCCTCAAAGGCCGCTCGAGCGGCCTGAGTTCAGCCTAACTGGCGACCGTCAAGTCCTTGTGCCGATTGGCCGCGCTTTTCCCCGCGACAATCTGCCCACATCCCCTTGTCAAGGCTGGACATAATTTGCGATCAAGCATAGAACGCGCCGGATTGACGGGGATTCTGCGTGCCGCATGCGCGCAGAGTTTTTCCGGATTCTGGTGCCGATGTCGTGTTTGCAGGCGCAAAACGGCGGGGGCGTTAGCACTATGAATTGGGCGTGGTTCCTTGACCTGGATCAAACCGCAAGGGGCAAGAATCTCGCCGGGGGCGGATGCGGTGTCCGCAATATTGCGTGAGAGGATGGTTTAGCCGTGAGCGAACACGACACTTCAAGCGAGGCCTTGGGCGAGCCCACTCGCCGCGATTTCCTTTATCTGGCTACCGGCATGGCAGGCGTCGTTGGCGCTGGTGCTGTCGCCTGGCCTTTCATCGACCAGATGCGTCCGGATGCATCGACGCTCGCGCTCGCCTCGATCGAGGTTGACGTTTCGAGCCTGCAGCCCGGCATGTCGCTGACGGCGAAATGGCGCGGCAAGCCGATCTTCATCCGCAACCGTACGGAGAAGGAAATCGAAGAGGCAAAGGCCGTCAAGCTCGACGAGCTGAAGGATCCGGTTGCGCGCAATGCCAACCTTCCGGCCGACGCAGAGGCAAGCGATGTCGATCGCTCTGCCGGCGAGGGCAAGGAGAACTGGATCGTCATGATCGGTTCCTGCACCCATCTCGGCTGCGTGCCGCTTGGCCAGGCCGGTGACTTCGGTGGCTGGTTCTGTCCCTGCCACGGTTCGCACTACGATACGGCCGGTCGCATCCGTAAGGGTCCGGCGCCAGAGAACCTTCACGTGCCGACCTTCGCGTTCGTTTCCGACACAGTTATCAAGATCGGTTGAGGGGACTACTGATAATGAGTGCTGAACATTCAACCTACACGCCGACGACTGGCATTGAGAAATGGGTTGATTCCCGTCTGCCGTTGCCGCGTCTCGTTCATGATAGCTTCATCAGCTATCCGGTTCCCCGGAACCTGAACTACGCCTACACTTTCGGTGCCATGCTTTCGGTCATGCTGATCGTGCAGATCCTGACCGGTATCGTTCTCGCGATGCACTATGCCGCCGACACGACCGTCGCCTTCAACTCGGTCGAAAAGATCATGCGCGACGTCAACCATGGCTGGCTGCTGCGCTACATGCACGCCAACGGCGCATCCTTCTTCTTCATCGCCGTCTACCTGCACATTGCCCGTGGTCTCTACTACGGCTCCTACAAGGCTCCGCGCGAAATCCTCTGGATCCTCGGCGTGGTCATCTACCTCCTGATGATGGCGACCGGCTTCATGGGCTACGTTCTGCCTTGGGGTCAGATGTCCTTCTGGGGTGCTACGGTTATCACCGGCTTCTTCACCGCCTTCCCGCTGGTAGGTGAGTGGATCCAGCAGTTCCTGCTCGGTGGCTTCGCCGTCGATCAGCCGACGCTGAACCGCTTCTTCTCGCTGCACTACCTGCTGCCCTTCATGATTGCCGGCGTCGTCGTCCTGCACATCTGGGCGCTGCACGTCACCGGCCAGACCAACCCGACCGGCGTTGAAGTCAAGTCCAAGACCGACACCGTTCCCTTCACGCCCTATGCGACGCTGAAGGATGCACTCGGCGTCTCCGTCTTCCTGATCATCTACGCCTGGTTCGTCTTCTACATGCCGAACTTCCTCGGCCATCCGGACAACTACATTCCGGCTGACGCGCTGAAGACGCCGGCTCACATCGTTCCGGAATGGTACTACCTGCCGTTCTACGCGATGCTGCGCGCCATCACCTTCAACATCGGCCCGATCGACTCCAAGCTCGGCGGCGTTCTGGTGATGTTCGGCTCGATCATCATCCTGTTCTTCCTGCCCTGGCTCGACACGTCCAAGGTCCGCTCGGCCGTCTACCGTCCGTGGTACAAGCTGTTCTTCTGGATCTTCGTCATCAACGCCATCATGCTCGGCTGGCTCGGCTCACGCCCTGCAGAAGGCCTCTACGTCGTGATGTCGCAGATCGGCACGCTCTACTACTTCGGTTTCTTCCTCGTCATCATGCCGGTTCTCGGCCTGATCGAAACGCCGAAGCGCATTCCGAATTCCATCACCGAAGCGGTGCTGGAAAAGCAGAATGCCAAGGCGCAGCCGGCCGTCGCGCGCGCCTGATCAGAACAGCGATTGATAAGGAACCCACAACAATGAAAAAGCTTGTTACAGGCATTCTGTCACTCGCTGTCGTCGCTGGTCTCGGTCTCGGAGCGGCTGTCGCCGAAGAGGCAAAGGGCGGCGAGGAGCATGGCGGCGGTACGCCCCACTACCCGATCCACAAGCCGGAACAGCAGGACTGGAGCTTTGCCGGCCCGTTCGGTCACTATGACAAGGGCCAGCTTCAGCGTGGTCTGAAGGTCTACGCCGAAGTCTGTTCGGCTTGCCACTCGATGAACCTGGTGCCCTTCCGTACGCTCGAAGGCCTCGGCTACTCGGAAGCGCAGGTGAAGGCGTTTGCAGCAAACTACGAAGTTCAGGACGGCCCGAACGCCGACGGTGAAATGTTCACCCGCAAGGCTCTGCCGTCTGATCACTTCCCGTCGCCTTACGCGAACAAGGAAGCGGCTGCGGCATCCAACAACGGTGCAGCTCCGCCGGACTTCTCGCTGATCGCGAAGGCACGTGGCATCGAACGCGGCTTCCCGCAGTTCGTCTTCGACATGTTCTGGCCCTACCAGGAAGGCGGCCCGGATTACATCCATGCGCTGCTGACCGGCTACCAGGAGCCGCCGCAGGGTGTCGAAGTCGCCGAAGGTACGCACTACAACCCGTACTTCGCGAACGCCGCCGCTCTGGCAATGGCGCAGCCGATCTCCAACGACCAGGTCACCTACGACGACGGCACGCCGCAGACGGTGGACCAGTACGCCAAGGACGTTGCTTCCTTCCTGATGTGGGCGGCCGAGCCGCACCTCGAGGAACGCAAGCGCACCGGCTTCATGGTCATGGTGTTCCTGCTGATCTTCACCGGTCTCGTCTACCTGACGAAGAAGTCGGTCTACGCCAACAAGGAACATTGATCGCTGTCGGCTCCAGCCGGCTCTGATCGAGATCCAACAAAAAGGCCCCGGTTCGTCCGGGGCCTTTTTGTTTTCGGAGTTCGGTCGAGGGAGGAGGCCCGTCGGGTATGCGGGTCGACCTTGCTCCGGCGGCAGAGTTCTCGCGCCTGCGATGGCGTCTGTGCTCAAGCGTCGGACGGTCCCGGCTGCCAACCGGTTCGGGCAGCCCAGGAATCCGCACGACGAACAATTCCCCATAGATGTTCGGACTTGGCCTCGGTGTAGGCCACGCGATCATCCTGGTATCGCGACGCCAAGGCTCTCTTGAGTTCTGCATAGGGCGCATGCTCTTCTCCATGGCCGCGCATATAGTCCCGGAACAACAGGGACCATTGTTCGCTCCAACTTCCGAGCGCGCGCACGTGGATATGCGTACGCTCGTTGCCCGGTGCCTCTCGGAAATAGCGCTTCGTCAGGTCGCCATTCAGTGGCCGCCACATGTACCCGATGACGCTCATCTCCTCTTTCAGGACTTCGATGGAGTGCAGATCGGCCACCGAAATTTGAATGTCGATGATCGGCTTTGCGGCCAGCCCCTGGATCGCCGTCGAGCCAACGTGGTCGATGCGAATGGCGCGCTCGCCCAACACGCTTCTTATGCGTTTTGCCTTGACGGCGAACTGACTTGGCCATTCGGGAGACCAGGCGCAGATTTCAACCGGTTGCGGGGACCTTGTCTGTGTCGTGTTCATCGGCGTTGGGAGATCGAGTTCTTCTTTGATCCTGGCGGATCGAAATCGGTTGGACGACGGCGTAAATAGGCCCGTCGTCCGCATTCGGCAAGTCAGCCATTGCCGCAAGTCAAGCCAAACCGATCATCCGCTCGCGCGGCGAAAGAGCAATGCGTTTCAAGTCCTTTCAACTGAGCCGACGCATCGCGCAATACCAACTGCCTGGGGTGGGAGTGGCCCATTGCGAACTGCAGGGTGGTCGCCGCGGATCATCGCGACTGGGTGTCACATCTGCTTCCAGATGATCGTGCAGACAAGAACGGCCGCACATTGCGGCGGGACCCCTGCGTTGTTCTATCCGTTGTTCTATCCAAGGTCGCTTGCCTGAGCGTCCTCCGATCGACCGGCAGATTCCAGGGCCGGGCGTGAGCGTGACGAGGATGTAGTGTAAGCAATTTCGATCTCGGCGCGGTTCTGTTCGGCTGATGATCCGCTGCGTTCGACATCACCTTCCAGTGCCTGCACGCACCCATTTCACAAGTGCCGTCATTGGCGACGTCGATGGTTCTTGCGGCCCCGCCTATGTCTCGGCCAACCAGGACCTTCATTGCGGGGCGCAAGACAGCATTTCAATGCAAACGATTGCATCTCGCCTTCGTGAAGGCGAATTCCAGCGGTGCCGAGATGCAACCGTGACGTGGCAAACACGCCGGCTTTGTGGGTTATCGGCATGCGCAGTCTGTCGCCCACTCGCGTCGTTTTGGTCACCGGCGTGCGCGGTAATCTCGTATGCATGTTGTGGTTGCGCCAGCCATCCGCGACCGCGTAGACAATTGCGTTACTCAGTAATCAAGGGGTTGAAATCCGATGTCTATTTCATTCAGGCGGCTGGTGGTGGCGGCAGCGCTCGGCCTTGCCTTCGTTCCCGGCATTGCCCAGGCGGAAAGCTATTCCACGCTTACCAAGCAAGGCTATGCGACGGGCAAGCTCAGCAGGGGCAAGTCCGGTGCCTGGGGCTGGGTCGTCGCGAACGGCCAGAAGAAGTTCTTCTGCCGGATGAATGTCGCCTCGGCCTACGTCAACAGGAAGGAAATGGTGAGCTTTACGGCAAGCGGACGCATGCTGAAGACAAATCGTGCCACCTATGACGACGTGATCGGCGGACCGGATCCGAACAAGCCCTACTTGAAGGATCTTCAGGCCGGCCGCGTCAAGGCCGGTGATGCTGGCGGCTGCTCGCCGCTGCGCTGAGCTAGTTCGGCCTGCTGTATATTATCAGTGATTGCAGCAAAAGGAATGTACAAGCATAGGGAGTTCAAAGTGGCGACAGCGAAATTGCGCGCTTGAGAGGATACGCGGTGCTGCAGTCGGCGGCGGGACAAGTGCCATGAGATAGACGGCCATAGTCTCGAGCCTCGTTCGCAGTGTCCGACCATGGAGCTAATTGACCTCCCGCCGATAGCGAAAACGATTGGCCTCTTCTCTTCCTTAAAGTCCTTGCAAACAAAAACGGCCTCGTCACAAGACGGGGCCGTTTTTGTTGTTTCAGGTCCGAGACCGCTTAGCTGAAGCGGCCAGCGGCGTGGGCGAGCATCGTGTAGACCTTGCCGGTATCCGACGTCAGGTAGGTCTGGGTGATGCGCTTGTCCGGGTCGTTGCGGGCAACATCGGCGAGCAGCTTCTCGAAGTCGGCGATGTAGCGGTCGACGGCAGTGCGGAATTCCGGCTCGCGATCGTACTTGCGCTTGATCTCGTCGAAAGTCTGCTGGCCCTTCAGCGTGTAGAGGCGACGGGTAAAGACGTCGCGTTCGCCGCGCTGATAGCGGCGCCACAGGTCGACCGAGGCATCGTGATCGATGGCGCGGGCGATGTCGACCGAGAGCGAGTTCAGCGACTCGACGACGTGGCGCGGATTGCGGTTGTCGCCGGTGCGGGCGGCGGGCTGGGCTTCGGCCGGACGCTGTGGCGCCGGCGAGGGCGCCTCTTCGCGCGATGCCGCACGCAGCAGGTCGCGCATCCAGCCACCACCTTCAGCAACTTCGCTGGTCACCGCCTGCGACGGAGCAGGCTGGCGAACGGCCGGCTGTTCGATGCCGAGGCTGCCGCGCAGGGCCGGAGCGGGTTCCTGCCGGCGCGGCTGCTCGACCTGCGGCTGCACCATTGCCTGCTGCACCACGGGCTGCTGCGCCACGGGTTGCTGGGCCACAACGGGCTCGGCCTGGACAACCGGCTGCGGCGCCGGCTGCTGCTGTACCGGTTGCTGCTGTACGGGGCGAGCGACCGAAGCGGCGGCAGGCTGCTGACGCAGCGGCTGGGCGACCTCGAGCTGCGTCGAGGACTTGCCGATGATGTCGGACAGTTCCTGCAGCGCCTTGATCTGTTCGCCAACGGCGCGACGCATGACGGCCGCGTTTTCCTTGGCCTCTTCCGGCAGGTCGAAGGCACCGCGCTTCAGTTCCTCGCGGGTCATGTCGAGTTCCTTGCGGATCTCGCCGGCCGAGCGACGGATTTCGTCGGTCGCACCGCTGAAGCGGCCGATGGCCTCGTCGATCGCCACGCGAACCGCGTCGCGCAGTTGCCCTGCGACGCCGTCGGATTTCTTGCCGCTCTCGGCGAGCATGCGCTCGATATCGGACACCGAGGCCGCGACGCTGCCGCGCAGACGTGAGGCGACTTCCTTGGAGCGTTCCTCGGCATTGGCAAATGCGCCCTCGATCGATGCACCGGCATCTTCGCCCACCTTGGCGATCGCCTGGCGGAGCGCCTCCGATGCGCCGAGCGCACGGCCCTCGACCGAAGACAGCGTCTTGTTGACGTCGGCAAACGAGGTCTCGACGCCGGAGCGCAGCGTATCGGCGATCTGGCGCGAGCGCTCCTCGGCTCGGCTGAACACCTGTTCGACCGAGGCGCCTGCTTCATCGCCCGCCTGAGCCAGCGTGTTGCGCATCGCTTCGGCCGCTTCGGCTGCACGCTGTTCGGCGCTGGTCAACAGGCGGCCAACATCCGAGAAGGACTGCTGGATGCCGCTGCGCAGGTTGCCGGCAACGAGGCCCGAGCGTTCTTCGGCGCGCTGGAAGGCGCCATCGACGAAGCCTTCGAGCGCACGCATCGTGCGTTCGATCTCTTCCGAGCGCTGGACGAGCCCAACCGACAGGGTGCGCAGTGCGTCCTGACGTTCTTCGAGCGTGCTGACGAGGTTCGACTGGGCGGCGCCGAGCAGGTCGGAGGCCTGTCCGAGCACCTTCGAGTGGTCCTCGAAGCGGCCGACGATGCCACCGATCTGCGAGAGCGTCGAGGCCGAGATGTCGGACAGTTTGTCGACCTTGCCTTCGATGAGGCGGGTGGAAGTCGACAGCATGTCGGAAGCCTGACGGGTCGTTTCTGAAACGCGGGCCATCGTCGATTCCAGACGCTGGTCCATCTCGCCGAGGTTGCTGCTTGCCTGGTCGATGACCGTGGCGATCGCATTGTTATTGTTGGCGAGCTGGTCGATCAGGCCCATGGCGGTCGACTGCAGACGGTTCTCGACCATCTTCATCGCCTTCGCCGTTTCCTCGGCGCGGTGCGAGATCGCGTTCAGCGTTTCACCCGTGCGGTCGGCAATCGCGTTGACCAGGGCTGCGTTTTCGGCACGCAGGCGATCTGCGCTTTCCTGGGTCACGGCGGCGATGCGCTCGGCAGCCTCGCGGCCGGTTGCGGCATACTGGTCGATGACCGGGCGGGCCTGCTCGTCGATCAGGCGCGACAGTTCGAGCGAACGGCCGGCGAGCATCGAGTTGAGCTCGCGGGTGCGGTCGTCAAGCGTGGTGCGGATCGCTTCGCCGCGTGCTTCCAGCGCCTTCTCGGTGTTGGCGAGGCCCTGGTGGATGGTGTCGGCGTGGCTGGCAATCTGGCTGTGCGTGGCAGCGAGCCGTGCCGTTGCCGTATCGGCCGCGTCGGCGATCGAACGGGCAAGATCGGCGTGACGGGCTGCGCTGGCAGCAGCCTTCTGCTCGATCGTATTGGCAAGGTCCGCATGGCGGGCGGCGGTTGCCGCTGCCGTCTGGTCGATCGTGTTGGCGAACTCGGCCTGACGGGCAGCAAGCGCCGAAGCGAAGTCGTCGCCGGCCCTGGAAAGGAGCTCGGCAGAGCGCGCCGCTTCCGCGTCGATCTCCCGGGCAACGTCGCCAACGGCGCCGCGAAGGCTGGTGGCAAGGCTCGCAGCCTTGCCTTCGATGCGAGCGGCTTCTGCGTCGAGTTCCTGAGCGACGTCGCCGACTGCGCCGCGAAGCGAAGTCACGAGGCCGGCAGCCTTGCCTTCGATACGTGCAGCTTCTGCGTCGAGTTCCTGGGCGACATCGCCGACCACGCCGCGAAGCGACGTCGCGAGGCCCGCAGCCTTGCCCTCGATGCGGACGGCTTCTGCGTCGAATTCCTGGGCCACGTCGCCGACTGCGCTGCGCAGGTTGCTGACGAGGTCACCGGTCTTGACTTCGAGGCGGACGGCTTCGGCGTCCAGATCCTGCGTTGCTTCGCTGACCGCACCACGCAGGCTGGTGACCA
Organism: Ensifer adhaerens; assembly: GCF_028993555.1. Classification (NCBI taxonomy): domain Bacteria; kingdom Pseudomonadati; phylum Pseudomonadota; class Alphaproteobacteria; order Hyphomicrobiales; family Rhizobiaceae; genus Ensifer; species Ensifer adhaerens. The sequence continues at coordinate 1,709,402 of NZ_CP118610.1, read as the reverse complement.
GACCGGCGGCCTTGCCTTCGATTGTGCGGTTGACGTTTTCGAGGCCGATATTGAGGGCGCGATCCATGGTGCCGAAGCGTTCGGCAATACGCTCTGCGCCGGATTCGATTGCGCCGGAGATACGGGTGGCCGCGACCTCGCTGAGGCGGTCGATATCGCCGGCGCGCTGGCTGAGGCTGTGGGCGATGCGCTGTCCGGCTCCGTCGACGATCTCGTTCACACCGCCGACGCTGTCACGAAGACGCTCTTCCAGCGAGCTGAGGCTGACTTCCAGCCGAAGACCGGTATCGTCAACCAGCGTGTTCACGTCGTTGACGCTGCCGCGAATGCGATCCTGAAGGGCTCCGAGGCTGTTTTCGATGAGGGTGCCGGTCTCGCCGACGATTGCGCCAACGCCGCTGACGCTGCCGCGGATCCGATCTTCCAGCGTGCTGAGGCCGCCTTCGACGCGGGCAGCCGCATCGTCGACGACGGAGCCGACATTGGTAACGCTGCCACGGATGCGGTTTTCAAGTGCGCCCAGGTTGCTTTCGATACGGGCGCCGGTGTCGTCGACAACCGTGCCGACATTGCCGACGGTGTTGCGAATGCGATCCTCGAGCACACCGACGCGGGTTTCGATATGCATGCCGGTCTCGTCGACGATCGAGCCGATGTTGCCCGCGCTTTCGCGCATGCGCTCCTCGAGAGAGCCGAGGCTCGTCTCGATGCGCAGGCCGGTATCGTCGAGACGGTCGTTGATGCCGTTGATCGACATGTCGACGCGGTTCGTGAGGCTGTCGGCCGCGAGGCTGATCTGGTTGGCAGTTTCAGCCAGTCGCTCCGCGATGTGCCCGGTCGTCGAGCGCATGCGCGTGTCGAGCGTTTCGCCGCTGCGGTCGATGATGCCGGCAAGCGCGGACTGGCGCTCTTCCAGCGACATTTCCAGCATGCTGGCGCTGGTGGCGAGCGTCGTGGCGATGGCGGTCGACTGATCGGCCAGCATGCCTTCGAGTTGATCGCGGCCCTGGCCAACGGCGAGGTTGATGGCGTTGATGCGATCGTCGAGCGTGGCGCGGATCTGTTCGTGCGTCGACGACAGCGTATCGCGCAGATGCTCGGCCCGGCCGCTCAGCGTCTGCTCAATTTCGGCTGCCTTGCCGGCGAGCGAAGCGGTGGCCTCGGTCGTGCGGGCGGTCAGGGCATCGGCGATGTGCGCGCTGGTCTCGGTCAGCGTGTCGGAAATCTTGCCGACGCGGCCACTGAGATCCTCGGCGATGCGAGCGCTCGTCTGGGTGAGGGTATCGGAGATCAGGTTGACACGGCCGCCGAGGTTCTCGGCGATCGTGTTGACGCTCTCGGAGAGCTTCTGTTCGATATCGCCGACACGGTCGGTCATGGTTTCGGCGACGGCCGTTGCGCGGAACGTCAGGCTGTCGGCCACGTCTTCGGCATGGCGGCTCAGCGTATTCGCCATTTCGTTGGCGCGCGACGACATGGTCGAGGTGATGGCGGCGGCGCGTTCGGCGAGGACGCCATCGAGGGCCGACGTCTGGGTCGTGAGCGCTTCGGAGATCGCTTCGCCACGTTCGGACAAGACGCGCTCCAGCCGGTCGGCCGTGCCGTTGACGGCATTGTCGATCGAGTCCGCGCCCATGGACAGAATGGTCGAGAGCGCGAGCGTGCGCTCGGACAGCGTGTTGTCCAAGCGGTGCTGGCTGGCTGCGATCGCGCTGGTGATTTCGTCGGTCGAACCGCTGAGCGTCTGCTCGATGCGGGCATGGGCTGCGTGCAGACCGTCGACGAAGGCCGCGGTGCGGGTGTCGAGCCCTTCGCTCAGGCGCTGTTCGCTGGTGGTGAGCGCGCTTGCAAGCGCGTCGGCACGCTGGCCGAAGCCGTTCTCGATGCGCTCCTGCGCCTGGGAAAGGGCACCCATGAGGCCGCTGGTCTTCTCGGAGAGCACGCTGTCGATGCGGCTGTGCGCATCGCCGACCAGGTTGCCGAGCTCCGAGGTCCGGCTGGTGATCGTCTCCTCGATGAAGTCCTGGGTTGCGCCGAGCGTCGCTGCCAGCGTCAACGACTGATCGGAGAGGGCCGAGCCGATCTTCTCGATGCTGCTGTCGAGGGCGCCACCGATTGCTTCAGAGCCGCCGGAGACGGTCTCGTTGATGCGGTGCAGGCTTTCCATCAGCTTGGTGTCGAGCATGCTCGCACGCTTGTCGAAGGCCGACGCAAACTCGTGGAAGCGCTCGTCGAAGGCGGTCGCGAGCTGGCCGACGGTGGTCTGCAGCTTCTCTTCGAAGAAGCCGCCGCGCAGGTCCAGATCCATGATCGCATCGTCGGCGCTCGAACGCAGGCTCTGACGGAAGCTTGCGCCTTTCTCGTCGAGCGTGGCGTTGAGCGAGGCAAGCACGTGATCGAGGCCGCCGGTGATCGCCTGCTGGCCGACGCTGAGGCTTTCGTTCAGGTCACGGGTGCGGGCGATCAGCGTCTCGTTGAGCTGGCGTGCGCGGTCGTTCAATGCCGCGTTCAGTCTTTCGGTGCTGGCGTCGAGCGAGGAGGCGCGCGTTTCGAACTGGCTAAGCAGGTCTTCGCCGCGCTTCGTCAACGTGTCGCTCAACTGGTCGAGACGGGTATCGAATTCGGTGCTGAGGCCAAGGCCGGCGGCCGTCAGGCCGGAAAGCAGCGCATCTGTGCGGGACGACAGCATGCTGCCGATCGACTGCAGGGCCGTGTCCGACTTTTCACTGAGGGCTGCGGCGCGCGTGTCGATCAGCGAGGCAAAGGCTTCGCCCGAAATCGCGATACGCGAAGCGATGTCGTCGCTCGCCTGTTCCAGGTCATCCTTGAGCTTGCCGTGCGCGCCCGATATCGCCGAGCGGATACGCTCCGAGTGACCGATGATGGCTTCGCGCTCGAGGCCGAGTTCCTGGACCAGGGTGCGCACGCGCAGTTCGTTTTCGCTGTAGCTGCGCTCAAGCGCGTTGACTTCGGAGTGCACCAGCGTTTCGAGTTCAGTGGCGCGTGCGATGGTGCGCTCGATACCCTCGTTCATCGCCGAGACTTCACGGCGCACGGCCTGGCCGACGGTCATGACGCGATCGGCTGCGGCCGTTTCGGGCTCGGCAAGGCGCAGTGCCACTTCAGCCATGGAGCGGGCGGCGTTGCGCAGTTCCTGCGCACGGGCGATCATGATGGCGAAGGAGAAGAAGAGCATGACCGGCAACAGGATGCCGATTGCAACGCCAATAGCGCCGGGCGTCGCGGCCAGATCGCTCAGGGAGCGGATCTGCCAGATATGCGGGCCATAGAGCAGGTTGGCAATGCCGAGGCCGGCGATGGCCCAGATGATCGACACCAGCGCGGCAACCCGTATCGCGGCGCGATTGGAGCGCACGTCGAGCGCGCGCAGCATCGCAGCCGGCGAACGGCGACCATCGTCGTTGGCTGCGGAAAGGGAAGGGGATTTGGGCGCAGGTTCCGGGGCGAGTGTCTTGGCCGCTTCGGCAGCACGGGCCGCGCGGGATGGCTCCGGTTGAGACTTTGCTCTTTTATTCTTATCGGGCGCTGGCGCCTGATTGCCGGGCTGAGACACATTTTCCTCCGGATCATCCAAGGAAGTCTTGTCATTCGGGCTCGAGTTAAGCTCGTCAAAATCGATTTTCAGGGCAGCTTCCAAAGCCTGGAAGGCCTTCTCGTCGATCGACTCATTGCTCTTTTTCGTCGCCATAGGGATACGCCTCATTACCTTTTGCCAGCGACAAAGCTGCCAGCGCTCGCGCACAACGGGCGGGCCAGGCTCCTTCCTCGCGGGCTGTGACGGCAAGATACGCGCATCGGATCTACGCAATACCCTACTGATCACACACTGCATTGCCTCGACGGATAGTCACATTTGTGGCCGAAAGGGACCACGAGTTGAGCTTATCCACCGGAACGGTTGCCATTTTCGTACGTAGGCAAGTTCCTAAGCGTATCGTAGTGACACATTAGCTGGGTTCTTACAATTAAGAGCGCTCGGCCTTAATTAAAATCCTAATGAAATCTTAATGTGATAACGGTGTCAAAGCCAGAAAATACAAGGGAATCATACGGTTTAACGGCCGTTAACCATTTTCCCAGATTCCTGCCCATATTGCGCCCCGATTTAAGTCGATAGCAGCCCGCACCCGCAGAGGATGTGTATCTGAGCTTGCGCGTGTCGGTGTGGACGATATGGCGACACCGAAAATAACACCAACATACAATAAACAATAGGGAATTTGGCTCATGGCGGCCCTCAGGATTGCCTTCGAAGCTCCGGACACCCCGGGAAACTCTGCAGCTACCGGCAAGAAGCCGATCGACTTCGCCCACCTGGCGGCGCAGACGATGGGTGACAAGGCGCTGGAAATTGAAGTGCTGCAACTCTTTGCGCGCCAGGCGCGCCAGGTCATGAAAGAGATCGTCGAGGGAGAGAGCACGCTTCGCGCTCAGGCTGCCCATCGGCTGAAGGGCGCTGCACTTGCAGTCGGCGCCGTCGACGTTGCCAGCATTGCCGGCGCGATCGAGCAGAACCCGGCCGACGCATCGCTCTCAGACACGCTTGCGGTCGCCGTGCTCGAGGCCGAACTTTTCATTTTGAAGCTCTGCCGCTAGCCCGCGGCCCGATGGGGCGCGGAGAGGGTCAACGCCCTTCCGGCATCCCACATTTCAAGAGTGCGGCTTCGCGCACGCTGCGCGCGAGGCATGCAATGATGGCCGTTGTTGACTGACCGGCGGATTTGTTGGAAGAACTTCCACTGAATTTGCGCCTGTACGGCGTGCGTTCTGAACAGGCTTTGCGCCTTGCCAGTCCCAGCAGTTCATTCCGGAAAGAAACATGACAAAACTTACGATCGTTGCCTTTGATGGCGCGCGCCATGAACTTAATGTCGAAAACGGCTCGACGGTCATGGAAAACGCCGTTCGCAATTCGGTTCCCGGCATCGAAGCCGAATGCGGCGGGGCCTGCGCCTGCGCGACCTGTCATGTCTATGTCGACGACGCCTGGTCGGCTGTCGTCGGCGCTCCGGAAGCCATGGAAGAAGATATGCTGGACTTTGCCTATGATGTCCGGCCGACGTCGCGACTTTCCTGTCAGATCAAGATGAGCGATGCACTCGACGGTCTCGTCGTGCATGTGCCGGAGCGCCAGGCCTAACACGCTCGGCGAGTGTTCACGTTCGCTGCTTGTGCCTTAAGTTCTTGACCGTTCGGATGTCATTGTCGCCGAACCGCCGTGCGGTTTTGCGTGACATGCTCTGGCGCCCTCCAATTTGCAGCTTGCGCAAAAAAAGCGCCTCGCCGGTCGTTGGACAAGCGAGGCGAGGAGGGCGCATCGCTGACAGATGAGGGAGGGGACATCTGCAGCACCAAGACACGCCAGGAGAACCCACATTGGCCCCGCTGTTCAGTTTCTTCTTTTTAATATTGAACAACGCCGCCTAAACTAAAGTAACGGCAAAATTTAAGCTCTTCGCACAACTACTGCGCCGCGCTTAACTCGCTCATTCGGCTGAGGCTAGTCTTCATCCCGGCCCCTCGCTCTATGATTTCAATATAGATGAGTCGGCGGCTGCCAGCCATCGTTATATTTCACCAATAAAATACTGTGGGTATTGCCGCTGAAATCGCGCCGAGCCGGACTATAGTCAGGCTCTTCTTCGGGGTCTGGGCGCCGCTACCTATTGTTGCGTTTTCTGCAGGGCTTCGAGCCGATATTGCAAAAGCCGGATCATGCGCTTGTCGAAATTTGCGGCTTCGGTGCGATCGAACCGCGCCTGATCCTTGTCATGTGCTTCGATCGCGGTGACGCTGACCCGCGCCACGCTTGCCTGCATGCGTTCGCAATCGGCTTCCGGCTTCAGGGCGAGGAACATCTTTTCCATGCGGCGGGCGTGGTTGCGGGCGATTTCCGCGTGTCGCTCTTCATGGCGCTTGATGTCGCTTGAGAGCGTATCCCATACCAGAGCGAGGTCGCGGCCGGCCTGGCGACGATATTTCCAGCGTGGCAGGATGATGCGGGTGCTGAGCGTCACCCGGGCCGAGCCGACCGCACAGCGGCCGCCACGGTTGACGTAGGTGATGGAGCCTCCGAACTTTATCCGGGTGGCACCCGGGTGGCGTGCGCCGGTGGATTTCATCATCGGGCCGCTGGCCGAAAGCGCCTTGTCGAGTTCCTCCGCAGTCCGTCCACCGATCGTGAAATAGGAAAAGCTCTTGCTGATCACGGTTTCACCAGACGCAGCGCTGAGAGGAGCGGCGACCAGGAGGGCGAGAAGGGCGGCTTTGAACGGGACGCGTACTCGGGACATCAATGCGTGGTTCTCTTCAGTTGAACTTCGATCAAGCTTGGGGCATAGCCACCATCGGCGCAACAGCAAATCGATGGCTCTCGGCCGAATGCGGATCGTGAGGGAAAATGACTTACAATCCATTTCAGAAATTTAGCTGGAAGCTGGCGCATGGGCGCAGCCTGGAACTCGGGCCGCGTGGCGTTTTGATGGCGATCGTCAATGTTACCCCGGATTCTTTTTCCGACGGCGGACGTTTCATCGATGCAGTTGCTGCGGCAGCGCAAGGCGTGCGGTGCCTGCAGGAGGGCGCATTGATCCTCGATATCGGCGGGGAATCGACGCGACCGGATGCTGCGACAGTCAGTGCCGAGGAGGAGCAGGCGCGCATCCTGCCGGTGATTTCCGCGCTCAGCCGCGACACCGACGCACTGATCTCCGTCGATACCTACCGGGCCTCGACGGCTCGGCTGGCGGTCGAGGCCGGCGCCCACATCGTCAATGACGTGCATGGCCTGCAGCGCGAGCCGGATATTGCAGCGGTAGCCGCGGATACCGGAGCAGGGCTTTGTATCATGCATACCGGCCGCGACCGACAGAAGCTCGCCGACGTGATCGACGATCAGTTCCTTTTCCTCGATCGTTCTCTTGAGATTGCGGCTGAAGCGGGCGTCACGCGCGACCATATCGTCCTGGATCCGGGCTTCGGCTTTGCCAAGGATACGGATGAAAACCTTAAACTCATGGCGCGATTTGCCGAGTTGCACCGCTTCGAACTTCCCTTCCTGGTCGGAACGTCCCGGAAGCGTTTCGTTGGGGCCGTGAGCGGACGCGATGCGGCCGACAGGGATGTGGCGACGGCTGCGACTACGGCGCTGCTGCGTGCTGCCGGCGCCTCGATTTTCCGCGTACACGATGTCGCAAACAGCAGGGATGCGCTGGCCATGGCCGATGCTATGCTCAAGGCCAGAGCGGGATAAGGAAAAGCGCGTGCGGCCCTTTCCCCGCATTCGACTGCAACTGACCAGAATCGATCACGTCTGAACCAGCTCGGCTCGATCCAAGCCAGCGTGATTCCAGAAAAAGCCGACGGGACGGAGAAGCATGAGCCCGACTTACACCATTACTCTCAAAAACTGTGCCTTCTTCGCGCGCCATGGCGTCTTCGACGAAGAAGAGCTCCTCGGGCAGCGCTTTTTCGTGGATGCCGAGCTCGAAGTCGAGCAGGGCACGGCGCTCGTCGACGATTCGATCGAAGACACCGTCCACTACGGCATTGCCTTTCAGGAGATCGAGCGCATCGTTACCGGGCGCCGCCGTTACCTGATCGAGGCGCTGGCGCTGGAAGTCGCCAAGACGCTCTGCGTGCGGTTTCCGCAGATCAAGCGCGCCAAGGTTTCGATCCGCAAGCCGAACGCGCCCGTGCCCGGCGTGCTCGACTATGTCGAAGTGACGGTCGAGCATGTCGTCTGAGGGCGGCTGGCGGGTCGCCACACTCGGCCTCGGCGGTAACCTCGGCGATCCGCGCAAGGCGATGGCCGAGGCGCTGCGGGCCCTCGATGCGCGCGAGGACTGTGTCGTCGAGGCCGTGTCGCGGCTCTACCGCACGCCGCCGTGGGGAAAGACCGATCAGGCCTGGTTCTTCAACGCCTGCGCTCAAGTCAAGACGACCTTGAAGCCCGAGGCCTTGCTGGATACGTGCCTCGACATCGAACGTTTGATGAAGCGGGTGCGTGACGAGCGCTGGGGACCGCGCACGCTCGATATCGACGTTCTGACCTATGAGGGGGTGGCCCAGGCTGAAACACGGCTGGAACTGCCGCATCCGAGAATGACGGACCGGGGCTTCGTGCTGATGCCGCTTGCCGACATCGCCGCCGACTTGCCGGTGCGCGGGCGCACTGTCGGTGACTGGTTGCGCGCGGCGGATGTCGCAGGCATCGAGGTTGCCGATGGCGACATCACCTGGTGGCGCTCAGACGCCTGAGCGATCCCGACAAGTCGACGAGACCATTTGAAACAACGAAGCCCCGGCAAATACTGCCGGGGCTTTGTTGTTCGCTTCTGCTTTGGAACTACTTGATCGAACCGACCGCAATCGCATCGAGCTGGCGGTTGAGGCTGACGCCGATGACCGGCACCATCGTCTCCTCGACCTTGACCGAAATGGTGATGTTCATCGTCTGATCGTCCTGAAGGCGAGCGATCATGGCGCCGTTCAGCTTCTTGCGGTTGATGCCGACGACGACCTTGTCCTTGGCGACATTGCCGGAAACGACGTCGAGGCCCTTGCCTTCGGCACCGTCGAGGAACTTGCCGCTGTAGCTGTTGCCCTTGCGGGTGATCACCGCCGACATCGGCTGCTTGAACACGCCGACGCGGCAGAAGCCGTCGAGCTTGATACCCGTGTCATCACCAGCCACCGGTTCGCCGGAGAGATCGCAGGTGAATTTGGTGCCCTTGTACTTGCCGGCGACGATCTCGCCCGGGCCCTTCCATTGGCCGGCAACCTTCTCGAAGAAGGCCTTGTCCTTGGCGCCGGAAAGGGCTGGCGTCGCAACGCCAACGGTAGCCGCAAGCGCGATGGCGGCAGTGCCGCGAGCGATCAAAGAAGGGCGCGAGAACATAAACGATCCTTGATGGGTCAACGTCCGAAACTGGAAGCCACATTTGCGCGCAAATGGTTAACGGACGGTTTCCGGGCGCCGGATGTTGTGGCTTCTTTGTGGCCGTTGGAGCGATTGTTCACAGGGTTTTCGGCGTGTCGGAGCGACCGGCGGGAAGTGCTCTCGCGGGCGCAGCGAACGCATGTGAAACTTATCCCGAGCGCCCTACGTATAGCCATGGGAAACGGGAGATTTCCCATGAACAGAACGGAAAATGACCTCCAGACGACCACCACAGGCTCGCGGGCAGGGTTGACGATTCGACGGCACCGACTTGTCACGCGTCTTACCCATTGGGCGTGGGCGGCGGCGCTGTTCTTTCTGCTGGTCAGCGGCCTGCAGATCTTCAACGCGCATCCTGCGCTCTATGTCGGCCAGCAATCCGGTTTCGCCTTCGACAATGGTGTCTTTTCAATCCAGCCGATTCGCGACCGGAATGGCGAGGTCCGAGGTTTAACGACCGTGTTGGGGCGAAACTTCGATACTACCGGCGTCCTCGGCGTCAGCGGGGCCGAAGAGATGCGCACCTACAGCGCCTTTCCTGCCTGGCTGACCGTGCCGTCCTACCAGGATCTTGCTACGGGGCGGGTCGTGCATTTCTTCTTCGCATGGGTCTTTGCAACGGTCTACGCCATCTGGTTCTTGGCAAGCCTGATCAATGGGCACCTGAGGCGGGATATCCTTCCCGGCTGGAGCGATATCCGCGCGTTGCCGCACACCTTGATCGAACATCTACGCTTTCACTTCGACCACGACGGACGCTACAACAGCTTGCAGAAGCTCACCTATGCGCTTGTTCTCCTGTTGTTGTTCCCGCTGATGATCCTGACGGGACTGACGATGTCACCGGGCATGGACGCCGCCTTGCCGTGGCTGCTTGACCTCTTCGGCGGACGGCAGACGGCCCGCACGATCCACTTCGTCGTCATGCTCCTCCTCGTCGGGTTCTTCGTCGTGCACCTGTTCATGGTGTTTGCCGCCGGGCCGATCAACGAGATGCGGTCGATGATTACCGGTCGCTACCGTCTCGACGATCGACCCAAGGGAGGGAATGCGTGATGACGCAGTTGCTCGTCAGTCGCCGCCGTTTTCTGGGCGTCGCCGGAGTGGCCGCATCCACCGTTCCGCTTGCGGGCTGCGACATGCTCGATGGGTTGCTGGCCAGTGGCGATCCGGTGCGTGGCTTTCTCGCATCGGCGAACTCACTGACCTACCGGTTGCAGCGACTTCTGATCCCCGCGGATCGGCTCGCACCGGAGTTCTCGGAAAGCGAGATTCGTCAGGGGCAGCGGCCGAACGGCTCAATGGACCCGACCGACCCGGCTTATCTTGCTCTGAAGGACGGGGACTTTGCTGCGTATCGGCTGAATGTCGCAGGGCTCGTGGAACGACCGATGCAACTGACGCTCGACGAACTGCGCAACATGCCGTCGCGCACGCAGATCACACGGCATGACTGCGTCGAAGGTTGGAGCTGCGTTGCCAAGTGGACCGGAGTGCCGCTGGCCCGTGTGCTCGACGAGGCGCGCGTGAAAAGTGACGCACGTTACGTTGTCTTCCATTGCTTCGACAGCATGTCGCCCGGTCTTGCGGGCTCGGCTGCCTACTACGAATCGATCGACATGATCGATGCCCGCCATCCGCAGACGATTCTGGCCTACGGCCTGAACGGAACGCTGCTTCCAGTCGCCAACGGCGCTCCGTTGCGTGTTCGCATCGAAAGGCAACTCGGCTACAAGATGGCGAAGTACATCCGGGGGATCGAAGTGGTATCCGATCTCTCGAACATCGGTGGCGGACGCGGCGGCTATTGGGAAGATCTAGGCTATGACTGGTATGCCGGTATCTAGAGCGCCGTGCCGTTCGGATGAAGGCGCCAAGGTCGCTCTAGCACTTCGTTTCTTGAGCATCCCGCTTTCACAGGATTCGACTTGAAATCGGGATGCTCTGGTGTCGGCCGAACAGGTCCTATTTCTCACCGATCTCGCTGCCGACGCGCCCGGCGCCCGGGCTTAAGTCGGCCAGGAAATCGCCGATCCCCGGGCGTTTCAAGGCGCGGAACGGCATCGGACGGCAGAGGTCCATCGCCGCAATGCCGATACGCGCTGTCATCAGGCCGTTGATCACGCCTTCGCCAAGGCGCGCCGAGAGCTTCGAGGCGAGGCCGTGGCCGAGCACCTGCTGGATGAGGCTGTCGCCGGCGGCGATCGAGCCGGTAACGGCAAGATGGGCGATGACGTCGCGCATCAGCCGCAGCAGACCGAGCGTGCCAGGACGGCCGCCGTAAAGTTCGGCCATGGCGCGGATCAGGCGGGCGGATTCGTAGAGCACATAGCCGAGATCGACGAGGGCGCGCGGGCTGACGGCGGTGACGATCGAAACGCGCTTGGAGGCGGCCAGAATGAGGCGACGGGCCTCGCGGTCGAGCGGGTTCAGGAGTTCGCGCTCGGTGAGCTCGATGAGGTGCGGCCCATCGATGATTTCGCCCTCGGTCTCCTTCAGCCGCGTGCGGCCGCGTGCCGTTTGCGGATTACCGGCGAGCAGATGGACGAGCTTTGTCTGAGCCGACCGCGCAAGCTTGGTGTTTCCAGACAGGGCGGCATTTTCCGTTTCCGATTTCAGCTTCTGGATGGCGGTAAGCTGCATCATCCCGGAGAGTTCGCGGGCAACGACGATCAGAAGCGCCAGCAGTCCGATCGCGACGACGGCAAGGGCGGAGTAACCAAGCCAGTCGGCGCGGGTGAAGAGATCGCGCAGCAGGCGGTCGACCCAAAGGCCTGCTGCAAGCGAGAGGATGATGCCGAGAGCGCCGATCGCGATCTTGCCGACCGAGAGGCGACGCTTGCGCGGGCTTGCCTCCGGCAACGCGAGCGTCTCGACAGCCAGCGTGGTCTCGCGGAACGGATCTTCCGCATCCGGCGTCAGCACGACATTGTCATCGAAGCTCGCGGGCGAACGCGGGACGCGCGACTGAGGGGCGGCCTGGACGGGCTTCTCCTCGCCAACCGAAAAGGCGCTAGGCCGGCGGCTGCGGCCGTTGCTATCGTCACTCATGCGAGCCGGTCTCCGAACAGAAATTGCATGGCTCGGTCGAGGCGGATATGCGGTACCGACAGTTTCAAACCGCCGCCGGTTTCTTCGAGATGCGGCGGGCGAAAGCGAACGAAGCTCAGCTCCGGCAGCGGGTGGGCGCTTTCGATGAAGGTCGTTCCGCCCGACTGCATCTCGATCGCCTTGAAAAGCACTTCAGGGTCTTCTGGCAAGTCACCGGGAAATATCGCGGTTTTCTTTTCGCCATCAAAGATCTCGCCGTTGATCTTCTCTCCGGCGATCGGGGTGCCGACGATGACCGGCAGCGCGTGGCCGTCGTGGTTGACGGTCGCTTCGCGGGTCGCCCTGACGGATGCAAGCGCCATGACCTCAAGGCCGGCGCCGCTCATGCCAATGCTTTCTGCGGCGCGATCGACCAGGCGCGCGGCGATGCGCTCCAGGCGGTCGTGGCTCTCGTGATGCAGGTGATCCGCCTTGGTTGCGGCGATCAGCACCTTGTCGATCCGGCGCGTCAGGAAGGACGAAAGCCAGCTGTTGGTTCCCGGGCGGAAGCAGGCGAGTACATCGGCAAGCGCCTGCTCGAGATCGAGAAGTGCCTCCGGGCCGTTGTTGATCGCCTGCAGCGCGTCGACCAGCACGATCTGGCGGTCGAGGCGTGCGAAGTGCTCGCGAAAGAACGGGCTCACCACATGCTTCTTGTAGGCCTCGTAGCGCCGCTCCATCATCGCCCAGAGCGAGCCCTTGGGTGCGCGACCATCCGGGAGATCGGGAAGCGGCGAGAAGGTGAGGGCCGGCGATCCCTCGAGATCGCCCGGCATCAGGAAGCGACCGGGCGGGAGGGTCGAGGGAGAGCGTTCGTCGGCCTTGCAGGCCCTAAGATAGCCCGTGAAGCTCTCGGCAAGCCTGCGGGCGCTCGCCTCGTCGGCAACGGCCGTCGGTCCGGCCGAAGCGGCCAGTGTCAGCCACTCGGACGAAAGGGCGCGGCGGCTGGCGGCGCGGGCGCGTGCCACGGCGTTGTTGCTGAACGCGCGGAAATCCTGTGCCAGCAGGGGGAGGTCGAGCAGCCATTCGCCCGGGTAATCGACGATATCGAGCGACAGCCGGCCCGGCGAGAACAGTCGGTTCCAGCCGCTGGCGCTCTCATAGTCGAGCGTGATGCGCAACTGCGAAATGGCGCGGGTCGAGTCCGGCCAGATGCGATCGCGCACCAGCGCGGCAATATGATCCTCGTATTGAAAGCGAGGAACGGCATCATCCGGCTGCGGTTCAAGCCTGACCTTCGAGACCCGCCCGGATCGCACCGGTTCGAACACCGGCAGGCGCCCGCCGTTCAGGAGATTGTGCACCAGCGACGAGATGAAAACCGTCTTGCCGGAGCGCGACAGGCCGGTGACACCGAGGCGGATGGAGGGATTGACGAGACCGGAGGCCCGGTCGGTCAGATTGTCGAGCGCAATCAGGGCGTCGTCTTTGAAACTGGTCAGGTTGGGCGCCAAATCTTGCTCTTTCTTGCGGCGTAGATCCGTGGGTCCTTGCTGGCGTCGTCCGGCAGAACTGTCGCACGCAGGCAGCCACCGCGATATAGGCAATATTTCCCCGGTCGCAACGAGGGCGCGGCAATTCTTCTATTGGTTGGGCAGCAGGATCGAGACCAACGTCGCCAGCTCAGCGCCATCTTTCGGCGCGACGGCGGGCAGGTCGAGGATCGAAAGCGCCGCCGGCGGATAACCATAGGGAAACGCCTCACGTGCGGCGTCGTCGCCGATCAGCCGGCATAGCAATTGCTCGATCATCGGGTTGTGCCCGACCAGCATCAGCGAATTCAGATGCCGATGGGCGTCGATGAGGTCGAAGTAGACCGTTGTCGGTCCCGAATAGAGCGCATCGATATAACGGATATCGAGGTTTTCGCTGACGGTGCGAAAGAACGGCTCGGCGGTTTCGCGGCAGCGCACGGCGGTGGAACACAGGATGCGCTCGGGCCGGATGCCCTGGTTGGCAGCCACCTGTGCAAGCCGTTCCGCATCGACATAACCAACCTCGTCCAGTGCCCGATCAAAGTCGCGTTGCCCCGGCAACGCCCAGCCGGAACGCGCGTGCCTGAGAAGATAGAGGCGAAGGGCCTTGGGGGCGCTGTCTTGCATCGAACAATTTCCGGTGGCTGGCCTGTTGCTTGTTGCGGCAGGGTCGAACGGTGTCTGTCGGGCACGCCTTGCGCATCGCCAGACAGACACCCACCTTTTCCCGGAGGAACCGTAAAGATCAAGCTGGCGGCTGCTTTTTTCCGGGGACCGACGCGCTGCTGCGCTTTGCCGCGGTCGCGATCAGGCGATCCAATGGCGCAAACACATCAGTGTCACTTTTGGACGGGAATGGCTGGATACGGCGGTACACCCAAGCAGGAATTCAAGTTCCAATGTGTAATTTTGATGAAATATTCGTCAGTTAGCCTGAATCGCGAGCAATATTAAAATACGGTTGAGTGTCTCTTCCGAGGCTTGAATCAAGGCTTCCATAGGTCTATACACCGCCGCAATGAGATGTTCTTCAGGAGAATCGCGTTGAGTGAGAAGATCGATCTTAGTACCTTCGTCCTTTCCGAGGACGATGAATTCATGAATGCCAACCACCGGGCGTATTTCCGGGCCAAGTTGAACGCTTGGAAGAATGACATCCTTCGTGAGGCACGCGAGACACTGGATCACTTGGCAGAGGAGAGCGCCAATCATCCCGATCTCGCAGACAGGGCTTCTTCCGAAACGGATCGGGCAATCGAGCTCAGAGCCCGGGACCGCCAGCGCAAGCTGATCTCAAAGATCGACGCGGCGCTGCAACGGCTCGACGAAGGCACATACGGCTACTGCGAAGAAACCGGTGAGCCAATCGGCCTGAAGCGGCTGGATGCACGGCCAATCGCAACCCTGTCGATCGAGGCGCAAGAGCGTCACGAGCGCCGGGAAAAGGTCTACCGAGACGAATAAGATATCCGACTTTCGGAACTGTCTGAAAAAAGGCGCGGCTCAAGCCGCGCCTTTTTCTTTGGACTGTATGCGGAGCGAGGGTGGATCGTTGGCGGGGCGCCAGCTGCGAAATTCGCGGGGCGCCAGTTGTGAAATGGGAAGCTACGGCTTCCGGCCTGCGGAGATATCGGCCAGCATGCGGTTCATCTCTTCTTCGATGGTCGGTTCCTTGCGGCCGCCTTCAGCGCCGGGGGCGCCAAGCGTGGGCTCCTGACGGCCGGATGGCGCCAGCGAACGGCTCTCCGGCGCGACCATGCCCGTCGCGTTGGCGATTGTGCCGGGGCCGCTTACCGTGCCCGGGCCAAGCCGTTGCAGGTCGCCGGTGATCTCCGCATCAAGCAGGCGTTCGAAATCCGAAAGCGCAGTGGCTGGTTCCGGCTGGGGCTGCTGGATGGCCGGGACCGGGCGCTGCAATTGCACAGGCTGCACGGCGATCGGCTGTGCCTGTACTTGCTGCACTGCCGGCGCGGGCCTGTTTACCGAAACCTCGAAGTTCGCCTGGGGCGTCGAGGCGGTTGCGACGGCAGGGATCTCCGGAGCCGGCTGAACGGACGGACGAATAGGCGGACGCTGCTCAACCGCAAGGACGGGTGCGGCGACCGGGCGCTGCTCAGCGACGATGCGCGGCGACGCGACCGGCTCGATACGGGTAGCCGGCTGCTCTTCCGGTCGGGCAATTGGGCGGACCGGCGTGACGGCGGCAGCAGTTTCCGCTTCGAGCGAAGGTGCGGCCTGCTGCGGAATCTCCCGCGTTGCCGGCCGGCTCTCCACCGCCAGCGGTTCCGCAATCTTGCGCTCCGCGACGGAGGCACGCTCCTCGGGCGCACCGATCCGGCTCTCGATGACGATATCCGTCGGACCGCCGATCATGATCAGATGTTCGACGTCATCGCGGCGCACGAGCACCAGACGGCGACGGGTGTCGACGGCGGCGGCATCCAGCACGGCAAGCCGGGGCTGGCGGTTCTTTCCACCGCGAATGAACGGCGAGGAGGGGCGATTTCGCATGATCCAGAGCACGGCCACGAGGCAGAGAAGTCCAATCGCGACGGCTGCGGCGGCGATGACGAACCGGCTGCCATTGTCTGCGATGATCGTTTCCATCATAGGCTGAACTCCTTCTGCCTTTCGAGTGCCAGTATTTGACGGCTTTTTTCGGGCCCGGACAAGGACTGCGCCGACATTCCCTGTGAATTGGCTGCAATGCTTCCGCCGAGGTGCTTTTTGCTGTTATCTCTGATTGTTAAAGATGATTCTTGTCCGAATGATCGAGGGCGTGTCGGCAATGACCGATTCCGCCCGGCGGATCGAGCGGATGCCGGCCGGAAGGGCTGGGCCGCGCCCGCGCGCGGCGCCGGCCGCATAAGAGGACCAGATGACGAAATTGCGGCAGTCAGGCGACTACCAGATGCCGGTTGTTGACCGTGGCGTCAGGCCGGGCACCGTGCTGCGGATCGTTCTGCTCGCGATCGTCCTCACGGTGTCGGCCATCGCCTTCGTGATCTTCAAGAACGAGATGGAAAACGAGATCGTTCTCGGCATCCTCGGCGTTCTTGCCATGGTCGGCATCTTCTTTCTCGTCTCCTCCGTCATCGGCTTCATCGAGGTCATGCCGCAGTCGCGCCCGGATGAACTGGCGCGCGCCTTTCTCGATGCCCATGAGGACGGCACGATCGTCACTGACCGCAAGGGCCGCATCATCTACGCCAACGCCGCCTATGGTGCGCTGACCGGTGCCAAGAGCGCTGCCGGTATCCAGTCGCTCGAAACCATCCTGTCGCGCAATCGCGAGGCGACAGAAGCGATCTACCGGCTGACCAACGGCTTGCACGAGGGCAAGCAGGGACATGAGGAATTCCGCCTGCTGAAGCCGCTGGCGACCAGCACCTCCAGCGGCTCCGGTGCCCACTGGTTCCGCTTGAAAGCGCGGGTGCTGCCGCTCGAAGACAGCGAGCGCAACCCGCTCTACCTCTGGCAGATCGCCGACATCACCGCGGAGCGCGACGATCAGGAGCGCTTCTTCAAGGAACTGCAGAACGCGATCGACTATCTCGACCATGCGCCGGCCGGCTTCTTCTCCGCCGGGCGCAAGGGTGAAATCTTCTACATCAACGCCACGCTCGCCGATTGGCTCGGCATCGATCTGACCAAGTTCCAGCCGGGTTCGATCAGCATCGGCGACCTGGTTGCCGGCGAGGGGCTGACGCTTGTCCAGGCTGTGCAGGCGGAGCCCGGGCTGAAGAAGACCAAGATGCTCGATCTCGATCTGCGCAAGATGAACGGCCAGAGCCTGCCGGTGCGCATGATCCACCGCGTCTCCTCGACGCGCGACGGGGCGCCCGGTGAAAGCCGCACCATCGTGATGTCACGCGAAGGTGGCGAGGACAACGAGCAGTCGGCATCAAGTGCCGCGATGCGCTTCACCCGCTTCTTCAACAACACGCCGATGGCAATCGCCTCGGTCGACGGCAATGGCCGGATCCTGCGTACCAACGCACCCTTCCTGAAGCTCTTCTCCGGCCTCGTCTCACAGGACGACGTCGAGCGCGGGGCGCTGATCGAAGCCGTGGTGCACGAAACCGAAAAGGGCCGTCTGCACGAGGCGCTGGCTGCGGCCAAGGACCGGCAGGGTGATATCGCGCCGATTGACGCGCTGCACCCGACGGATGGAGAGCGCCACTTCCGCTTCTATATCAACGCGGTGATCGACCAGAGCGATCAGTCGCCAGAGGAAGCGGCGATCATCTATGCGCTTGAAATCACCGAGCAGAAAGCGCTCGAGAACCAGATGGCGCAGACCCAGAAGATGAACGCCGTGGGCACGCTCGCCGGCGGCATCGCGCACGACTTCAACAACGTGCTGACGGCGATCCTGCTGTCGTCCGACCACCTTCTTCTGTCGGCTCGGCCGGCCGATCCGAGCTTTGCCGATCTCATGGAGATCAAGCGCAACGCCAACCGCGCGGCGGTGCTTGTCCGCCAGTTGCTTGCCTTCTCGCGCAAGCAGACGATGCGGCCGACGGTCCTCAACATGACCGATGTAATCGGCGATCTTCGCATGCTCGTCGACCGCATGACCGGAACCAACGTCAAGGTCGAGGTGGACTATGGGCGCGATCTCTGGCCGGTCAGGACCGATCTCGGCCAGTTCGAGCAGGTGCTGCTGAACCTTGCGGTCAACGCCCGCGACGCAATGCCCGGGGGCGGCACGATCACCCTTCGAACGCGCAACCTGCCTGCCGCCGAGGTCGCGTCCTTCGGACGACGCGAGTTGCCCGACGACGATTTCGTGATGGTCGAAGTCTCCGACCAGGGGACCGGCATTCCGCCGGAGATCCTCGACAAGATCTTCGAGCCGTTCTTCACCACCAAGGAAGTCGGCAAGGGCACCGGTCTCGGCCTGTCGATGGTCTATGGCATCGTCAAGCAATCGGGCGGTTACATCTACCCGGAATCAGAAGTCGGCAAAGGCACCACCTTCCGCATCCTGCTGCCGCGCCACATCGAGGCGCCCGTAGCGGTCGACGAGACCCAGGTGGCGACAGCTACGGCTGAGGCCGCCCCCACGCCGGTCGTTCCGGCCATTGCAGCACCGGCGGCAAAAGCCGAGGAGCCGGCCGATCTCACCGGAGATTCAGCCGTCGTCCTGCTTGTCGAGGATGAAGAGGCGGTGCGCCGCGGCGGCAAGCGGATGCTGGAGACGCGTGGCTACACGGTCTACGAGGCAGGCTCCGGGGTCGAGGCGCTCGATATCATGGATGAGCTCGATGGAGCCGTCGATATCGTCGTTTCGGACGTGGTGATGCCGGAGATGGATGGACCGACGCTTCTGACCGAACTCAGGAAGAAGTATCCGGACCTGAAGTTCATCTTTGTTTCCGGCTATGCCGAAGACGCCTTTGCCCGCAACCTGCCGGCGGACGCCAAGTTCGGCTTCCTGCCGAAGCCGTTCTCACTGAAGCAATTGGCGGTCGCCGTGCGCGAAATGCTGGACTCGTGAGACCAGCGGTCCGAAACTGAAATCACAAACCCGGCGGACGCCGGACGTGCAAAAGCCCGGCACTTGCGTGCCGGGCTTTTTCGTCTGGTATCCTGTCGGAATTACTTGGCGTTGAGCGCGACGGCGATTTCGCCGGCAAGGCGGGCATTGTTCTCGACCAGCGCGATGTTGGTCTCGAGGCTGCGGCCTTCAGTCATCTCGAAGAGGTTGCTGAGCAGGTAGGGCGTAACCTCCTTGCCGGTGATCTCGTCGTTCTCGGCGTTGTCGAGCGCGCGGGCGATGTAGATTTCCATCTCTTCGCGCGGGATCTCGGCTGCCTCCGGCACGGGATTGGCGACCAGCATGCCGCCTTCGACGCCGAGCAGTTCACGCATGGTCTGGAAGTTGGCGATCGCCGCCGGGCTGTTCAGCATCAGCGGGCTCTTGAGGCCACTGTCGCGCGACCAGAAGGCCGGGAAGACTTCGCTGTCATAGGTGACGACGGGGACGCCGCGGGTTTCGAGCACTTCGAGCGTCTTCGGAATGTCGAGGATCGCCTTGGCGCCGGCGCAGACGACGATGACGCCGGTGCGGGCGAGTTCGTCGAGGTCGGCCGAGATATCGAACGAGAGTTCAGCGCCGCGATGCACGCCGCCGATGCCGCCGGTCGCAAAGACGCGGATGCCGGCACGCGCTGCGGCGATCATCGTCGCGGCGACGGTGGTCGCGCCGGTGCGGCGTTCGGCGATTGCGAAGGCAAGATCGGCGCGCGAGACCTTCATCGCCCCTTGCGTCTTCGCCAGCTCTTCCAGCTTGGCGTCGTCAAGGCCGATGTGCAGCACGCCATGGATGACGGCGATCGTCGCCGGAACCGCACCCTGTTCGCGGATGATCGCTTCGACGCTGCGGGCCATGTTCAGATTGCCCGGATAGGGCATGCCATGGGTGATGATGGTCGATTCCAGCGCCACGATCGGCGCGCCACGCGCCTTGGCGGCGGCGACCTCGTCGGAAAATTCCATCGGCAGGGAGGGAGAAGCGGGTTTGGTCATGGTCTTTCCTTGGGAGTTCTGCTGGCAATTGTCATGACAGCATTTGAGGCACGGGCACAAGAGCCAGCGCCTGTTCGAGATTGGCGGCGGACATCTCTTCGGATGCGGCCAAGGGGGAGCGCAACGTGATTCCGGCGGCTGCGATGCCGTGCCGCAGGCACTCGTCGATGCCGCGCCCTGCGAGGCGCGCCGAAAGGAAGCCGGAGGCAAGCGCATCGCCGGCACCAGTGACATCGGCCAGTGCCGGAAGCGCTGGCGGAACGGCAATGCAGATGCTGTCGCCGTCGAAGGCGACCACGGCGCGGCCGCCGCGTGTGACTACACCGCCATTGAGGCCTGCGCCTCTCAAAAGCGCCGGCCATGCTTCCGCCTCGGCCGCGTCCTTACCGGTGAGCGCCCGTGCCTCGGATTCATTCATGAACAGGAAGGAGAGATGCGAAAGGCACGGCCGGTAGCGGATGACCTTGGCAGGCGACACGGCGATGCCGGCAACCAGGCGCCCATTGCCTGCGGCCGACTGGACCAGCGCGGCAATCGTCTCTTCCGGCAGGTTGGCGTCCGTCAGCACGAGCCTGCTGGTGGCGACGACATCGCGCAACGCTCGGCGCTGCAATTGCCGCGGCGAGAACAGCCGGTAGAGCTCCATGTCGGCGAGCGCGATCACCAGATTGCCGTCGTTTTCAAGGATCGCCGTGTAGCTCGGCGTCTGGCGATCGAGAAAGGTGAGGGGGCTGTCGATGACACCGGCTGCGGCAGCCGCTGCCGTTACCATCTCGCCGGCGGCATCGCCGCCGCGGGTGCTGATCATGCGCACGCCATGGCCGAGGCGCGCAAGGTTGCGGGCCGCGTTGAAGCCGCCACCGCCAGCCTCTTCGAACCAGGTGCCGGGATTGCTGGAACCCGGTGCGGTGGTTCCCGATATGCGGCCGCGCCTGTCGATGTGCGCACCGCCGAAGACGGCGATTTCAGCTTCCGTCATGAATGTTCCTCTGCTTGGCCAGCCGGCCGAAAATTCTGTTGGCTCTCTGCCATTTCGAGGCACGAATCCCAAGTGCCCGACACCGTTGATGTCTTACCGGTGGGCGAATCGACCGAGCCTTGCCGGGAAGGTCTTCAGGGGTGGCGCGCCCGTTTGAGAGCCTATGGTTTCAATCCGTGAACATGAATCGAACGCAAGCAAAATAGCTATTGTTTTTCAATGCATTGTCCTGCTCTTGCAAATACGGAACAAAACATGTACAAAAACTCCTGCGGCGGCTTCATTGCCTCGGTAGCTTCAATAACCTAAAGGTGGACCAAATGGCACAAAACTCTTTGCGGCTCGTAGAGGACAAATCGGTGGATAAAAGCAAGGCACTTGAAGCGGCACTTTCCCAGATCGAACGGTCGTTCGGCAAGGGATCGATCATGAAGCTCGGTGGGAAGGACAGCATCATCGAGATCGAGACGGTTTCGACCGGCTCTCTCAGCCTCGACATCGCGCTCGGCATCGGCGGCCTGCCCAAGGGCCGCATCATTGAAATTTACGGCCCGGAAAGCTCGGGCAAGACGACGCTGGCGCTGCAGACCGTCGCGGAAGCGCAGAAGAAGGGCGGCATCTGCGCCTTCGTCGATGCCGAACACGCGCTCGATCCGGTCTATGCCCGCAAGCTCGGTGTCGATCTCGAAAACCTGCTGATTTCGCAGCCGGACACCGGCGAGCAGGCGCTTGAAATCACTGACACGCTGGTGCGCTCAGGCGCGATCGACGTTCTCGTCGTCGACTCCGTCGCAGCGCTCGTGCCGCGCGCCGAAATCGAGGGCGAAATGGGCGACAGCCTGCCGGGCATGCAGGCCCGCCTGATGAGCCAGGCGCTGCGCAAGCTGACCGCCTCGATCTCCAAGTCGAACTGCATGGTCATCTTCATCAACCAGATCCGCATGAAGATCGGCGTCATGTTCGGTTCGCCGGAAACCACCACCGGCGGCAACGCGCTGAAGTTCTACGCCTCGGTCCGCCTCGACATCCGCCGCATCGGTTCGGTCAAGGAACGCGAAGAGGTCGTCGGCAACCAGACCCGCGTCAAGGTCGTCAAGAACAAGATGGCACCGCCCTTCAAGCAGGTCGAATTCGACATCATGTATGGCGAAGGCGTCTCGAAGACGGGCGAGCTCGTCGATCTGGGCGTCAAGGCGGGCATCGTCGAGAAATCGGGCGCGTGGTTCTCCTATAACAGCCAGCGCCTTGGCCAGGGCCGCGAGAACGCCAAGACGTTCCTGCGCGACAACCCGGACCTGGCGCGCGAGATCGAGACGGCGTTGCGCCAGAATGCCGGCCTGATCGCCGACCGATTCCTCGAAAATGGTGGACCGGAGCCCGACGACGGCAGCGACGACGCCGCCGAGGCGTGAAGCACCAGGAACTGAAGCTTCCGGAGAACCGGTCGTCCCATTGGCGGCCGGTTTTTTGCTGCCGTCTGGACAGTATGATACGTGAACGATAAAAGCCTTTGGTTCCGGCGACAGAGGGCGTTGGAGGGCGTGGCCGTCATGGATGGCCGCGGGGTTTAAGGACAATGGCTTAGTGGCGCGGCAGATGCCGGATCCGGGCCGGAATCGGTGCTTTAGAATAGGACGCAAGATGAGCGGCGTGAATGAAATCCGGTCGACCTTTCTCGACTATTTCCGCAGGAACGGTCACGAGGTCGTGTCGTCGAGCCCGTTGGTGCCGCGCAACGACCCGACATTGATGTTCACCAATGCCGGCATGGTGCAGTTCAAGAACGTCTTCACCGGGTTGGAACAGCGCCCCTATTCGACGGCCGTGACCGCGCAGAAATGCGTGCGCGCCGGCGGCAAGCACAACGACCTCGACAATGTCGGCTACACGGCGCGTCACCACACCTTCTTCGAAATGCTCGGCAACTTCTCCTTTGGCGACTACTTCAAGGAGAACGCCATCGAGCTTGCCTGGAACCTGATCACCAAGGAATACGGCCTCGACGCCAAGCGCCTGCTGGTCACCGTCTACCACACCGACGACGAAGCCTTCGACCTCTGGAAGAAGATTGCCGGCTTTTCCGACGACCGCATCATCCGCATTCCGACGAGCGATAATTTCTGGGCCATGGGCGATACCGGCCCCTGCGGTCCGTGCTCGGAAATCTTCTATGACCATGGCGACCATATCTGGGGCGGCCCGCCCGGTTCGGCCGATGAAGACGGCGACCGCTTCATCGAGATCTGGAACCTCGTCTTCATGCAGTACGAGCAGATCACCAAGGAAGAGCGGGTCAACCTGCCGCGTCCGTCGATCGATACCGGCATGGGCCTCGAGCGTCTCGCCGCCGTTCTGCAGGGCGAGCATGACAACTACGACATCGATCTCTTCCGCGCGCTGATTGCCGCTTCTGAAGAAGCGACCGGCGTCAAGGCCGAGGGCGACCGTCGCGCCAGCCACCGGGTGATCGCCGACCATCTGCGTTCGTCCGCCTTCCTGATCGCCGATGGCGTTCTGCCGTCGAACGAGGGCCGCGGCTACGTTCTGCGCCGCATCATGCGCCGCGCCATGCGCCATGCGCAGCTGCTCGGCGCTCAGGATCCGTTGATGTGGAAGCTGCTGCCGGCGCTCGTCGGCCAGATGGGCCGCGCCTATCCGGAACTGGTGCGCGCTGAAGCGCTGATTTCCGAAACGCTGAAGCTCGAGGAAACCCGCTTCCGCAAGACGCTGGAGCGTGGCCTGAACCTGCTTTCGGACGCCTCTGCCGATCTCTCCGAGGGCGACCAGTTCAACGGCGAGACCGCCTTCAAGCTCTACGACACCTACGGCTTCCCGCTCGACCTGACCCAGGACGCTCTGCGCGCCAAGGGCATCACCGTCGATACCGACGCCTTCTCGGCCGCCATGGAGCGCCAGAAGGCGGAGGCCCGCGCCAACTGGGCCGGTTCCGGCGAAGCTGCGACCGAGACGATCTGGTTCGAGCTCAAGGAAAAGCACGGTGCGACCGACTTCCTCGGCTATGACACCGAGACCGCCGAAGGCGTGATCCAGGCGATCGTGCGCGACGGTGCCGTCGTCGCGTCCGCTGCCAAGGGCGATACCGTCCAGGTGATCCTCAACCAGACGCCGTTCTACGGCGAATCGGGCGGCCAGATGGGCGACACGGGCACGATCACCACGGAAGGCGGCAA
This sequence comes from Ensifer adhaerens, assembly GCF_028993555.1. NCBI lineage: Bacteria > Pseudomonadati > Pseudomonadota > Alphaproteobacteria > Hyphomicrobiales > Rhizobiaceae > Ensifer > Ensifer adhaerens. The sequence goes on along the minus strand of NZ_CP118610.1, from coordinate 1,685,171 downwards.
GCTCACCGTGACGGATACGCAGAAGCGCGGCGAGGGGCTCTTCGTGCACTTCGCGACCGTTTCCGAAGGTACGGTCAAGACCGGCGACGCCGCCCAGCTCGACGTCGACCACGCGCGTCGCTCGCGCCTTCGCGCCAACCACTCGGCAACGCACCTGCTGCACGAGGCGCTGCGCGAAGTGCTCGGGACCCATGTCGCCCAGAAGGGCTCGCTGGTGGCACCGGAACGCCTGCGCTTCGACGTTTCGCATCCGAAGCCGATGACAGCCGACGAGCTGAAGGTCGTGGAAGAAATGGCAAACGAGATCATCGTGCAGAACACGCCGGTGACCACGCGCCTGATGAGCGTCGACGATGCGATCGCCGAGGGCGCGATGGCACTCTTTGGCGAGAAGTATGGCGACGAAGTCCGCGTCGTCTCGATGGGCCGCGGCATTCACGGCTCCAAGGCCAACCGCGCCTATTCCGTCGAACTTTGCGGCGGCACGCACGTGTCGGCCACCGGTGACATCGGCCTCGTGCGGGTCGTCTCGGAAAGCGCCGTCGGCGCCGGCGTTCGCCGCATCGAGGCACTGACCGGCGAAGCCGCACGCGCTTATCTCAACGAACAGGACGAGCGCGTGAAGACGCTTGCCAACACGCTGAAGGTTCAGCCGGGCGACGTGCTCGGCCGTGTCGAGGCGCTGCTCGACGAGCGCCGCAAGCTCGAGCGCGAACTGACCGAAGCCAAGAAGAAGCTGGCGCTCGGCGGTGGCGGCGAGGCGGGTTCGGCCGATGCTGCCCGCGACATCGCTGGCGTTCGCTTCCTCGGCAAGGTCGTCTCGGGCGTCGAGCCCAAGGACCTGAAGAGCCTGGCTGACGACGGCAAGAAGAGCCTCGGCTCCGGCGTCGTCGCTTTCGTCGGCGTGTCGGGCGACGGCAAGGCGAGCGCCGTCGTGGCTGTCACCGACGACTTGACGTCGAAGCTCAGCGCCGTCGACCTCGTTCGTGTTGCCTCGGCCGCCCTCGGCGGCAAGGGCGGCGGCGGACGTCCCGACATGGCCCAGGCCGGCGGACCGGATGGTGAGAAGGCGGCCGAAGCCATCGAGGCCGTGGCCGTGGCACTGGCCGGCTGATCGGCAGCGACAGAATTCGGAAAGGGCGCCCATTGCGGCGCCCTTTTTATTTGCGGAGATGGCGCTCAGGCATGCCCTCGGCCCCTCCGGGGCCGGACAACGCGGCCGGTGAAAAACCTTGGCCATGTCCGCAGGCAACTCCGCAGGATTTGTCAAATTGATCTATGGTCTACCGATCCGTGAGCAAAGCACGAAAGGTTAGACATGGATGAGCGGGTGGCGTGGGCGACCTATGAAAGGCGTCTGCACAGGGTCAGCGACTATATTTACGGCCACCTCGACGGCGATCTCGACCTCGATCGTCTGTCCGAGATCGCCTGCCTGTCGCCGCATCACTGGCACCGAATCTACCGGGCCGTCCATGGCGAGACGCTGGCGGCAACCGTGAAGCGGCTGCGGCTGCAGCGGGCCGCGGCCGATCTCGCCCAGTCCGATCTTCCCGTCGAAACGATCGCGCAGCGCTCTGGCTACCCCAACCTCCAATCCTTCAATCGCACCTTCAAGGGAGCTTACGGGCTACCGCCGGCGCGCTACCGGAAGGAGGGCAGCCATGTCGCTTTTACAACCGCCTCAACGGAAGGAATTACCGACATGTATGAAGTCACACTCAAGGACGTCGAAGCCTTCGACCTCGTCGGCGTCGCCCACAACGGCTCCTATATGGAGATCGGCAAGGCATTCGAAACGCTCTACGGCACCCTGTTTTCGCGCCAGCTGTTCCGGCCGGACATGGAGATGATAGGCATCTACCTCGACGATCCGGAACTGGTGCCGACGGACAAGCTGCGCTCCTTTGCCTGCGTCAGCGCTCGCGCACCAATGACGACGGAAGCGCCGTTGACGCGCCAGCATCTCGACGGTGGCTGTTACGCCGTGCTTCGTCACAAGGGGCCCTACGCCGACATGCCCAAGGCCTACCAATGGCTCTACGGCACTTGGCTGCCGCAATCGGGTCGTGAGATCCGCGACAGCCTGATGTTCGAGAAGTATCTCAACAACCCCCGTGAAGTGGCGCCGACCGAGCTTCTGAGCGAGATTTACCTGCCACTCAAGAGCTAGAGGCGGCTTTCGCCTGCCGCAAGGCCGTAGCCATCCGGGTGGAATCGCCCCAGGTCGAGAGCCAGATCAACACATTGGTTGAGAAGGAAATGACGGCGCGCAGTGCTTCCGCCAGCGCGTCTCGGTCGTCCAGTTGCGCTTCCGCGTGATGGAGATGGGCCAGTTCCTGTTCGCGGATCGACAGGATGAGGGCGTGAAGCTCGGCATCCTTGCCGGCGAGGAAATGCAACTGATCGTCAAGATGATGATGCACGGCGGCTTCCACGGCTGCCGTGCAGGCCCATGTACCGCGGCGGCCGAGGAGTGCGGTCAGGAATCCGAGCAGCCAACCGCCCCAACTCCAGAATTGCATGATGCGGCAAGGGCGGGAGTTCCGCACCGGCATCGCGCCGTGAAACAGCGCGCAGTGCTCAATCTCGTGGCTGAGCATTTCCGAGAGCATCGCAACGCAATCAGGATAAAGCCTGCGCGCCACCGCGATCTGCGCCGTATAGATGCGGATCGCGCCAAATTCCCCGGCGTGGTTGACTCTGACGATGCGAGCGATCGTCAGGGCGTTGCGCGGGGAAATCGGCGCGATCATTTTCAAGCTCTTTCGAGCCTTATCAGGCAGCCATGGCCTTCTGCAGGTTCTCGTCGATCTTGTCGAGGAAGCCGGTGGTCGAGAGCCACGGCTGATCGGGGCCGATGAGCAGCGCCAGGTCCTTGGTCATGAAGCCGGCTTCGACGGTGTCGACGCAAACCTTCTCGAGCGTTTCGGAGAACTTCGCGAGTTCGGCATTGCCGTCGAGCTTGGCGCGGTGGGCAAGGCCACGGGTCCAGGCAAAGATCGAGGCGATCGAGTTGGTCGAGGTTTCCTCGCCCTTCTGGTGCTGGCGGTAGTGACGGGTCACCGTGCCGTGCGCGGCTTCGGCTTCAACCGTCTTGCCATCCGGCGTCATCAGAACCGAGGTCATCAGGCCGAGCGAGCCGAAGCCCTGCGCCACGATGTCCGACTGCACGTCGCCGTCGTAGTTCTTGCACGCCCAGACGTAGCCGCCGGACCACTTCAGAGCGGATGCGACCATGTCGTCGATCAGGCGGTGTTCGTACCAGATCTTCAGTTCCTTGAACTTCTCGGCGAATTCGGCGTCGAAGACCTGCTGGAAGATGTCCTTGAAGCGACCGTCATAGACCTTGAGGATGGTGTTCTTGGTCGACAGGTAGACCGGAACCTTGCGCTGGATGCCGTAGTTGAACGAAGCGCGCGCGAATTCGGTGATCGAATCGTCGAGGTTGTACATGCCCATGGCAACGCCAGCCGACGGTGCGTCGAACACGTCGTATTCGATTTCCTTGCCGTCTTCGCCGACGAACTTCATCGTCAGCTTGCCCTTGCCCGGGAACTTGAAGTCGGTGGCGCGGTACTGGTCGCCGAAGGCGTGACGGCCGACGATGATCGGCTTGGTCCAGCCCGGAACCAGGCGCGGAACGTTCTTGCAGATGATCGGCTCGCGGAAGATGACGCCGCCGAGGATGTTGCGGATCGTGCCGTTCGGCGACTTCCACATCTTCTTCAGCTTGAACTCCTCGACGCGCGCTTCGTCCGGCGTGATCGTGGCGCACTTGACGCCGACGCCGTGCTTCTTGATCGCGTTGGCGGCGTCGACCGTCACCTGGTCTTCGGTGGCATCGCGGTTTTCGACGCTGAGGTCGTAATATTCCAGATCGATGTCGAGGTAGGGATGGATCAGCTTGTCCTTGATGAACTGCCAGATGATGCGGGTCATCTCATCGCCGTCGAGTTCGACGACCGGATTGGCGACCTTGATCTTTGCCATGAATATGCCTCGTAGCTTATGCGGGACAGCGGGAGCGATGTCCCTTCCTCTCTGAAAAATCCTGTGCCCTATAGCACTCAGAACCGGCAAGGCAAAGCATGCTTGGCTGAAACTTTGGACGGAGGTTGCGACCGGCCGAATACGGGGCTTCGGTATGTCTTTCCGTCTGGGCTTTCAGCGCGACGACCTTGCAAAGATCGCGTCTGCCGCTATGCAGGAAGAACCGGCGAGAGCGGCACGCCTCCAGCGGCGAACGCAGACAGACAAAGGCATCCGATGGCACTTCGTTCCCGTATGCGCGATTGGCTTCTTGCCAACGACCCGGCCTTCTCCCGCCTGCGACAGGCCTCGCGCATCACCGCGACGGTCGTCGTTTCCATCCTGTTGCTGATGGCGTTCCATTACCTTGTCGCGCCGCTGCCTCCGGCCGCTTTCGGCCTGGCTGCATCGCTGTCGGTCGAAGGCGGTCTGGCGGTGCGCGATCGCACCGTGGCAGGCCAGCGCCTGACCCGTATCATCGCCGTCCTCGTCGGCGTTTCGATGGTCGGGTTTGCATCGGTTCTCGAGAATCATCGCTACGTATCCGATGTCGTTTTCCTGCTGATCATCTTCCTTGCTGTCTACGGCCGCTCCTTCGGGCCCCGCGGCTTTGCCGTCGGCATGTTCGCCTTCATGTCCTATTTCACCGGTGCCTATCTGCAACCGACGCTCGACCAGTTGCCGGCCCTGTTCTTCGGCGCGGCGGTGTCCGCCACGGTCGCGCATCTCGTTCGCACACGCCTGCTGCCGGATGATCGCTACCGGGACCTGCTGCGGGCAACGGCCAGCGTGCAGCGCCGCGTCGACCAGATGCTGCTGCAACTGGCGGAGATTGCCCGCAAGCCCGTTCTCTCCGAGGTCGACCGCCGCCGGCTGCACACGGCGGAAGAGCGATTGAAGGAAGCGGTGCTGATGGCCGAAAGCTTCATCCCGACCGAGAACCGGCGGCCGGAACCGGAGCCGGGCCTTGCCTCGGCCGATGTCGTCGTCAATCTTTTCGACCTGCATCTCGCGGCCGAGAGCGTGATCGTGGTGAGCTTCCAGTCCATGCCGCCGCCGGCGCTGGTCGAGGCGATGCTGGCGCGCGACGGAGAGCGGATCGACGAGGAGATCGCGCGGCTTTCCGATGCCGCACCGCGCCGTGCGGAAACGGTGAAGGCGCTACTCTGGCTTCGCAATGTCAGGCAGAGACTTGCGCGCAGCCTTGCAAAGCTGACGCCGGCCGACCTTGAAGAGCCTGCAGTACACATGACTGGCGGAGCGAACCGCTGGAAGCCATCGCTTGCCGACCCGGCGCTGAAGGCGGCGATCCAGATCACGCTTGCCACCGGCATCGCCATGGTGTTCGGGCTGATGCTGTCGCGCGAGCGCTGGTTCTGGGCGGTGCTCGCCGCCTTCCTGGTCTTCACCAACACGCGCTCGCGCGGCGATACGGCGGTCAAGGCACTGCAGCGTTCCGCGGGCACGCTCTTCGGCATCGTGGTGGGCATCGTCGTCGGCACGCTGGTTGGCGGCAACATCTATCTGGTGCTGCCGCTCAGCGCGCTCTGCATCTTTCTCGCCTTCTATTTCCTCGCGGTCTCCTATGCGACGATGACCTTCTTCATCTCCGTCGTGCTGTCGCTGGTCTACAGCCTCATGGGCGTGCTGACCCCGCATCTGCTACAGCTGCGTCTCGAAGAAACCATGATCGGCTCGATCGCCGGTGCGGCCGTCGCCTTCATCGCCTTTCCGACCCGCACCCGCACCACGCTCGACACAGCTGTCGCAACCTGGTGCGACGAACTGATCGGTCTGTTGCAGGCGGCAAGGGGCGGAACCTCCGGCATGGTTCTCGTTGCCCGCTCCCAGGCACTCGACCGAGCCTATCGCGAGCTCGCAGCGGCGGCAAAGCCGCTCGGGCTTCCATGGCAGCTGGTGACGCGCCCCGGCCATGTGCGCCAGGCGCTGGCAATCTTCATGGCCTGCACCTACTGGGCACGGGTCTTTGCGCGGCGTGTCGGCACTGATGCGGAGCTGCAGAGGGCCGATTTCAAGGACGACATCGACACCAATCTCGAACTCGTCCAATCGGTGCGCGACAAGGCGTCTGCCTATTTCTACGAGGTCGGCCGCATCGGTGCGCCGGTCGATCGGCACTTGCCGATCTCGAAGGACGATGCGGAGCTTGGTCTCGAGATGATCGGGGTCTCTCTCAACCGGCTTCATTTGTAGTGGACTTTAATTTTCGCGCCATTTGTGCAAGGGAAGCGCCGAACGACAGGCGAAGGCACGGGAAAATGGCAGGTACGAACAGCGAGCGCGAACTTCTGGCGGAAGGGCCGGCGATCATCCTCGCCTATCCGCAGCTCGGCGAAAACATCGGCATGGTCGCCAGGGCGATGGCGAATTTCGGCCTGGCAGAGCTCCGGCTCGTCAATCCGCGCGACGGCTGGCCAAGCGAAAAGGCGCGATCTGCCGCAAGCCGCGCCGACCATGTCATCGATGCCGCCAAGCTCTACAGTTCGGTCGAAGAGGCGATTGCCGACCTCAATTTCGTCTACGCGACCACGGCACGCGACCGCGACGGCTACAAGCCGGTGCGTTCTCCGATTGTCGCCGCTCGCACGCTTCGCCAGCGCTTCCAGACCGGTGAGAAGACAGGCATCCTGTTCGGTCGCGAGCGTACCGGCCTCACCAACGAGGAGGTGGCGCTTGCCGACGAGATCGTGACTTTCCCGGTCAACCCGGCGTTTGCCTCGCTCAATCTCGCCCAGGCCGTTCTCTTGATGTCCTATGAATGGCTGAAGACAGGCATGGAATCGGAGGACCAGACTTCGTTCCAGGCGATCGAGCAGCGGCCGGCGACCAAGGAACATCTGCAGGGACTGTTCGAGCATGTCGAGGAAGCGCTCGATGCGCGCAACTATTTCCGCTCTGCCGACAAAAAGCCGAAATTGGTCGAGAACCTGCGCGCGGTTCTGACCAGACCGTCCTTTACCGAATCCGAAATCCAGGTGCTGCGCGGCGTCATTTCTTCGCTCGACCGGTTCACGCGGGAAAACCCGCGCGGCTCCGGCGCTCCGGGTGAACACAGCAGGAAAGCGCGAGACAAAGGTGACAGCAGCGAATGAACTGAAACCCATCCTCGTTTTCGACAGCGGCATCGGCGGCCTGACCGTGCTGCGCGAGGCGAGGGTGCTGATGCCCGAGCGGCATTTCATCTATGTGGCCGACGACGCCGGCTTTCCCTATGGCGGCTGGGAGGAGGCGGCACTGAAAGAGCGGGTGATCGAGCTCTTCGGCCGGCTGCTTGCCGAACATGATCCGGAAATTTGCGTGATCGCCTGCAACACAGCCTTCACGCTTGTCGGCGCCGATCTGCGTGCAGCTTATCCCGAGATGACCTTCGTTGGTACGGTCCCGGCCATCAAGCCGGCGGCCGAGCGCACGCGCTCCGGGCTCGTCTCGGTCCTTGCAACGCCCGGCACGGTCAAGCGCGCCTATACGCGCGATCTCATCCAGTCCTTCGCCAGCCAGTGCCATGTGCGGCTCGTCGGTTCGGAGAACCTCGCAAAGATGGCGGAGGCCTATATTCGCGGCGAGAAGCTGGACGATGAGACGGTGCTTGCGGAGATCGCGCCGTGTTTCGTCGAGATGGACGGCAAAAAAACAGATATCGTCGTGCTTGCCTGCACCCACTATCCCTTCATGGCCAACGTCTTCCGCCGGCTCGCGCCCTGGCCGGTCGACTGGCTGGATCCGGCCGAAGCCATTGCCCGGCGGGCGCGTTCGCTCGTGCCGCTGCCAAATGGATTCGAGCCGCTCAACGGCCAGGACCCGGCAATTTTCACCTCCGGCAATCCGGATTTTGCGACCCGGCGACTGATGCAGGGCTTCGGCCTGACGGTAACGCCCGACGCGGCCGTGGCGCACCGGATCGGACGGACTGAGACGATCGGCTAGAGCGCCGTGCGTACAAGTGAACGCACAAAGGATGCTCTAGAAGAAGATCGCCAGTAAGATGCCGATCAGCACTGCGAGGACGCAGGCGGCCCGGAAGTGCATGCGGCTGGTGCGTGCGGCTTCATCCCTTGACGTGATGCGTTGCCCGTCCTCGTAAGCGTCGCGCATGCGCTGATCGAGATTGTTCATCTCCATCTGCTGCTCCGTCTCATAGTGTTCCATCACTACCCCTGGCAAAGCGCTTCGACCATACCCGATATGGGCATTCGTCCTTGCTCGCAAAAGTACGATCTTCGGCCAATCTCAACTTTATCTTGCGGAGAGTGGATTGTGCATACAGTTCTTTCCGGGCGACCTTCCGGCGCGTATTCCCTGTGGGTTTTCTGCGTCGGAGGCACGATTTTCCAGAAAACCGTGCTAGGTGTCGCCCGATAGGCGGTCTCCGCATGAACGCGAATCAATCCAGAGCATTCCGGCAAAAATGCGCAGCGGCTTTGTGTCCGGCCGTGCGCAAGACGAACTCGACGAGGTGGAAATGAAGGTCGGCATCGACATGGGAGCGACGTCCGAAGGGACATCGGCCTCGCTCGATATCGAGGAGCTTCTGGCTACCCGTCTCCTGGTGCAGGGCAATTCCGGTTCGGGCAAGTCGCACCTGCTGCGCCGGCTGCTTGAGCAATCTGCCCCCTGGGTGCAGCAATGCATCATCGACCCCGAGGGCGATTTCGTCACGCTTGCCGACAAGTTCGGCCATGTCGTCGTCGAGGGTGAACGCACTGATGCGGAGCTGATTGGCATCGCCAACCGCATTCGCCAGCATCGCGTCTCCTGCGTGCTCTCGCTCGAAGGGCTCGATATCGAGCAGCAGATGCGCAATGCCGGCGTGTTCCTCAACGCCATGTTCGATGCCGACCGCGAATACTGGTACCCGGTTCTGGTGGTCGTCGACGAGGCGCAGATGTTTGCGCCGTCGGTTGCAGGTGACGTCACCGAAGAGGTGCGCAAGATTTCGCTTGGCGCCATGACCAACCTCATGTGCCGCGGCCGCAAGCGTGGGCTTGCTGGCGTGATCGCCACGCAGCGTCTGGCGAAGCTCGCCAAGAACGTGGCGGCCGAAGCCTCCAACTTCCTGATGGGGCGTACCTTCCTCGACATCGACATGCTGCGCGCGGCCGATCTGCTCGGTATGGACCGGCGCACGGCGGAAATGTTCCGCGACCTGAAGCGCGGCTCCTTTGTCGCACTCGGCCCGGCGCTGTCGCGCCGCCCACTCAAGGTGACGATCGGCACGGTCGAGACGTCGGCCCGTTCGACGAGCCCGAAGCTCATGCCGCTGCCGGAAGCGCCGCAGGACGTCGAGGACCTCATCTTCACGCCGGATCCAGACGAGTTGACGCGGCCGATCATGCGCCGCGCCGTCGCGCCGCCGCGCCCGACAACGGACATCCTCGCCGAACTGTCACGCCCGCGGGCGGAAGCAGCAGCGCCGATGGAGGCGAGGCCGGCTCAGCCGGAGATGACCGCTGACGAGAAGGAGAGTCTGCTCGACAGCGTCTTTACGGAAATCCTCACCAATCCGGAGGCGGCATTCCGTCCCGATGCGGAACTGTTCCAGGACTTCCTGGTGCGCTGCCGCATCCGCCGCCTACCGTCCGGTGCGGCCCTTTCCCTCAGTGCCTTCCGCCGCAAGATGGCGGTCGCGCGGTCCGGTGTCGATGCGGAGACGGCGGCGACCGAGACCTGGGCGCAGGCCCTGCTGCTTGCCGATCGTGTGACCGAGGATCTTCAGGCCGTGTTCCTGATGATGGCACAGGCGGCTGTCCGCGGGTTGCCGTGTCCGTCAGATGCTATGATCGCGCGTGCCTATGGTACGCATTCCGCCCGCCGTGCACGTCGTCTGCTCGGCTATTTCGAGGAGCATGGTCTGATCGTCGTCCATGCGGACTTTTCCGGCAAGCGCATCGTCGCCTTTCCGGACCTTGGCAGCGAAACGGCGCCTGGGGATGCGAACGGACCGGATATGGCGGGCACGGCCGCTGCCGCCGAGTAAACACGCCCAAGCAGAATTCCAACAGGCTGGCAGTGGCTTTACCGCTGCGCCTGTTGATTCATCGGGCCTAAAGCCAGCTTTGAACGACCCGGTCGGACGCGTGGATGCAGGTCATCTGCAGCCGGCCGATGCCGGTGTTGACGAAACGGTGCGGTGTCTCGGGATCGACAACGATGATGTCGCCGGCCTTGCCCATGATCTTTTGCTCACCGACGGTGAACTCCGCTTCGCCGGAATGCACGATCCAGGTTTCCGGATAGGGATGGATGTGGAGGGCAGGCCCCTGGCCGGGCTCGGCATCCATCAGAAACAGCGAAATCGGCGTGCCGTATTGCCCACCTTCAAACAGGATGGTTCGGTTGGGGCTCTGCTTCTGCTCTGCACGCGGAATGACATGAAACATGCTGGCCTCCATCTCCGGTCGGGTTGGCTTCCTGCTGCGGATGAATTATCTTCACGAGAAGATATTATTCGAAACTATCTTCCCGTCAAGATATATTGATGGAATACAGAGGTGAGCGATGCAGGATGAGAACGAGGCGAAGGATCACGTCGATCGGTTGCAGGCGCAGTGGGCGGCCGAACTGCCCGACCTCAATACCGAGCCAATGACCGTCCTTGGGCGCGCCTACCGCCTTTCCAACCTTGTGCGCCCGTCGATCGAGGAGACGTTCGCTTCCTTCGGCCTCGACCGCGGCGAGTTCGACGTGATCTCGACGCTCAGGCGTTCGGGCCCGCCCTATCGTCTGACGCCGACCGACCTTTATACGTTGCTGATGATCTCGTCAGGCGGGCTTACGCACCGGCTCGATCGGCTACAAAAGGCAGGGCTGATCGTGCGCGAGCGCTCGGCATCCGACGGCCGAAGCAGCGTCGTCGGGCTGACCGACAAGGGTATAGCGCTTGCGGAGACGGCGATTCGCGCTGATATGACCAGCGAATCGCGATATCTCGAAGGGCTGAGCAGGGACGATCGCACCACATTGGCGGCGCTGCTCAGGAAACTTCTGGTCTCGCTGGAGCGGGCCGAAGCCATTGACCCGGCTTGAACGGATGCTTGGCTGTCACAATTTCGTTGACAATAGGGGCCGGACCCACTAAAGCCGCCCCAACGCCGGGCAGAAATGTCCGGTGTTTCATTTGACATGTCCCGTGGCTTCTCCGTCAGCGTGATCGTGAGAAACCTGTCAGAACCCTGCAAATGGGTTCAGAGGAGGGCGTGTTTCCTTGATCCGGTTTGGAAACAAGCCGGTGTAACAGTATGAAAGGAAATGCGATGAGCAAGCGCGAATCGTCCAAGTACAAAATTGACCGCCGTATGGGCGAAAACATCTGGGGCCGTCCGAAGTCCCCGGTGAACCGCCGCGAATACGGCCCGGGCCAGCACGGCCAGCGCCGCAAGTCCAAGCTTTCGGACTTCGGTGTACAGCTGCGCGCCAAGCAGAAGCTCAAGGGCTACTACGGCGACATCCGCGAGAAGCAGTTCCGCGCGATCTTCGCTGAAGCCGACCGCCGCAAGGGCGACACCCCGGAAAACCTGATCGGCCTGCTCGAGTCGCGTCTCGACGCGATCGTCTACCGCGCAAAGTTCGTTCCGACCGTTTTCGCTGCACGTCAGTTCGTCAACCATGGCCACGTCAAGGTTAACGGTGTCCGCGTCAACATCGGTTCTTACCGTTGCAAGCCGGGCGACGTCATCGAAGTCAAGGAAAAGTCCAAGCAGCTCGTAACCGTTCTCGAATCGGTTTCGCTCGCTGAACGCGACGTTCCGGATTACATCGAAGCCGATCACAACAAGATGGTCGCGACCTTCGTCCGCGTTCCGGTTCTCTCCGACGTTCCTTATGCCGTCGTCATGGAACCGCACCTGGTCGTCGAATTCTATTCGCGTTAATCCGAGGCTCACGCCTTGTGACGTATCAAGAACCGCCCGGAAACGGGCGGTTTTTTTGTCATTGCGACCAGCATCCGCACAGCGCGGACCCCAGCGCTTATCCGCCGTTTCGTCCCTTCGTCCGGGGGCGATGAGTAAGAGGGAAGCCCGATGCCCGATCAGAGCGTGCCGCAGGACCTGCAGGCGATCATTGAGGACATCCATCGCGAATTGAGCCCGCGGTTCGGCCAGGGCAAGGTCGCCGATTACATCCCGCAGCTCGCACGCGTCGATGCCAAGCATTTCGGCATGGCGATCGTCACAACCGATGGCAAGATCTACCGGGTCGGCGATGCGGAAGTGCCTTTCTCCATCCAGAGCGTATCCAAGGTGTTCACGCTGACATTGGCGCTTGGCAAACACGGCGAGAACATCTGGCATCGTGTCGGCCGCGAACCATCCGGCTCGGCCTTCAATTCGATCGTCCAGTTGGAGCAGGAAGGCGGCAAGCCGCGCAATCCCTTCATCAATGCCGGCGCCATCACCATCAGCGACCTGATCCTCGCCGGCCATACGCCGCGCGAACTGATCGGCGAAATCGTACAGTTCGTGCGCTATCTCGCCGACGACGATCAGATCGTCATCGACCACGAGGTTGCACGCTCCGAGACGGCCACCGGCTACCGGAACTTTGCCCTTGCCAATTTCATGCGCTCCTTCGGCAAGCTCGACCATCCGGTCGAGCATGTACTCGGCGTCTATTTCCACCATTGCGCCTTGGCGATGACCTGCAGCCAGCTGGCCAAGGCCGGCCTGTTTCTGGCCGCTGGCGGCAGCAATCCGCTCACAGGCCACAATGTCGTCTCGCGACAGCGGGCGCGACGCATCAACGCGCTGATGCTGACCTGCGGCCACTATGATGGCTCAGGCGATTTTGCCTACCGCGTCGGCCTGCCGGGCAAGAGCGGCGTGGGTGGCGGCATTCTGGCGGTGGCGCCGGGCAAGGCTTCGGTTGCCGTCTGGTCGCCTGGTCTCAACGAAAACGGCAACTCGCTGCTCGGTTCGCTGGCACTGGAAATGCTCGCCGCGCGCACCGGCTGGTCGGTATTCGGGCCGTAAGTAGCCGGCCGTCCGCCGATTTCCCTTGATCTTGACTGCCGGAGCGGGCAAGTGCTGGCCCAAGATTTGCCGGGCGCTGGTTGTGCCCGCCTGCCGTACAGGATCCCCGCCATGGACCTTTCGCTCACGCCGTCGCAAGACCAGGCCGAAACCAATTTCGATGAGGGCGAATTCGGCGCCGGCACGCATCCGCTGTTCAGCCGCATGCCGTCCTCCGTCTCGTTCAACAAGCTGCGCAAACGCCTGTTGCGCCAGACGCGGCAGGCGCTCGACGACTTCGGCATGCTGAAGGGCGCGAAGCGCTGGCTGATCGGCCTTTCCGGAGGCAAGGACAGCTACAGCCTTCTGGCGCTGCTGATGGATCTGCAATGGCGCGGGTTGCTGCCGGTGGAACTCATCGCCTGCAATCTCGATCAGGGCCAGCCGAACTTCCCGAAGCACATCCTGCCGGAATATCTGGCATCGATCGGCGTCAAGCACCGCATCGAATATCGCGACACCTATTCGATCGTGAAGGAGAAGGTTCCGACCGGCGCGACCTACTGCTCGCTCTGTTCGCGGCTGAGGCGCGGCAACCTCTACCGCATCGCCCGCGAAGAGGGCTGCGACGCGCTGGTGCTCGGCCACCACCGCGAAGACATTCTCGAAACCTTCTTCATGAACTTTTTCCATGGCGGCCGGCTCGCCTCGATGCCGGCAAAACTCCTCAACGACGAAGGCGACCTGACGCTGCTCAGGCCGCTTGCCTATGCGGCCGAGGACGATCTTGCCAAGTTTGCCTCCGCGATGGAGTTTCCGATCATCCCCTGCGACCTCTGCGGCTCGCAGGACGGCCTTGAGCGCAACGCGATGAAGACGATGCTTGCCGATCTCGAGCGGCGCATGCCCGGCCGCAAGGACACGATGCTGCGCGCGCTCGGCCACGTGAACCCGTCGCATCTGCTCGATCCCAAGCTGTTCGATTTCCAGTCCCTCACACCGGAGCCCAAAGAATGAGCCATTCCGTCGACATCGCCGGCCTTGCCAATCTCATGCAGGAGGCGGCAGTCAAAGAGATCCTGCCGCGGTTCCGCAATCTCGGGGCGGATGATGTCCGGATGAAGTCGGAAGCGATCGACCTCGTGACCGAAGGCGACGAGGCGGCCGAACGGCTGATGAAATCGCGCATCGAAGAGGTGGCACCGGGGGCTCTGTTCGTCGGCGAAGAATCGGTCGCGGCCGATCCGACGCTTCTCGACAAGCTCAACGAGGCCGATCTCGCCGTGGTCGTCGACCCGATCGACGGCACCTTCAACTTCGCTGCCGGCCTGCCGCTCTTCGGCGTGATGGCGAGCGTCGTCGCGAAGGGCGAGACGGTGGCCGGCATCATCTACGATCCGCTCGGCAACGACTGGGTGATCGCGGAGAAGGGCTCGGGTGCCTGGATGTGCCGTCCCGACGGATCGCAGGAGCGCCTCTCGGTGACGGCCGGCGTACCGCTCGAAGCCATGGTCGGTGGCGCCTCGACAGGCTTCTACCAGCAGGAAGCACGCCGGGAAGTCATGGCCAACATGGCCAAGGTCCGTATCGCCACCAGCTATCGCTGCGCCGCGCACGAATACCGCATGTTCGCCGCCGGCCACATCCACTTCCTGATGTACCAGAAGCTGATGCCCTGGGATCATCTGGCGGGAACGCTGATTTCGCAGGAAGCCGGCGCGTATGCGGCGCGCTTCGACGGTTCGCCCTATCTGCCTTCTCACCTCAACGGCGGCCTGCTGCTTGCCACCGACAAGGAGAGCTGGGAGACGCTTCGTCGCGAGGTTTTCACGGTCTGATTTCGGCATTCCGTGCTTGAAACAAAGAAGCCCGCCCGGAGCGCTCCGGGCGGGCTTTCTCATGTGATGCTGACGCCAGTTACATGTGGCCGCCACCGTGATCCATGGTGACGTCCTTGTCGCCAGGATGGGTGAAGAGCTTGCCCTTCTCGGCCCAGAGCGTCGCCAGGATCGTCACTGCTCCGAAGAGGGCGAAGCCGCCAAACAGCGGCTGCAGCGTGCCGTTGAAGAGCTGACCGACGGTGCCGCCGATCAAGGCGCCACCGGTTGTGGAGACGAAGCCGGTGATCGCCGTTGCGGTGCCGGCGAGGTGGCCCATCGGCTCGAGGCTGATCGCAGTGAAGTTCGTCGCGATGACGGCGAAGAACATCAAAAGCACCGAGAACATCAGATAGCTGACGACGAAAGCCGGCGTACCGGAGAGCGACATAACGAAACCGGCGATCGAGATCAGCGTGAACAGGATCATCGAGACGTGCGAGATGCGGCGCATGCCGAAGCTGCGCACGAAGAAGCCGTTGGCGAAGTTAGCGACCGCGATGCCGCCCGCCGTGCCGGCAAAGGCGATCGGCAGCCAGTCGCCGAGGCCGTAGACCTCACCGAAGATCTGCTGAACCGTGACGATGTAGGCGCAGATGACCGCGGTGAAGAGCGTCATGCCGATCATGTAGCCGCAGGTGATGCGGTTGGTGAGAACGGTCTTGAAGCCCGAAGCGACTGCCCCAACGGAAAGTGGCATGCGTTCCTCCCGCGGCAGGGATTCCGTCATGCGGGAAAAGGCCCACAGGAACAGGATCGCGCCGATGACGCCGATCAGGATGAAGATCCAGTGCCAGTTGGCATAGAGGATCACCAGCTGGCCGATCGAGGGGGCAACGATCGGCACGATCATGAAGACGATCATGACATAGGACATGACACGCGCCATCTCGCGGCCGCCGAAGCAGTCGCGCACGATCGCCATGGTGGTGATGCGGATCGCAGCCGCACCGATGCCCTGGATGAAGCGCAGGATCAGCAGCGTCTCGAAGCTCTCGGTGAGGGCGGCCGCAAACATCGACACGGTGAAGAAGGCGAGACCGCCGAGCAGCACGCGGCGCCGGCCGAAAGCATCGGAAAGGCTGCCGAAGAAGATCTGCGAAATACCGAAGCCGAGGAAGAAGACGCCGATCACCAACTGGCTGTCGTTGGTGTTGGCGACGTTCAACGACTGGCCGATGGCGGGAAGTGCCGGCAGCATGCTGTCGATGGCGATGGCGACACTCGCCGTCATGACGGCGATGGTGATGATGAACTCGACGATTCCCATGTTGAGGCGCTGAGCCCCGGAAACCCCGTCGATATGTTCAGATTGATTGGTGATGGTGGACATTGGGAAAACCCGTAAACTCAAATCTGGAAAAGACTGGCCGGCTCTGGGATCAGCCGGCCGGTTGATGGTGCGGTTTGAAAAGCTTGCCGCGTTCGGCAATCAGAACGAAGACCAGGCCGATCGCGGCGACAGTGAAGTAGCCGGTCGCAAGCGGCGTGGCGGTGCCGTCGAAGGACTGGCCGATGAAGGCTCCAATCACGCTTCCGCCGATCGTCTGCATGAAGCCGAGTACCGATGACGCTGTACCGGCAACGTGGCCGAGCGGCTCCATGGCCATGGCGTTGAAGTTCGGCGCGATCAGCCCGAACTGGAACATCGTGGCGCAGTAGAGGACCACGAAGACCGGGAAGGGCAGCGGCGCATAGAGCGAGGCCGACATCCAGACGAAGCTGGCCAGCGTGAAGCCGACGAGTGCCGCATGCGATAGCGGCCGCATGCCGAAGCGGCGGACGAGACGGGAGTTGGTGAAGGAAGCGACCGCCATCATACTGGCAAATGCCGCGAAGACAAGCGGAAACCACACGCCGAGGTCGTAGACGCCGACGAGCACCTGCTGCGCAGAGTTGATGAACCCGAAGAGCGCGCCGAGGATGACCGATGTCGCGAGCGTATAGAGCAGCGACAGCCGGTTCGTCAGCACGATGCGGAAACCGCTGAGGATGACCGACGGCGTGAAGTCGCGGCGATGGGCCGGATCAAGGGTTTCGCCGAGCTTCGACACGACGATTGCGATGTTCATCACGGCATAGAGCGCGACAACGACGAAGATCATGTGCCACTCGGCGAGGCTGATGATGAGCTGGCCGATCGAGGGCGCCACGACCGGCACGATCATGAACACCATCATGACCAGCGACATCACCTCGGCCATCTGCCGGCCGCCATAGACGTCGCGCACGATCGAGATGGTGATGACGCGCGTGGCCGCTGCACCGGCACCCTGGACGAAGCGCAGCGCCAGCATCAGGCCGAAGCTTGGCACGACGGCGATCGCCAGCGCGCAGAGCGCATAGAGCGCCAGACCGGCAATCAGCGGTGGCCGACGCCCGAAGCGGTCCGAAAGCGGGCCGAAAAACAGCTGCGCCACCCCCATGCCCAGCAGATAGGCGGTGATGATGTATTGCCGCTCATTTTCAGAGGCGACGCCGAGGCTGGCTCCGATCTGCTGCAGGCCGGGCAACATGATGTCGATCGAGATTGCGTTGGTCGCCATCAGCATCGCCATCAGCGCGATAAACTGGAACTTCGTCAGGCCCGGCAGGGCGTCGTCGTTGGTCGTACTTGTCATTTTCAAAAAGTCCTAACGGCGCATCGGGCGCAAGCGGAACAGGTTGGTCCGGAGCAAGTCCGGAAAAGAAGGGTGTCGGCTGGCGTCATGCCGACAGGCGTATTGAATCTCGAGCGAGGGCAGCCGGGGCGATTTGAAACCGCACGGACCGGGCCGGCATGAAGCAAGGGAAGCGTCGAACGGCGGGACCGGACTTTCCGGCGCCAAAGGGCGAGGCGGGAACCTCTACGAGCAGCTTATGCCGAACGATCGCAACCGATTCATGACAGGCCGGTCATCCGGCCCTTCACTCCGCTTCGGAACGCCGAAAGGCTTTCACGAAGGAAGCACGCTCTGAACGTATCGTGGCGGCTCCTGCGCGAACCGCGCGCAAAGCCTTCTGAAGGACAACGAAAATTAGGCGATCCGGAACTACGCCCGGAATCAAAAAAGGCGGTTGCCCGCCTTCTCCGATAGATCGGGGACGAGGCGTCCTTGGATCAGGCGGCGGCGCCCTTGACGGCAATGCCCTGCGCCTCGAGATGCGACTGCAGTTCGCCGGCCTGGAACATCTCGCGCACGATGTCGCAACCGCCAACGAATTCGCCCTTGACGTAAAGCTGCGGGATCGTCGGCCAGTTGGAGTAATCCTTGATGCCCTGGCGCAGGTCCGCGTCAGCGAGCACGTTGATGCCCTTGTAGTCGACGCCGATGTAATCGAGAATCTGGACCACCTGACCGGAGAAGCCACACTGCGGGAACTGCGGCGTACCCTTCATGAAGAGCACCACATCGTTCGTCTTGACTTCGTTGTCGATGAATTCGTGAATTCCGCTCATCTTGTCTTCCTTCCTGCGCCGGCTTCAAGGGCCGGATATCGATTGGATCCTAGATAGCATGCATATCGGTGATTTTCACCACCCAATCGCAACAAATATTGATGGGCCTCAAGATGTGGTTTTAATACCACTACAGCGCCGCGCGTCGTATCAGACGCGGCGCTGTCGCACGTTGATATGCCGCAATGTTTCCATCCTTAAGTCGGTTACGAGTTAAGGAAACATGCAGTCATGCGGTGCGGCGCCGGGTCTTGCTGCGCGCGGCGGCCGTGCGACGGCGGCTGACCTGTTTCTTGGCCGGCTTGCGGATGGCCGCTTCGAGGATATCCGCGAGGATGCCGCCGCCGGACGAGGTCGTCCGCGTGCGGCGCTTCGTCCGCTTGGTCGTCGTCCGCTTGACGCCGGTCTTCTTGAGGATTTCCTTCAACGCACTGTCGACGACGCCGCTAACGAGTTCCTTGATCAGGTCAGCCATTCCGGCTTACTCCGGTGCGCTCGTCTGCAGGGCAAGGGCGTGCAGAACACCCCCCATGTTACCCTTGAGTGCATTGTAGACCATCTGGTGCTGCTGCACGCGAGTCTTGCCGCGAAATGCTTCGGCCACGACTTCGGCGGCATAGTGGTCGCCGTCACCGGCCAGATCGCGGATCGTGACCTTGGCACCGGGAATCCCCGCCTTGATCATGTCTTCGATGTCGCCTGGTGTCATGGGCATGATACGCCAACTCCTTGTTTTTCTGCAGCGCCGGCCGCGTCGCCGACGCCGCTCCATACTATCAGGGAACCACGATTCAGGGGCGAAACGCAATTGCTGAATCGGGTGAGCAACAATGAGGTGTCGACGGCAATTGACGTTCTGCAAATCTGCAGAGGGTCGCTGCGACAAAGCTGATAGCGGCGAAATGCAGGTTCCGCTCTACTGCGCGAGAGCGCTGGCGAGGCTAAGTGAAAGCCAGCGCAACCCTCTTCATTTCAACACCACCCGTGCCGATGCGCCGGGTACCGGCAAGGAAGTCATATGACACGCGATCAGGTCAACACGGCGACAGTCGAAGCCTATGTGCAGGCGATGAATGCGGGCGACATCGCAGCGCTACGCCCGCTCTTCACCGCCGATGCGGAGATCCAGGGTGTAGTGGGTGCTGGCGTCTTCGATTTCGCCGCACGCGTCTGGCACGACCTTCATCATGGGCTGAACATGAAGCTTGACGTCCTGTCCTTGGTCGCCAATGGCGACACAGTCGTGGTGCGCCTGCGCGAAAGCGGCAAGTGGACCGGTCCGTTTCTGGACTTCAAACAACCGACCGGCCGCTCCTACGAGTTGCTGGCGATCGAATGGTTCGAACTCACCGATGGCAAGATCGCTCGGCGTTGGGGCGCCCGGGACGGCGGTTCGCAGGCGCGACAACTGGGCTTCCCAGGCTCGGCCAGCCATTGTCCGGCAACAAGAGAGGAGAGGTCGGAATCGGCTTAGGCCTCGGGGGCGGAACGTCCCTCGAACCGATGGCGGACGGCTTCGAAACGAGCCGTCACCGCTTCGCGGAACAGTCGCACATGCGGGCTGTCGCGCAGGCTTTCATGATAGAGGAGCCAAATGTCCGATCGGGCTTCAAGCTCGGGGATAGCACAACGCAGCAAACCGTCGTCTTCGAATGCTGCCCAACAAGGCAGCGGGCCAACTGCAACGCCGGAGCGAACCGCTGCAATCAGATTGGGCACGGAATTGCAGCGGATTCCGATCGGGGCGCCAGGCGCCGCTTTCCGCAAGGCGACGAGCGGCCTCAGGGCGGCAAGACCGCCGGTGCCACCTACGATCTCGTGCCGCTCAAGGTCGGCGATACTGCCGGGTAGGCCATGGCGCTCGGCGTAGGATCTGGCGCAATGCAGCGCCCATACGCTGGTCGCAAGCCGCCGCCGCACGATCCCAGCCTCTTCGGGACAGGAGCCGACGCGCAGCGCGACGTCCACTTCACCACGCGAAAGATCGAGCCGGCGATCGTCGGCAATCAACTCAATGGACAATGACGGGTGCTGGTGGCGCAATTCGGAGACGAGCGGCGCCACCACGTCGATGGCAAGAATCTCTGTCGTGGTTATACGCACGGTTCCGGCGATCGTGCGATTCCATCCGCGTGCGGCGTCGGCCAGCAGCGTGGCGCCTTGCTCGACCTGTTCCGCGAGCACGACAGTCGCTTCCCCGCGCTCCGTCAGTCGATAGCCGTTCGGCAGGCGCGCGAAAAGCGCGAGTCCCAGGTCGCGTTCGAGTGCATCAATCCGGCGAGCAACTGTCGTCTGATTGACCCCGAGGCTACGCGCGGCGGCAAGCGTGGACCCGGTGCGCGCCACGGCGAGAAAATATTTCAGGTCGTTCCAATCGAACATGGCGCGTCCGGAAAAATCATCCGCCGTGGTGGCGCTGTTCCTGTCTCAGTTTTCGGGAGCGAGATCGCCCTGCATGAAGTCCGGGAACCAGCCTTCGTGGGCGGCACGCAGATCTGCGACCGAAACTGCCTTGGCATCGCCGAGCTTGACGGCGTCGCCACCGGTCTTGCCGATGACGGGCAGGGCAACGCCTGCCGTCTTGGCACGGGCGGCAACTGCATCGAGTGCGCCGGCAGCGACGGTCACGACGTAGCGCCCCTGGTCTTCGCCATAGAAGGTGGCAATCGGGTTATGACCGCTAACGGCGTCAACCGTGGCACCGATGCCCGAAGCCATCGCCATCTCCGCAACGGCGAGTGCGAGGCCACCCGACGAGCAGTCGTGAACGGCAGTTACGAGACCGTCGACGATCAGGCCGCGGACGAAATCGCCGACCTTGCGCTCATGCGCCAGATCGACATGCGGCGCCGGACCATCGGTACGGCCGTGAACGTCGCGCATGTAGACCGACTGGGCGATGTGCGAACCGAGACCGGCAGGCGCGCCGGCGAGCAGGATCGTTTCGCCTGCAGCGGCAAAGCGGATGCGCGCCATCTTCGACCAGTCCTTGATGAGGCCAACGCCACCGATGGTCGGCGTCGGCAGGATCGCCTGGCCGTTGGTCTCGTTGTAGAGCGAGACGTTGCCGGAAACGATCGGGAAGTCGAGCGCGGTGCAGGCTTCGCCGATGCCCTTGATGGCATGGACCAGCTGGCTCATGATTTCAGGGCGTTCCGGATTGCCGAAGTTGAGGTTGTCGGTGGCAGCGAGCGGCAGCGAGCCGGTTGCCGTCAGGTTGCGCCAGCATTCGGCGACCGCCTGCTTGCCACCTTCGTAGGGATCAGCCTCGACATAGCGCGGCGTGACGTCGGAGGAGAATGCGAGCGCCTTCGTGGCATGGCCTTCGACGCGCACGACGCCGGCGTCGCCGCCCGGCAGCTGCAACGAATTGCCCTGGATCAGCGTGTCGTACTGTTCGTAGACCCAGCGGCGCGAGGAGTTGTTGGCCGAACCGACGAGCTTGACGAGTGCATCAGCGACATCGGCCTGCGGGATGTCGTTGGTTGCGAGCGGTACCGAGGTCTTTGCCGGGGTCCAGGGGCGGTCGTATTCCGGCGCTTCGTCGCCCAGTTCCTTGATCGGCAGGTTCGCGACTTCCTCGCCTTGGTGCAGGATGCGGAAACGCAGGTCGTCCGTGGTCTTGCCGACGATCGCGAAGTCGAGGCCCCACTTGACGAAGATCGCCTTGGCGACTTCTTCCTTGGCGGGCTCGAGCACCATGAGCATGCGCTCCTGGCTTTCAGACAGCATCATCTCATAGGCCGTCATGCGCTCTTCGCGCACCGGAACGCTGTCGAGGTTGAGCTCGATGCCGAGGTCGCCCTTGGCGCCCATTTCGACTGCCGAGCAGGTGAGACCGGCGGCACCCATGTCCTGGATGGCGATGACGGCGCCGGTCTGCATCAGTTCGAGGCAGGCTTCGAGCAGGCACTTTTCGGTGAAGGGGTCGCCGACCTGAACGGTCGGGCGCTTCTCTTCGATCGACTCGTCGAATTCGGCAGAAGCCATGGTCGCGCCGCCGACGCCGTCGCGGCCGGTCTTGGCGCCGAGATAGACGACCGGCAAGCCGACGCCTTCAGCCTTGGAGTAGAAGATCGCGTCGCTCTTGGCGAGGCCAGCGGCAAAGGCGTTGACGAGAATGTTGCCGTTGTAGCGGGCATCGAACTCGACTTCACCGCCGACGGTCGGAACGCCGAAGGAGTTGCCGTAGCCGCCAACGCCGGCAACGACGCCGGAAACGAGGTGGCGGGTCTTCGGATGATCCGGTGAGCCGAAGCGGAGCGCATTCATCGCCGCCACCGGACGAGCGCCCATGGTGAAGACGTCGCGCAGGATACCGCCGACGCCGGTCGCAGCCCCCTGGTAGGGCTCGATATAGGACGGGTGGTTGTGGCTCTCCATCTTGAAGACGACGCAGTCGCCGTCATCGATATCGACCACACCGGCGTTTTCGCCCGGGCCCTGGATGACGCGCGGGCCCTTGGTTGGCAGCGTGCGCAGCCACTTCTTCGAGGACTTGTAGGAGCAGTGCTCGTTCCACATCGCCGAGAAGATGCCGAGCTCGGTAAAGGTCGGCTCGCGCCCGATCAGGCCGAGAATGCGCTCGTATTCGTCGGGCTTCAGCCCGTGCGATGCGATGAGGTCCGGGGTGATGGGGCGGGTGTTCGAAATCGTCATCGTCGACCGTCAAATCCTTCGGGCGGCGCGCAATCCACTTAAGAGGAATATGGCGCGTGCGAACCGCAACAGACACAGGGGGCGCTTTGCGGCTTCTTTAGCCTATGCTGCGGCGCGGCGCGACAGAAAAATACGGGCGATCAACAGCGGTTGACGCCCGTATGAAGCTTTGCAGAAGGCTAGTGCGGCAACCAGCGTCAGAACTGGTAGCCGAGCGCAAGTCCGGCGCGCGTCAGGCCATTGTTCGGACCGTCGCACAGATTGGCATGCGACGCATGTTCCACGGTCGCCGAGACGTTCCAGTGCTCGTCGAGGCGGACGCCGGCAGCGGCGTATTCGCGGAAGAGGAATCGGCAGCCGAGTTGGGGACCGGAACCGTTGGGGTCATCGAGATCGCCATCATGAACCGTACCGCCGGCGCCGAACTCGACGAAAAGTCGCTTCGTCATGTCGAAGGTCCAGCTCAAACCGCCATAGGCCTGATTGACCCCGTTGGACGACGTCGCAACCGCTGCGCCGGTATAGACCCGGGGGCGCAGCAATTTTTCGCCGAGGTCTGCTGCCCCATCGGCATCGAACGGGTCGAAGTACACGGTGAATGACGGAAACACCCCGTCTTCCTGCTTGTCGCCGGCGGCGATCGACGTCGTCACGCCGAAGCGCATTTCATCGAAAACACCATCGGCGGCGAAGGTCGGCGCCGCGGTGAACATGACTGTAGCAAGAAGAAGACAGGCGCCGACGTTGCGAGGGCGAATGGAGCTCGACGATAGCGGCATGCGTAATCCTTAAGGCGAATCATATGCGCAAAACTGCTAAAACAGTATTTTGCGTAACCTTGCGCGAAAGTCACCCCGAGGATTTCGATAGTCACTCAAAACTGTCGTAGCCTGCGCGCCCACTGTCGAGCAGCCGTTTCAGCGTCTGAAAGCCCGCTCTTACCTGGGCGCGGTCCGGCGGCGAAGAAAAGCCGATGCGGATGCGGTGGAAGACGCGGTCGGTTCGTCCGGCCTTGAACTCGTCCTCGTCGTCGACAAGCACACCCTCCTGCAGGGCCGCCTGCTTGAAGGTGCCTGATAGCCAGGGGTCGGGCAGCTTCATCCAAAGGAATGGAATGCAAGGGTGCGAAGTGAACTCGATGCCCTCGAAGATTTCGCGGGCCATCGCCTCGCGGGCGCGCACTTCTTCGATGCCCTTGCTGCGCAGGATTGCGGCCGAACCGGACAGCACAAGGCGCGCGCAAAGCTCAGCGAGAATGAACGGCAAACCGCCGCTCACCATCTTGTGCGCAATTCGGATACGCTGGCTGAAATGCGGAGGGCAGGCGACCCAGCCACCGCGGACCCCGGCAGCCACCGACTTCGAGAGACCGCCGACCAGGAAGGTACGTTCCGGCGCAAGCTCAGCCAAGAGCGGCGTCTGATCACCGGACATGGCGCCATAGAGATCGTCCTCGACAAGCCAGACGCCATACTTGCGGGCGATGTCGGCGATCGCCTGGCGGCGCGCCAGCGGCATGACGGCGACAGTCGGGTTCTGGGCGCTCGGCATCAGGAAGGCGAGCTTCGGATGCTGTTGCGCGCAGACGCGCTCGAAATCCTCCGGGATCATGCCGAACTCGTCACTTTCGACCAGCGTCGTCCGGCGTCCGACCAGGCCGGCGCTGCGGCTGACCTGCGAATAGGTCAGTGTCTCGAAGGCGATACGGTCGCCGGGCGCGGTAACGGCAGTGATAACGGCAACGACGGCCGCATGGGCACCGAGCGTCGGCACGATGTTTTCCGGCTTCGGACGGAAGCCACCACGCGCCAGCCATAGGCAACCCGCCTCGAACCAATGGTCCGGGAAGTTGCGGGCGTAGCTTGCAATGTCTGCATGATGGTCGTGACTGATCTCGCCAAGCACCTCGCTCAAGACCGAGCCCTGGCCGATATCCGGGGCGGCTGTGCTGTCGAACCTCAACTTGCCGGCAGGTGCCACGAGCGGCCGAGTGCCGGCGAGGGAAGTCGTCAGCGGATCTGCCTGTTCAGGCGGACGGCTTTCGGGGTGATCGAGCACATAGGTGCCGCGCCCGACCTCGCCGCTCACCAGTCCACGTTCGCGAACGATATTGTAGGCGCGTCCAATGGTGCCGATTGTCACGCCTATGTCGTAGGCGAGGTTGCGCTGGGGTGGCAATTTGGCACCGACGGGCAGGGCGCCGTTGCCAATTGCCTGTTCGATCTGGTCCGCGATCCGCGCATAGAGTGGACCGTGACCCTGCTGAATGTCCGGGAGCCAATTTGTCATAGTGACAATTCTTTAGATTACAGCGGGAAATATGTCAATTATCACCGATACAACGATAGCAATCGCTGCATTGGGGTTATCAATGAGTACAATCGATACAATTTGTTTGTCCCGCTCGGAAGCGAAATCCGTTGAGCGCACCAGCACATTGTTTGGCGGCGACTATTCGGAGGAGCGCGAAAGCGTGCTGAAGCGCCTGTGGGGGCTCTATTGCGAACTGGCGGCGAAGCGACGCGGTCGCCTGGCGCTTGGGGAAATGAGTGATTGGCATCTGAGGGATATCGGCGTTTCCGAGAAGGATGCGCGCCAGCAATCGACTGTCCCGTTCTGGCGCTAGCCTATCGCGCTGGAACAACTGAACCACAATACACAAGGGCCGACCCACCTTAGAGGTGGACCGGCCCTTGCGTCGTCCCGATAATTCGACTTGTTACTTGCAGCCCTGTCCGCCGGCAGCCCAGCGCTTGATATCGGCGGCCATGCGGGTGCCCGTCGGCTCACTCATCAGCGGCCCGAAGGCCTGCAGGCGGGCCGGGTTGCCCTCGGCCTGAACCACGGCGAGCGGGCGTGCTTCCGGTGACTTGCGCGGCACGATCAGAATGCGCGGGCGACCGGAGAAGGAATTGAGCTCCGGCGCCAGGCGATAGGATTTGAACTCGGCGTCGCCCGACTTGAACCAGCAGCTATTGGCGCCAAGTGCCACGCGCTCCATGGTCGGCAGCGCCGCCGTGTTCGGGCTCGGCGCAGGCGGCTTCGGCGATTGGCACGAAGCGAGAAGAGCAAGGCCAAACGTTGCGCAGGCCAGGCTGGCCAAGCGTGCAGGGACAAATGAAGGCATCGACGGTCTCGCTCGCATTTGGGGGATGGATCGGATGCCTTCTATCAGCCGGATGGTTAAGCGGCGATTACTTCGAGCGCCGACGCAAAGAGGCCGCGGCCGTCGGAGCCGCCATGGGCCGCTTCGATCAGGTTTTCCGGATGCGGCATCATGCCGAGCACGTTGCCCTCAGCGTTCATGACGCCGGCGATATCGTTCATAGAGCCGTTCGGATTGGTGCCTTCGGCATACCGGAACACCACCTGGCCATTGCCTTCGATCGTCTTCAGAGTCTCGGCATCGGCGAAGTAGTTGCCGTCGTGGTGCGCGACCGGCGAGCGGATCACCTGGCCCTTCGAATAGGCGCGGGTGAAGTCGGTGTCGGCGTTGACCACTTCGAGCTTGATCTCGCGGCAGACGAACTTGAGCGAGGCATTGCGCATCAGCGCGCCCGGCAGCAGGCCGGCCTCGACGAGGATCTGGAAGCCGTTGCATACACCGAGAACCTTGACGCCCTTTTCCGCCTTGGCCTTGATCGCCTGCATCACCGGCATGCGCGCGGCGATCGCGCCGCAGCGCAGATAGTCGCCATAGGAAAAGCCACCGGGGATGACGATCAGGTCGACATCGGGAATATCCGTTTCCGTCTGCCAGACGGTGACAGGCGCCTTGCCGGAAATCTTGGTGAGGGCCGCGATCATGTCGCGGTCGCGGTTGAGGCCCGGAAGCTGGACGACGGCTGACTTCATAACTCTGTCTCCGTAAGCGACGAGGTGTATCTTGATGCCGCACCCCCGACGAGCCAGGCACCTCCCGATCGCAGCACTGCTCCGTTGGGCGCTCGTGCTGCTCCGGCATTTCTTAACGTCTGGTTCCACGCCCGAAGGCGCGGAACAATTTCGATGCCCGACGGATCAGGCGAACGAGATGCTGTAATTCTCGATGACCGTGTTGGCGAGCAGCTTTTCGCACATCGCCTTGAGGTCTTCTTCGGCCTTGGCCTTATCTGCGGATTCGATCTGCAGATCGAAAACCTTGCCCTGACGGACCTGGCCGATGCCATCGAAGCCGAGTGCGCCGAGCGCGCCTTCGATTGCCTTGCCCTGCGGATCGAGAACGCCGTTCTTCAGCGTCACGGTTACACGTGCCTTGATCACTTTGATTTCCCCGAAGTTATTTCACCAGAACGGGACCGGTGCCGCGCACCGGTTCGTTCTCGTTCATGATGCCGAGACGGCGGGCGACTTCCTGATAGGCCTCGACGAGGCCGCCGAGGTCGCGGCGAAAACGGTCCTTGTCGAGCTTCTCGCGGGTCTCGATGTCCCAGAGACGGCAGCTGTCCGGCGAGATCTCGTCGGCGAGCACGATGCGCATCATGTCGCCCTCGAACAGACGGCCGCACTCGATCTTGAAGTCGACGAGCTGGATGCCGACGCCAAGGAACAGGCCCGAAAGGAAGTCGTTGATGCGGATGGCGAGCGCCATGATGTCGTCGAGTTCCTGGGGGCTTGCCCAGCCGAAGGCAGTGATGTGCTCTTCGGAGACCATCGGGTCTTCGAGCGCGTCTGCCTTGTAGTAGAACTCGATGATCGAACGGGGCAGAACGGTGCCTTCCTCGATGCCGAGGCGCTTGGACAGCGAGCCGGCGGCGACGTTGCGCACGACGATCTCAAGCGGGATGATCTCGACTTCCTTGATCAACTGCTCGCGCATGTTGAGGCGGCGGATGAAGTGCGTGGGGATGCCGATCTTGTTCAGATGCGTGAAGATGTACTCGGAAATCCGGTTGTTCAGCACGCCCTTGCCGTCGATGACGTCATGCTTTTTCTTGTTGAAGGCGGTCGCGTCGTCCTTGAAGAACTGGATGAGCGTGCCTGGCTCCGGACCCTCATAGAGGATCTTGGCCTTGCCCTCGTAGATACGGCGGCGACGATTCATGGATTCTGTCTCTGTGGTTGTTGGCGCTCTTGGGTCACGCGCGTGGAATATCTCTCGGGGTCCATAGCCGAAAAGAACGGATTTCACAATCGGCGTATCTTCCCGTCCCCTGATTTGCATAGGGGCGCCCGCGCGTCCTCCCGGACGCGTCGAGGTCGCCGTGGCACTTTGAGCGCTGCGACGTTCACAGTCCTCAAATCAAAGGCGATTTCAGGAACCATCCGGAGGGTAACATGAAAGTCATCAAACCGGAAAACTACGCATTGCAGTTTGACCTCCGTTTTGGTTTATGGCGATAACTGTTTCCGGCATGGAATTCTCAGGGAGATCGATAAATGACGACGATGCAGGATCGCGAAAAGGCCTTCGAAGCGAAGTTTGCGCTGGACGAAGAGCTGAAGTTCAAGGCTGAAGCGCGCCGCAACAAGCTTGTCGGTCTCTGGGCTGCCGGCCTGCTCGGCAAGACCGACGCCGACGCCTACGCCAACGAAGTGGTGGCTGCCGATTTCGAAGAGGCTGGCCACGAGGATGTCGTCCGCAAGATCAAGGCCGACTTTGACGCTGCAGGCGTTGCCCAGACGGAAGAGCAGATCCGCTTGCGGATGCTCGAGCTTCTCGGCGAAGCCGTCCAGCAGATCCAGAACAAGTAAGTCTTCCGGCATCAACGCCGACCATTCACGCCCGGCCACAAGCCGGGCGTTTTTATTTGTCTTCCGTGCCGAAGATCGGCTTCCATCCGCGCCGAAGACGGCGTTCGAGCTCCAGACGGTCCATCGGGCGAGCGAGCGCGTAGCCCTGCAACACATCGCAGCCGAGATCCCGCAGCATCGCTGCGTGCTCCCAGGTTTCGACGCCTTCGCCGACAACCTCGATGTTGAGCGAGTGACCGATGTCGATGATCGCGCGGACCAGCTTGGCCTGTTTCGCGCTCTCCGTGATCGGGCCGACGAGCGCCCGGTCAATCTTCAACCGCGCAGGGTTGAGGTTGAGCAGGCCGATGATGGAAGCGTGCCCGGTACCGAAATCGTCGATCTCCACCTCGATGCCAAGCGCACCAAGGGCCGAGATCGTCTCGGCGATTTCATCTTCGGGATCGTCGAGGAAGATCGATTCGAGCAATTCGAACGAGAGGACGCCAGGGGGGATCTGCAGATCGCGCAGGTCGCCGATCAGGCCGGGGTCGCGCAGGCGGGGCGACGACATGTTGACAGAGATCTTGGGAATGGCAAAGCCGGACTGCCGCCACGATTGAAAGTCGGCATAGGCAAGCTCCACGACCTTCCGGTCGATCGCCGGCAGGACGTTGATCTCCTCGGCGACCTTCAGAAAGTGGAAGGGAGCGAGCACGCCGCGCTCTGGATGGTTCCAGCGCACCAGAGCCTCGACACCGGTGATCTCGAGCGAAGTCGCATCGAACTGCGGCTGATAGTAGACGGTGAACTGCCCTTCCTCGATCGCCTGGCGGATATCGTCGCCGATCCGCTTGGCGGTCAGGATCTGTGTCTGGATTTGCTCGGAAAACGCTTCGACGCGGTCGCGGCCGAGGCTCTTTGCCCTATAGAGCGCGATGTCGGCATTCATCAACAACTGCTTCGCATCGAAATCGTCATGCCCTTTCCAGGCGATGCCGATGCTCGCGCCCAGACGGCAGAGCTGGCCCTCATGGGGAATAGGGCGACGGAAGGCGTGCACGATGCGCTCTGCAAGCTCGGAGAGTTGCGGCAGGTTGCGGCCGCGGCGGCAGAGAATGACGAATTCATCGCCACCGATGCGGGCGATGAAATCGTCATGGCGCGCGTGCGCGCGCAGAATGGCAGCGGCATGGGTCAGCATGGCATCGCCGGCCTGGTGCCCGAGCGTGTCGTTGATCTGTTTGAAACGATCGAGGTCGATATGCAGGATGGCATTGACCGCGACGTTCTCCGCCAGCATCTGATCAAGGTAGCGCCGGTTTGGCAGATCCGTCAGGTAGTCGTGCAGGGCGTTGTATTCGATCCTGATGTGCGCCTGCTCGAGCTCGCGGTTGCGCGCTTCGGCGGAAGCCTGGGCATGGCGCAGGTCCTCCTGCAAGGCGATGTCTTCGGTGACGTCCCAGTTCGCCCCGATGAGTTTTCGCGTCCCGAGATGATCGATATAGGTAGCGGCATTGGAGCGGATATGCCGGATCGAACCATCAGGGCGCACGATCCGAAAGGCGTTGCCGTAGGGCTTGCCGGACGCGATGCCTTCATTGGTCCGAGCGATGATCCTGTCGCGGTCATCGGGATGCAGCGTGTTTTCCCAGGCTTCGGAGCTCGGCGGCCCGTCACTTGGGTCGAGGCCGTAGATCTCGAACATGCGCTCGTCCCAATCGTCCCGCAGGGCGTCGAGGTTGAAATCGAACACGCCGATCTTCGAGACGCCGAGCGCGAGCCTCAGGCGGCGAGAGACCTCCTCAAGACGGGCTTCTGCCTCCTTGCGCGCCGTAATGTCCGTGTCCGTGCCGATGATGCGGCTGGGCCTGCCATCCGGCCAATAGGCAACGGACGCGCCACGGCTCTCGATCCAGATCCAGTGCCCGTCTGCGTGGCGCTCGCGGTACTCGAAGGTGTTGAACACGGCCTCGCCGGAATCCTGCCGCTCGATTGCGGCGCGCACATGCGCGTGGTCATCCGGGTGAACGTTCTGGATCCAGGTCTCAAGGTTGCCGTCGACCTCGGCATTGTCAGGCAGGCCACGAAGCCGCTTCCAGGTGGTGGAGTAGAAAAGGTTGCCGGTTTCGAAGTCATGGTCCCAAACGCCTTCAAGTGCGCTGTCGAGCGCATATTTCCAGCGGGTCTCGTCGTTGCGAAGACCAGCGATTTCGTCGACGAACTCATGAACGGGCAGCATCAGCAGCAGAAAGGCGTCCTGGTCGGCGAAAAGCACAGGCGACCAGGAGACAAGCATCGGCAGCGGGCCGGAGAGGCTCTCGAAACGGAGCGTCGTGCCAGACGCCGTCGCAGGCGGCAAGATCTTCCGCGCCGGCAACAGGGGCCTGTCCTCATCCAGCACGAGATCTGCGAGAAGGGCTTTCCGGAGCGACGCGGGGGGCCTTAGCAGCAGTTCGCCGGCGCGCGCGTTGGTCGTAATGATCCGTCCCAGGTCACTGGCAATGATTGCCCCCGCCGGCAAGCGCTCCAGAGCGGCCTGCGTGAGAACATCCGAATTCGCCGGCGCGCCACGCGCACCTTTGGTGAGACCTTCGTTGACGGCCACTTATCCCATGTCCAGTGTTTGCGGCAGGATTTCCAGGGCATCGGGAGCCGGAAATCAGACCGCAAATCAAGATTCGACAACGCTCAACGCCCCTTGGGGACGAGTCACGCTGCCATGCCGAGCGATGATGACCGCGGACAATGAACGTCGGATTAATGGCGGATCGCAGGGCTAATGGGCCGTCAACCAGTGTCCGAGAAGCATCAGGGCTTCAGCCGGCTCAGGAACTGGGCGAACACCATCGTGCCCTCCGGCCAGGGGCCATGGCCGGATTCGGTGTTGATGTGGCCGGACTCGCCAGCGTCGACGAGCAGCGAACCCCAGGCATTGGCGATATCGTCGGCGTGCTCGTAGGAGCCGAAAGGATCGTTGCGGCTTGCAACCATCAGCGACGGGAACGGCAAGGGGTCCCGCGGATAGGGGCCGAATGTCATCAGGTGCTTCGGGCGGATCGTCGGGTTGGCCACATCCGGGGGTGCGACCAGGAAAGCACCGGCGATCGGCTTGTTGAAATGCGGCAGGGCGTGCACCGCAGTCGCGACCCCAAGCGAATGGGCGACGATCACGACCGGCTTCTCGGCGGCGTTGACCTCTTCGACCATGCGCGCCACCCAATCCTCGCGCACCGGCTTTGCCCACTCGGCCTGCTCGACGCGGCGTGCGGTGGACATCTTGCGCTCCCAGCGGGTCTGCCAGTGCTCCGGTCCGGAGTTGGTGTAGCCAGGGACGATGAGGATATGGGCGTCGGATACTTTCATAGTGGCCGCGATGTGGCGCTGAAAGCGGCCGAAGTCAAGGCCTGCGGCGCCATGTGCCAATTGAGAAACGCTATGGGTGCTGAACACGACGCGCGGCCGGATGTTTTCAACCCTGGATCGGTGACGCTCCGAGAAAAGATGGGGCAGGCGACAGCGCCTTCATTTTCTGTATAATCGGCATGACGGTCGCGGTTGGTGCGACTTTGTATCGTCGCATCGCTTTTCCGTGGCCGCTCTGGTTCGTTGAGGAGTGTGAGCCATGACAACATTCCATGTTCTGTCGGGGCCGGACGCGAGTGTCGCCCACCCCGGCATAAAGAAAATTGGCGTCTCGGATGTGTTCGACGCCTTGCGTCTCGGATTTGACGATTTTCGCGAAAAGCCGTCGCACTACGTCTTTCTATGCCTGATCTACCCGATTGCCGGCGCCGTCCTGATTACCTGGAGCGCGGGCGCAAACATGCTGCCGCTTCTCTATCCGCTGGTCTCGGGCTTTGCCCTGATCGGCCCTGTCGCGGCGATCGGTCTTTACGAAATCAGTCGACGGCGTGAACTGGGCATGGACTATTCATGGCCGCATGCACTTCGCCTGCATCGCTCTCCAGCCTTGCCGTCGATCATGGCCGTTGCCGCCATGCTCTTCGCGGTTTTCATTGTCTGGCTGCTGGTGGCCCAGGCGCTCTACGCGCAGATCTTCGGGGCCGCACCGCCGGACTCGATCGCCGCCTTCTGGAATGGCATTATCGGGACCGAACAGGGCTGGAACCTGATCCTCGTCGGCAATGCCGTCGGCTTCGTCTTCGCCGTCATCGTGTTGGCGACAACGGTCGTATCCTTCCCGTTGCTGATCGATCGCGATGTCGGTGCAGTTGCCGCAGTCGAAACATCGATCCGCGCGACCTTGGTCAATCCGATACCTGTCGCGCTCTGGGGCTTCATCATCGCCGCCGGCCTGGTGATCGGCTCGATCCCGGTCTTTGTCGGTCTTGCCGTCATCATGCCGATCTTCGGCCACGCGACATGGCATCTCTATCGCAAGATGGTGGAGCCAGGTCCCCGCGCCCGTTCAAGATAGGCGTTTCGGGCGGCGCGGCGAGAGCCGACGCAACCGCTCAAAACAGAAAGCGCCGCAGGTCAATCGACTTGCGGCGCTTTGCAGGGTCAGCGATGACTGGCTCCCGGTCTAGCGGAAGTGCTTGTAGTAGGAGGAAATCTGCGCCGCCGTATTGGAGGACAGATTGAGCTTGATGCCGATCTTGTCGCCGCGGTACCAGCGGACCATGCCGGTCAGGAAGCCTAGTTCCTCGCTCCTGATCGTCACTTCCTGCCCGGTCTTGGCGCCGATATCGAAGAGCAACTGAAAGCAAATGCCCTCGGCCGAAAGGTCCTTGACGATGCCGTTGCTGGAGCCGGACTTGACGGTCACCGTTCCGGTGATTTTCGTTTGCGTGCGCTGGGTCGCCCGCTCGACACTGTCCTTATAGGCCATGTGATCCTCAGAAACCTTAGTTGACAGGCCCCTATGGTCGCACGCAATGATTGAACATCCAGCTAATAAAAATGCCCGCATTTGAGCGATGTGCGCCAAATGCGGGCATATTCATATGGTGGAACGCGGACGCATGGCCCGCGGACGGTCAGGCTCAGCCGAAGACGCGCTTGAAAATCGTGTCGACGTGCTTGGTGTGGTAGCCGAGATCGAACTTCTCGCGGATGTCTTCCTCGGAAAGCGCCGCACGCACTTCCGTGTCGGCCAGCAGTTCCTCGAGGAAGTCCTTGCCCTGTTCCCAGACCTTCATGGCGTTGCGCTGCACGAGGCGATAGGCATCCTCACGCGAAACACCGGCCTGGGTCAGCGCCAGCAGTACGCGCTGCGAATGCACGAGACCGCGGAACTTGTTCATGTTCTTGATCATGTTCTCGGGGTAGACGAGCAGCTTGTCGATCACGCCGGTCAGGCGAGCGAGCGCGAAATCGAGCGTCACCGTCGCGTCCGGTCCGATCATGCGCTCGACGGAGGAGTGCGAGATGTCGCGCTCGTGCCAGAGCGCAACGTTTTCCATCGCCGGTACAGAGAAGGCGCGGACCATGCGGGCAAGACCCGTCAGGTTCTCGGTCAGAACAGGGTTGCGCTTGTGCGGCATTGCCGACGAACCCTTCTGGCCCGGCGAGAAATACTCTTCGGCTTCGAGCACTTCAGTGCGCTGCAGGTGACGGATTTCCGTCGCCAGGCGCTCGATGGACGAAGCGATGACGCCAAGGGTGGCGAAGTACATGGCATGACGGTCGCGCGGGATGACCTGGGTCGAAACCGGTTCCGGCTTCAGGCCGAGCGCCTTGGCGACATGTTCTTCGACACGCGGATCGATGTTGGCGAAGGTGCCGACGGCGCCGGAGATCGCGCAGGTGGCGACTTCCTCGCGCGCGGCCAGCAGCCGCTGCTTGCAGCGGTCGAACTCGGCATAGGCAAGCGCCAGCTTGACCCCGAAGGTGGTCGGTTCGGCGTGGATGCCGTGCGAACGGCCGATCGTCACCGTGTCCTTGTGTTCGAAAGCGCGACGCTTCAGGGCGTCGAGCAGCTTGTCGAGGTCGGCAAGCAGCAGATCCGTCGCGCGGACGAGCTGGACGTTGAAGCAGGTGTCGAGCACGTCAGACGAAGTCATGCCCTGGTGGATGAAGCGGCTGTCCGGGCCGACGAATTCGGCGAGGTGCGTCAGGAAGGCGATGACGTCATGCTTGGTGACGGCCTCGATCTCATCGATGCGGGCGACGTCGAAGGTGGCAGCGCCGCCCTTTTCCCAGATCGTGCGGGCCGCATCCTTCGGGATCACGCCGATTTCGGCAAGCGCATCGCAGGCATGGGCCTCGATCTCGAACCAGATGCGGAACTTGGTTTCCGGTGACCAGATGGCCACCATTTCCGGACGGGAGTAGCGCGGGATCATGGGCTTTAGCTTTCGTCGTCAGTGGAGGATGGCCGTGCCTCTAGCAAAGATAGCGCTGAAGCTCAACGCGTTTGGCTCACACGCCTGCTTGCCAGCCACAGGCTGACGCCGACCAGTATAACACCGCCGAGAGGCAGATAGAGGCGAACACCCAACACCAGGAACTGGTAAAACGCGATGAGCGAGGTAAAGGCGAACTGGAAGAACCACGTCCTGGTGCCGGCAGGCGCGTGCCATTGCGCATAAAATTGGCGGTAGTCGAGGGCGTAGAGCATCGCCGTCATCGCGATGGTGCCAAGCGAAAGGAAGAAAAGGAAGGCTGCAAAGCGCGTTTCAGGCCGACGCCCCAAGGCTGCAAAACGGGCCAGGAACAGCGATGGCCACCAGGTCAGCAACGCGCCGAAGCCGAAGATCAAAAGCAGCTCACCCAGATGAAAGGTGAGTGCACGTTCGCGAAACCAGAGCCCGCACCAGGCCGAAAGTGCCATTGCGCCGCCCCAGAGTGGCGCGCCAATGACAAGCTCCCGCATCGTCGGAAGGGATTGGGCGAGCCGGCTTCGACGCAGGACGCCGACCGGCGCCGGATCTGCATTTGCCTCGACGCCGGCCGCCGCCTCGTTCATTTGGCGATCCGGGTCGGGATCGCAATCCAGCGTCCATCGGTCGTGCCTTCGAAGCCGAGCGACTTGACGAGAACCATGATGACATGGGTTTCGGAGCCGTCGTCATTCCGGTGGGTGACGGCGCCTCCCACCTGATAGCCGGTGGGGCAGCGGCGGCTCTCGGGCAAGCGGCTGTCGTCCTGCAGGACGTCTGTCGCCGGCTGGCCGGCCTTCATCGTCATCGACAGACGAAAGCCTTTCACCTCCTTCAGAAAGTCCTTACAGAGGCCTTCCGGCTCGAAGGGTTTTTCTTCGAGCGTGACCGAATAGGTCTCGCGGAACCCTTCGTCGGCCGCAAAGGAATCGTAGGTCAACGCCTGTGGCCTGGCGTTCGCCTCGGTGATCGGATTGAAAGCGGCAAGCAGCCCGGGCGCATCGGCCAGACGATAGGCGTCGATCAAGGGCGCCGCACGACGGCGTGCCTCGTGGCGCGCCTTGGAGAGCGGGCTGCCATCCTCGCGGCTGACGGCACGCACGGGCGCGCCGGGCAAGAAGCTATCGTTGCGCGTATCGATCACATAGATGGTCGAATAGGGAAAGCCGGAGCCATCCTGAACGCCGTATTCCTCGAAGGCGAAGACATTGCCATCGGCCGAAAAGCCGATCGGCTGGAGCGCGGCATAATCGCCCGCCAGGGCCGGCGCTGCGGCAGCCGCAACGCCCAGGAACAGCACGCTGGATACTGCCGCGCGTGGCTTCATCGATAGGCCTTCTCGGCCGGCGCGCGGATCGCTTCGATCGCCGTGCGATAGGCTTCGACGGAGCCGCCCTTGAAGATTGCCGAACCGGCGACGAGAACGTTGGCGCCGGCGCCTGATGCGACGGCCGCCGTGTCGGGCGCAATGCCGCCATCGACTTCGATCTCGATTGGACGGTCGCCGATCATGGCCTTGATCCGGCGGATCTTCTCCGCCGTGGCATCGATGAACCTCTGTCCACCGAAGCCCGGGTTGACGGTCATGACCAGGATCAGATCAACCTGATCGAGCACATATTCGATGGCGCTTTCCGGCGTTGCCGGATTGAGCGAGACGCCCGCCTTCTTGCCGAGCGACCGGACGGTCTGGAGCGAACGGTGAAGGTGTGGACCCGCTTCGGCATGCACGGTCAGGATATCGCAGCCGGCTTTCGCAAAGGCTTCGAGGAACGGATCCGCCGGAGAAATCATCAGATGGCAATCGAAGGTCGCATCGGTGTAGCGGCGCAGCGACTTGATCACATC
Source organism: Ensifer adhaerens (assembly GCF_028993555.1). Classification (NCBI taxonomy): domain Bacteria; kingdom Pseudomonadati; phylum Pseudomonadota; class Alphaproteobacteria; order Hyphomicrobiales; family Rhizobiaceae; genus Ensifer; species Ensifer adhaerens. The sequence continues at coordinate 1,648,330 of NZ_CP118610.1, read as the reverse complement.
GGGGCCGAAAGTGATGTTGGGCACGAAGTGTCCGTCCATGACATCGAGATGGATCCAGTCGGCGCCGGCATCAACGACGTCGCGGACTTCCTGTCCGAGCTTGGAGAAATCGGCCGCCAGAATGGACGGTGCAATACGGATGGGGTGGGTCATGGCGCGCTCCGGCTCGAGCGGTTCCAGGAACAGGGCCATTGGAACCGCGCTGTATCTTGGGTTCTTACGCATTTCCGGAAGCAAAACCGCTACGCACCTTTGCTGGAAATGCTCCAGTTTCCCGCGCAATAGCATCGCAGACGCGTGCAAACAACATGTCAGCGATCAAAGCTGCGTCAGGCGCCTTGCGACCAGGAGCGCATGAGGTCGTTTTCGGCCGGTGTCGCGTCATGGACGCCACGGGCGATGGCGCGGGCCATCGTCGATGCCGCGATCGCGCCGAGGTCGATGAAATCCTCAAGTGTGGGGGTCTTGCCGCTGGCACCGGTGGCAAGCGCAAAGATGAGATCGCCGTCTAGCGGCGTATGCGCCGGCCAGAGCCCGCGGGAGAAACCGTCATGGGCGGCGATCGCCAGTCGCTTGGCCTCAGCCTTGGTCAGCACCGCGTCCGTCGCGATGACGGCGATCGTCGTGTTGGTGGCGGCAGACTGCCGGTCGCGGAACTTGATGCGGATATCGGCGGCATCGGCGGGCAGGGGGTGTGGCAGGCCGAGTGCACCGAACTCAGCATCCAGTTCGAAAGGCGCCGACCAGAAATGCTGGCTGTCACCAACAGTCGCCGAACCGAGTGCGTTGACCGCGACCAGCGCGCCGATGGTGATCCCGCTCGGCAGAACAGTCGATGCCGAGCCGAGACCACCCTTGAAGGTGGCAGTCAGCGCGCCGGTCCCGGCGCCCGTTGTTCCGGTTGCGAACGACGGGCCGGCGCGACGAACGGCCTCGAAGCCGAGTTCGCGATAGGGCGGATAGCGCCCCCAATCCTTGTCGCCGCCGTTGATGAGGTCAAACAGGATGGCGGTGGGCACGATCGGTATCCGGTGCGGACCGACGGCAAAGCCGCGACCCATCTCTCTGAGGGCCGCCTGGGCTCCGGACGCAGCATCGAGGCCAAAGGCCGAGCCGCCTGACAATACCAGGGCATCGACCGTCTGTACCGTATTGTGCGGGTCTAGCAGGTCGGTTTCGCGCGTTCCGGGGGCGCCGCCCAGCACCTGGACTGCCGCCGTTGCCGGCGGATCGCAGACAATCGCGGTGACGCCGGACTTCAGCCGGTGATCCTCGGCATTGCCGACCGCCAGGCCCGCGACGTCGGTAATCAGGTTCAGCGGTCCGGTGCGCATCATTGGGCGGTTCCTTCGGCAGGCGCCGGCTCGAAGCGGCCGCCTTGCCACTGCATCAGGCGATAGGGATTGTTGGCGCGCTCGTGCTGCGCGTTAAAGGCGATGGGGCCGAGCACAGTCGCGTAGGGTCCCTTGGCAAACGCATCGAGAAGAGGCTTGTCGTCCTTCTCCGCCTGGTCCTTGGCCTGCTCGAGCAGGGAGACGGCCGCAAATGCCGGCATTACATACCCGTCCGCTTCGGTTCCGGCCGCACGCATGGCGTCTGCGACCGGCTTGCCCTCGGGCGACTGCGATGCGTCCGGCAAGGTGACCGCGAGCACGCCGTCGGCGAGCGGTACAGTGAGATCGGCGGCATTGAGCGCGTCGCCGCCGAGCAAGGTGAGGCTCGCGCCTTCGCCTTGCGCATCGCGCGCGATCACCGCCGTATCCTGTCTGTCGCCACCCGTGAAGACATGGGTCGCTCCGCTTTTCACCAGGCGCCGCACCAGGCTGACCTGCTGCTCCTGGGCCGGGCGATAGGTATCGGTGAAGACCGGTGTCAGCCCGATTTCGCCAAGGGCAGAACGCACGCTTTCGACCAGTTCGCGGCTGTGAATGGTTCCATCGTCGATCAATGCGATCGGCTTGTCCTTCCAACGCTGGACGATCGTGTCGACGATGCTGGCAGCTTCGGCATTGCCGCTCGGCGCGAGGCGGAAGAGCGGCCATTTCTTCTTCAGCGCATCCTCCATCAGGATATCAGAACGCACGCTGAGGGTGATCGCAGGAAGGCCCGCTTCGGCAAGCGCCGGAAGCGTGGCATCCAGGCTTTCGGTGCAGAGGAAACCGATTGCCGCTTCGGCGCCGGCCGCAAGCAGCGCCTTCGTCAGCGCTTCGTTGCCGGCCGTATCGCAGGTCTCGGGAATGACGACGATCTCACTGCCGCGATCGCCCGCCTGGAATGCGGCGCCATCGACGATCTGCTTGCCGAGAAGTGCAAACGGGCCTTCGACCGGTGCGACGACGGCCACCTTGATGCCGGCCGCCGTAGCCGGTGCGGCCTGTACCAATCCGGCCACGACAAGGCTGGCGACGATCGATCGAAGCATTCACTTTCTCCGCTGCCGCACTTCCCCGGACCGGGAGCGATCCGGAACCTGCGGCGAGCCCAAACATTGCCTTACCCGTCGCCGGCGGCGACGGGCGCGCGGCACGGTAGTGGCCGCATGTTTTAAGGATGTGCCCTGCCGCGTCAAAGGAAAAGATGTGACTTCGGTCGCGGATGGTTCCATCCGCGTCGCAACCATGTCGCAGAACTGCAAGATTCTCATTGCAGCGGGTTTCATATTTCCCGGTACTGTCTATGTATGTGGCTGACTTCGCTCGGAGAAAGAAGTGTTGAACAAAACCCGGCTGGACCCCATCAGTTACCGCGACGCCATGAGTCGCCTGGCCGGTCACGTGCAGATCATTACCGTGGCCGACGGGATGGAGCGGCGCGGTGTCACCGTCACCGCCTCCTGCTCCGTGTCCGACAGTCCGCCGACGGTTCTGGCCTGCCTCAACGGCGCCAATCCGCGCAATGAGATCTTCACGCGCAGCGACAGTTTCGCGCTCAATCTGCTTGGCGATGAGCATCGCGCCATTGCACACGCTTTTTCCGGCCGCGATCAGCTCAACATGGATCTGCGCTTTGCGCTCGGCCAGTGGACCAAGCTTTCGACAGGCGCTCCGATCCTCACCAACGCAATCGCCTCGTTCGATTGCCGTCTCATCGAGGTGAAGACGATCGCCACGCATCTGGTGCTCTTCGGCGAAGTCGTCGATGTCGCGATCGGACCGGCGCGGCCGCCGCTCATTTATGTGGACCGCGGATACCACTCGCTATAAGTTTTACGTGGCGACAACGCATGCCCTCTGAGACATGAGAAGATCGCCGTAAGTCTTTGAGTTGGCCGGACGAATTCATTCGTCTGCCGACATCAAGCGATCGATTCGAGCCGTGGCGGAGGAGACATGGCGACACAGGCAACAACGGGCCTGCCGCAGTCCATCGAGGAGACGATGGCGCTGCTCACGGCCCATGACTATCTCGCGGGTACGGCGCTTGCGACCGTGCTGTTTCTGGCGCTCCGGATGAAGCGCCCGCTCTTTCTCGAGGGCGAAGCAGGCGTCGGCAAGACCGAGATCGCCAAGGTTCTGGCAAAGGCGCTCGATCGGCCGTTGATCCGGCTGCAATGCTATGAGGGTCTCGATGTCGCCTCGGCCGTCTACGAATGGAACTATCCGGCGCAGATGCTGGAAATCCGGCTTTCGGAAGCTGCCGGCAAGGTCGATCGAAAACGGGTCGAAAGCGATATCTTTTCCGAACGATTTCTGATCCGCCGCCCGGTTCTGCAGGCAATTTCTTCCAATGCGGGCCGCGCACCCGTGTTCCTGATCGACGAACTCGACCGGACGGATGAGGCGTTCGAGGCCTTCCTGCTGGAAGTTCTGTCCGATTTTCAGGTCACCATTCCGGAACTTGGTACAATCCGGGCGGACGAACCGCCGATCGTCATCATCACCACCAACCGCACCCGCGAAATCCATGACGCGCTCAAGCGGCGCTGCCTCTATCATTGGGTTGATTACCCCAACGCGGCGCAGGAGTTGGAGATCATCCGCCGCAAGGTTCCCGGCTGCAACGCGACGCTGTCGCGCGAAGTCATCGCCTATGTGCAGCGGCTGCGCACCATCGACCTCTTCAAGAACCCGGGCGTCGCCGAAACGATAGACTGGGCAACGGCCCTGACGGAGCTCGATCGGCTGGCGCTCGATCCGGAAACGATCGCCGATACGCTCGGAACATTGCTCAAATACCAGGACGACATCGCCAGGATCGACGGCGCCGAGGGGCGAAGGTTGCTCGCCGAAGTCAAGGCGGAACTGCTGGCGGCGGGCTGACCATGGAAGAGCGAGGCGAGCACAGGGATGGTGCCACTCTCCCGCCACCAGCGGAAGGCGACGGGCGGCTCGCCGACAACATCGTCTTCTTTGCACGCGCCCTGCGTCGCGCCGGCATCAAGATCGGGCCCGGGGCGATTGCCGACGCCATCGATGCGGTGGCGCTGATCGGGATCGGCGGGCGGGACGCATTTTACGCGGCGCTGCAATGCGTCTTTGTGAAGCGCCACGAGGACCAGCCGGTGTTCGACGAAGCTTTTCGGCTGTTCTGGCGCTCCCGCGGCCTCGTCGAAAAGATGATCGCGATGATGTCGCCGCTGGCGCCGGAGCGCGAGAGCGAGCGGCAGCAGCGTCGGGCGGGCGAGACACGCGTCAGCGACGCCTTGCTTTCCGGACACGAAACGGATCGACCGCCAAGGGAGGAACCGGAGATCGATATCGATGCGCGCTTCACGGTCTCGGGCCGCGAACTGCTGCGCCGGGCCGATTTCGCCCAGATGAGCACGGCCGAGCTTGCCGAGGCGAAGCGCGCCCTTGCCGCGCTGACGTTGCCGATGGATCGCGTTGTCACACGCCGCTTCCGTTCATCCAGGAGGCAGATCCGCATCGACCCGCGCGCCACCATGCGCGACGCCATGCGTTTTGGCGGAGAACTGATCCTGCCGCGGTTCCGGGAGCGGCGCGTGGTGCATCCGCCGCTCGTCGTGCTTGCCGATATCTCCGGCTCGATGAGCCAGTACACCCGCATCTTCCTGCATTTCCTGCATGCGCTGACCGAGGAGCGCCGGCGCGTGCACACCTTCCTCTTCGGCACACGGCTGACCAATGTCTCCCGCCAGTTGCGCAATCGCGATCCTGATGCCGCGATCGACGACTGCGTGGCTGCGGTGAAAGACTGGTCCGGCGGTACGCGCATTGGTGAAACGCTGCATGAATTCAACAGACGCTGGTCGCGGCGCGTGCTTGCGCAAGGCGCCATCGTGCTGATGATCACCGACGGCCTGGAGCGTGACGATGTAGGCGATCTTGAAATCGAAATCGATCGGTTGCACCGATCCTGCCGGCGGCTGATCTGGCTCAATCCGCTGCTGCGCTTCGACGGCTTCGAGGCACGCGCCCGCGGCGTCAGGGCGATGCTGCCGCATGTTGACGAATTCCGGGCCGTGCACAATCTTGAATCGATTGGGGAACTGGTGAAGGCGCTTTCCGGGCAAAGCTCCCGGCAAGCAGACCCGCGGCGGTTCCTGGTTCCACGGTGATCGGGTAAGGCGGGAGGGTGGCAACGTGCTCGAAGCTGCAAATGTTCTGGATCCGCTCGACATCGCCGAAGCCTGGACGAAGCAAGGGCGCAAGGTGGCGATTGCCACGGTGATCGAGACCTGGGGTTCGGCGCCGCGTCCGGTCGGCAGCCATCTGGTGATCGACGGCGACGGTAATTTTCAAGGTTCGGTTTCCGGCGGTTGTGTGGAGGGCGCGGTGATCACCGAAGCTGCAGACGTGATCGCTTCGGGCGCGCCCAAAATCCTCGATTTCGGTGTCGCCGACGAGACCGCCTGGCGCGTCGGGCTTTCCTGCGGCGGCAGGATCCGGGTGTTTGTTGAACGGATCGAAGGCTAGCGATGGAACGCAGTATCCTTGAAGCACTCAATGCGGCGCGTTCGGCGCGTCGGGCCGCCGTCACCGTCAGCGATCTCGTCAGCGGCGGCAGCCAGGTCTATCTTGAGGGTGACGACTGTCCCGCCCCCTGGCGCACGTCCGTTGCGCGCGCCCTGCAATCCGGCAGGGCCGGGATCGCGGAGACGGAGCAGGGCTCCTTCTTTCTCAATGTCTATTTGCCGCCATCACGCATTCTCGTGATCGGCGCCGTCCATATTTCACAAGCGTTGGCCAAGCTGGCGCCGGTTGCCGGTTTCGACATGACGATCATCGATCCGCGTACTGCGTTTGCAACACCGGAACGCTTTGCAGGCGTCGAGCTCATCGCCGAATGGCCCGAGGATGCCCTGAGAGAGCGGCCACTCGATCGTTTCACCGCGCTGGTCGCCGTCACGCATGATCCGAAGATCGACGACCACCCGATCCGATCCGCCCTTGAGGCGGGCTGTTTTTATGTCGGCGCGCTCGGCAGCCGGAAAACCCATGCGACGCGGGTCGAACGGTTGCGACAGGCCGGAGTTTCCGATGCCGACATAGCCCGCATCCGCGCACCGATCGGCCTCGACATCGGTGCGGCAAGCCCCGCCGAGATTGCCGTCGCAATCCTGGCCCAGATCGTCGAGGCGCTTCGGCGCCGAGATACCAGCCATGTCAAAGGAGCGATCGCGTGAAGTTCGGGCCGGTCGGGACCATCAAAGCGGAGGGCGCCGTCCTGGCGCATGCGGTCAAGACGGATGAATTTCGCCTGCCGAAGGGCCACCGGCTCTCGTCCACCGATATCGCCGCCTTGATCGCCTCCGGCACACCGGAGGTGGTCGTTGCCCGCCTTGACCCCGGCGATCTCATGGAAGACGTAGCCGCAGCGCGCATTGCGGCGGCAATCGCGCCCGATCACTTGCGCTTCTCCCAGGCGGCAACCGGCCGAGTGAACGTCTATTCGAACGTCACCGGTCTCTTCGTCGCCACGCGCGACACGGTCGACCGATTGAACCGCATCGATCCGGCGATCACGCTCGCCTGTCTTGCCGACCATGTGCCCGTGCAGGCCGGCGACATGGTCGCGACGATCAAGATCATTCCGCTTGCCGTGGCCGGTCATCTCGTTGAGCAAGCGCAGAACCTGCTCCGAAGCCATGCCGCTTTCGAAGTCAAGCCCTTTGCCGCCCGGCGCGCGGCACTGATAGCAACTGAGTTGCCGACATTGAAATCGCAGGTGATGGACAAGACGAGAGCCATCCTGGCGGCGCGTCTGCGGCAATCGGGAAGCGAGCTTTTGACCGAAAGGCGCGTTGCACACACGGAAAGTGCCGTCGCCGCGGCAATCGACGCCCTGCGAGCAGATCATGACCTGCTGGTGGTCTTTGGGGCCTCTGCCGTCGCCGATCCGGATGATGTGATTCCGGCGGCTGTCCGGCAGGCAGGCGGCGTCGTCGACCACGTCGGCATGCCCGTCGATCCCGGCAATCTTCTCGTGCTTGGCCGTGTCGGCGAGATCCCCGTGATCGGGGCGCCCGGATGCGCCCGCAGCCCGCGCGAGAACGGTTTCGACTGGATCCTCGACCGTATCCTCGCCGGCGAGTGGCCGAGCTTCGACGACATTACCGGCCTTGGCGTCGGCGGCTTGCTGGGTGAAATCCCGACCCGACCGCAGCCGCGCGAAGAAGCAACGACTTTGCCGCCAGGACCGGTCGAGATCGTGGTTCTGGCCGCCGGCCGCGCCAGCCGGATGGGACCGGCCGGCGGACACAAGCTGCTGGCGACCTTTGACGGCGTGCCCCTGGTCCGCCGTAGCGTCGAGGCGGCGATCGCTGCAGCACCCGGCAGGGTCGTCGTGGTAACCGGCCACCGCGAGGCCGATATCCGCGCTGCGTTGGAGGGCCTGCCGGCAACGCTCGTCTCGAATCCCGACTACATGTCCGGAATGGCCTCATCTCTGACGACTGGACTTTCGGCGGTCGACGAGCGGGCCGCCGGCATGTTGGTGACGCTCGCCGACATGCCGGGCGTCAGCAGCGGTGATCTGCGCAGGCTGCTCGATCGTTTCGTTGCCGAAGGTGGCCGTGCTGTCATCCGGGCAACCGCCGACGGGCAACGCGGCAATCCGGTCATCCTGCCGCGACAGACCTTTTCAGCCGTCAGGCAATTGGTTGGAGACGTTGGCGCAAGGCACATCATCGAGAAATGCGGATTGCCGGTCATCGATGTCGAGCTTGGTCCGGCCGCCCGTCTTGATCTCGACACGCCGGAGCAGATCATGGCTGCCGGCGGTATCCTGGAGGAATGAACGCGTGGACAATGCCGCCATCGAAGAGATGTTCGAGACGCTTGGACCGGTGACCATCAAGCGGATGTTTGGCGGCAAAGGCATCTATTGCCAGGGCGTGATCTTCGCCCTCGAGGTGGACGGAGAGATCCTGCTGAAGGGGGACGAGCAGACGACGCCGGCCTTCGAGGCGGCCGGCTCGAGGCAATGGGCCTATGACGGCAAGGGCAAGCAGGTGAAGATGCCCTATTGGAGCATTCCGGACGACGCCTTTGACGACCCCGACGAAATGGCGCGCTGGGTGCGGCTTGCCTATGACGCCGCGCTCCGGTCCCGAAAATAGAACAACCAATCAGGCCCGAGGACGCAATCCGCGTCGTCGGTCGGCATCGATTGAAGGAATGGGAAGCAATATGTCCGGTCGCGCCGCAGCCAGTTGCGACCTAGTGTTTCAGCTTGCGCAGCGCATCGACGGCATCGGCCGCAAAACGTGACAGCGGCTGGGGCAGGGCGTCGAGATCGAACCAGCCGAGAGCGGAAAGCTTGTCCGGCTCGGTGAGTTCGGGCTCACCGGTAAAATCCTGGGTCACATAGATCATCGAGATCCAATGCTGGCGATCAGCCTCGATCACCTGTTCACTGAAGCACAGGAACTCGCTCGAAAGGATATTGAGGCCGCTTTCTTCTTCGGCCTCGCGTCGCGCAGCGGCTTCCGAGCGCTCCATATGGTCGACCTTGCCGCCGACGATATTCCAGTGCCGGCTTCAGGCGCATTGACGCGCTTGTAGAGCAGGATCTTACCGTCGCGCACGATTGCAAGTCCGCAGCCGAGGCCCGGAAAATCGATGCCCGGCAGGCCCATAGGAATATCAGGCCTTGCCGGCAATCAGCATGAAAGCGGGGATTTCGTCGCCGAAGCCGACGGGCGTCGGGCCGTCGTCGTAGTCGCGGCGGTGACGGTTGCGGCGGTCGCGATTGTCATCGTTAGCCGGGTTCGATGCACGCACCGGACGATCGGCGCGGTTGTTCTGTCCCTGCTTGTTTTCTGCGCTGCGTGCCGGTTTCACCGATTCCGCCCTTTCCGCGACTGTTTCAATTTCGGCCTCACTATCGGCACGCACGGTATCGGATTTATGATCGGGACGGCCCTTCGAGCCGCGATCCCCATCTTTTTTCCGGTCCTTGCGGCCGTCACGGCCGCGATCGCGGCGGCCAGTATCGTGGCTTTCCATCGGCTCAGGCAGATTGGAAAGGTCGCCGTTCAGCCATTCGACCTTCTGGCCGATCAGCTTTTCGATGGCATCGGAGAACTTCGTGTCGCGCTTCGTCACCAGCGTGAAGGAGGCGCCGGAGCGACCGGCACGACCGGTGCGGCCGATACGGTGCACGTAGTCTTCCGCATGGATCGGAACGTCGAAATTGAAAACGTGGCTGACGTCAGGGATATCGAGGCCGCGTGCGGCGACGTCCGAGGCAACGAGCAGCTTGATGTTGCCGTCCTTGAAGTTCGCGAGCATCGTCATGCGCGACCGCTGATCCATATCGCCATGAAGCGCGCCGACGGAGAAGCCGTGACGGTCGAGCGAACGGAAGAGGTCGGCGACATCCTTCTTGCGGTTGCAGAAGATGATCGCGTTCTTGAGTTCGTCCTGGGCGCGAATCAGATCGCGCAGCACCGCGCGCTTTTCGTAATCCTTGGCGTGCGCCGCAACGAAGCGCTGCGTCACCGTCTGCGCCGTCGAGGACGGCCGAGCGACTTCGACGCGCTCGGGGTTCTGCAGGAAGCGGTCGGCGAGCTTCTGGATTTCCGGCGGCATGGTCGCCGAGAAGAACAGCGTCTGGCGCGTGAACGGAATGAGCTTGGCGATACGCTCGATATCCGGAATGAAGCCCATGTCGAGCATGCGGTCTGCTTCGTCGATGACCAGGATCTCGACACCGGTCATCAGGAGTTTGCCGCGCTCGAAGTGATCGAGCAGACGACCGGGCGTGCAGATCAGCACGTCGGCGCCGCGCTCGAGCTTGCGGTCCTGCTCATCGAACGACACGCCGCCGATCAGAAGCGCGATGTTGAGCTTGTGGTTCTTGCCGTACTTGTCGAAGTTCTCTGCAACCTGAGCGGCGAGTTCGCGCGTCGGCTCCAGAATGAGCGTACGCGGCATGCGAGCGCGAGCGCGGCCCTTTTCGAGCAGCGTCAGCATCGGCAGCACGAACGAAGCCGTCTTGCCCGTACCCGTCTGGGCGATGCCCAGAATGTCACGACGCTGCAGCGCCGGCGGGATGGCGCCAGCCTGGATTGGGGTCGGGGTTGTGTAGCCCGCATCGGTGACAGCGGAGAGAACTTTTTGGCTCAGGCCAAGGTCAGCAAAATTGGTCAAAGGGAAATCTGTTTCCGTTCCGGTTCAATAGAACACTGATCGATCGATGGAAAACGCACGAGCACGTGGCCGCGCTCATAAGCTGAACGTCGCTGAAAGTCAAGAAATCCAGCACGTTGAAGCAGCAAAAGGTAAATAGTGGCGAATCTGTCGCATTTCTTGTCAAGCCGCGCAAGACCTAAAGGCAGCCAGACGACCCGTCAGTTCATGCCCGTCAGTTCATGTACGAGGCGAGCTTCCGGCTGGCGTCGATAAACCGCATCGGATCCACCGCTTCGCCATTCAGGCGGATTTCATAATGCAGGTGCGGCCCGGTGGAACGGCCCGTATTGCCGGACTTGGCAATGACGTCACCTTCCGTCACATGGTCGCCGACCTTCACCAGAACGGCGGAGAGGTGGGCGTACCGGCTCGACACACCGTTTCCATGGTCGATTTCGACCATGTTTCCATAGCCGCCGGTCAAGCCGGCGTTGGTCACGGTGCCCGGTGCTGCCGCGCGAATGCGCGTGCCGACCGTCGCGCGGAAATCGATGCCGGCATGAAGTGCCAGGCGGCCGAGGAACGGATCGAGACGATTGCCGAAGTCGCTGGTGATGTCGCTTGCCGGAGACGGGTTGCCGAACGGCAGCGCGCGGACCTGGGCCCGCGTCCGTTCCAGCTCCAGAAGGGCCGTATCGAGAGCCGCCAGCGACCGGCCGAACTCGTCATCATTCGCGGGCTCGACGAACGGGCCGCCAATGGCGCTATCGGCAGAATCCGACGCCGCGGCTGGGACCATTTCTGCGACGTCGCCGACCGGCAGGTCGACGCCGGTCCGACCGACGATCGAGCGAATCGCATCCGACGTCTTTGCAGCGCCATCCGTCAGTTGCTTCAGGCGCGCCATCTGGTCAAGCTCGACGTCCTTCAGCGACAGCGTCACTTTGGAGAAGATCCGGTCGGCGCGATCCGAGGTCGATTCGGCCGCATCCGGTGCGGCATAGGCGAGGGGAGCGGAGCGAATTGCACCGGTGACCGATGCGCCGCTCAGGCCCATCAGCTTCTCGATCGCCTTTACGCCGTTGCTGCTGGCATCGGCTCGTTTTTCATAGGCGAGGGGTTCGATCTCAGGGGTCTCGTTGCTTTCCGTCGTCAGGCCGGAACTTTCGGCCCTTTCGACCAGCGCACCGAGCTTTCCGTTGCGCGAGGTCAGCGCCATCTGCTGGCGCAGCAGTTTCTCGACCTTTTCTTCGACCACCTGCTGGTCGAGGAGTTGGCGGCTGGTTACGCGATCGACCTGCGCTCTCAGTGCCGTGATTCGATCTTCGTATTCGTGCTGCATGCGCGCCTGGCGGGCGATCGTGCCGCCGATGAGATCATCACGCAGGACCAGATAGGATGTGGCCGCGAGATAGCCGATGCTGCAGACGCCGGCGAAGGATACGGCGATTGCCGCCATCCAGGGACGAACCGTCATGTGACGAACCTTGTCGCCACTTGCCAGGATCAGGACATGATGTTCCTTACGTTTTCCGAAAGCACGATTTGCCGAACGTCCAGACACCCGTTCTCTCCCGCCATGTGCGCGTTGCCTCGCTCACCTGCGGATCATTACACTTTGTTAGGGTTAACAATTCATTGAGCATGATTGCATCAGCGTGACGGAGACGCCGTTGCTTTTTGTCGTCAACGATTGGTCGAAGCGGTCATCGATCGGTAAAAGGACGGCGTCAGTCCGGCCTCGGCGCGGGCAATGTCGTTGAACGGCGCCTTCAGCGGCCCGCGAAAGTTGGCGCGCACCAGCGCCTGGAAGGTCGCTGCAGGATCCTTCTTCTCGCGAGCACAGAGAAAGCGGAACCACTTGGCGCCGACGGCAACATGGCCTTTCTCGTCCTCGTAGATCACATCCAGGACGGCGGCGCTCTCGAAGTCGCCGGTTTCGCGCATCTTGGCCTGAAGGGCCGGGGTCACGTCGAGACCACGCGCTTCGAGAATGAGCGGCACCACGGCAAGGCGTGCGGTCAGGTCATTGCGGGTATCGTGCGCCGCCTGCCAGAGCCCGTCGTGGGCCGGCAGGTCGCCATAGTCGGCACCGAGATCGTTCAGCCTCTGCCGGACCAGACGGAAGTGCTTGGCCTCCTCGAAGGCGACACGCATCCAGCCGTCGAAGAAGGAGTTGGGCACTGATTCGGTCGCGAAGCGGGCGACGATATCGAGGGCCAGGTCGACGGCGTTCAACTCGATATGGGCAATCGAGTGCAGCAAGGCGATGCGCCCCTTGAGGGAACCGAGAGACCGCCGCTTCACCTGCGTCGGCGGGGTCAGCAGCGGCTTGTCCGGCCGCCCGGGGCGAACCGGAACAGGTCGGTCGAGCGGCGAGCGCAACGACAGCGCGCGGCGCTGCCAGCGCCGCGCTGCTTCTTGCGCAAGCGCCGTCTTGATCTCGAGGTCAGCAGCGCGGATGGCTTCGACTGCGCCCCCGCGCAGGCTGTGAAACACGGGCAATTCGGTCATGGGTTCCTCAAAGGGCCTTTGCCGCAGCCAGGACCTCCTGGGCGTGGCCGTCGACCTTCACCTTTTCCCATACCCTGACGACGACGCCGTCGGCGCCGATCAGGAAGGTGCTGCGCTCGACCCCCATGTATTTGCGGCCATACATCATTTTCTCCACCCAGACGCCGTAGGCTTCGACCACAGCCTTTTCCTCGTCGGCGGCGAGCGCCACCGTGAGATTGTGTTTCTTGGCGAAGCGATCGTGCTTTTTCACCGAATCGGGTGAGAGGCCGATCAACGTTATGCCGGCTGCGGCGAAGTCTTCCGCAAGTTCGGAGAAGGAGATCGCCTCCAGCGTGCAGGCCTGGGTGTCGTCCTTCGGATAGAAGAACAGCACGACGGGGCGGCCGCGATAGGCCGAAAGCGAGATCGTGCCGCCGCCGTCGCGTGGCAGCGTGAAGTCGGGAGCGACATCTCCGGGAACGGGTCTTGCCATGATTAAACCTTCCTTCTGCCAAGTTTTGCAGACAATCGGACGCTACTGCATGTGGCCCTTGATCGTCGCCGATCAATGCAGGATATGCGGCAACTCAAAGTTCCAAAGCGACTTTGTGCGCCTCGCAAGGCACGCGGCGCTTTAGGGGCATATCGAAATTCGTCGACTGCCGTCCAGCGCATTTGTGCTAGATTCGACAGGTTTCGGACGGCATCGGCCGCTACGAAACGTTGCAGTCGCTCGCCCGCGCGATTCCCGTTGAGGGTGGTGGCTTTCCACAGCATGGTCCCGTGTCTCATGGTGACTTTGGGCGAAGACATGTGGTCTACAGGAAACGAGAAACAGCCGTCCGCAACGATTGAAAACAAGGCGCGGCGAAAAAGCTCGTATTGAACGGAGGACGTCCGCGCTGATGAGTGAGATCCGCGGCGAAAAAGTCGGCTTTCGCAAGAAAGACATCGTCGCGCTGCATGCGTTGCCTTCGGCGCAGGCTCACGATCCCATGATCGTGCATGCACCACGCAAACGCGGCTTGCTGCGTCTCTGTGCCAAGATTGCCCTGTCCATTTCTTTGATCGCCTTCGTCATGGTGGCCATTCTGGTGACCGTGATCGAAAGCGGCATGATGGACAGCACGCTGAACGCGCGTGCCCGGATGGCCCTCAATAGTGCGCTCGGAAACGCCTACCGCGCCGATGTCGGCAGCACGGTCGTGCGCATGACGGCAAGCGGCGCGATTGCACTCAAGGCCCGCGAGGTGGCGCTAAGCGAAGCGGCATCCGGCCAACCCGTCGCAAAGCTTCACTCGATCTCCATCGCGCTTGACCCGCTGGCGCTGATGACCGGCCGCATCGCCGTCTCCCGCCTGGAGGCCGAAGGCGGCGATTTCGATACCGGGCTCCTTCCACGGGGCGAGCCGCTCGATCTGACCAAGATCCGTATTGCAGATGTCGGCGAGGCGCTTGAGGGACTCTTCTCCCATGTCGACCGTATGTCGCAGATGGCGGCCGGGCGGGGCAGTCAGACCGTCGCGCTCTCCGACTTCAGTTTTTCCATCGTCGGGGCCCGCAACCGCGTCGTTCCGGTTGTCGCCTCCGCGCTTGAATTCAACCGAGATGCCAGCGGCTCGATGAGCGTGAAGGGCAGCGCCACGGTCGACGGGGTCGCGGTCGATATCACCGCCGATGCGCTTGGCCAGAAGGGGCACGTGACCGGCTTTGAGGCGGCGATCACCAACCTGCCGCTCGCGCCATTCTTCTACCACGGCAAGTCGGGTGCCGAGCAGGCCTTTGGCATCGACGCAACGGCGGGGTTGACGCTGAAGGCGACGCGGGCAGCCGGGGAGGCAAAACCGGACCTGCGTGTGGCAGTGCGCACCTCCAAGGGCGCCTTCCATGCCGGCGGCCTGGTCTCGACGCTCAATCCCTCACAAATGGACATCGCCTATGATTTCGGCCGCTCCTCGGTCGAGATCCTGCCATCGGTCGTCAAGATCGGCCGTTCGACCTTTCCGTTCACCGGCGCGGTCATCGACCTCGACAAGCTCTCGGGCGTGACGGAGAAGGGCTTCGCGATCGATCTCCTCCTGAAGAACGCCAGCTCGGCCCCGGAAGACGTCACCGAGCAACCGCTGATCTTCGATGCCAAGGCAAGCGGCCGGTTCACCTCGGATACTCACCAGCTGATCTTTGATCAGCTCGCGGTGTCGAGCCCGCTTGGCTCGATGTATGGCTCGCTTTCCGTCGCCTTCGGCAAGACCTCGCCGCAGATCAGCTTTGCCTCCGTCAGCGATCGCATGGAGGCGACGGCTGTCAAGCAGTTATGGCCATGGTGGCTCGCCAAGGGCGCTCGCCGCTGGGCGATCGGCAACCTCTTCGGCGGCATCGTCACCAATGCCCGCATCGAGGTGTCGGTCGCCGCGGGCCGCATTGCCAACAACAAAGGGGAGTTGAAGCTCAACGAGCAGGAACTCAACATCAACTTCGACATCGACGACACCCGCATCAACATCACGGGAGAAATACCGCCGCTGCGCGACACGTCCGGCAAGTTCAAGCTGAGCGGACAGCGCATGACGGTAGAGGTCGGGCAAGGCACCGCCTACTTCCCGTCAGGGCGGTCCGTGGCGCTGAATGGCGGCGACTTCATCCTTCCCGATGTCTACACCAAGCCGCTGATGGCGGAGATGAAGATCGAGGTTGGAGGCGCCGCAGATGCGATTGCCGAGCTCGTCAGCTACAAGCCGATCCAGGCACTGCAGAAGACGCAGTTGTTGCCGGAGGACTTCAGCGGTCCCTTGACGGCTGTCGTCGGTGCCCGCTTCGGCCTGATCTCGGACCAGCATCCGCCCAAACCGCTCTACCAAGTCGAAATGCAGCTCGACAAGGTCAGCGTCAATAAGGCGCTCCAAGGACGCCCTGTGACCGACCTCGTCGGCACGTTCCGCGTCGACAATCAGCAGGCGGTCCTGGACGCCGATGCGAAGATCGAAGGCGCAAAGGTCAAGGTCGCACTGACCGAGCCGGTCGACGCGGGTTCGACGGTGAAGCGTTCGCGCCATATCTCCGGCACGCTGGAAGATGGTGTCTGGCAGAAAATCGCCTCAGGTCCGTCGAGAATCATCTCCGGACCGATCACCATCGATGTCACGATCGACGAGACCGGCAAGCAGAAGGTCAAGGTCGGTCTTGCCAAGGCGGCGCTATCCCTTCCCTGGATCGGCTGGAGCAAGGGCATCGGCATCCCGGCTGAGGCGCAGTTCACGTCGAGCATGGACGGCGATTTGGCCACGATCAGCGATTTCGCGGTCGCCGGCGATGGTTTCGGCGCGCGCGGCAATCTGCAGGTCGACAATAACGGTCTCGTGTCGGCCGACCTCGACAACGTCCGCCTGGCCCAGGGCGACGACTTCAAGGTTTCGGTCGACCGCAGCAAGGGGGGCTATACGGCCACGCTCAGCGGCGCGGCCGCAGACATCAGGCCGATCCTCGCCCAGATAAAGGCGGGAAGCGACCAGAACCAGGGTGGTGGTGATAACATCACCATCAAGGCCCAGCTCGATCGCGTCACCGGTTTCAACGGCGAGTCGCTCTCGAACGTGAACCTGGTCTATGTCGAGCGCGGAAGCCAGATCGAGGACGTCAATCTTTCGGCTGTCACCGGCAGCGGCCAGGCGCTCGTTGCCCGCATCGCCAAGGCCGGCGCAGACAATACGCTCGAGCTGACGACAGGCGATGCCGGCGCGCTGGCGCGCTTTGCCGATATCTATCAGAACATGCGCGGCGGCCTTCTCAATCTCAAACTGCGTGATCGCGGCGGCCGTTCCTGGCGCGGCAGCGTCGATATCCGCAAGTTCCAGCTCGTCGGCGAACAACGCCTGCAATCCATGGTGTCGACTCCGACCGGCGCCGACGGGCGAAGCCTCAATCAGGCCGTCCGTCGCGACATCGACGTGAGCTCGGCCCGCTTCGAGCGTGGCTTCGCCCAGCTTGCGCTCGACCGCGGCGCAATCCGCGTCGACGGCGGCGTGTTGCGCGGAACCGATGTCGGCGCGACCTTCCAGGGCACGGTGCGCGACAACAACGGCATCATGGATATGACCGGAACCTTCATGCCGGCCTATGGCTTGAACCGAATCTTCGGCGAGCTGCCGCTGATCGGCGCCCTGCTCGGCAATGGCCGCGACCGCGGCCTGCTCGGCATCACCTTCAAGCTCAACGGTCCCTTCAATCAGCCGAAGCTGACGATCAACCCCTTGTCGATCATCGCCCCCGGCGTCTTCCGCAGCATCTTCGAGTTCCAATGAAAAAGGCCGGCGCCAAGGCCGGCCTCTCAGATCTTGTTGGATGCCTCGGCCAGGTCAGGCCGGGCGCACGAGGATGTGCTTCTTCTTGCCGAGCGACAGCTTGACGACATTGTCGGCGGTAACGTCGCCGGTGCCGATCAGTCGGCGCTCGTCGCTGACGGCCTCGTCGTTGATGCGGACGGCACCGCCCTGAACATGGCGGCGGGCTTCGCCGTTGGAGGCGGCGAGGCCGGCGCGCACGATCAGCGTCAGCAGGCCGAGGCCGGCCTCAAGCTCGGCTGTCGGGATTTCGACCGAAGGCAGGTTGTCCGAGAGCGCGCCTTCCTCGAAGGTCTTGCGTGCGGTTTCAGCCGCCTCCTCGGCGGCCGGGCGGCCGTGCAGCATGGCGGTGATCTCGGTTGCAAGGATCTTCTTGACCTCGTTGATCTCCGAGCCGCCAAGCTTCGACAACCGCTCGATCTCGGCCATCGGCAGCGTCGTATAGAGCTTCAGGAAGCGGGTGACGTCGGCGTCCTCGGTGTTGCGCCAGTACTGCCAGAAGTCATAGGCCGACAGCATATCCGGGTTCAGCCAGATTGCGCCGTTGACGGACTTGCCCATCTTGGCGCCCGACGCCGTCGTCAGGAGCGGCGAGGTCAGCGCGTAGAGCTGCTGCGTGCCCATGCGATGGCCGAGGTCGATGCCGTTGATGATGTTGCCCCACTGGTCCGACCCACCCATCTGCAGGCGGCAGCCGGTGCGCTTGTGCAGTTCGACAAAGTCGTAGGCCTGCAGGATCATGTAGTTGAACTCAAGGAACGACAGCGACTGTTCGCGATCAAGCCGCGTCTTGACGCTGTCGAAGGACAGCATGCGGTTGACCGAGAAGTGACGGCCGACGTCGCGCAGGAATTCGAGGTAGTTGATGCCAAGCAGCCAGTCGGCGTTGTTGATCATCAACGCGTCCTTCGGGCCGTCTCCATAGGTGAGGTAGTTGGAAAAGACCGTCTTGATGCTGGCGATGTTGGCTTCGATCGTCGCCGGCGTCATCAACTGACGCGCCTCGTCCTTGAAGGACGGGTCGCCCACCATGCCGGTGCCGCCGCCCATCAGCGAAATCGGCCGGTGGCCCGTCGCCTGCATCCAGTGCAGCATCATGATCTGGATCAGACCGCCGGCATGCAGGCTTGGCGCAGTCGGGTCGAAGCCGATATAGGCCGTCACGGTTTCCTTCCGGAACAGTTCATCCAGGCCAGACTCGTCGGAGATCTGGTGGATGAAACCACGCTCGCTGAGGGTGTGAAGGAAATCGGACTTGAAACCGGACATATTCTGTCTCTCTTGCGGGGAAGTTTTTGAACGAACGGGCGTTTAGCACTGTTTCCGCGCATAATCACTTCAAAAGTGATTCTGGAAATGTTGACGGCATGACACGGACAAGAACGGCAATCGGCCTGATGAGCGGCACGAGCATGGACGGCATCGATGTCGCCTTGCTGAGGACAGATGGCGTCACCGTCGTCGAACGCGGCCCCACTGCCGGTTTTGCCTACGATGCCCGCTTTCGCGACCGATTGAAGCAGGGACTGGTCGACGCGAAGACGATCACGCAACGGGATCAAAGACCTGGAGCGCTCGCGGAGCTTGAGCGCGAGTTGACGTTGCGGCATGCCGAAGCAGTCAAAGCCTTCCTGCAGCAAAACAACCTGTCGCCGGCGGAAATCGACGTGATCGGCTTCCACGGGCAGACCGTGCTGCACCGTCCCGACGAGGCCTTGACGGTGCAGATCGGCGATGGCCAGTTGCTTGCCGGCGAAACCGGCATCGACGTCGTCTACGACATGCGCGCCAACGACATGGTGCATGGCGGGCAGGGCGCGCCGCTGATCCCCGCCTACCACGCCGCGCTGGCGCGGGGAGCAGCCGGCCTTCTTGCGCCGGTCGTCTTCGTCAATATCGGCGGCATCTCCAACCTGACCTTCATTGGCGCCGGCGAGACGCTCGTTGCCTATGATAGCGGCCCCGGCAACACGCTGATCGATCAATGGGTCGAGGCCCATGCCGGCATTCCCTTTGACCAGGGCGGCATGATTGCGAGCGAAGGGGCCGTTCTCCCTGATCTTGCAGAGCGCTACCTCGCCAATCCCTTTTTCACTGCAAAAAAGCGCCGGTCGCTCGACCGAAACGATTTCGCGCCGCCAGCGGGAGGTGACGCCGGCCTTGCCGACGGTGCCCGCACGCTTGCCCATGTGACCGCGGCGGCGATCCTCAAGTCGGCCGGGCATCTGCCACAGCGGCCATCGACCTACATCATCTGCGGCGGCGGCCGCCTCAATCCGGTGATCATGCGCGACCTCGTGGCGCTCGCCAAGGCAGCGGGCGCCATGGTGCTGCCGGCCGAGGACGCCGGTCTCAACGGCGATTCCATGGAGGCCGAGGCCTGGGCCTACCTCGCCGTGCGCTCGCTGCAGGGCCTGCCGCTGACCTATCCGGGAACGACCGGGGTCCGCCAGCCCGTCACAGGCGGAAAACACGCCACTACGCCTGCTCGCTGAAAGGCCCGAAACGGTGTATGCTATCCACCAAACGGATTAATCAATTCTTCGCATCGGCCAATTAGGATCGGCATCCGCTACCGCCGGAGGTGGCAAACGGCGGTGAGCCGCAGGACGAAGGTTTCGGGTTCTTCGATGGGTGGTGCGATCTCTCTGCTGGCTGTGAACTTCATCATCGCCCAGATTTTCACGGCCGCCTTCCTCACCATTGCAGCAAAGAGCCGACAGCGCCGCGCGGCCCTGTGGTGTGGAGCCGGTTTTGCCGTCGCCTCGCTTGCTGCCGTTTGCGAAGCGATCGTTCCGTTCTCGTCCGCGCCGCGGCCCTTTGCCATCGGCGCTTTCGCCTGCATGCTCGGCGGCTTCTGTCTTTTGCGGTTCGGCCTCGGCCTCTTCTATCAGGTACCGGTGCGTTGGCCGGTGCTTGGCGTGTGGTTCGTTGCGGGCGTTGCGCTGGACATGGCGATCTACGATCTGCCACGTGGCACCTGGCAGCACGCCATTCCCTACCAGATGCCGTTCTTCCTCATTCAGCTGTGGACCGCGTCCGTGGTGCTGCGCTCGGGGCGACGCTCGTTCTTCGATTGGCTGCTTTTCGGCCTTCTGGCGCTCTGCTCGCTCTACTATCTCGTGAAGATCTATGCCGCCGTTGCGGCCGGCTCGGGCGCCACCGCACAGGACTACGTTTCGAGCCCGTTCGCACTCATTTCCCAGGCGCTTGGCGCGATGCTGATCGTTGGAGCAGGGCTTGCGATGCTCGGCGTGATGGTGAAGGACATCGTCGACGATGTGCAGGCCCGCTCGGAAATAGACCTTCTCTCGGGGCTCTACAATCGTCGCGGCTTCATGGATCGCGTCATTCCGCTCCTGCATGCGCGTGCGACCCAGACACCAGGTACGCTGATCCTCGCCGACCTCGATCGCTTCAAGCTGGTCAACGACACCTACGGCCACCTCGCCGGTGACGAGGTGATTCGTCGTTTTGCGCGGGTGCTGATGGACGTCATGCCGAACCGTGCCGTGGCCGGCCGCCTTGGCGGTGAGGAGTTCGCGGTATTTCTGCCCTGCACGGACTTGTCAGAAGCCCGCGTCGTTGCGCACGGCATGCGCGCTGCCATCATGTCCCAGCAGATCGTCGGCCTCCCGGAAGCAGCGCGTGTAACGGCGAGCTTCGGTGTCACCGCCGTCGGGAGCGGCGAGGCTCTGGATCCCGTCATGCAGCGCGCCGACATGGCGCTCTACTCGGCCAAGGCGAATGGGCGCAATCGGGTCGAATGCACGGCGACGCCGACCAAGGTCGTCAATCCGGCCGTGCCGCAGTGGGTCGCCCGCCCGTAGAGCAATGGGCTCAAGCATAGATTGGACGGGCGTCCGCAAGCGCGTCGGATATCTTGGCGATACCCTTCGCCTGCAAGAAGCGAATAATATCCTGGGTGAACTGGTCAGGATCCTGCAAGAGGGAGAAGTGACTGACTTCCGGCTGAATCAGCAAACCGCAGTTCGGAATGTTGTCGGCGATGAACAGTGTGTCCGTTCGTTGGATGACTTCCTCATGATCGCCATCCACGACCCAGACGGGAACCTGGATTCCCTGGAGATCGCGGTCCGTCATGTTTGGCTCCGAGGTCCACATCTTGAGCATCTGATCATAGAAGGCAGGGTATCCGCCGGGAGTGCGGGACAAGCTCGCATATTCGACGCGGGCCCGGGCCTCGTATGCGCTGAACATGACGCTGTTGGTTAGATCGAAGGTTCCAGACGGGCTGCTATTCGCCCCGAAGGCGAAAACACCGCTGACCCGCTCGGGATACCGCATCGCCAGCTTGAGGCCGGTAATGGCACCATCGCTCCAGCCGACGATGGCACTTCTGGTTATGTTCAACTGCTCCATCACCCCGACGACGTCGGAAACCATGAGGTCGTAGCCGACAAGGTTGTCCCAGGTGCTGCGGCCGTGGCCGCGGCTGTCGAGAACGATGACCTGGCAGAACTTGGCGAGTTCAGGAACCTGACGTCCCCAGTAGCTGGAATTGGCGAGGCCCCCGTGCAACAAGATGACGGGGTCACCTGAGCCGTAGACTGCGTACCAGATCTCCGCACCCGATACGGGCAAGAACCCGTCCCGCGTGGCCGCTGGAAGCGTAGGAGTGACGGGAAGGGTCTGCCATTTCGCTTCGCCAAATGAGACGCCCAATACTCCCGTCATCGTTCCCTCCCAAAAGACGCTCGGCGTGATCGTCGACCCGACGGCAACAACGGATGCAGCGGATCAACTCAAAATAATCTCGCCATCCCGTAGACAGCCCAGACTTGCACCATACGCTGTTTGCACGTCTCTGAAATCACCCCGGCGGGTGAGCGGCGACCAGTCTTCGGGATTAATGGGCGTTGCAGCGAGACGTGGTGACTTCGACAGCGCAAGCGCTCGACCGCCCGCAAAGCCAACCTGAAACGAAAAGGGCCGCGCGATCCGAAGAACGCGCGGCCCTTGTGCTCATTTCGGCGAACGGTCAGCGAATGCGCTTTGCGGCCGGTTCCGGCGTCAGCTCGCCGTTGAGGCGACGGTCGAGATAGTCCTCGCATTCACCCATCAGGCCTTCGACCTGACCGTTGAAGAAGTGGTTGGCGCCGGGAACGGTCTTGTGGGTGATGAGAATGCCCTTCTGCGCCTTCAGCTTCTCGACGAGGCCGTTCACGTCCTTCTCCGGCGCCACCTTGTCGGAATCACCGTTGATGATCAGGCCCGAGGACGGGCAGGGTGCCAGGAACGAGAAGTCGTAGATGTTCGGCTGCGGGGCGACCGCCATGAAGCCTTCGATTTCCGGGCGGCGCATCAGCAGCTGCATGCCGATCCAGGCGCCGAAGGAATAGCCGGCAACCCAGCAGCTCTTCGAATCCGGATGCAGGCTCTGCACCCAGTCGAGCGCGGACGCCGCGTCCGACAGTTCGCCGGCGCCGTGGTCGAACTCGCCCTGGCTGCGACCGATGCCGCGGAAATTGAACCGCAGCGTGGTGAAGCCGCGCTTCTGGAACATATAGAAGAGCTGGTAGACGATCTGGTTGTTCATCGTGCCACCGAACTGCGGATGCGGGTGCAGGATGATGGCGATCGGCGCGCTCTTCTGCTTCGAAGGCTGATAGCGGCCTTCGAGGCGGCCAGCGGGTCCGTTGAAGATGATTTCGGGCATTGGCTCTCCGGGAGTGTTCCTGGTTCGAATCTTGGGTTCAGATCGCGATCAGTCTTGACGAAAGCAGTCAGCTTTTCTAAAACCTAGTTTAGAACCGTTCAAAACTTCTGTGCGGGCATTCCGCCTTGTGCTTCGTCTCATAAGGCAAGCGACGCGGAAAATTCAAGGAAAATGCATCGCCAGAGGTTGCCGGGTCGCAGCCTGTTGTTCTAGCGAAGGAAATCATGTCGGGTTCGCGCATCTACATGGACTGGAACGCCACGGCGCCGCTTCTGCCTGAAGCGCGCGAGGCCTGCCTGTCGGCGCTCGACCTCGTCGGCAATCCGTCTTCCGTCCATGGCGAGGGCCGCGCGCTGCGCACGCTCATTGAAGGCGCCCGCCGCGATGTGGCCGCCCTTTGCGGTGCGAAAGCCGCCAGCGTCATCTTTACCAGCGGCGCGACGGAAGCGGCCAACCTGGTGCTGACGCCCGATTTCCGTATGGGCCGCACGCCTCTGAAGATCAGCCGGCTCTACGCCTCGGCAATCGAGCACCCGGCACTGCGCGAAGGCGGGCGCTTCCAGCGCGACGCAGTGAGCGAAATACCCGTGACCTCCGCTGGGATCGTCGATCTTGAGGCGCTTCGTGCGCTGTTGGCGGCACATGACCGTCAGCTTGGCCTGCCGATGGTTGCCGTCATGCTGGTCAACAACGAGACCGGTATCATCCAGCCCATTGCCGAAATCGCCGAGATCGTTCGCACCCACGGTGGCATTATCGTCGTCGACGCGGTGCAGGCTGCCGGCCGCGTACCGCTTTCGATCGAAGACCTCGGTGCCGACTTCCTCATTCTCTCATCCCACAAGATCGGCGGCCCGAAGGGCGCCGGCGCGCTGGTGGCGCGTGGCGAGGTGATGATGCCGGCGCCGCTGATCCGCGGTGGCGGACAGGAGAAGGGGCATCGTTCCGGTACCGAAAATTCGGTGGCGATTGCCGGCTTTGCCGCAGCCGCCAGGAAAGTCGGCGAAGGCGTTGGCCAACGCATGAGCGCGATTGCCGCGTTGCGTGACAGGCTGGAAAGCGAGATGCTGGCAGCAGCGACAGATGTGGTCATTCACGGCCGCGACGTTTCGCGCGTCGGCAACACGACATTCTTCACGCTTCCCGGCCTGAAGGCCGAAACGGGCCAGATCGCCTTCGATCTCGAAGGGGTGGCGCTTTCGGCCGGATCGGCCTGCTCGTCAGGCAAGGTCGGGCAGAGCCACGTGCTGACGGCGATGGGCTACGATCCGCGCCAGGGTGCGCTTAGAATATCGATCGGCGAAGCGACGACAGCGGCTGAAATCGAACGTTGCGCCGCGGTCTTTGCAAAGGTAGCAGCAAGACGCCGGGCACCGGGACAGGCGGCCTAAGCCCGGGCGATGGGACGAAATTGCGGAAAAGCAATTTTCCGCTTGGCAAACAGGGTGAAAAGCGCCTTTTAGCCATTACATAAGCGATGCGCTCAGCCGCATCGTGTTGACAAGCTGCCGGACCTTGGATCCGGCAAGATTGGAGAACGACATGCCTGCCGTGCAGGAGACCATTGATCAGGTCCGTCAGATCGACGTCGACCAGTACAAATACGGCTTCGAAACCACCATCGAAGTGGAGAAGGCCCCGAAGGGTCTCTCGGAAGACATCATTCGCTTCATCTCCGAGAAGAAGAACGAGCCGGAATGGATGCTCGAGTGGCGGCTTGAGGCCTATCGCCGTTGGCTGACGCTCGAAGAGCCGACCTGGGCGCGCGTCAGCTACCCGAAGATCGACTTCAACGAGATCTATTACTACGCCGCACCGAAGGGCGTGACCGGTCCGAAGTCGCTCGACGAAGTCGACCCGGAGATTCTCAAGGTCTACGAGAAGCTCGGCATTCCGCTGAAGGAACAGGAAATCCTGGCCGGCGTCCAGAAGTCGAAGATCGCGGTCGACGCCGTGTTCGACAGCGTCTCGGTCGTCACCACCTTCAAGGAAGAGCTGAAGAAGGCCGGCGTGATCTTCATGTCGATCTCCGAGGCGATCCGCGAGCACCCTGACCTCGTGAAGAAGTATCTCGGCTCCGTCGTTCCGACGACCGACAACTACTATGCGACGCTGAATTCGGCTGTCTTTACCGACGGCTCCTTCGTCTTCGTGCCGAAGGGCGTTCGTTGCCCGATGGAACTGTCCACCTACTTCCGCATCAACGAGAAGAACACCGGCCAGTTCGAGCGCACGCTGATCATCGCCGAGGACGGCGCCTATGTCTCCTATCTGGAAGGCTGCACGGCGCCGCAGCGCGACGAGAACCAGCTTCACGCCGCCGTCGTCGAACTCGTTGCGCTCGATGACGCCGAGATCAAGTACTCGACGGTGCAGAACTGGTATCCGGGCGACAAGGAAGGCAAGGGCGGCATCTACAACTTCGTCACCAAGCGTGGCGATTGCCGTGGCAAGAACTCCAAGATCTCCTGGACGCAGGTCGAAACCGGCTCGGCGATCACCTGGAAGTACCCGTCCTGCATCCTGCGCGGCGACGGTTCGCGCGGCGAGTTCTACTCGATCGCGGTGTCCAACGGCCACCAGCAGATCGATTCTGGCACCAAGATGATCCATCTTGGCAAGAACACGTCGAGCCGCATCGTATCCAAGGGCATCGCCGCCGGCGTTTCGGAAAACACCTATCGCGGCCAGGTTTCGGCGCACCGCAAGGCAGAAAACGCCCGCAACTTCACGCAGTGCGATTCGCTGCTGATCGGCGATAAGTGCGGCGCGCACACCGTTCCTTACATCGAGGCGAAGAACTCGACGGCACAGTTCGAGCACGAAGCCACGACGTCGAAGATTTCCGAGGACCAGCTGTTCTACTGCCTGCAGCGCGGCATCCCGACCGAAGCGGCGATCGCTCTGATCGTCAACGGCTTCGTCAAGGAAGTCATCCAGGAACTGCCGATGGAATTCGCCGTCGAAGCGCAGAAGCTGATCGGCATCTCGCTGGAAGGCTCGGTCGGCTAAAGGGAGGCGGACCATTTGGTCGAGCAGAAGGCTCTGTCGGCGGGGATGAAATTGATGGTTCTGTCCATCTTCGTTTCCGTCATCGGCCTTGCCACCGGAGTTGTCGGGCTGATCGCAGATTGGCCCATCGCAAAGGGAATTGGTGTCTGTTCCGGCCTGCTTCTGGTCGTCGTTTTCTGGCTCAGCGCCAACGTCAAAGATGAGACATTGAACCGCTTCCTTCTTGGAAGACGAGATTGAGAGACACGAAATGCTTGAAATCAAGAACCTGCACGCCCGCATCGCCGAAGACGGCACCGAGATCATCCGCGGCCTGAACCTCACCGTGAAGGCGGGCGAAGTCGCCGCCATCATGGGCCCGAACGGCTCCGGCAAGTCGACGCTTTCCTACATCCTGTCGGGCCGCGAAGACTACGAAGTCACCGAAGGCGACATCCTCTATAACGGCGAAAGCATCCTCGAGCTCGACGCTTCCGAGCGCGCGGCCAAGGGCATCTTCCTTGCCTTCCAGTATCCGGTCGAAATCCCCGGCGTTGCCACCATGCAGTTCCTGAAGGTGGCGATGAACGAACAGCGCAAGTATCGCGGCGAAGACGAACTGACGACGCCGGAATTCATGCGCCGCGTCAAGGAAGCCGCAGCCGAGCTGAAGATCGCTCCGGAAATGCTGCGTCGTCCGCTCAACGTCGGCTTTTCCGGCGGTGAGAAGAAGCGCGCCGAAATCCTGCAGATGTCGCTGCTCCAGCCGAAGCTGTGCGTGCTGGACGAGACGGATTCGGGCCTCGACATCGACGCGCTGAAGATCGTTGCAGACGGCGTCAATGCGCTGCGCTCGCCGGATCGCGCCGTCGTGGTCATCACCCACTACCAGCGCCTGCTCGACTACATCGTTCCTGATACGGTGCACGTCCTCTACAAGGGCCAGGTCATCAAGTCGGGCGACAAGACGCTGGCGCACGAACTCGAAGCCAACGGCTACGCGGACATCATCGAGGCCGCGGCTTGACGCCTGTTGAAGGAGTGTTCGAATGAATATGCAACAGGCAATCAAGATGACGGCAGCCGAGACGGCGCTCGTCGACGCCTATACCGCTCAGATCGGCGATCTGCCGGGTGACGGCTCGGTGCTTTCGGTCCGCGACGCGCTGGTGCACGAACTGAAGACGGCTGGCCTGCCGACCCGCCGTGTCGAATCCTGGCACTATACCGACCTGCGCACCCTGCTGCGCGCGGTACCCGCAGCCGACCCGACGGCCTTTGCCGATCGCGTCGACGCGCTGGTTCCGGGCTCGACGGTGCTTTCCGTCCGCAACGGCCATGCTGAGGTCAAGGGCAGCCTGCCCGATGGCGTGACCGTGCGCTCCTATGTCGACAGCCTGCTCGACGGTTCGGCTGCGGCCGGGCTCGCCGTGCTCGGCTTTGACGACGCGATCGGGCGCATCAACGGCGGTCTCGTTCGCGGCGGTCTCGAAATCGACGTGGCAGCTGAAGCTGCTCTCGAAGATCCGCTGGAAATCCAGCTGGTGCAGAGCCTAGGCCAGGCGCATACGCGCTTTCCGGTGACCTTCGGTGCTGGCGCCAAGGCGACCGTGATCGAGCGGCATCTGTCGACCAACGACGCCGAAAGCTTCGTTTCCTCCGTCAGCGACGTGACGCTTGGCGAAGGCGCCGACGTCATCTGGATCATCCTGCAGCAGCAGGGCGCTGCCGATACCCATCTCGGCCAGATCCGCTTCGACCTCGGCAAGAATGCCAAGCTGCATCTCTTCGTGATCAATGCCGGCGGCAAGCTGGTACGCCAGGAGATTCACGGCAAGACGAGCGGCGAGGGCGCTGACTTCAAATTGCGCGGCATCAACCTGCTCGGCGGCGAAACCCATACCGACGTCACCTTCACGCTCGGCCACAACGTGCCGCACACGACCTCGACCGAGATCATCCGCAATGTCGTGTTCGACCGCGCCAAGGGTGTGTTCCAGGGCAAGATCCTGGTCGCCAAGGACGCGCAGAAGACGGACGCGAAGATGGCGTGCAACACGCTGCTTCTTTCCGACGATGCCGATCTCTCGGCCAAGCCGGAACTGGAAATCTTCGCCGACGACGTGCAGTGCGGTCACGGCGCAACGGTTGCCGACATCGACCATACGCAGCTCTTCTACCTGATGGCGCGCGGCGTTCCGGAGAACAAGGCGCGGGCGATGCTCGTCAACGCCTTCGTCGCCGAGATCGTCGAAGAGCTGGAAGATCACGAGGCGCTGGTCGAGTCCCTCGAAGAGGTCATCTCGACCTGGCTCGACAAGCACGCCTAAGGCTATTGCGTAATTCCTCAACTCGAAATCGATTTGAGGGTAAAGTTATGCAGCAGTTCAACATGTTACAGCGACCTTAGTGCGTCTTCAAATGCGCGCGGTGCTGTAGCGAAATTGGATTGAAAGACATGGAACACTCTGTACCGGTGCCTGCCTACGACGTCGAAACGATCCGCAAGGATTTCCCGATCCTGTCGCGAACCGTCTACGGCAAGCCGCTTGTCTATCTCGACAACGGCGCATCGGCGCAGAAGCCGCAGGTCGTGATCGACGCGGTGGCCCATGCCTATGCCAATGAGTATGCCAACGTCCATCGCGGCCTGCATTTCCTGTCAAATGCCGCGACGGAAGCCTATGAGGCGGCGCGCGAGAAAGTACGCCGCTTCCTCAATGCCCCCTCGGTCGACAACGTCATCTTCACCAAATCCTCGACCGAGGCGATCAACACGGTCGCCTATGGCTACGGCATGCCGAAGCTTGGGGAAGGCGACGAGATCGTGCTCTCGATCATGGAGCACCATTCCAACATCGTTCCCTGGCACTTCATCCGCGAACGCCAGGGCGCCAAGCTTGTCTGGATCCCGGTCGACGACGACGGCGCGCTCCACGTCGAAGACTTCGTCAAATGCCTGACCGACAAGACCAAGCTCATCGCCATCACCCATATGTCGAATGCGCTGGGCACGGTGGTTCCCGTCAAGGAGATCTGCCGCATTGCCCGCGAGCGCGGCATTCCGGTTCTGGTCGACGGCAGTCAGGGTGCCGTTCACATGCCGGTCGATGTCCAGGACATCGATTGCGACTGGTACGTGATGACCGGTCACAAGCTCTATGGTCCCTCAGGCATCGGCGTGCTCTACGGCAAGACCGATCGCTTGAAGGAGATGCGGCCGTTCCTCGGCGGCGGCGAGATGATCGAGG
This sequence comes from Ensifer adhaerens, assembly GCF_028993555.1. Classification (NCBI taxonomy): domain Bacteria; kingdom Pseudomonadati; phylum Pseudomonadota; class Alphaproteobacteria; order Hyphomicrobiales; family Rhizobiaceae; genus Ensifer; species Ensifer adhaerens. The sequence continues at coordinate 1,619,037 of NZ_CP118610.1, read as the reverse complement.
TGGTGACTGAAGACACCGTCACTTACAACGATCCGCCGCACCGCTTCGAAGCCGGCACGCCACCGATCGTGCAGGCAATCGGCCTCGGCTATGCGCTCGACTATATGGACAAGCTCGGTCGGGCAGCGATCCAGGCGCACGAGGCGGATCTGACGGCCTATGCGCGCGAACGCCTGTCGTCGGTCAATTCGCTGCGCGTCTTCGGCAATGCGCCCGGCAAGGGCAGCATCTTCGCCTTCGAACTCGCCGGCATCCACTCGCACGATGTGTCGATGGTGATCGATCGCGCCGGTGTCGCCGTTCGCGCCGGCACGCATTGCGCTCAGCCGCTCTTGAAACGCTTTGGCGTTACCTCCACATGCCGTGCATCTTTCGGCCTTTACAATACCAGGGCCGAGGTGGATGCGCTGGCGGATGCGCTGGAGCATGCGCGCAAGTTCTTCGCTTGAGAAATTTGTAAAAGGTTCAAGTAGTTCTCGTAGTCTTTTGAACCAAAAGAGAAAGTCCAGGAGGCCGATATGAGCCTTGATGCAACGGAAGAAAAAGTCGATGTCCGCGAGGGCATCGTGCATTCGGCAATCCCGGCCGAGGAACTGGCGCGCCTCAGTGATGATATCATCGCCGCGCTGAAGACGGTCTACGACCCGGAAATCCCTGCCGACATTTTCGAGCTTGGTCTGATCTACAAGATCGACATCGAGGACGACCGCATGGTCAAGATCGACATGACGCTGACCGCACCGGGCTGCCCGGTTGCCGGCGAAATGCCGGGCTGGGTGGAGAATGCCGTCGGCGCAGTCGAGGGCGTATCAGGCGTCGAGGTCGCAATGACCTTCGATCCGCCGTGGACGCCGGACCGTATGTCCGAGGAGGCACAGGTCGCGGTCGGCTGGTACTGAGCCGGGACCTGCATATTGATCCGTTAAGGCACGGATACTACATTTGATTCTGTAAGGCGCCGGGCCTTTACCCCGGTGACGACAAGGAGAACGAGCCCATGGGCTTTGCCGTAATGAGCCTGACCGATGCCGCCGCTGATCGCGTCCGTGCGATCGTCGAAGGCGCCGGTGCCGATGCCAAGGGCATTCGCGTCGGCATCAAGAAGGGCGGCTGCGCCGGCATGGAGTATGCCGTCGACCTGGTGACTGAGCCCAACCCCAAGGACGACCTGATCGAACATCAGGGCGCCAGCGTCTGGGTCGCGCCCGAGGCCGTGCTCTACCTGCTTGGCACGCAGATGGATTTCGAAGTCACGACGCTTCGTTCCGGATTCACCTTCCACAATCCGAACCAGACGTCCGCGTGCGGCTGCGGCGAATCGGTCGAACTGAAGCCCGCCGACCTCGCGGCTCTCGCCGCACAGGGCGATGCGGTGGTGCGCGCCAACTAAGTTTCCTCCATTCCTTCAAACGGATAGGTTGGCCCGGTTTTCGCCGGGCCATTTTTCTGCTGAGATGCGTGAACATGGAACAGGGGATTGCGCATGGCGGCGTTCAATGAGGATCTCGTCTTCAAGGCGCTCTACGAGACGTTTCCCGACCCCGTGATCATCATCGATGCCGAGCGCATCATCCGCTCCGCGAACAATGCCGCCCTTCGCCAGTTCGGCTATTCCCCGGAAGAATTCATCGACCGCTCCGTACGGCTGATCTATGCCAACGACGCTGAATATGAAAAGCGCCTGCGCAACCGCGCGGCGCGCGTCGACGAAACCGCCGCACGGACGTCGAACTATCTCTATGTCAGGCGCGACGGGTCTACATTTTCCGGCCACCTTCGCACCACGCCGCTGCTCGACGAGCAGGGCGAGGAACTGGCGCTCATCGGCATCATCCGCGATGTTTCGGATCTCACGGAGGCCGTAGGCGAGCGTCAGAAGGCGTCCGAGATGCTCAACGCAGCGCTGGAAGCCATGCCTGAGGGCTTTGCCATATTCGATCGGCAAGAGCGGCTGATCGTCTACAACAGGGCCTATCAGGCGATCTGCGGGCCGGCAGGTGCAGCGCTGGAGCCTGGCATCACGGCCGAAGAAATCATGCTTCTGGCGCGACAGGGTGGTCACTATCCCGATGCCCTGCCGGGCACACGCGAAGGCGACGAATGGATCGCCTCACGCCTGCACGATTTCCGCCATCCCGATGGGCGTCCCAAGATCTACCGCTACGCCGATGATCGTTGGCTGCGTGTGGAAAACATCAAGGCCAAGGACGGGAACACTGTCGTCGCCCGCATCGACGTTACGGATCTGAAACGCGCCGAACTTGCGCTCGAGCGCCAGAGGCAGGAACTCGAGCATAAGAACGAGGCGCTCGATCAATTCACCGCGACGGTCTCCCATGACCTCAAGGCACCGCTCAGACACATCGCCATGTTCTCCGAAATGATCGAGGACGATCTGGCGGCAGGAGACGAGGCTGAACTCGCCGAGAACGCGCGTCACTTACGCGACAGCGTGAAGCGCATGAACAGGGTAATCGACAGCCTGCTCGACTATGCGCAGATCGCGCACCGTATCAGCCACTGGACGGAGGTGCGGCTCGCGGACATCGTCGCCGAGACGCTGACCATTCTTGCCAGCGATGTTCAGGACGCGCAGGCAACCTTCGAGGTTGGCGAGCTGCCGGAACTGGAAGGGGACCCGGAGCTCCTCCGCCGCCTGGTCCAGAACCTGATCGGCAACGCGATCAAGTATCGGCACGCCGACCGCCAACCGGCGATCCGCATTCAGGGCGGCGTCGCCGATCAGATCGTTGAGTTTGTGGTCGAAGACAATGGCATCGGCATCGACCCGCGCTATTCGACACGGATCTTCGAGGTGTTCCAGCGGTTGCACAAGGACGAGAGCACCTATGGCGGCACGGGGATCGGTCTGGCACTTGCCAAACGCATAGCCGAGAGCCATGACGGTTCGATCCGACTTGACACCACCTTCCGCGAAGGCGCACGTTTCATCGTGCTTCTTCCGAGGCGGCTGCGGAAGGCAAATTAGGGCGGAACAGGTGGTCTCGACGCCAAAGCGACTGCTCTTGGTGGAGGACGACGCGCACGACGCGCGCTTCGTGAAGCGCGCCTTCGCACAGGTCGACGGCACCATCGATCTGGCGCTGGCAGCGGATGCGGAGGACGCCATCGCCCAGCTCGCCCAGACCCATTTCGACTATGTGCTCCTGGATATCAAAATGCCCGGCAGCGACGGTATCGAGCTTCTGCGGCGCATCCGCAGGGGACCGGCGACCGTCCTCATCCCGATCATCATCCTGACGTCATCCAGCAACCCGACCGACGTGCTCCAGTGCTATCGCGCCGGAGCCAATGCCTATGTTGCCAAGCCGGATTCGGTCTCCGGCTACAGGCATTTTGCCGAGGCCTTCGTCCGCTTCTGGATTGAAAACACCATCCTGCCTCCCGGAATGACCTCACGCCGCTAACCAGCGCGCCAAGAAGCGCGGGCGGACGAGTGCGTCCCGTGCCTGTGCCGATCCTTGTAGATTTCGGCAGTGAACCTGGATGCGGGCGCACGCTGCGCGCTGCCACGGGCGCCGGACGGCGCTGAGAAAACCGGCGGAGCAAGCGCCCCGCCGGCCTTCTTGACGTTACTCAGCCGCTTCCGCGTAGCTTTCCAGCGGCGGGCAGGTGCAGATGAGATTGCGGTCGCCATAGACGTTGTCGACGCGGTTGACCGGCGACCAGTACTTGTCGACCCGGAAGGCGCCCGGCGGGAAGCAGGCCTGTTCGCGCGAATAGGGACGATCCCACTCGCCGACCAGGTCTTCGACCGTGTGCGGTGCGTTCTTCAGCGGGTTGTTGGTCTTGTCCATCCGGCCTTCTTCGATCGCGCGGGCTTCCTCGCGGATCGCCAGCATCGCATCGCAGAAGCGGTCGATCTCGGCCTTGGTCTCCGATTCCGTCGGCTCGATCATCAGCGTGCCGGCAACCGGCCAGCTCATGGTCGGGGCGTGGAAACCGCAGTCGATCAGGCGCTTGGCAACGTCGTCAACCGTGACGCCGGCGCTTTCGACCAGCGGACGGGTGTCGATGATGCACTCATGCGCCACGCGGCCCTTCGACGACTTGTAGAGCACTTCATAGGCGCCCTTCAGCCTTGCTGCGATGTAGTTGGCGTTGAGGATCGCCACCTTCGTCGCCTGGGTCAGGCCTTCGCCACCCATCATCAGGCAGTAGCTCCAGGAGATCGGCAGGATCGAAGCCGAACCGAAGGGAGCTGCAGACACCGCGCCGTCGTTGCCGTCCGTTTCCGGATGGCCGGGCAGGTAGGGTGCGAGGTGCGCCTTGACGCCGATCGGGCCCATGCCGGGACCACCGCCGCCGTGCGGGATGCAGAAGGTCTTGTGCAGGTTCAGGTGGCTGACGTCGGAGCCGATATCGCCCGGGCGGGCAAGGCCGACCATGGCGTTCATGTTGGCGCCGTCCATGTAGACCTGACCGCCATGTTTGTGCACGATCTCGCAGACCTCGCGCACGTTCTCTTCGAACACGCCATGGGTCGACGGATAGGTGATCATGCAGCACGAGAGGTTTTCCGCGTACTGCTCGGCTTTCGCACGGAAATCATCCATGTCGATGTCGCCGTTGTCGCTGACCTTGATGACCACCACCTTCATGCCGGCCATCTGGGCGGACGCCGGGTTGGTGCCGTGCGCCGAGGTCGGGATCAGGCAGACGTCGCGATGGGCGTCGCCTCGTGCCAGGTGGTACGCGCGGATCGTGAGGAGACCGGCATATTCACCTTGCGCACCCGAGTTCGGCTGCATCGAGATCGCGTCATAGCCGGTGACGGCGCAGAGCTTCTCCGACAGATCCTCGATCATGTGCTGGTAGCCGGCCGCCTGCTCCTTCGGAACGAACGGATGGATTTCCGAGAATTCCGGCCAGGTGATCGGCAGCATTTCCGCCGTCGCGTTCAGCTTCATCGTGCACGAGCCGAGCGGGATCATCGCACGGTCGAGCGCGAGGTCGCGGTCGGACAGACGGCGGATGTAGCGCGTCATCTCGCTTTCGGCGCGGTTCATGTGGAAGATCGGGTGCGTCAGGTACTCACTGGTGCGCAGGAGGCTTTCCGGCAGGCGGTAGCCCGGCTCGAACTCTTCCACCTTGAAATCGCCACCGAAGGCGCGCCAGACAGCTTCGAGCGTGACAGGGCGCGAACGCTCGTCGAGGCTGATGCCGATCTTGGTCTCGCCGATCTTGCGCAGGTTCACTTCCTCGGCGACAGCAGTCTTGAGGATAATGCCCTGCAGCTTGCCAACTTCAACGGTGATCGTGTCGAAGAACACGCCCGGCTCGACGGTGTAGCCGAGCTTTTCGAGGCCCATGGCGAGACGGACGGTCTTCTGGTGAACGCTCTGGGCGATCGCCTTGATGCCCTTCGGCCCATGGAAGACGGCGTACATCGAGGCCATGACGGCGAGCAGCACTTGCGCGGTGCAGATGTTCGACGTCGCCTTTTCGCGGCGGATGTGCTGTTCGCGGGTCTGCAGCGACAGGCGATAGGCGCGGTTTCCGCGCGCATCGACCGAGACACCGACAAGACGGCCGGGCATGGAGCGCTTGTGCGCGTCCTTGACGGCCATGTAGGCCGCGTGCGGACCACCATAACCGACCGGAACGCCGAAGCGCTGGGTGCAACCGATGGCGATGTCGGCGCCCATTTCGCCGGGCGACTTCAGGAGCGCCAGCGCCAGCGGATCGGCAGCGACGGTTGCGATCGCGCCGGTCTGGTGCAGACGGGCGATCAGGCCGGTGAAGTCATGCACGTGGCCGTAAGTGCCTGGATACTGGAAGATCGCGCCGAAGACGTCGACCGGATCAAGATCGGTAAAGGGATTGCCGATGACGATCTGCCAGCCGAGCGGCTCGGCGCGGGTCTTCAGAAGCGCGATCGTCTGCGGGTGGCAGTTCTCGTCGACGAAGAAGCTCTTGGCCTTCGACTTCGAGACGCGCTCGGCCATCGCCATCGCTTCGGCGGCAGCGGTCGCCTCATCGAGCAGCGAGGCGTTGGCAACGTCGAGACCCGTCAGGTCGCAGACCATGGTCTGGTAGTTGAGCAGCGCTTCGAGGCGACCCTGGCTGATTTCCGGCTGGTAGGGCGTATAGGCCGTATACCAGGCCGGGTTTTCCAGGATGTTGCGCTGGATCACCGGCGGCGTGATCGTGCCGTAGTAGCCCTGGCCGATCAGCGAGACGAGCTTCTGGTTGCGGTTGGCCGTTTCGCGCATCTTGTCGAGCGCTTCGCGCTCGGTCATCGGTGCGCCCCAGGCAAGCGGCGTCTTCTGGCGGATCGACGGCGGAACGGTGTCGTCAATGAGCGCATCGAGCGTCGGGTAGCCGACAACCTTCAGCATCTCGTCCATTTCGGCCGGCGACGGGCCGATATGACGCCGGTTGGCGAAGTCATACGGCTTGTAGTCGGTAAAGGTGAAGTCCTTGGGCATGCTCATCAGGCGACGAGCTCCTTGTAGGCCGCTTCTTCGAGAAGGGCGTCGGCTTCGCTGGGGTTGGCAAGCTTCAGCTTGAAGAACCATGCAGCGCCCTGCGGGTCGCTGTTGACCAGCGACGGATCGTCGACGATCGCCTGGTTCACTTCGACGATTTCGCCGTCAAGCGGACAATAGACGTCTGAAGCTGCCTTGACGGATTCGACGGTGGCGGCGGAATCGCCCTTGGCGAACGTGGAGCCGGTTTCCGGCAGCTCAACGAAAACGAGGTCGCCGAGCTGGCCAGCGGCGTGCTCGGTGATGCCGACGGTTGCGACACCAGCTTCGATCTTCAGCCACTCGTGTTCCTCAGTGAACTTCAACATTATCGCTCTCTCCTGATCAGCGTTTGTAGGTTTGTTTGACAAAAGGCAGGGCGGCGACCGCCACCGGCAGGTACTTGCCGCGCACTTCCGCAAAAAGGGTAGTGCCGACGTCCGTGTGACCGGCATCGACGTAGCCCATGGCGACCGGGCCATCGACCGAGGGGCCGAAGCCGCCCGAGGTCACCTGACCGACCGGCGTCTTGCCCTCGGCATCGGCAAAGAGCTTGGCGCCGCCGCGCACGGGCGCGCGTCCCTCCGGCCTCAGCCCGACGCGGCGACGCGAGGCGCCGTCAGCAAGCTGGCCGAGGATGCGATCGGCGCCCGGGAAGCCGCCCTCACGGGCGCCGCCGGCCCGCCGAGCCTTCTGCATCGCCCATTCGATGGCGCCCTCGACCGGTGTGGTCGTGGTGTCGATATCGTTGCCATAGAGACAAAGGCCGGCTTCGAGCCGCAGCGAATCGCGGGCGCCGAGGCCGATCGGCTTGACGTCGGGGTGTTCGAGCAGACGCTGGGTCACGTCGACCGCGGATGCGACGGGAATGGAGATTTCGAAACCGTCTTCGCCGGTATAGCCCGAGCGGGAGATGATGCAGGTGACGTCGTGCAGGTCGGCTTCGGCGACGTCCATGAAACGCATGGCCGAGACATCGGCCCAGAGTTCGCCGAGAACGGCCTCGGCGTGCGGTCCCTGAAGCGCGATCAGCGCGCGATCGTCAAGCATCGTCACATCGCAGGTGTCGGACAGGCCAGCCTTCAGAAGCTCGAAGTCGGCGTCCTTGCAGGCGGCGTTGACAACGAGGAAGAGATGATCGCCACGGTTGGCGATCATCAGATCGTCAAGAATGCCGCCTTCGGCATCGGTGAAGAGGCCGTAGCGCTGCCGACCCTCGCCAAGGCCGAGCACATCGACCGGCACCAGCTTCTCAAGCGCAAGTGCTGCGTCTTCGACCTTGCCGGACTTCGGCCGAACAATGACCTGGCCCATGTGCGAGACATCGAAGAGGCCAGCGGCAACGCGGGTGTGCTGGTGTTCCTTCATCACGCCATCGGGGTACTGCACCGGCATGTCGTAACCGGCAAAGGGCACCATGCGCGCGCCCAAGGAGAGGTGCAGCGCATGCAGCGGCGTATGTTTCAAATGGGGATTCTGTTCCAAATCCGGCCTCCAGGTCTGGCGCTCCCGCGCCGGCTCACACATCCGGCGTCAATCGCCGTCGATTCGAGCCCCCTCTGTCCCTTTGCCTGAGATTGTTATCCCTTCGGCGAGCGCAAAAACGCTTCTCTCCAGAGTCCTACCGGCACCTTGCTGGTCCTTTGGCCTGAGAGTTTCCGGGGCGGTTGCTCCTTCGGCACCGGAGTGAACCGGTTTCTCCCAACAAGATCGCCTCCAGATAACGGCGAAGGCGGGAGGTTGGCAAGGGGGCGGTGTCGCGCGGAAACACATTTTTGTCGCATGACCAAAAGACGCAGCCACGGCGGGTGCGGCAATTCTGTCTTTGCATTCTTCTCCGGTTGAGGATAACCCAAGTGTGATACCGGGGACGATCATGACAGGGCGCGAAGGCAAATTCGGGATAGCAGTGCGGCTCATCGCCGTATTCGCGCTCGTGTTTCTGACCTTTGCCCACAAGCCGCTCATCGCCAAAACGCTGACGCCGGCCGAGATCGCCGCCTATCAGCTGCCTGACGGTTCGATCGCCGAAATCTGCTTCGGCATGGACGGCGTCGACCACCAAGGCGGCAAGGGCCAGTCCATGGCCCCGGTCTGCGAAGCCTGCCGGCTCTCGGGCTCGGTGCTGCTGCCGGTTCCACCGACCGAGGGCGTTCGCGCCGACGCAGGCGACTGGCAGCTTTCGCCGGTTCTCGCTCACGACGCCACGCCCCATCAGCATCTGCGCCTGCTGCCGCCTTCGCGCGGGCCGCCGACGCGGTCGTAATCCTCCTCTCGCATTCCCATGACAATTCGCCGCCTTCAAGCGGCTTGGACCACCGGAAACCGGGCAAAGGCCCGCGTGTGGTCAGGAGATTACGACATGAACACGACCAGGATCGCTTCGCTTTCGCTCGGCCTTACCCTTGCCGCCAGCGGCATTGCCCACGCCCATGCGACCTTCGAAAACGACACGGCGCCGGTGGAGAGCACCTTCAAGGCGGTGCTGCAGGTGCCACACGGCTGCGATGGCAAACCGACGACCGAAGTGCAGATCAAACTGCCCGAAGGCTTCGTCTTCGCCAAGCCGCAGCCGAAGCCCGGCTGGGAGCTCGAGGTGATCAAGGGCGACTACCAGAAGACCTACGATAATCACGGCGAGAAGGTGCCGTCCGGCCCTGTGGAAATCCGCTGGAAGGGCGGCAACCTCTCGGACGATTACTACGATACCTTCGTCGTTCGCGGCAAACTCTCGGGCTTCGACAAGGAGACCGTGCTTGCCTTCCCGACCACGCAGCTTTGCGGCGCCGAAGGCAAGGTCGTCTGGGATCAGGTTGCCGCCGAAGGCCAGAATGCGCATGACCTGAAGAGCCCGGCACCAACCGTGACGGTAACCATGGCCGATGCTGCCGATCCTCATGCGGGCCATGGTGGACATATGGCAGCGGCCGACGGGTCAGCGGAGCTCGGCGACCTCGAGATATCCGGCGGTTCGGTCAAGGCCATGCTGCCCGGTGCGAAGGTCGGCGGCGGCTTCCTGACGATCCGGAATGGCGGGGCAGGTGAAGACCGGCTGGTGGCGGTCGAAAGCCCCGCGGCCGCTCGTGTCGAAATCCATGAAATGAAGATGGAAAACGACGTAATGAAGATGCGCAAGCTCGATGACGGCGTTGCGGTACCGGCCGGGGAAACGGTCGAGCTCAAGGCCGGTGGCCTGCATCTGATGTTCATGGACGTGAAGACGCCGTTCAAGGAAGGCGAAGCCGTTCCCGTCACGCTCGTCTTCGAAAAGGCTGGCAGGGTCGATGCGACATTCCCGGTTGGCTCGGCCAAGGGCGGCGAGGCGGCGGGCGGCCACAAGCATCATTGATCGAGCGGTTGCGACGCTCGCCTCAGGCGGCGTCGCTTTCTTCCTCGTGGCCGGCCGGTTCATCCTGCCGGCCTTCGTTTTCCTGCTCGTCGGATCCGTCGTCGTCGTCGCGCATGAATTCGAGATAGCGCCGCAGCGCTTCGGCTTCGGAGCGCTCCGGCAACCGGCCATCCGCGCTCATGAGCATGAAGGAGAGAGGCAGGGCACCCTTGGTCTTGGGAACCGTGACCGGCGTCAGCGCGGGCTCCTCGGCGCGCCGGGTCGAAAGCAGCGTGATCGCTTCGTCAGTCGGACCGTCACCACGCGCGCGCGCAGACGGCTTCAGCGCTTCCGCTGCATAGGCCGCTGTCGTCGCGGATACTGTGACGACCTGTGTCACGTCTTTCCTGCCTTGCCGTTGTTCAAACTTCCTTGTCGCTCAACTCCACTTGCAGGCGCGTAAAAGCCGGCGCCTGCCTTTTAGTAAAATCCTACGGACGGCCGGATTTGCGGCATTTTCGGCGAAAGAACCCCGACACGCCAAGCTTTACTTGCGGCATTTCTAAAATTCACGCACACTCGCCCAGATAGAAAATGGGAGGCTTCACATGACCGAGCGAAGCGTGTTGGAAACCAGCGTGCGCGCACTCTATCTCGCCCGCAATGTCAACGATCTCGACACCATGATGGCGCAACTCCACCCGGACTTCAGCTTCCGCATCGTCGGAAACGGCAGGCTCGGCACGATGGCGCTCGCGGTCAACACACCGGAAACGGTGCGCAGCAGTTTCCAGGCCCTCGTGGAGAACTGGGACCTGAGCGAGATGGAAATGGTCGGCGCTTACGCTGACGGCGAAACCATCGTCGTCCACCGCGCCGGCGTCATCTGCTTCATTCCATCGCAAACCCGACAACGGACCGAAATCATCGACAAGTTCACGTTCCGTGACGGCCGGATCGTCGACCTGACGGAGTTCGTCGACACCTTGTTCGTCGCCGAGACGATCGGGCTACTGGACACTCGGGAGAGAGACTATTCGTCCTCAACCCTCGACAGAATGAGCCTTTGAACCTCCGGGTCCTGGGATCGAATGGCGCTCATCAGCACGGCGAGGCGGCCGCGCAACCCGTGGATCTGGTCGAGCAACCGCATGGCGACGTCGACACCGTCATCATTGACACCCATAGGACCCGTCAGATCCTGGATCAGGCGGGCGCGGGCAAGGTCAGCTTCTTCGAAAAGCCAACCTGCTTCCGCCTCTCGTGGCATCAGCCAGCGCTGTTCGACCCAGATGCGCAGGACCTTGACCTCGATCTCGAGGTGTTCGCAGAATTCACGGTCGTTCATGCTTGGCCTCCCATGCCTTTGCGCGGGTCTTCCGTCTTTCCGGCCGTCCAGCTTTCAACGAAGGCCGACAGCGCCGGATCGGGGCTATGCGGCAGCACGATCTTCAGGCTGACATAGGCATCGCCATGGCCGCCGCCTGACTTGTGCAGACCCTTGCCCTTCAAGCGCAACGTCTTGCCGGTGTTGGAGTGCGGCGGGATCGTGACATTGACGGCGCCGTCGATCGTCGGGACACGGATCTTGCCGCCGAGCACCGCTTCGCTGAGTGAGATCGGCAGCTCGTAGCGCACGTCGTCACCATCGGCTGCAAACAGAGGATGCGGCCTGACGCGGATATCGATCAGCGCATCGCCGGCTGGCGCGCCATTGAAGCCGGGCTCCCCCTTGCCACGCAGCCGCAGCGTCTGGCCGTCGCGCGTGCCGGCCGGGATGGTGAGATCGAGCGCCGGTCCGCCGCCCGGCAGGCTGATTTCGGTCTTGGTGCCGTTGGCCGCATCCAGAAAGCTGATCTCCATGGAAAAGTGCTGATCGCGCCCGCGCTGGCGTTGCTGCTGACCGCCGCTGCGCCGCGAAAAGAAACTCGAGAAAATATCGTCCGTGTCCGCGAAATCCGAGAACCCATGTGCGCTCTCGTAACGTCCTGCGGCATCTCCGGACGAGGCATAGTCGCGGTAGTAGTGGCGGGGTGCGGTCTCCGCGCCCGTCTCGTCAATTTCGCCGCGATCGTATTTGCCGCGCTTTTCCTCGTCGCTGAGGAGGGCGTAGGCCGCTGAAACCGCCTTGAAGCGGTCCTCCGCCCCTTTGTCTCCCGGGTTTAGATCCGGGTGCAATTTCTTGGCGAGCTTGCGATAGGCGCTCTGGATGTCCTTTTGTGTCGCTTCGCGGCTGACGCCAAGCGTTTCGTATGGGCTCGTCATGCGGTCTCCCTCAGGCGTCCTCAATCACTCGCCTAAGAGCATAGGGCGGATTTTCGTGTGCGACAGGGGCGGCGCACCACGCGTGACGCATTGTCGCCGGCGTGGCCGTTGCGGCTCTGCTCCTTCGACCATTTCGCGAATTCGCGATCTCTGATACAATCGAAGTCGGGAAGTTTTGTTCGGGGTATTTGCCTCGAAGCTCGGGGAGGTCGAAATGTCCGTCCGCCTGCAACTCGCCATCATGGTCGGCCTTATGATCAATGCCATTCTATTCGGGATCGGCATCGTGACGGTTTTGTCAGTCCCGGTTCTCGCCGACAACGCCAAATATTCGATCCCGGCGCTGGTGGTTGCCTGCTTTGTCACGACGCCGTTCGTCGCCTGGATCATCGCGCCGCGGCTTCGTCTCAGATACTGGCAGGAGCGGGAGCAGGGGAACAAGCAACAGCCGATCTAGCCCGCGCGCTCATCGAGCATTGACCAAAAATCACGTTCATCCATGGAAATCCCAGGTGCGCGAGCGGCCAGGTGGTCGCCAGCACAATTTACATCTTCAACGATCAAGTGTTTTGTTATACCACCGACCAGATGCCGCTTGTCCTGCAGGCCAGTCCCTATATATCCACTAGTCTCAAGGACATAGCGCCGTTAAGGCCCGAAAGGAACCGACTTCATGAGAACGATCGTATTGCTGCTCGCACTCACCACCCTGGCCGCTTGCTCGCAGACCGGGGGCGGTGGTCCGCGCTATGTTGGCGGTGACGGCGACTACTACCAGGGCATCGTCGCGCCCCGGTAACAGCGATCGTTTTCCATCGATCATTTGGCTGGTCCGGGCCGAACCTTCGCCTGAAGGAAGAGTTTGGACTAGCCTAGATATCCCGGCACTTCACAGGCTCGAAGTGGCCGGCGGGTGGCAGCCATTGTTGCATCACGCTTGGCATGCATCGCTTGAGGAAACGGCCCGGGACTATCATGTTTGGCCATGGGTCCATGTCCAGCGCCCATCCTCCTGGCAATCCAGGATCGCTTCGTAAAGATCACGCGCATCGCCCTCTTCGCCGTTGTTGATGCAGGTGATCGAATTCTCGGCAAGCAGGCTCAGAGCTTTCCGGAACGTCTCATGCCCGAGGGTCGCTTCAAGCCGGTCAAGAAAGACATATCGCGGCCTGGCAAGAAGGGCCTTGGCGACAGCCAGGAGCTGCTGCTCGCCCAAGGACATTTCCCGGTCCTGTTCCTTCTCCAGCCCGAGCGCGTCGTGAACAAGTCCGTCGAGACCAACGCTTCGCACGACCTCGATCATTCGACTATCGGAGATGTCGCCCGGGTTATCCGAAGGCAGAAGAAACTGCCGAAGCGAAGCCGGCGGCAGGTAGGGGCGCTGCGGAAGAAACATCACGTCGTTCGGGCGTAGGATCCGCCCGGCGCCGGCGGTCGGAATTCCGGCACTCGCCTTGAAGAGCGCGGCGCCCGCAGCCGCGTGTGGTCCGGAAATCAGCACCGGTGCCCCCTGCGGAATCGATATCGACAGATCGTGCAACAGTGCGTGGCCGCCCGCCGAGCCCAACGTCACGTGATCGAACACCAGATCGCCCTCTTGTTTGACCAGCTCGATGCCGGCCCCACCGTTTGCCCGGCTCTTTTCAATGGCCTCCAGCAAGGAACTCAACCGGGAAACAACGACGGCGAAGTTCGAGATCGAATTGAATTGCCGGACGATCAAGGAGAACGCGCCCACGAGCATGGCAAAGGCTGCGCCTGATTGCGTGATCACTCCGAATTCGATTTCCCCGCGCATGAAAGCCGGAGCAATGATCAGGTCCGGGATGATCTGGATCATCCAATTGTAGCCGCTCGTAAAATACGCCAGGTTCCGATTGACGGCGGTAATGGTGAGGATGTTGCCGATCAGATCATCGAGGCGCTGCATCAATCGCGCTTTTTGCTGACCTTCAACATTCGTCACCATCACCGACTCGGCGTTCTCGCGCACATGCATGAGGCTGGACCGGAAGCTCGCCTCCTTGTCGAGCCGTTCGTAATTCAAGCCGATGAGTGGGCGCCCCAAGACGATCGTCATGTAGGAGCCGCAGGCCGCATAGAGCACGGCGACGACAAACAGCAGCGGGCTTATGGACCAAAGCACGCCTGAGAACGTCACCACGGTCAGCGTGCTGCTGAAGAGCATGATGATGTAGGAGAGGGTGGTAACCGTGAATGCCTGGATATCCTCGGAAATCCGCTGGTCCGGGTGCGTCAGGGTCCCCGAGACCTCCAGGCGGTAGTAGGCCTCATCCTCCAGATAGAGACCGACGGCGCGCCTCGTCAGAAATTCGCGCCAGAGCAACGCCAGCCGTTCTTCGACAAAGCGTGCAATCACGCCCGTAACGGTGAGAACTACAAACACACAGACGTAAAAAACCGCCTGCCGAATGAACTCATCCATCTGGCGCTCGGCGATCGCAGTCATGAAATTGCGGCCGACGTAGTTGTTGACGACGTTGAGGCCGTTCAAGCCGAAGAGCAGCGCCATGAGCCCGGCAAACATCCACCTGGCCCGGCCGCCGACTTCGGAGAACAGAAAGATGCGGACAGCTCGTGCAAAACGAAGTGCGGTCGTTCGGATCGGCACTGGCTGGCTGTCCATCAGAATACCTTTTGCTGGTTTGGCCCTCAGAGCCAGCCGCCGGAAAAACCTGCTCGCCTCAAACCCACCACGATCGGCGCGCACCGGCGCATGATGTTCCACAGCAGGCCGGTTCGGTAGTTTTCGATCATCAGGACCACCGGGCCCTGATCGATGCCGAAGTGGTAGGGGCTGACCCACCAGCCGGCCTCGCTTCCTTCCACCGGAAAGCTTCGGTTAAAGGACGGCCTGAAGCCATAGAGCCTGGTCATGCCGAGCTTCATGCGGCCGCAGTTCCAGACCGTTGGGATGACGATCTCCGGCGCAAACGGCAGAGAAGCGACGACGGCCCAGGGCGATACGGTTCCGTCATCCGGGCCGAAGGGCGCGCCGCGGGCGAGATAATCGAAAAATTCCCTTTCTCTGCCGTTCACGGTGCCCTTGGTCCAGCCTGGCCCGTCGCTCGCCGTGAAGCCCCAGCAATGCTCGCCATAGCCGACGAAATTCAGCGGATTGCGGATGGCGTATTCCTGCTGGACGAATGTCGCATGCCGGCTGTTCTGGAAGTAGTCGCTATTGTGCTCGCGCATGAAATGGTCGCGGATCCCGCGGAAATCGATCCACATATGCGACAACTGGTGCGTGAACAGAGGGCCCGAGTAGAGCAGCTCGCGACCATAAAGGTTCCGCCAGTCGTAGCTTTCGGTATAGGCGGCGTAGGCTTCCACCGGCAGCGGATGGGTCGGCGAGCCGAGGCCGAGTATGTAGAGAAGCAGGCCTTCGTCGTAGCCGCGCCAGCGATAGGGAATGAAGCCGCTCTCCGGACGCCAGCCATGGGTCAGCGTAAGTCCATGATCGCAGGCCCAGTTCCAGTCGGCACGCTCATAGAGCGCATTCGCCGAGCGCCGAATTTCGACTTCGTCCGCCGTATCGCCATCAAAATAGGCGGCCACCGTCAGCGCGCCAGCGAAAAGGAAGGCGGAGTCGATCGTCGACAATTCGCATTCCCAAACGCGCCTGCCGGTCTCGATGTCAAGGAAGTGATAAAAGAAGCCCCTGTAGCCGGAGGCATCCGGCTCCGGCCCTTGCGGGCATTGCAGAAGAAACTGCAGCCGCCGACGCGCGATCTTCGCGGCGAACTTGCGAATGACAATGCCCCGCTCGACAAGCACGGGTATCGTCGCGAGCGCCATGCCGATCGCCGCGATACTTGCCGGCGCATCTTCCTGCGTCTTGTCGCGCACCAGGCCGTTGTCGGGATTGGTGCAATGCAGATAGTAGAGAAGCGTCGTGAACTGGAGCCGGGCAAGATCCTGCTCGGTCGGCATCCAGTTGAGTTCGGTATCTGTCGACAACAATTCCGACATGGCGAGCCAGCTGCGATTACGACGGGTGTTCATTCACCGAATGTGAACGAGACGCTCCTCCCGGAGCGGCTCGCGAGCGCGATCGGGTGATCAGAGCAAGGTCCTCAATCCGGCACGATCCGACTACACATTGTCACCCTCCGTCGACGTCCTCGGCTTCGCCTGTTGCGCGCCCTGAACGCCCCATTTCCAGCCGCTGATCGGCGGCATGTCGTCGCCATGCTTCTCGATATATTCGCGATGCTCGATCAGCTTGGCTTGAATTGCCTGCTTGAAATAGGCGGCACGGGCGCCGAGTTGCGGCAGGCGGTCGATGACATCGCCGGCGAGATGGAAACGATCGAGCTCGTTGAGCACCACCATGTCGAATGGCGTCGTCGTCGTGCCTTCCTCCTTGTAGCCACGAACATGCAGGTTGTCGTGGTTGGTGCGGCGGTAGGTGAGCCGATGGATCAGCCACGGATAGCCGTGGAAGGCGAAGATGATCGGCTTGTCCCTGGTGAAGATGCCATCGAAGTCGCGGTCCGTGAGGCCGTGGGGATGTTCCTCCGCCGGCTGAAGCTTCATCAGGTTGACGACATTGACGACCCGAACCTTCACTTCCGGGAGGTGCTCGCGCAGCAGCTGGACCGCGGCCAGCGTTTCGAGTGTCGGAACGTCACCGCAGCAGGCCATGACGACATCCGGTTCGCTGTTGGCATCGTTGCTCGCCCAGTCCCAGATGCTGACGCCCATGCTGCAATGGCGCACGGCCTCTTCCATCGTCAGCCATTGCGGCCCCGGCTGTTTGCCGGCCACGACGACGTTGATGTAGTTGCGGCTGCGCAGGCAATGGTCGGTGACGGAGAGCAGTGTGTTGGCATCCGGCGGCAGGTAGACGCGGATGACGTCTGCCTTCTTGTTGACGACGTGATCGATGAAGCCGGGATCCTGATGGCTGAAGCCGTTGTGGTCCTGCCGCCAGACATGCGAACTGAGGAAGTAGTTCAGCGACGCAACCGGTCGGCGCCAGGGGATCTCGTTGCAGACCTTCAGCCACTTGGCATGCTGGTTGAACATCGAATCGATGATGTGGATGAAGGCTTCGTAGCAGGAGAAGAAGCCGTGGCGGCCGGTGAGCAGATAGCCCTCGAGCCAGCCCTGGCACTGGTGTTCGCTCAGCACCTCCATGATGCGGCCATCCGGTGCGAGG
The DNA here is from genome assembly GCF_028993555.1 of Ensifer adhaerens. Classification (NCBI taxonomy): domain Bacteria; kingdom Pseudomonadati; phylum Pseudomonadota; class Alphaproteobacteria; order Hyphomicrobiales; family Rhizobiaceae; genus Ensifer; species Ensifer adhaerens. Next base: position 1,601,768 of record NZ_CP118610.1, on the reverse strand, counting down.
TGATCGTCCTCCGGATAGATCTCGGCCATGTAGCAGCGATTGGTGACCTCCAGCACGTCCTGCCAGCGGTTGGAATTGTTTTCGTCGGGGCTGAACAGGCGGAAGTTCTTTGCGTCCATGTTGGATTTCATCACATCGCGCAGGAACTTGCCCATGACGCGGGCGGCTTCCACGGTGGTTGCGCCGGGAAGCGGGACGTCGACGGCATAGTCGCGGAAGGCCGGCATCTTCAGGTCGCGCAGCAGCAGACCGCCGTTTGCGTGCGGGTTGTCGCTCATGCGACGGCGCCCCGATGGGGCGAGCGCTGCGATCTCGGGCTTTAGCCGACCTTCCGCGCTGAAAAGCTCCTCCGGGCGATAGCTCTTCATCCACTGCTCGAGGATGCGGATATGCTCAGGCTTGTCCATCTCGCCCATGGGCACCTGGTGCGCCCGCCAGTAGTCTTCACATTTCTTGCCGTCGATCTCCGGAGGGCAGGTCCAGCCCTTAGGTGTGCGGAAGACGATCATCGGCCAGGCCGGCCGCTTCAGATTGCCCCTCACACGGGCATCGTCCCAGATCCGCCGGATCTCGGCCATCGCCGTGTCGAGCACGCCGGCCAGTTGCTGGTGCACGCTTGCCGGATCATGCCCTTCGACGAAATAGGGCTTGTAGCCCATGCCCTCGAAGAACTTCTGCAACTCCTCGCGCGGAATGCGGGCGAGGAAGCAGGGGTTGGCGATCTTGTAGCCGTTCAAATGCAGGATCGGCAACACGCAGCCGTCGCGGGCAGGGTTCAGGAACTTGTTGCTCTGCCAGCCGGTCGCAAGCGGCCCGGTCTCGGCCTCGCCATCGCCGACGACGCAGGCGACGACAAGGTCCGGATTATCGAAGGCCGCACCATAGGCGTGGCTGAGTGCATAGCCGAGTTCGCCGCCCTCGTGGATGCTGCCGGGCGTTTCCGGCGCGACGTGGCTCGGTATGCCGCCCGGAAAACTGAACTGCTTGAAGAGCCGCTGCATGCCCTCGGCGTCTTCGGCAATGTTCGGGTAGAACTCGGTGTAGGTCCCTTCGAGATAGGCATGCGCCACCAGCGACGGGCCGCCGTGTCCCGGCCCGATGATATAGATCATATTGAGATCGTCGCGCTTGATCACGCGGTTGAGATGCACATAGAGCATGTTGAGACCGGGCGAGGTGCCCCAGTGGCCAAGCAGGCGCGGTTTGATGTGTTCCCGCTTCAGCGGCTCGCGCAGGAGCGGATTGTCGAGCAGATAGATCTGACCGACAGAAAGGTAGTTCGAAGCGCGCCAATAGGCGTCCATCAGACGAAGTTCGTCTGCTGACAATGGCGTTGTCGAATGCGAGCTCCCGGATGCCGTCTCTTTCGTCGATGCCGTTTCAGGCGAAACCATCTGAACCTCCCGATCATTAGGACATTGCCTGGATTTCTCCGGCCTGGGGTCCGTGCAGGCCACTGCGGTCTTTTGAATTCGTTGCGGTTGCTGCTGTTTGCCGGCGACGGGCGGAATGGGTGAACGCCTGTCTTCGAACGACAGCGGCTGGGATCGTCTTGCTAATTCGGTGTCGCGAACACCCGCGTGTCGCGACACGATCAATAGGCGCCTATTGTGGATATGGTTCCGAGAAGTGCTCAACCACGCCCCGAACGCCGCGGACATTTTCGGCAACGATGCGTGCCGCCCTCCGGCACTCGGCGGTCTCCACATTGCCCCAGAGATGAACGATGCCATCGGTCACGGCGACCTTTACGTCCAGCCCTTCGAGGCCGGTGTTCTCGCCGAGGCGCACGAGAATGCTGCGCCGGATGGCTTCGTCGCCCGCGGCCGTCTCGTCCTGCTTCGCCGACAAAACCGCCTGCAACAGGTCGGCGCGGCTGATAATGCCGACCAGAACACTGTTTCGCAGGACGGGAATGCGCTTGATGCCGCGCTCGTGCATTATCGCGGCCACGCGCGCAACGGACGCATCCTCATCGATTGTAAGGGGATCGGTCGTCATTGCGTCGCCGACCCTCCAGGAGGAGCGCCGCACATAGGCATTGGCCCGATCTTCGGCGCCCATCGTCGCGTCCACAATCGGGACGCCGCCGCCAAGCTCCGTTCGACGGATCAGATCGCCCTCGCTGATCAAGCCCACCAGGCGGCCGTCGTCGTCAACGACGGGGAGGCCGCTGATGTGATTGTCGAGCATGATGCGGGCTGCCTGTCTGACGCTGTTGTCAGGGGACAATTTGACGACGGACGTCGTCATTACATCTTTAACGCGCATGTCGATCCAACCCCGAAAAGGACCTTGGTACCGTCACCAGCGGGCGTAAGGTAAACCTATCATGGCGGTTCGACAACTTGTTCGTGGGGGAGATGTTAGCAGGACCCTAGCGCAGGCACGGCTCATGCTGCAGCTTCTAGACGAGCGTGCGGACTGACGCATGAGCCAAATGCGTTCTCTATCTCTCGAAGCAAGCGGGGGTCTGGTGGAGCCGAAGGGAGTCGAACCCTCGACCTCCGCAGTGCGATTGCGGCGCTCTCCCAACTGAGCTACGGCCCCTTGCCCTACAGTCAACACGACCGGCGCCGAACGTGTCAACAGGTCTCAACGGCCAGCGGCGAATTCGGTGCGAGAGATGACCTGCTCGATCTGGCGCCCCTTGGGGATGCCGTTTCGCCGCCGCATGTTACCGTAGCCACGCACCGGCGCGCTTGAGAACCATTGTCGAACCATGCCGGCGGGTTTACCCTGGCGATCCACGACGGCGCACCCGAACCTCGTGAGATCTTGGCGTTGCGCGTCAACCACGAATGACGCCCGAATTCCGGCCGTGAACGTCCATGGCATCCGGGCCAGTGTACAACATTCCGCATCCGAAACAGGCGCCTGCCGGCCCCGCAACTCCCTTGGGAATTCTATCCGTGGCCCGGCGATTTGGAGGAGGATCAGCAATGGCCCAGACGATGAAGGCGGCCGTCGTTCGACAGTTCCGCGCTCCCCTTATGATCGAGGAAGTGGCTGTGCCCACGCCGCAACCGGGGCAGATCCTCGTCAAGTATGAAGCAACCGGCGTCTGCCATACCGACCTCCATGCAGCCAATGGAGACTGGCCGGTGAAGCCGAGCCCGCCGTTCATTCCGGGACACGAGGGTGTCGGCTATGTCCAGGCAGTGGGTGCCGGCGTCAAGCGAGTGAAAGAGGGGGACAGGGTTGGCGTTCCCTGGCTTCACAGCGCGTGTGGCTACTGCCCGCATTGCCGCACCGGTTGGGAGACACTCTGCGCGTCACAGTCGAACACCGGATACTCGGTCAATGGAACATTTGCCGAGTATGGACTGGCGGATCCAGACTTCGTCGGCAGCCTGCCTGCCGGCCTGGAGTTCGGCCCTGCCGCGCCGGTTCTGTGCGCCGGCGTGACGGTTTACAAAGGCTTGAAGGAAACGGAAGTTCGTCCCGGGGAATGGGTCGCCATCTCCGGCATCGGCGGCCTTGGCCACATGGCGGTGCAATACGCAAAGGCGATGGGCATGCATGTGGTCGCCGCCGACATCTTCGACGACAAGCTGGCGCTCGCAAAGAAACTGGGTGCCGACCTGACGGTCAACGGCAAGGCGAAGGATGCCATAGAGCAGGTAACAAAGGCGACCGGCGGGGTGCATGGCGCGCTCGTAACCGCGGTTTCACCTGCGGCAATGGAACAGGCGTTCGGATTCCTGAGATCGCGGGGGACGATGGCGCTCGTCGGCCTGCCCCCGGGGATGATCTCGGTGCCGGTATTTGAAACAGTGCTCAAGCGCATAACGGTGCGCGGATCGATCGTCGGCACTCGCCAGGACCTGGAGGAATCGCTGCAGTTTGCCGCTGAAGGCAAGGTGGCGCCGCATTTCTCATGGGACAGCCTCGAGAACATCAACGAGATCTTCCACCGGATGGAAGCAGGCAAGATCGACGGTCGCATCGTGATGAGCCTGCAGTAGCCAGCGCAAACGCGCCAGTCTGGTCCGAGAGGCTCCGCTTCGTTCCCGCCCAGGGGACGTCGCCGACGCGGGCGAGGAAACTGCAAGCCGATGTCGATGCCAAGAGTAGAGAATGTGTCGCGCACTCAGTCCGTGTGCTTCCTCAAGTCGCCGTCGATGACAGGGCCGTTCGGCGAAATGCCTATAGACCTTCTGCAGAAAGGAAATGGCAATGAGCAAGGGCATGTTCTCGGATCAGCACGCACTGTCCAGACGGGATCTCCTGCTGGTGGCAGGCACTGCGGCGGCCACGCTCGCCACATCGAGCCACGCTGCCGGGGCAGCACCGGGCACAAGCACCCTCGTGATCGATGAGGTCAAGCAGGGCGAGGATGTCTTTGCCTATATCGGCAGGATGAAAGGTGGTTTTGACGAGACGACCTATCGGCAGGTGCTGGGGTGTGCAAATGCGTTCAAGGAAGGTGACCAGACGATTGGAGTGGCGGCGGAGAACGATGCGTCGCGAGCGAACGCCCGGGCTCTCCTGGCAAACACGAAGATCGCCGACCTGCACCATCGCCCGTTGTTTGAGGACGATCTACAACGACTGATCTGGCAGACCACGGACAAAGCCCAACACGAAAAGGTCAAAGACTGGACCATGGGCCAGTTGAAGGAATTTCTTCTGACCGGATCGGAAGAAGAGATCAAAGGCGTCATGTATGGCCTGAGCAGCGATACCATCGGCTGCGTGCCGAAACTGATGAGCAACGAAGAGCTGATCGCCGTCAGCCAGAAAATCTTCAACGTCATGCCCGGCACCAAGCTGGGGGCGAAGGGATATATGGGCGCACGGATCCAGCCGAATTCGCCAACGGACCACCCCGAAGACATCATGTGGCAGGTGCTCGATGCGTTTTCCTATGCCACCGGCGACATTGTCATCGGTACCAACCCGGTGGACAGCACCGTCAACAGCGTCGTCACCGTCGAGCGTACGCTCAAGGAGATCGTGGATGCCTTCAATCTGGGCGACGTCATTCCCTGGTGCGTGCTCGCCCATATCGACGTCCAGGGCGAGGTGAGCGAAAGCTTCCCGGGTACCGTTTCCACGGTGTTCCAGAGCCTCGCCGGAACGGATGACTGCAACAAGATCTTCGACATCACCAATGAGAAGATCATGAAGTATGCAAGTGCTAAGGCCGGGGAAAGGTATGGCCTCTACTTCGAGACCGGGCAGGGCTCGGAATTCACCAACGGCGTGGCAAACGGCGTCGACATGATGGTGCTTGAGTCTCGAAAATACGGCTTCAGCAGAGCGGTAGGCATCGAGCTTGCGAAGGTACAGCCCAGGGGCGCATGGCTCCACGTCAACGATGTGGCCGGCTTCATCGGCCCAGAGGTCTTCAAGAGCCGCGAACAACTCGTGCGATGCTGCCTCGAAGACATGGTCATGGGCAAGCTGCACGGGCTGACCATCGGCCTCGATATCTGCACCACCCTGCACATGACGGTGAGTCTCGACGATCTCGATTGGTGCCAGGACCAGATCATGCCAGCCAATCCCGCCTATCTGATTGCGCTGCCCACAAAAAACGACCCGATGCTGAGCTATCTCACGACAGCTTTTCAGGACCACGTACGCATTCGGGAGAAATTCGGCTTCAAGGTCAACGATGCTATGTGGGATTTCTACAAACGCATCGGCATCGTCGGCAACGACAACAGCTACACGTCAAACTACGGCGATCCGCTCTGGGTCTATTACCAGTACCGCCTCGCCAAGGGCGACAAGCGGCCAAAGGACGCTGTTTACGCCGAGGGCCGGAAAATGATGACGGCGGTCGAAGCGCGGGGCGTCGATCTTGCGACGGGCCACGGCGAGAAGATCTGGGATCTCGACCCTGCGCTCGCGACGAAAGTGAAGGGGCTCTACGACGACGCCAAACTATCGCTCTGGGCCGAACTTACTCCGGAATTTATCGCGTCCGTGCCCGACGTCGTCCCGCTTCGCACCCTATCCAAGGACCGGAACGACTACATCGCCCACCCGACCACCGGCGAAACGCTCAGCCCTGCTTCGATCAGCGAGATCGAACGGATCAGGGCATCCTGGAAAAGCGACATGCCCAAGGGCCAGATCGTCATTTCGGACGGCTTGAATGCCAAGGCCATCATGGACGACGGGCACCTCACGCCTTACCTCGAAGAGATGCGCAGATTACTTGGAGATGCCGGCGTCACGGTGAGCGACAAGAACATCCTGGTCACCAGCGGCAGGGTGCGGGCCGGCTACAGGATCGGCGAAATGCTCTTTGCAGATGCCGATCCCAACAGCTTCAGAGGGATTCTCCACATTATCGGTGAGCGGCCCGGAACCATGCATCACGCCTATTCGGTCTACATCACTGTCGCCAAGGGAAAGCGTTGGGCGGAAAAGGACATCGACCACGACATGACCAAACTGGTCAGCAACGTCGCCGACACAGCACTTGCCCCCAAGGAGGCAGCAAAGGAAACCCTGACCATCATCCGGGAGATTATTGGCAAGGACGTGAACGGCAGCCGGCGTTATGGGTGATGGCGATGAGGCACCGCAGGCAAGACTTCGCGCCCTAGGTGTCGGCTCCAATGCTGTCAACTAGTCGGATCCGAGCTCCGGAAGTGGCCAACTGGGGCCACGTCCGGCTCCTCTGGTGCTTTTGCCGTCGCTGCACATGTTGCCGGTGTAGCCCTGCATGAGCGAGCGGCGCGGCGTTCGGCTTCCACAGAGGCGGCGTTGGCCGCGCGCACAAGCACCAAAGGACGCGCCGATTGGGCGCCACACGTTGCGCGCATGAAAAAAGCCCAGGGGCACGGCTCAACGCCCCTGGGCAAACTTCTTGTCCGCGACAACCAGGCTTTCTAGTGAAATCGCCTGGCTGCCATGATCGGTGGTGTCGTCAACACTTAGCTGCAACCGCTGGTCGCGCCGCAGGTGTCGCACTTCTCGCAGGTGCCGTTGCGCACCATGGTGAAGTTCTGGCACTCGGTGCACATGTTGCCGGTGTAGCCCTGCATGATCGAGCGGGCCCGGCGTTCAGCTTCCACCTTCTTGGCGTCCGACTTGGCCGAAGCTGCTTCCGCAGCAGCCTTGTCTGAGAAGAGGGCGGTCACGTCCGTTACCGTCTCTGCCGTTTCCTCGGCGATCTCTTCGGCCAGTTCCGCGGCGCGCTCTTCATAGTCGCGCTTGAAGGCGACGATTTCGGAGGTTGCGATCGCTGTCGTCGTCTCGATCTTGCGCACCGTGTTGCCGGCGATCGCCGTCACCGTTGCGCCCGAGGAGGCTCGGGCAGGGGCGGCGGTCGAGGAACCCTTGGGCTCGCTCGCCGTGCGGTCACCCGTGCCGCCGACGATCGTCGGCTTGTAGCCGCGGGTCCAGCCGGTGGAGATCAGGTTGGTCTTGCCTTCCTGGATGCCCTTGCCGAGCGCGGTGTTGCCGAAGTCGGAGGTATCGACATGGGCAAGGTCGTGGCGGCCGAGGTAGGAAACCGCCAGTTCGCGGAAGACGTAGTCGAGGATCGACGTCGCGTTCTTGATCGCGTCGTTGCCCTGGACCATGCCGGCCGGCTCGAACTTGGTGAAGGTGAAGGCCTCCACATATTCTTCAAGCGGCACGCCGTATTGCAGGCCGAGCGAGATGGCGATCGCGAAATTGTTCATCATCGCACGGAAGGCAGCGCCTTCCTTGTGCATGTCGATGAAGATCTCGCCGAGGCGGCCGTCACCGAATTCGCCAGTGCGCAGGTAGACCTTGTGTCCGCCGACGACGGCCTTCTGGGTGTAGCCCTGACGACGGTTCGGCAGCTTTTCGCGGGCGCGGATCACCTTCTCGATGACGCGCTCGACGATCTTCTCGGTGATGGTGACGGCCTGGGCGGCGGCCGGCGCCTGGATCAGATCCTCCAGCGCATCCTCGTCCTTGTCGTCCTCGATCAGCGAGGCGTTCAGCGGCTGCGACAGCTTGGAGCCGTCGCGGTAGAGCGCGTTGGCCTTCAGCGCCAGCTTCCACGAGAGCATGTAGGCGTTCTTGCAATCCTCGACGGTCGCCTCATTCGGCATGTTGATCGTCTTGGAGATCGCACCGGAGATGAACGGCTGGGCGGCCGCCATCATGCGAATGTGGCTTTCGACCGACAGGTAACGCTTGCCGATCTTGCCGCAGGGGTTGGCGCAATCGAAGACCGGCAGGTGCTCGTTCTTCAGGAACGGCGCGCCTTCAAGCGTCATCGCACCACAGACGTGGATGTTGGCCGCTTCGATGTCCTTCTTCGTAAAGCCCATGTGGTCGAGCAGGTTGAAGTCCATCGAGCCAAGCTGTTCGTCGGTGACCTTCAGCGTGCCCTTCAGGAAGTCGGCGCCGAGTGTCCACTGGTTGAAGACGAACTTGATGTCGAAGGCGCTCTTGAGCGCAGCGTTGACCGCTTCGACCTTCTCGTCGGTAAAGCCCTTGGCCTTCAGCGTCGACGGGTTGATCGCCGGTGCCTGGTTCAGGTTGCCGTGGCCAACGGCGTAAGCCTCGATCTCGGCGATCTGGCTTTCGCTATAGCCGAGCGAGCGCAGCGCTTCCGGAACGGCGCGGTTGATGATCTTGAAGTAGCCGCCGCCGGCGAGCTTCTTGAACTTCACCAGCGCGAAATCAGGCTCGATGCCGGTCGTGTCGCAGTCCATGACGAGACCGATCGTGCCGGTCGGCGCGATCACGGTTGCCTGGGCGTTGCGGTAGCCGTGCTTCTCGCCGAGTTCCAGCGCCTTGTCCCAGGCGCTCATGGCGTGGATGACGAGGTCCTGGTCCGGGTTGTCTCCATGGATCAGCGCGACCGGGTTGACCGAGAGCGCCTCGTAGCCCGTCGTCTCGCCATAGGCGGCGCGGCGGTGGTTGCGGATGACGCGCAGCATGTTGTCGCGGTTCGGGGCAAAGCCTGGGAACGGACCCAGCTTCTCGGCCATCTCGGCCGAAGTGGCGTAGGAAATGCCGGTCATGATGGCGGTGAGGGCGCCCGCAATGGCGCGGCCTTCGGCGCTGTCATAGGGGATGCCCGAAGACATCAAGAGGCCGCCGATATTGGCATAGCCGAGGCCGAGCGTGCGGTACTCATAGGAAAGCTCGGCAATCTCGCGGGACGGGAACTGCGCCATCATGACCGAGACTTCGAGAACGATGGTCCACAGACGGACGGCGTGCTCGTAGTCGGCGATGTTGATGCGCTTGGTCGCCGCATCCTTGAACATCATCAGGTTCAGCGAGGCGAGGTTGCAGGCGGTGTCGTCGAGGAACATGTACTCCGAGCACGGGTTCGACGCGCGGATCGGGCCGGCGGCGGGGCTCGTGTGCCAGTCGTTCATCGTGGTGTTGAAGTGCAGGCCCGGATCGGCCGATGCCCAGGCGGCGTAGGAGATCGACTCCCAGAGGTCGCGGGCCTTCAGCGTCTTCATCACGCGGCCGTCCTTGCGGGCGGTCAGGTGCCAGTCGCCATCGGCTTCGACGGCGCGCAGGAAGTCATCCTTGATCGAGACCGAGTTGTTCGAGTTCTGGCCTGAAACCGTCAGATAGGCTTCCGAATCCCAGTCGGTGTCATAGGTCTTGAACTCAAGGTCCTTGTAGCCCTGCTTGGCGAACTGGATGACGCGCTGGACATAGTTTTCCGGAACCAGTGCCTGCTTGGCAGCGCGGATCTCGCGCTTCAGCGCCGGGTTATGCTTCGGGTCGTAGCAGGCGTCGTCGGTGCCGTCACAGTTGACACAGGCCTTCATGATCGCCTTCAGATGCTTGGCGACGACCTTGGAGCCGGTGACGAGGGCGGCGACCTTCTGCTCTTCCTTGACCTTCCAGTTGATGTATTCCTCGATATCCGGATGGTCGATGTCGACGACGACCATCTTCGCAGCACGACGGGTGGTGCCGCCCGACTTGATGGCTCCGGCAGCGCGGTCGCCGATCTTCAGGAACGACATCAGGCCCGAGGACTTGCCGCCGCCCGAGAGCTTTTCGCCTTCGCTGCGCAGGTGCGAGAAGTTGGAGCCGGTGCCGGAGCCATACTTGAACAGGCGCGCTTCGCGCACCCAGAGATCCATGATGCCGCCTTCGTTGACGAGATCGTCAGCGACCGACTGGATGAAGCAGGCATGCGGCTGCGGGTGCTCATAGGCCGACTTGGACTTGGTCAGCTTGCCGGTGAAGGGATCGACGTAGAAGTGGCCCTGGCCAGGTCCGTCGATGCCGTAGGCCCAGTGCAGGCCGGTGTTAAACCATTGCGGCGAGTTCGGAGCGACGCGCTGGGTGGCGAGCATATAGGCAAGTTCGTCCTGGAAGGCGGACGCGTCTTCTTCGCTATCGAAGTAGCCGCCCTTCCAGCCCCAATAGGCCCAGGTGCCGGCCAGGCGATCGAAAACCTGGCGCGCATCGGTTTCAGAGCCGTACTGCTCTTCCTTCGGCAGCGACTTCAGCACGTCGGTATCGGGAACGGAGCGCCAGAGGAACGAGGGGACATCGTTCTCCTCGATGCGCTTCATCTTGGCCGGTACACCAGCCTTGCGGAAATACTTCTGGGCGAGGATGTCGGCAGCAACCTGGCTGAACTGGGCCGGAACGTCGATATCGGCCAGGCGGAAAACGATCGAACCATCGGGGTTCTTGATCTCACTCGTAGCCTTGCGGAATTCAATCTCCGCATAGGCGGATTGCCCGGCCTTGGTGAAACGACGTTCGATCTTCATTTGTCCCTGGTCCTTCGTGTTGCCATGCGCCAGCCACAGGCGCAATTGTCCCCGCCCGGCCGCGGGGGCTCTCCGCAGCCAGTCTCAGCTTCCGTCCTTGAAAGGAAACCCATAACTGGGTGACCCTGTATCTTGTGAGATAGGCTGACTGCAAGCACTAAATATAGTGTTAACAGCTCATTTACGCCAGCCAAAAGTTGCTCAAGCAGGTCCCAAAAATCGCACAGAAATCCTCACGGCGACCGCACGGTGAAATCCATGACTGCCGCCTGTCAGAACCGCCGATTTGGTGAGAGGAACCGGGACTTAAACAATCCGGTCCGCCGCCGTCGCAACGTGAAATCCATTAACCGTGAATCGTCCGGGGGCGTCAAGGGGTGGTTTGTGACGGAAGTTTGAGCGCTAGATGTTGTGTGAACCGACTGTGGAAAACGGGGACATCGGCCAACCCCATGAAAATCAGGCACTTCCAGAGGTTGCCTGTGAGCCTGACGCAACGGCCAGCGCCAGATCAAAAAATTGACGGGTAAAAAACCACATAAAAACCGCCCCTAACGGCACCCGCGGTTGCGTTCAGAAAAGCGATATGGGGTGGGCGTGGTGATTCGCGTCATACGCCTTGAGACCATTGGTCTTTTGGGGGCCAAACGGAATGCCGCCACTACCTCTGGCGCCATATTCCAATCCCACTCCCGGCCGGCACAGGCACTACGACCAGTGGGCTCGTGAGTGGCGAGCGGGACCAGTAGCGCGGCACTGATCCCACCTTGAAACTCAATCGACGCGCTTCTGCAGCTCGCGCGCACCGTTTGGCGCGTTCACCTTGCCCTCGGTGATGAAGTAGGCAAACACGTCGCGCGGCTCCTTCTTGACCGTGCGCTCCGGGGCGCTCTTTTCAAGCCCGCTCGGCTCGTCGCCGCCGGCAAAGCTCTTGGCGCGCTCGGCCCAGAGGTCGAGCTTGTCGGCCGCATAGCAGGTCTCGATATCATCGCTGCCCTTCTGCAGGCGCAGATAGACGAAATCGGCGGTGACGTCGGCGATCATCGGATAATCAGCATGTTCGGCGAGCACCACGGCGACGCCGTATTTCTCCAGCAGCGCCACGAACTCCGGAACCTGGAAGGTGGGATTGCGGACCTCGACCACATGGCGGAGCGGAAGCCCATCCTGCTTCCCCGGCAGAAGTTTCAGAAAACCCTCGAAATCATCCGGTTCAAACTTCTTTGTCGGTGCGAACTGCCACAGGATCGGTCCAAGATGCGGCCCGAGCTCAGTCAACCCTTGCGTCAGGAATCGCTCCATGGATTCACCGGCTTCCGAGAGAACCTTGCGGTTGGTGACGAAGCGGCTGGCCTTCAGCGAAAAGATGAAATCCTCGGGCACCTCGGAAGCCCACTTGGCGAAGGTCTCAGGCTTTTGCGAGGAGTAATAGGTGCCGTTCACCTCGATGGCGCGCAGCTGTTTGCCAGCATATTCGAGCTGCCGCTTCTTTGCCAGCGTGCTCGGATAGAAGGTGCCTTCCCAGGGCTCGAAGGTCCAGCCGCCGATACCAACGCGGATCTTTCCGGATTTTGCCATGCCATCCTCCTCAACAACGGTCGTCGCTTGACCGCGTGCTTCTCAGTCTTTGATCGATTTCGCCATGTCCACGAGTGTCCACCCTGGACGATAGGGATTGGGTCGGCGACCCGTTTCTTGAAATCCATAGTCGCGATAGAGCGCGATATTTCGCTCCATGCGTGAATTGGTATAGAGTCGAACTTCCGGCAAGCCCCACTCAACCGCCTTGCCGTCCAGGAGCTTCAGCAGTTCGATACCGAGCCCCTGGCCCTGATAGGCAGGCGCAACTGCAATGCTGAAGATCAACAGGTGATCGGCGTGCCGCTCGAAGACCGCAACCGCCGTGACAACGCCATCTCGCTCCCGAAGCCAAACCTCGCCGCGAAGAATGCGCGGGCTGTAATCCTCGGTGACCGGAGCGGCGGCCCGCCAAGGAGCACCCGATAGGGCGCGTAGGCCGCCTCCGTCACGCCTTGCACCGCCGCCAGATCTTCCAGACGTGCAGGCCGCATCACGCCGCGATCACCTTTTCCGGTCGCTGATCCGCGCCGAGGCGTTCACTCCGCCGCCTCGACCTTCTTCATTGGCCGGCGCTCAAGCAACTCCTTGAGGAACTGGCCGGTATAGGAGCGTTTCTCCTTGACCACCTCCTCAGGCGTGCCCTTGGCGATGACCTCGCCGCCACCGTCGCCGCCTTCGGGACCGAAGTCGATGATCCAGTCGGCGGTCTTGATGACCTCGAGATTGTGCTCGATGACCACGACGGAATTGCCCTGGTTGACGAGCTCATGCAAAACTTCAAGAAGCTTGGCTACGTCGTGGAAATGCAAACCGGTGGTCGGCTCGTCGAGGATATAAAGCGTACGGCCGGTGGAGCGCTTCGAAAGCTCCTTGGCCAGCTTGACGCGCTGCGCTTCACCGCCTGAGAGCGTGTTTGCCTGCTGACCGACCTTGATGTAGCCGAGGCCCACCTGGTTCAGCGTCACCAACTTGTCGCGCACGGCAGGCACGGCGGCAAAGAACTCGACGCCTTCCTCGACGGTCATGTCGAGCACGTCGGCAATCGACTTCCCCTTGAAGTGCACGTCGAGCGTTTCGCGGTTGTAGCGTTTGCCGTGGCAGACGTCGCAGGTGACGTAGACATCCGGCAGGAAGTGCATCTCGATCTTGATGACGCCGTCGCCCTGGCACGCTTCGCAGCGGCCGCCCTTGACGTTGAAGGAGAAGCGGCCCGGCTGGTAGCCGCGCGCCTTTGCCTCCGGCAGGCCAGCGAACCAGTCACGGATCGGCGTGAAGGCACCGGTGTAGGTCGCCGGGTTCGAGCGCGGCGTGCGGCCGATCGGCGACTGGTCGATATCGATCACCTTGTCGATATGCTCGAAACCATCGATGCGGTCATGCTCGGAGGGGTTTTCACGCGCGCCCATGATGCGGCGGGCGGCAGCCTTGTAGAGCGTCTCGATCAGGAAGGTCGACTTGCCGCCACCCGAAACACCGGTCACGGCGGTGAAGACGCCAAGCGGGATCGAGGCGGTGACGTTCTTGAGGTTGTTGGCGCGGGCGCCGACAACGGTGATTTCCTTCTTCTTCTTCGGCTTGCGACGCTCGGCTGGAACGGAGACCGAAAGTTCGCCGGAGAGATACTTGCCGGTCAGCGACTTCGGATTGGCCATGATATCGGTGGGCGCCCCTTGCGCGATGACCTCGCCGCCATGAATGCCGGCAGCCGGACCGATATCGACGACATAGTCGGCCGTCAGGATCGCGTCCTCGTCATGCTCGACGACGATCACGGTGTTACCGATGTCGCGAAGATGGCGAAGCGTCTCGAGCAAGCGTGCGTTGTCGCGCTGGTGCAGGCCGATCGACGGCTCGTCGAGCACGTAAAGAACGCCCGTGAGACCCGAGCCGATCTGCGAGGCAAGCCGGATACGCTGGCTTTCACCGCCCGAGAGCGTTCCGGAATTGCGCGACAGGCTCAGATATTCGAGGCCAACGTCGTTGAGGAAGCGCAGACGGTCGCGGATTTCCTTGAGGATGCGGACGGCGATCTCGTTCTGCTTGGTATTGAGATGGGCCGGCAGAGCCTCGAACCAGTCGCGCGCAATGCGGATCGACATCTCGGTGACCTGGCCAATGTGCAGCTTGTCGATCTTGACCGCCAGCGCCTCAGGCTTCAGGCGGAAGCCGGCGCAGGCCGGGCAGGGCGCTGCCGACATATACCGCTCGATCTCCTCGCGCGCCCAGGCGCTGTCGGTTTCCTTCCAGCGGCGCTCGAGATTGGGCACGATGCCTTCGAAGTTCTTGGTGGTGTTGTAGGAGCGGGCGCCGTCCTCGTAATGGAAGACGATCTTTTCTTCGGTTCCGTGCAGGATCGCATTCTGCGCTGCAGAGGACAGTTCCTCCCAGCGGTTTCCGAGCTTGAAGCCGAAGACCTTGCCGAGCGCTTCCAGCGTCTGGTTGTAATAGGGAGAGGAGGATTTCGCCCAGGGCGCAATCGCGCCGTCGCGAAGCGTCCGGTGTTCCTCGGGCACGATCAGCGCCACGTCGATCTTCTGCTGGCTGCCGAGTCCGTCGCAGGTCGGGCACGCGCCGAAGGGATTGTTGAACGAGAACAGACGCGGCTCAATCTCGGAGATCGTGAAGCCGGAGACCGGGCAGGCGAACTTTTCAGAAAACAGCACGCGTTCATGCGTTTCGTTCAGCGACTTGTTGGCCGAACCGCCGGCAGCCGTTTCTTCCGGCGGCAGCGGCTTGTCGGCGAACTCAGCCACGGCAAGACCATCGGCCAGCGTCAGGCAGGTCTCCAGGCTGTCGGCAAGACGACTGGCCAGGTCCGGGCGGACGACGACACGGTCGACCACCACGTCGATGTCGTGCTTATACTTCTTGTCGAGTGTGGGAACCTCGGCGATCTCGTAGAAGGTGCCGTCGACCTTGACGCGCTGAAAGCCCTTCTTCATCAGCTCAGCGAGTTCCTTCTTGTACTCGCCCTTGCGGCCGCGAACGAGCGGCGCAAGAATGTACAGGCGCGTGCCTTCGCCGAATTCGAGCACGCGATCGACCATCTGGCTGACTGTCTGGCTTTCGATCGGGAGGCCCGTCGCCGGCGAATAGGGCACGCCGACGCGCGCAAAGAGCAGGCGCATATAGTCGTAGATTTCGGTGACGGTACCGACCGTCGAGCGCGGGTTGCGCGAGGTCGTCTTCTGTTCGATCGAAATCGCCGGCGACAGGCCGTCGATCTGGTCGACATCCGGCTTCTGCATCATTTCGAGGAACTGACGCGCATAGGCCGACAGGCTCTCGACATAGCGGCGCTGCCCTTCGGCGTAGATCGTGTCGAAGGCAAGAGACGACTTGCCGGAACCGGATAGGCCGGTCATCACGATCAGCTTGTTGCGCGGCAGATCGAGGTCGATGCCTTTCAGATTGTGCTCGCGCGCACCACGAATGGAGATGGTCTTGAGTTCACTCATCGGAAGCCAGCTTTTGCATGTCGGTTGAAAGCCCCCTATGTAATGACGCTAACGCCCATGTCGAGGCGCAATCGGCAAAAGAGGCGGCCAATTCGAGTCGGTTGACAGGATCATAGCCAAATACTAGAACAAAGAAAGAACAAAACGCACATAAAACGACCAAAACTGTTGTGGATTATGTGCGAGGCGGGGCGTATCGGCGGGTTCAGACCGCTAAGATGCGCGCTCTTGAAATTCCAAGCCGTGCCTTAGGCGCGGTGAAACCACGGGAAAAGCAACATGGCTGGAAGCGTCAACAAGGTGATCTTGATCGGAAATGTCGGGGCAGACCCGGAAATCCGGCGCACGCAGGACGGCCGGCCGATCGCCAACCTGCGCATCGCAACCTCGGAAACCTGGCGCGACCGCAACAGCGGCGAGCGCAAGGAAAAGACCGAATGGCATACGGTCGTCGTCTTCAACGAGGGCCTGTGCAAGGTTGTCGAGCAATATGTGAAGAAGGGCGCCAAGCTCTACATCGAAGGCGCACTGCAGACCCGCAAGTGGCAGGACCAGAATGGCAACGACCGCTATTCGACGGAAATCGTGCTGCAGGGCTTCAACTCGACGCTGACGATGCTCGACGGCCGCGGCGAGGGCGGTGGCTCCGGCGTCAGCCGTGGTGGTGGCGGCGACTTTGGTGGCAGCAACTACGGCGGTGGGGGCGGTGGTTACGATGACTATGACCAGCCGCGCCAGTCCTCCGGTGGAGGCCGTTCGGGTGGTGGCCAGGGTGGTCAAGGCGGCCAGGGCGGCGGCTTCTCGCGCGATATGGACGACGACATTCCGTTCTGATCGCCGTATCCAACGCGCTTCGTTTTGGGCGCCGTGTCCTTTTGGGGCACGGCGTTTTTTGTTGTCCGAAGGGGGCCGCAGTCACCTCACGATGACGGCTTCCGGCTGGGCTAGAGGGCCATTGCGGATTTGACGCCATCGACGACGAACTGGACGGCAAGGGCCGCCAGGATGACGCCGAGCAGGCGGGTGAGGATAGCTCGGCCGGTGACGCCGAGGAACCGATCGATGCGCTCGGCGATGACAAGCGCCAGAAACAGACTGAACATCGACAGCGCTATGACGATCAAGAGCTGCGCGCGTTCGACCGCCGTCGGGAACGAGCCGGCGAGCAGGATCGTGGCCGAGATCGCGCCCGGCCCGGCAATCAGCGGCAAGGCCAGAGGGAACACCGCGATGTTATGGATGTGGTCCTTGACGGTCGCGTTTTCGCCGGTCTTTTCCTTGCGCTCCTGCCGCTTCTCGAAAATCATCTCGAAGGCGATCCAGAAGAGCAGCAGGCCGCCGGCGATGCGGAAGGCGCCGATCGAAATGCCGAGTAGCCCCAGAATGCCGTTGCCGAACACGGCGAAGGCGGCAAGGATGAAGAAGGCGATGAGCGAACCGCGCGTCGCCACCTGAAAGCGCTCCTGCCGGCTGAGGCCGACCGTCAGGCTCAGGAAGATCGGCGCAAGGCCAGGCGGATCGAGCGTGACGAGAAGCGTGGTGAGCGCATTGACCAGGAGGTCGACATTGAACATCCGTTTCCCCTTCCGGATTTTGCCCCGGGTTTTCCCGGTGGCAGGAAGGCATTGTTAGGCAAGCGGCGGGCGCTTGGAAAGAGGGCGGCAAACAAAGTCTCAGCAATGACTTAATGAGCAATTCCTTTCCGCAATCGGGCCGCAAATGCACGGCGTCTCGGCCATTGGCGGTGGGGGCCTTCCGATTTCCCGCGTGATGCCCTAGAAAAGCCTGCTCTGGCGGCAAAAGACTGTTCACAACTGCCGCATGGCTCTTCGGCCCCGGATCCGGACATTCGAACGAATCATGCAGCGAATCAAAGCGTTACAGTGACATCTTCACACCCGGGCGGACGAATGGTGCTGTGGGCCGCAAATTGGCGATTCCCGTGGCAATCCGCTATAAATATCCGACTGATTCTGAACAAAGATCGTGATCACCATTGACTGAGCAAAGCACCCCCGGCGGCGGAAAAACTCCGCCAGGCATCGAGCCGATTTCCATCATCGAGGAAATGCAGCGGTCCTATCTCGATTACGCGATGAGCGTCATCGTCAGCCGCGCGCTTCCCGACGTGCGTGACGGTCTGAAACCCGTGCACCGCCGCATCCTCTACGGGATGAGCGAGCTCGGCATCGACTGGAACAAGAAATACGTCAAATGCGCCCGTGTGACCGGGGACGTGATGGGTAAGTATCACCCGCACGGCAACGCGGCGATCTACGACGCGCTGGCGCGCATGGCGCAGGATTGGTCTCTCCGCCTGCCGCTGATCGACGGCCAGGGCAACTTCGGTTCCGTCGACGGCGACCCGCCGGCAGCCGAGCGCTACACCGAATGCCGCCTGCAGAAGGCCGCGCATTCGCTTCTCGACGACCTCGACAAGGAAACGGTCGACTTCCGCGACAACTATGACGGCACGCTCCAGGAGCCGGCCGTCGTTCCCGCGAAGTTCCCGAACCTGCTCGTCAACGGCGCCGGCGGCATCGCCGTCGGCATGGCGACGAACATCCCGCCGCATAATCTCGTCGAGGTCATCAACGGCTGCATGGCGCTGATCGACAATCCGGCGATCGAACTGCCGGAACTGATGGAAATCATCCCGGGACCCGATTTCCCGACCGGCGCGCTGATCCTCGGCCGCTCCGGCATCCGCTCGGCCTACGAGACCGGCCGCGGCTCGGTCATCATGCGCGGCCGCGCCCATATCGAGCCGATGCGCGGCGACCGTGAGCAGATCATCATCACCGAGATCCCGTTCCAGGTGAACAAGGCGACGATGATCGAGAAGATGGCCGAACTGGTGCGCGAGAAGCGCATCGAGGGCATCTCGGACCTGCGCGACGAATCGGACCGCCAGGGCTATCGCGTCGTCATCGAACTGAAGCGCGACGCCAATGCCGACGTCATCCTGAACCAGCTCTACCGCTACACGCCGCTGCAGACCTCCTTCGGCTGCAACATGGTGGCGCTGAACGGCGGCAAGCCCGAGCACATGACGCTGCTCGACATGCTCAGGGCCTTCGTCTCGTTCCGCGAAGAAGTTGTTAGCCGGCGTACGAAGTACCTGCTGCGCAAGGCGCGTGACCGCGCCCACGTGCTCGTCGGTCTCGCCATCGCTGTTGCCAATATCGACGAAATCATCAAGCTCATTCGCCATGCGCCAGACCCGCAAACGGCGCGCGAGCAGTTGATGGAGCGTCGCTGGCCGGCCCACGACGTCGAGAGCCTCATTCGCCTCATCGACGACCCGCGCCACCGCATCAACGAGGACGGCACCTACAACCTCTCGGAAGAGCAGGCCCGCGCCATTCTCGACCTGCGCCTGCAGCGCCTGACAGCGCTCGGCCGTGATGAAATCGGTGACGAACTCAACAAGATCGGCGAGGAAATCAAGGATTACCTCGACATCCTGTCCTCGCGCCTGCGCATCATGAGCATCGTCAAGGACGAACTCGTCGCCATCCGCGACGAGTTCGGCACGCCGCGCCGGTCCGAAATCATGGAAGGCGGCCCCGACATGGACGATGAGGATCTCATCGCCCGTGAAGACATGGTCGTGACCGTTTCGCATCTCGGCTATATCAAGCGCGTGCCGCTGACGACCTACCGGGCGCAGCGCCGCGGCGGCAAGGGCCGTTCGGGCATGGCGACCAGGGACGAGGATTTCGTTACCCGGCTATTCGTTGCCAACACCCATACGCCGGTTCTGTTCTTCTCCTCCCGTGGTATCGTCTACAAGGAGAAGGTCTGGCGCCTGCCGATCGGCACGCCGCAATCGCGCGGCAAGGCGCTGATCAACATGCTGCCGCTGGAACCCGGCGAGCGCATCACCACCATCATGCCGCTGCCCGAGGACGAGGCGACCTGGGAAAACCTCGACGTCATGTTCTCGACGACGCGCGGCACGGTTCGCCGCAACAAGCTGTCGGACTTCGTCCAGGTCAACCGCAACGGCAAGATCGCAATGAAGCTCGAAGAGGAGGGCGACGAGATCCTCTCCGTCGACACCTGCACGGAGCATGACGACGTCATGCTGACGACGGCGCTCGGCCAGTGCATCCGCTTCCCGGTCGACGACGTGCGCGTCTTTGCCGGCCGCAACTCGATCGGCGTTCGTGGCATCAACCTCGGCGACGGCGACCGCATCATCTCGATGGCGATCCTTGGCCATGTCGATGCCGAACCATGGGAGCGTGCAGCCTATCTCAAGCGCGCTGCCGCGGAGCGTCGGGCGACGAACGGCGACGAGGAAGAAATCGCCCTCGTCGGCGAGGAAGTCACCGACGGCGGAGAGCTTTCGAACGAACGCTTCGAGGAGCTGAAAGCGCGCGAACAGTTCGTGCTGACGGTCTCGGAGAAGGGCTTCGGTAAACGTTCGTCCTCCTACGATTTCCGCACCTCGGGCCGCGGCGGCAAGGGCATCCGCGCCACCGACACCTCGAAGACGGCGGAAATCGGCGTACTCGTCGCAGCCTTCCCGATCGAAGACAACGACCAGATCATGCTCGTCTCCGATGGCGGCCAGTTGATCCGCGTGCCGATCAATGGCGTTCGGCTTGCGAGCCGCGCCACCAAGGGTGTCACCATCTTCTCGACCGCTAAGGACGAGAAGGTCGTTTCGGTCGAACGCATCAGCGAGCCTGAGGGCGACGAGGAAGGCGAGGAGGCGGCGATCGAAAACGGCGCGCCGGAAACGCCAGCCGAATCCGAGGGTTAACTGTCCACGCGATCGAAGCGCCAATTTCTTGAAAGCCCGCCGTTATGGCGGGCTTTTTATTGGCAGCCCACATGCCCCGTTGTGGGCGGCGCAACTTGCCGACGAGATCGAGGCGTGTTACGCGCGAAGCATGGAAAATGTCGGCAACGTCAACGCTTCGATTATTCGCGTCGTTCATCGAATGGTGGGTTGACGCGCGCTCTTTTTCCGGAAGCTGAAACCCGCCGCAAGGCGGGTTTTGTGTATCCGTCTTCGGCCCAGGAGACGGACATGTCAGATCACGAACTGAAACAGCTCATCCAAGCTGCCGACCGTGCGATCACGGCGCAAGACGTTGATAGGCTGATGGACTTCTACGCCGACGACGCGACGCTGGTCGTCAAGCCCGGCCTCAATGCGACCGGAAAGGCTGAGATCAGGAAAGCGTTCGTCGCGATTGCTACACATTTCAAGAAACAACTGAAGGTCCGCCAGGGCGAGATGAAAGTGATCGAAGGCGGCGAAACCGCCCTTGTCATCATGGAAACGGTGCTCGACACCCTAGACGCGGAGGGCGCCGAGTGCGGCGGGCTACCTATGTCTTTCGAAATGCGGGTGCCGGCTGGCTTTGTGTCATCGACAATTCCTACGGCACGACGCTGCTTGCCGGGTAAGTCTCAGCACGAGGCGGAAGCGTCGCTGTCGTGAGTTGCAGGCGCGACACCGCGAATGTAGTCGCGCAGGCCCTTGGCGAGCGCATCGAACGTGACGCGGCAGCGCGGCGCCGACTTCAAGTTCTCGTGCATTACCAGCCAGGTATCGAGCTTCATCTCGAAGAGGCCGGGTAGCACCGGGAGGAGATCGGGGTCGCGCGCCGCCAGCCCGTTCTGGCAGATGCCGATGCCGAAACCGGCGCGGATCGCTGCCAGTTGGGCAAGGTTGCTATCGGCCTTGAGCGCAAACCGTGCGGCCGGCAGTTCTGGCGAGCGGGCGATGATGGCCCGGATCGCCGCGGTTTCCCGATCGTAGCCGATCAGGCTGTGATCGGCGAGGTCGGCCAGGGCCTGAGGCATGCCACGCCGCTCGATGTAGCGGCGGTGCGAATGAAAACTGATGGGCACAACACCGAGGTGGCGGGCGATCAAAGCCTCCTGCGCGGGCGCGACCATGCGCACGGCGATATCGGCCTCCTGGCGCAAGAGGTCTTCCACCGCATCGGAGGCGGAGAGTTCGATCGTCAACTCCGGATAGGCCTCGTGAAGCGCTGCCAGGATCGGCGGCAGGACTTCGATACCGATGACCTCGCTGGCGCTGATGCGCACGGTACCGCTGACGGCATCACGCTGGCTGGACGCAGCCCGTAGCAGCGCCGCGGATGTCGCGGAGAGCGTCTCGGCATAGGGCTTGAGCGCCAGCGCGGCATCGGTCGGCAGCAACCCATGCGGGGAGCGCACGAAGAGCGGATAGCCAAGTGCTGCCTCCATGGCATCCACGTGCCGGCCAACGGTCGGCTGGGTCAAACCCAGCTCACGGGCGGCCGCCGATAGCGATCCCTCTCGCAGCACCGCAAGGAACGTTTTGTAGAAATCCCAGCTCAGGTCCAACTTGCTCATATATTTGAGTATATCCGATCAATGATTTTCGGCAATTCCGTTTAGCGCACCGATGCGTGATCCTGTCTCCATCGAAACGGATGGAGCGTGACATGGCCAGGATGCAGGAAGAAACAAAGATCGCACTGGTGCTCGGGGCGACGGGCGGCATCGGCGGCGCCGTGGCGCGCGGGCTTAGCAAGCGCGGCTGGCAGGTGCGCGCCTTGAACCGCAACGCCGAGAAGGCGGCGCAGGCGGAGCCGGCATTCGACTGGCGGCAAGGCGATGCCATGAACGCGCGCGACGTTCGCGCCGCGGCAGAAGGAGTCGATCTGATCGTGCACGCCGTCAATCCGCCCGGTTACCGCAACTGGGGAACCCTGGTGCTGCCGATGCTCGACAGCACCATCGCGGCGGCGAAAGCCGAAGGTGCCCGCATCCTCCTGCCGGGAACGATTTACAATTTCGGCCGGGATGCCTTTCCCATTCTGACCGAGGATGCACCGCAGAACCCGGATACCGACAAGGGCCTGATCCGCAGGGAGATGGAACGCCGCCTGAAAGACGCATCCGAGACAGGGGTCGGCGTCATCATCGTCAGGGCAGGCGACTTCTTCGGCCCGGGCGCCGCCAACAACTGGTTTTCGCAAGGCCTTGTAAAACCTGGAAGACCGCTGACGGCGATTTCCTATCCCGGCCGTGAAGGCACCGCGCACCAATGGGCCTATCTGCCCGATGTCGCCGAAACCATGCTCCGCCTCGTCGAGCGCGACGAACGCCTGCCGCGCTTTGCCGTCTATCACATGCGCGGCTTCCTCGACCGTGACGGAACGGAGATGGTCGCGGCGATCCGTCGCGTTGCCGGCAAACCACAGCTGCCGGTGCGGGCCTTCCCGTGGTGGCTGATCGGCCTTACCTCACCCTTCGTTCCGCTCTTCAGGGAACTGCGCAAGATGCGCTACGTTTGGCGCGAGCCTCTGAGAATGCCGAACGAGCGACTTCTTGCCGTTCTCGGCGAAGAACCGCATACGCCGATCGACGAAGCGGTCGCGACAACGCTCAGGGGACTGGGCTGCATGCCGGTTGAGTCAGCAGCCGTGACCACTGGTGATCGCGTTCTAGTGTGAAGCGCTGCGCGGAATCGCGAGGCGAACCGTTCCGGCTAACGGCATGGCTGCGCGTCGAAGAGTTCAGGTCGCGGTCAGTTCTTGAAGACAAGGCAGGCGCCGCCACTCTTGCGAATGGCGGCGCAGAGCTTGTTCGCTTCCGCCTGGGTCTCACGGCCGATACGTGCGGCGTAGCGGATCCTCAGGCCAAAACTGGCATTGCGCTCCCTGAGCAAGAGGGCCTTCTCGCTGCGGATCGCCTCCGGCAGACGCTTGACCGCGCTCACGAACAGTCGCTGCGCCACCGACTTCTGAAAGTGTGCGGCAAGTTGCACGCCCCAGGGCGCCCATTCGGCTTCGTCGATCACCTCGATATCGCGAAGATTGCGGGTGCTGGCGAGCGCCACGCAGCCGTCGAGAAAGGTCTTGCCCTTGTCGAGCGTCAGGTCGAGCGTCTTCGGTGGATTGTCGCGCCAGTCCTCGACGCTGTAGGCGGTGATCGCCAGTACGTAGTTGCGCGTTTCGGCCGGCAGCCAATCGACCTCGAGAAACCGCTCCAGGCCGTTCTCGCCGGCATTGTAGGCGGCGGCGGCAAAGCCGAGATTGCCGTAGCGCGACTTGAGCTCGTTCAGGTATTCCGCGGACTTGCCGAGCGCCTCGACGGCATCGAAGCTGTTGTTGAGCCCCCGCATCTTCGCCGTTCCCGGCATGAACTGCGCGATCCCTTCGGCCCCCTTGGGGCTGACCGCGTTCGGGCGAAACAGGCTTTCGCGCCAGATCAGGCGGGCGAAGAAGGCCGAAGGCAGGTCGTTCACGGTGGCGTAGTGGTCGATTACGCCACAGACGTCGCGGGCGAAGTTCTCCTTGCTGATGCAGAGTGCCTTTGCCGGGTCGGCCGCCGAGAGCCCTGAATAGACGCATTTCGGTTGCAGGGTGAGGTCATCGATACGAGCGGCCGCGGGGACCGCTCTGTACGCGGGAACACTGACAAGCAGCGCCAACGCCGCTCTCGCTGCCCGTGCCCAAGCGCCCGATCTCACCTTCCGTCGAAGACCCACGTTGCGGTGTTCCAGAAACTGTCCCTGCGCGTTCATAGCATCTCCGGCTGCCTCGACAAACGGCCATTGTCGAGGCAGGCGCCGGGAACTAGCGTGGTGAGCCTGTCGGAAGCACCAATTGCATGAACGTCAGATCGAGCCAACGGCCGAATTTCGTGCCGACTTCGCGCATGCGGCCGGTGTCGACAAAGCCCAGTTGGGCGTGAAGGCGGATCGAAGCCGAGTTTTCCGATTCGATGCCGGCAATCATCACATGTTTGCCGAGCCGTTCGGCCTCGGCGATCAGCGCGACCATGAGTTTCCGGCCAATGCCACCGCCGCGGCGGTCCTTGTGAACGTAGACGGAGTGCTCGACCGTATGGCGATAACCATCGAAGGCACGCCAATCGCCAAAGGACGCATAGCCGACGACGTCGCCTTCGTCGGATACAGCCACTAGCACCGGATAGCCCGCGTCCGCGCGGGCCTTCAGCCAGGCCGTCCGATTGGCGACATCGACCAGGGTCTCGTTCCAGATCGCCGTCGTGTTGGCCACGGCGTCGTTGTAGATCTCGCAGATGACTGGCAGATCGTCTTCAATGGCCGCCCGGATCAGCATGCTTGCTCCTCGTATTCGTTCACTATATGACTACAAGATGAATACTAAAGTAGACAGCCTGGATCAACGGCTCAGTGAACGAATTCGGCTCGAAAGGGAAGCGCGCGGCTGGTCGCTGAGCGAGCTTTCAGAGCGCTCGGGTGTCTCGCGCGCGATGATCCACAAGGTCGAGCGCGGCGACAGCAGCCCGACAGCGACATTGCTGGCAAAGCTTGCGGGCGCGTTCGGGCTCACCATGTCCAGCCTGATCGCGCGCGCAGAAATGAGCCAGGGCAGGCTGGCGCGACGCCAGGATCAATCGGTCTGGCGCGATCCGCAAACGGGGTATCTCAGGCGCCACGTGTCGCCGATGTCGGATCTGCCGCTCGAGCTTGTCGAGGTCGAGCTTCCGGCGGGCGCCGACGTACCGATCCCGGCGTCCGCCTATGCGCACCATCGTCGATGGATATGGGTGAAAGAGGGCAGCCTGACCTTCGTGGAAGGCCTTGAGACCCACACCCTCGGCGAGGGGGACTGCCTGGAGCTTGGCCCGCCGCAGGATTGCGTTTTCCGCAATACCGGCGGCGAGACCTGCATTTATGCCGTCATCCTGTTGAGGACAGGTTGAGCTTAACGGTCGAGCTCGGCGATTGCGATCTGCGCCATCGTCAGGTCGCTCTCCACGCCGAAGTCATCGCCATCCTCCAGGAACCAGGCAGCGGAAAGCCCGGCATAGGCCAACACCCAATTCAGGATGCGGCGCGGGTGAAGGCCGGTCTCCTCGGCGACGATGGGCAGGTGCCGCTGCAGCCGGCCCGGCGCGGTGACCAGAGGCAGTTCAGGATTGCAGAAGAGATTGGCATAGTCGTAGCCGCGATCGCCGATAACGCGCTTCGGGTCGATCGCCAGCCAGCCACGGTCGCCGAAATCGAGGATGTTGGCATGATGCACGTCGCCATGAAGCACCACAGGCGGCTCCGGATCAACAAACAGGCCTTTGGCCGCCTCGAGCGCACGTGCAAAAAGGCCGCCTTGAGCAGGAGCGGCTGCCTCCAACGAGGCGAACCACTTGTCGAGCGGCACAAGATCCTGCGGTACAGGTGTCGAGCGCGGTGCGTGAAGCTCGGCAACCGTGCGGCAGATGATGCGCGTCACGGCTTCATCGCTTCCCGTCATCGCCATGAGGAAGAGGTTGCGTTGGCTGTCCGCGCGCTCCATCAGGACGGCATCACCATCGGACTCAAAGACTTTGGCGGCGCCGTGCCCGTTCCAGTAGAGCATCGGCAGGCGACCGAATTTCTCTTCGGGATCCTGCGCGACCTTCAGCATCGCCGACTGGTTGCGGTAGCGGACGGGATGAAGATGGCTGGAGGGCGTGACGATAATTTCGCCGTCCGGCTGCAATGACCACTTCTCAAAATATCCAGAAAACATAAGGGGTTAATTTCCCAATGGACAAATGCCCCGTCGGGTGACGGGGCATGGGCCATGTGGGAGCGTCAGGCGACCCGTTCAAGGGCCGGATAGTCGGTGTAGCCCTTGGCGCCGCCGCCATAGAAAGTCGCCTGGTCGGGGGTGTTGAGCGGCGCGTCCAGCTTCAGCCGCTCGACGAGATCCGGATTGGCGATGAAAGATTTGCCGAAAGCGACGAGGTCGGCTTCGCCGTCCTCGATCGTCTTTACCGCCAGCGCCCTGTCATAACCGTTGTTCGTCATCCAGGCCGCCTTGCCGCCGGCTGCGACATAGGTGGAGCGCAGCGCATCATAATCGAACGGCCGGTCGCCCTGCTGGTGGTCACGTGGGCCACCCGTCGCGCCTTCAATGATGTGGATGTAGGCGAGGGGATAGCGAGCCAGGTTCTTGACCACATAGCCGAACACCGACTGCGGCTCCGGATCGAAGACGTCGTTGGCCGGCGTGACCGGCGAAAGACGGATGCCGACGCGTCCGGCGCCGATTTCCTTCGTCACGGTATCCATGACCTCAAACAGGAAGCGAGCACGGTTCTCGATCGAGCCACCGTAGGAATCGGTGCGGTGGTTCGAGCCGGAACGCAGGAACTGATCGATGAGATAGCCGTTGGCGGCATGGATCTCGATGCCATCGAAGCCGGCGTCAATCGCGGCGCGCGCAGCCTTGCGATAGTCTTCAACGATGCCTTCGATCTCGGTGACAGCAAGCGCATGCGGCTCGGAGGTTTCGGCAAAGGATCCGGTACCGTCAGCATTGATCAGGTAGGTCTTGGATTTGGCACGGATTGCAGAAGGCGCAACGGGCTTCTGGTCGTTCGGCTGCAGAGAGTTGTGCGAGATTCGGCCGACGTGCCACATCTGGACGACGATCCGGCCACCCTTGGCGTGCACCGCATCCGTCACCTTGCGCCAGCCTTCCAACGCCTCCGGCGTGTAGAGACCGGGAACGTCGGCATAGCCCTGGCCCTGCTGGGTGATCGCGGTTCCCTCGGTGATGAGCAAACCAGCCGTTGCGCGCTGCTCGTAGTAGGTGACGTTCAGCGTGTTCGGAACGGCGCCGGGTGAACGGTTGCGTGTCAACGGCGCCATGACGATGCGGTTCTTCAGCGCGATGTCACCGATGGTGATGGGGTCAAAAAGCGAGGCCATGGGAGGTCCTTTCAGGGAGGTCTGCTTGGGAGGAGTTGCTGGCTTCAGAGATCGCCGATGCTCTTCAGAAAAGCGGCAATCGTCTCTTCATCACGGCGGTAGAAAATCCACTGGCCGACCCGGCGCGTCGTTACGAGGCCGGCGCGCTGAAGCACCGCGAGATGCGAGGAAACGGTCGACTGCGACAGGCCGCAGCGTTCGAACTGACCGGCGCAGACGCCGAGATCGAGCGGATGTTCCTGCGTCGGGAAATGGAGCTGGGGCTCTTTCAGCCAGGCGAGGATGTTCACCCGCACTGGATGGGCAAGCGCCTTCAATATCTCGTCTCTGTCCATCGCATATCGCCATATCGTGTTTTATCGATAGATGTATCGCTGAAACACGATATTCAAATCACAAGACCGTGAGCAGCATGAAGGCAAAAAAAGAGGGCCTCAAGAAAACTTGGGCCCTTGTAGTTGTGAAGGTAATGAGAACCTCCAGAGGGGAACAGCTAATGCGGTGGCGGGGGAGGAGAAGCCACCAAGAATGCATCAGCTGCATTTTGATATGGGAAGCGAAGTATCGGCTTTCAATAGCCGGCTGTGATTTTCATCACGGCTCGCCTGTATCTAACAGTAGTAGACAAAAAAAGAGGGCCACAAGAAGACTTGGGCCCTTATAAGTTGTGAAGGTAATTTAAACCTCCAGAGGGGAACAGCTGCTGCGGTGGCACTGGGAGGAGAAGCCACCAAAGATGCATCAGCTGGGTTTGGTATGCTGCTTTTTTGGGCGGGCAGCAATCATTTAATATGCATGACAGCCATGCCATGTGCGCATCCCTGCCTATTTCTGCATCGCACAACGAAAATGCGCCGCACAAGAATGTGGGCGCATTAAAAATAAAACAGCAAAAA
Organism: Ensifer adhaerens; assembly: GCF_028993555.1. Classification (NCBI taxonomy): domain Bacteria; kingdom Pseudomonadati; phylum Pseudomonadota; class Alphaproteobacteria; order Hyphomicrobiales; family Rhizobiaceae; genus Ensifer; species Ensifer adhaerens. The sequence goes on along the minus strand of NZ_CP118610.1, from coordinate 1,573,423 downwards.
CAGATAGTTATAAAGATGATAAAGAAATGCTCACAAAAAGAGCATTTGCTGGCTCGACGTCAGAAGTTCCAGTTTCGGGCCTTGGCGACGATGTAATCGCGGAAGACCTTGAGCTTCGCTGCGTTCTTCATCTCGTCCGGATAGCAGAAATAGGTATCGAACGACGGAATGTCGGCACTGATCGGCAACTGTATCAGGCCCGGGTCGCGGCCGACGATATAGTCCGGCAGCATGGCGACGCCGATGCCCAGAAGGCAGGCGCGCTTGATCGAGGTCTGGCTGTTGATCTGCAGGTGCGACACCCGCGGATTGTCGGAATCGCGCCCGGCGATCTCGAGCCAGTTGACGTCGAGCAAATAATTCGGCGCCGGTTCGCCGAAGGTGATGATCCGGTGATTGTCGAGGTCCTCGACCGACTGCGGCTCACCGTATTTGTTGATGTAGGACGGCGCTGCGTAGACGTGCATGTGCACCGTGAAGAGCTTGCGCTGGATGAGGTCCGACTGCTGCGGCTGGCGCAGGCGGATGGCGCAGTCGGCATGACGCATGTTCACGTCGAGCTCCTCGTTGTCGAGGATGAGCTGGACCTGCACGTCCGGGTGCAGGGACATGAATTCCTGGATCTTGTCCGTGAGCCATCCCTGGCCGAGACCGACAGTCGTGGTGATGCGCAGCTTGCCGCTCGGTTTGTCGGTGGTTTCGCTCAGCTGGACTTTGACGCTCTCGAGCTTCATCAGCACTTCGTGCGCCGTCCGGTAGAGGATCTCGCCCTGTTCGGTGAGGATCAGGCCGCGCGCATGACGGTGGAAAAGCTTGATGCCGACGTCCTGCTCTAGCGAACTCACCTGCCGGCTGATCGCAGACTGAGAGAGATGAAGCTTGTCTGCCGCATGGGTGAACGACCCAGCCTCGGCCGCCGCGTGAAAAATGCGCAGTTTGTCCCAGTCCAGCGACATGAAGTCCCCCATATGAAACCACTCCGGGAGACGGGGTCTTGTCTCCCGGATGTGGCTGATGCGTCTGTTCCCACACGGGGCGAGGTGCCTCAGCGGCACCACCCCGATTCGCAGCTTCTATTCGGCTGCAATTGCGACGGGCATATGACCCGCCAGGTATTTCTCGGCCTCAAGCGCTGCCATGCAGCCCATGCCGGCCGCCGTCACCGCCTGACGATAGATGTCGTCCGTCACGTCGCCTGCGGCAAAAACGCCGGGCACGTCGGTCGCCGTCGAATCGGCCGCGGTCCACAGATAGCCGTTGGACTTTTGCCGAAGCTTGCCTTTGAAAAGTTCGACCGCCGGGGCATGACCGATCGCGACGAAGACGCCGTCGGTCACCATGTCCGAGGTCTCGCCGGTCTTGGTGTTGCGCAGCTTCACGCCGTTGACCGATGCGGGCATTGGCGGCTTGGCGGGCGCACCCAGATATTCGACGACCTCGTGGTCCCAGATCACCTTGACATTCGGCTTGGCGAACAGGCGCTCTTGCAGGATCTTTTCAGCCCGGAAGGAATCGCGGCGGTGCACGACGGTGACGGTCTTGGCGAGGTTCGAGAGGTACAGCGCTTCTTCCACGGCCGAGTTGCCGCCACCGACGACGATCACGTCCTTGTTGCGGTAGAAGAAACCGTCACAGGTCGCGCAGGCCGAGACGCCGAAGCCCATGAAGGTCGGCTCGGTCTCGATGCCGAGCCACTTCGCCTTGGCGCCGGTGGCGATGATCAGGGCGTCCGCCGTCCAGTCGGTACCGCTATCGGTCTTGATGCGGAACGGGCGCACCGACAGATCGACGTCGGTCACGAGATCGTTGACGATCTCGGCGCCGACATGGGTCGCCTGCTTCAGCATCTGCTCCATCATCCAGGGACCCTGAACCGGATCGGCATAGCCCGGATAGTTCTCCACGTCGGTGGTGATCATCAACTGGCCGCCCTGTTCCATGCCGGCGATCAAAACCGGCTCAAGCATGGCGCGCGCCGTATAGATGGCGGCCGTATAGCCAGCCGGGCCGGAGCCGATGATCAGCACTTTCACGTGACGGGCAGTCATAGTCTTGTCCTTCGTTCACGGGGAGAGGGAACGCTCTCGTCCGATTCCATTGCGTCAATGGGAAATAGTTCCATAGTTTAGGGATTCCCTGCCATGACTTTCAAGGGCGTCGGGCCTGATACACACAAGTGCTTGAGCGCCAAGCCTAGTTTTGCCACCAGATGACGCGTTTGTGCACCAGGTTCGGCCCTGCGATCGGCAACACCGAGCGTCAAGCTGCGCGCGGTGCGACGCCGGAATGGACGCCGCATCGGGCCTGGCCCGTGCCGCTTCGGGCGGTGGCGACCCATTTTTGCGGCAAGACCGGTGTCAGCCAAGCCATTTTCCCGCGAATAGTCGGCGGGACTGCTTGTTGTCCAGCGGGTTTGGCGATATTTCACGCGGATTCACTTTGCTGGAGAAGCATATGGGGTTGAATGCCGGCCGTGCTTGGTTCCATCGCGAACGCGCTGCGCTCGGCCACGCATCGACTCGAGACCTCGCCCTTTTGAAGCGCGCCTTACCGAGAACCTCGACCGAGACGATCGCGGCTGCGCCGGGATAGGGGACGCCATCTGTCAACATCGCCGGCCATTGGGGCCAGCCCAGCCGTCAGCAAAAACCAAGTTTTCGACTTTGCCCTCGCGCATAAAGTCACCACGCAAAAAGGACGAACGTTCATGACGAAACAAGTCGAGCTCGACGCAATCGATCTCAAGATCCTTCGCGAGCTCCAGCGTGATGGCCGGATGACCAATGTCGATCTCGCCCAACGGGTCGGCATCTCCGCGCCGCCCTGCCTCAGGCGCGTGCGCAAGCTCGAGGAAACGGGCGTCATCAAGGGGTATCATGCGCTCTTGAACGCACCGGCGCTCGGCTTCGACCTGGTCGCCTTCTGCATGGTGGGCCTCAAGCGCCAGTCGGAAGCCGATCTCAAGGCCTTCGCCGCGGCCACCGCCGAATGGCAGATCGTCCGCCAGGCCTGGACGGTTTCCGGCGAAAGCGACTTTTTGCTGCATTGTGTCGCCGAGAATCTGACGACTTTCCAGGACTTCGTCATCGAAGTGCTGACGGCCAACGAACGGGTCGACACCGTGCGCACGATGCTGACCATTCGCCAGGTCAAGGATATCGGCCTCGTACAGATCTAAGGCCCGCCCATGAGCAAGCTTCCGCTTTCCGCCTTCATCATCTGCCAGAACGAAGAAGCCTATCTCGGCAATTGTATCGAGAGCCTCGAGCAATGCGCGGAAATCGTCATCGTCGACTCCGGGTCGACCGACGGCACGCCGGCACTCGTGCAGTCCTATATCGACAAGGGCTGGCCGATCCGCTTCCTGCATGAGCCGTGGCGGGGCTATGCCGGCCAGAAGCAGTTCGCGCTTGATCAATGCACGCAGCCGTGGTGCCTCAATATAGATTCCGACGAGCGCCTCGACGAACCGCTGAAGGCATTGCTGCCATCGCTGCTCGACGCACCGGCAGAGACAGTCGGCTGGCGCGTGGCCCGCAGGCCGTATCTGATCGGCTACGGCTACACGCCCGAGCGCGTGCACGAGCGGCGGAACCTCAGGCTGATCCGTCAGGGCAGGGGGCGCTACGACCTCAACCAGAAGGTCCATGAGGGTATCGTTCCGGACGGTGCCGTCGGCGCCGCGCGCAAGGGCAGCCTGCTGCATTACCGGCCGCTGATCATCGACGAGCAGATCCTCAAGGAAAACAAATACTCGACGCTGAAGGCAGATCAGCAGTTTGCGGCCGGAAAGTCCGCACGCCCCTACAAGATGTTGTTCAGCCCACCGCTCTATTTCTATCGGCTCTATTTCCGCAACGGCCTTTGGCGCTGCGGCTTTCCGGGCTTCATCGAAGCGATGACGGGGGCGGTCTACGCCTTCCTGACCGCAGCCAAGATCTATCAGAGGCACGCGCTGAAGCGCCGTCCGAACCATGACGACATGGAACGGCGCCAGACCAGCCCGTGAGGTTTCCATGAAAATCATGCACTTTCATTTCGGCAAGGACGGCGGCGCAGAGCGCTTCTTCGTTCATCTGGTGAATGCGCTTGGCGAGCGCGGCGTCGAGCAGACCTCGGTCATCCGGCCCGGACGCATCTGGCGGAAGGATATCGAAGGTGCGACACGCATCATCGAAAGCAATTTCCGCAACCTGTCGCTCGACCGGATCCTATTGCCGATGAAGGTCAGCAGCATGGCGCGCCGCGAGAAGCCGGACGCGCTCTTTGCCTGGATGCCGCGCGCGAGCCGGTTGATGCCGAACTACAAGGGCTGCATCAAGATTTCCCGGCTTGGCGATTATCCGCTGCGCCTCGACTATTTCCGCAACACGGATTGCCTCGTGTGCAACACGCCGGGCATTGCCGAGCATGTGCGCAAGATCGGCTGGAAACGCGACGTCGAGGTGATCTCCAACTTCACCGGGACGGACCGCGTCGCGCCAGTCAGTCGCGCCACGCTCGATACGCCGGAGAATGTGCCGGTCGTCATGTCGATGGGGCGGTTCGTTCCGCGCAAGGGCTTCCACACGCTGATCCAGGCCATCGCCAAGGTACCGGACGCCTATCTCTGGCTGGTCGGCGACGGCGAAGAACGTGGAAATCTGGAAAAGCTGGCGGCCGATCTCGGCGTTTCGAAGCGCGTGCGCTTTGCGGGCTGGCAGAAGGATACGCGTCCCTTCCTCGCCGCTTCGGACATTTTCGTCATGGCATCGAGCCATGAGCCGCTCGGCAATGTCATCCTCGAGGCCTGGGCCCAGGGGACGCCCGTCGTCTCCAGCCGTTCGGAAGGACCGCAATGGTTCATGCGCGACGGCGAGAACGGCTTGATGGTCGATATCGGCGATGCCGATGGCTTCGCCCAGGCGATCGACCGCATCGCGAGCGACACGTCGCTTGGCGACCGCCTTGCCGAACGCGGCCACGAGACACTGATGAACCAGTTCTCGAAGCAGGCTATTACCGACGCCTATTTGAAGCTCTTCGCTTCGAAGCGCTGAGGCAACGTCCATCGCGCGGCTGCCATCAAGATGGCAGCCGGTCAGAAGCGCATCAGCCGCTCGTAGACAGCGTTGATCGCGCGGGCCTCGCCCTCGATCGCGAAGGAGGCGCAGGTCAGCCCCAGGCCGTTGGCGCCTGCCATCGTACGACGGCGGTCATTGTCCATGAAGCTGGCCGTCGCCTCGACCATCGCCTGCAGATCGTTTGCAGCAATGATCGTACCGGTTTCCTGCTCGCCGACGACGACCAGTTCCGAAAAGGCACCGACATCGGTCGCAACGACCGGAACCCCGGTCGCCATGGCTTCGAGCGGCGTCAGGCCAAAACCTTCCCAGCGCTGCGGCGCGATGAAGAGATCGAGCGCGCGATACCAATCGGGGATATTGGTGTGCTCGCCGACGAAACGGATGCGGTCCGTCAGGCCGGCCTTTGCGACGCGCTCCTTCAGTTCGTTCTCGAACGCCACATGCGGGCCGGTCGCGCGCCCCGCGACGATGGCGCTCCAGCCCGGCCGGCAGGGCAAGAGCGCGATCATGCTATCGACGAAGAGATCGGTTCCCTTCTGCTTACGCACCCGTCCAAAGCAGCCGACATATTTCTGCGCGGGATCAAGCCCGAGCGCAGACTTGGCCGCGCCCGCATCGGCCGGCGGCTGGAAACGTTTCGTATCGATGCCGTGCAGGATCACCGTGTTCGGCACTTCGAGATAGGCGGCGGTCTTGCCGCTCGTCGCAATCACCGCATCCATCCTTGAGATCAGGAACTTGCTCCAGCCAGTGTGGCGGCGCTGCGAGGCCGAGGTGAAGACGATCTTCAGCTTCATGCCGAGCAGATCGCGCAGCATGATCGCCGGCAGCATCTCGACATTGCGGCGCGCGTGCCAGACCCGGCAGGGTCGGCCATCGGGTGCACTCCACAAGCGCAGGAGATCGCGGAATCGGATCGAGGGTAGGGTGTCCGGCAGTCCAGGGCCAAGCACGGCGATCTTCTCGCCAAGCGCGCGCTGGATCGGAATCAACTGGATAATGGTGGACGTCACGCCCGAGAGGCGGCGCTTGAAGTTGGGAGCGATGACCTCGACGTTCCGGATATCGGCCACGAAAGCGCACTCCTTGCGCGAGCAACGATCGTCTTTTGGAAAGGGAGAAACGGGGCGAAGGGAGGCTTCGCCCCAGCTGGGGCTGATCAGCCCCAGTTGACCGCGAGAATTTCGTAGGCCTTGGAGCCGCCGGGGGCGTTCACTTCGATGGAATCGCCGACTTCCTTGCCGATCAAGGCGCGTGCGATCGGCGACGAGATCGAGATTCGGCCAGCCTTCACGTCGGCTTCCTGGTCGCCGACGATCTGATAGGTCTTTTCTTCTTCGGTGTCCTCGTCAACGAGCTTGACCTTGGCACCGAACTTGATCTTGGAGCCGGACATCTTCGAGAGATCAATGACTTCCGCGCGGGCGATCAAGTCTTCGAGCTCAGTGACACGGCCTTCGTTATGGCTCTGCGCCTCCTTGGCGGCATGGTATTCGGCATTTTCCGACAGGTCGCCATGTGCACGGGCTTCGGCAATCGCCTCGATGATTCGTGGTCGTTCTTCCTGCTGGCGCCAGCGCAGCTCCTCCTGCAGGTTGACGAATCCACCCTGTGTCATCGGCACTTTTTCGACCATTTCATTGTCCTTCATCAAGCACGAGGCGCCGCCCTTGGGGCGGCGCCAACGCAAAAGAAAACGGTCTCCGGCGCGTAAACACCGGAACCGTCCGAAACTTCGAACCTTCGTTATAACAGAAACGGAAGCGCGAAAGCCAGATATTTCGCCACCATCCACCGAAGGCTACGAACGATCCGCAACTTGTAGACGAACGAAACCGATTGCAAGTTTTGCAGAAACAGCTTTACCTCAACTGCGGTTGAGGTCGTATCAGAATGGCTCCTGCAGGATATCAACGAGGAAGCATGGCCCATGGATATGGCCAAGGACCACAACATCAAGACAGACCTGGACGCAGAACCGCGAGAGGATGGCCGCTGGAACGAACTGCTCCGGCCAGACTACCTGGCCGCAACCGTCACGCTTTGCCTTGGCGTCGCACTCTTTGCGTTCAACGAATTTTTCATTTCCACGGCATTGCCGACGGCTGTCGCCGAGATCGGCGGCGCCACGCTGCTTTCGTGGGCGGTTACGCTCTATCTGGTCTTTGCGATCCTCGGCGGGGCGGTGGCTGCCAATCTCAAGGCAAGGTTCGGCGCACGTGGCACGCTGATCACAGCCGCTGTCGTATTCGTCGCCGGAACGATGATCGCGACGACCGCAGGCAGCATGCCTCAGGTGCTTGCCGGGCGCGTGTTCCAGGGGTTCGGCGAAGGCATCATCGCCGCGGTCTGCTACGCGCTGATCCCGGAACTCTTCCCGCCGCGGCTGGTGCCGAAAATCTTCGGAGCGGAAGCCATCGTCTGGGCAATGGCCGCCTTCGGCGGTCCGCTCGTCTCCGGTTTCCTTACGGAGCACTGGTCCTGGCGGGCGGCCTTCGGCGTCAATATTCCGGCAGCCGCAATCTTCGTCGTGCTCGTCCTTGCCATCGTGCCGGCACAAAGGGTACCGGCCAAAAAGTCACGTCCGATTCCGCTCCTGCGGTTGATCGTCGTCGGCACCGGCATATTGCTGATATCGGTATCGACCACGGCTGGAAGCGTCCCCTTGATGACTGCTGTGCTGGCGACGGCTCTGACGATCCTCTGGGCGGTTGTCCAGACCGACCGGCGTGCAGAACATTCGATCCTGCCCGCCGGGGCCTTTGCGCTTGCAAAACCGCTCGGCACCGGGCTTTGGGTCGTTCTGCTGATGCCGCTGGCGCAGGCGTCCGGCTCGATCTACCTCATCTATGGCCTGCAGCATGTGTGGAACTTCAGCCCCACGGCTGCCGGATTTTCAGGCGCGCTGATGGCAATCTCCTGGAGCCTGACTGCAATACTCGTTGCAAGCCTGCGCTCGCATGATCTGCGCGTGAAGCTGATCCAGGCCGGACCGGCACTTCTCAGCCTGGGCCTTGCCGGCCTGACGGTCGCGGTCGCCATCGACGAATTCCGCCTGGTCTTTCCGAGCCAGATCGCGATTGGTGCCGGCTTCGGCATCTCCTGGGGCACGCTCAGCCAGTTGATGATGGATGTGTCCACGCCCAAGGAGCGCGACAAGACGTCGGCCTTCCTGCCGACATTGCAATCGGCCGGCTACGCAATTGGTGCTGCAATCTGCGGGCTTGCCGCAAACCTCCGGGGCTTCGACGAGAAGGCAAGCGTCGCCACGATGCACGGGGCATTGTTCACCGTCTTTGTCGTCGCGTCCCTCATATCGACGGCAGCGCTCTATTTCGGCCTCAGAACCGTGCAGCTTGCCGCCAAACGATCGCGGCGTGGTCAGGAAGGAGCGACGCTCAGGGCGCTCGCGGGTGACGAGAGCGCCGTGCGTTCAGACAGATGACGTTCTACAGCGCCGCGCGTCTTATCAGACGCGCAAAGGTCGCTGTAGCACTTTGATTTACTGCATGTCTTTGTCCTTAAATCGAAGTCGATTTAAGGAGACATGCAGTAGGCAGCCGCGTGGAGCGGCGTACCGACGTGGCGGCGCCCAAGCAGCGCCCGCTGCTCGCCGCCGCGCCCGATCGACGGAACGATCGTCGCAAGCAGCCTGCGATTGCTGGAAAAGACCTGAACCTTCAAGGACCCGTAGTCTGCGTCACGGCCAATCTTGTCGGCGATGCGTTGCCCATAATAAAGGGCTGAACCCTCGTCGAAATGATGGATGCCGTCTTCGTCGACGAAGTGCTCGTCGCCCCAATGCAAGTCAAAGAAATAGAGTTGCACGATCTTGCCCCGTATCGCGCCTTGTCGGAGGCCACTCCGATCCCGAAGCGCGGGAGCATATATGAGCATGATGCAGAAGAATGCAGGCTGAACCGCGCATTCATCCAGCATTCAGCTGGAGGAACCGGACAAAGGCCTTGAATTAAAGCGGCCGCGTCGGACGATCGTTTCGCGGGCATGGAAGCGGCGCGCGGTTTGTCGCGCGCCGCATCGAACATCAGGCCTTGAAGTAGCTCTGCAGCGGGCGCACTTCGAGGCTGCCGGCCTTCAGCGCCTTGATCGCGTGGGCGGCGGCTTCGGCGCCGGCCATCGTCGTGTAGTAGGGCACCTTCTGCATCAGCGTCGCGCGGCGCAGGGACTTGGAGTCCGAGATCGCCTTGTTGCCGTCGGTCGTGTTGATGACCAGCTGGACCTGACGGTTGCGGATCGCGTCCTCGACGTGCGGCCGGCCTTCTTGGACCTTGTTGACCTTGGTGGCAGCAATACCGTTTTCACCGAGGAAACGCGCGGTGCCGGCCGTGGCCATGACCTTGAAGCCGATGTCGACGAGAATACGGATTGCCGGAAGAACCCGGGTCTTGTCCTCGTCACGAACCGATACGAACACCGTTCCATCGCGCGGCAGGTCGACGCCGGCGCCGAGCTGCGACTTGGCGAAAGCCAGCGCATAGTCGGTGTCGAGACCGATGACTTCGCCGGTCGAGCGCATTTCCGGGCCGAGCAGCGTGTCGACGCCGGGGAAGCGCGCGAAGGGGAAGACAGCTTCCTTGACCGCAATGTGCTTCAGGTTGCGCGGATCCGGCTTCTCGCCATAGGCGGCGATCGCAACATCGAGCGCTTCACCCGCCATGACGCGGGCGGCAATCTTGGCGATCGGCGCGCCGATCGTCTTGGCGACGAATGGCACGGTACGCGATGCGCGCGGGTTGACTTCGAGCACGTAGATCGTGCCGTCCTTGATGGCGAACTGCACGTTCATCAGGCCGCCGACATTGAGCGCCTTGGCAAGCGCTGCCGTCTGGCGCTCGAGTTCGTCGACCATGGCCGTGTCGAGCGTGTGCACCGGCAACGAGCAGGCGCTGTCGCCGGAGTGAATGCCGGCTTCCTCGATATGCTCCATGATGCCCGAGACGAAGACATCCTTGCCGTCGCAGAGGCAATCGACGTCGACTTCCGTGGCGTTCGTCAGGTAGCTGTCGAACAGCAGCGGGTTCTTGCCGAGCAGCGTGTTGATCTGGCCGGTCTTGTCGTTCGGGTAGCGCTGCTTGATGTCCTCCGGAACAAGGCCCGGAACCGTGTCGAGCAGGTAGGTCTGCAGCATGCTTTCCGAATGGATGATCTGCATCGCGCGGCCGCCGAGAACGTAGGACGGGCGCACCACCAGCGGGAAGCCGATCTCGGCGGCAACGAGGCGCGCCTGCTCGACCGAGTAGGCGATGCCGTTGTTCGGCTGGTTGAGGTCGAGCTTCATCAGCAGCTTCTGGAAACGGTCGCGGTCTTCGGCAAGGTCGATCGCGTCGGGCGCCGTGCCGAGGATCGGGATGCCGTTCTTTTCCAGCGCTTCGGCAAGCTTCAGCGGCGTCTGGCCGCCGAACTGCACGATGACGCCGACGAGTTCACCCTTTTCCTGCTCTGCGCGCATGATCTCGATCACGTCCTCGGCCGTCAGTGGCTCGAAATAGAGGCGATCAGAGGTATCGTAGTCGGTCGAAACCGTCTCCGGGTTGCAGTTGATCATGATCGCTTCATAGCCGGCATCCTTCAGTGCGAAGGCCGCGTGGCAGCAGCAGTAGTCGAACTCGATGCCCTGGCCGATACGGTTCGGGCCGCCGCCGAGAATGACGACCTTCTTGCGGTCGGAAACCCCGGCTTCAGACCGGGCGGCACCGACGAAGGGCGTCTCGTAGGTCGAGTACATGTAGGCGGTCGGCGAGGCGAACTCGGCGGCGCAGGTGTCGATGCGCTTGTAGACCGGACGAACGTTCAGCGCGTTGCGCAGTTCGGCCACTTCCTTGGGGCGCTTGCCGCCGAGCGTGGCGAGACGCGCGTCGGAGAAGCCCATGGCCTTCAGCATGCGCAGGTTCTCGGCATCCTTCGGCAGGCCGTGCTCGCGGATGCGTGCTTCCATGTCGACGATCGCCTTGAACTGGGCGATGAACCACGGATCGATCTTGCTCGCCTCGTGGACGTCCGCCTCGCTCATGCCGAGGCGCAGCGCCTGGGCGACCATGCGCAGCCGGTCCGGGGTCGGCGTACCGATCGCAGCCCGGATGGCGTTGCGGCCATCGCCATTGTCGTCCATGTCGGGGATTTCGATTTCGTCGAGGCCTGTGAGTCCGGTCTCAAGGCCACGCAGCGCCTTCTGCAGCGATTCGGCGAAGGTACGGCCGATCGCCATGACTTCGCCCACCGACTTCATCGCGGTGGTCAGCACCGGCGAAGCGCCCGGGAACTTCTCGAAGGCAAAGCGCGGGATCTTGGTGACGACGTAGTCGATCGACGGTTCGAACGACGCCGGGGTGGCGCCGCCGGTAATGTCGTTGTCGAGCTCGTCCAGCGTGTAGCCGATGGCGAGCTTGGCTGCAATCTTGGCGATCGGGAAGCCGGTCGCCTTCGACGCGAGCGCCGACGAGCGAGACACGCGCGGGTTCATTTCGATGACGACCAGACGGCCGTTCTCCGGGTTGACGGCGAACTGGACGTTCGAGCCGCCGGTTTCGACGCCGATCTCGCGCAGCACCGCGATCGAGGCGTTGCGCATGATCTGGTATTCCTTGTCCGTCAACGTCAGCGCCGGAGCAACGGTGATCGAATCGCCAGTATGCACGCCCATCGGGTCGATGTTTTCGATCGAGCAGATGATGATGCAGTTGTCCGCCGTGTCGCGGACCACTTCCATCTCGTATTCCTTCCAGCCAAGAACCGATTCTTCAATCAGAACTTCGGTGGTCGGCGAGGCATCGAGGCCGCTGCCGACAATGTCGAAGAATTCGGTGCGGTTATAGGCGATGCCGCCACCGGTACCGCCGAGCGTGAACGACGGGCGGATGATCGCCGGCAGGCCGACATCGTCGAGCGCCTGCGCGGCAATCGCCATCGCGTGGTTCATGTAGCGCTGCTTGCGGTCGCCTTCGCCGAGGTTCCACCGGTTTTCGAGATCGTCGAGTGCCTTGTCGAGGTCCGGGCCGGAGAGGCGGCCCTTCAGCTCGGCGCGCTCGGCTTCGTGCACCTTACGGTCATGGTCCTTGATGTCGGTGGCATTGGCGAGCCGCGACTTCGGCGTCTCGAGCCCGATCTTGGCCATCGCCTCGCGAAAGAGCGCGCGGTCCTCGGCCTTGTCGATCGCATCGGGCTTGGCGCCGATCATCTCGACATTGTAGCGGTCGAGCACGCCCATGCGGCGCAGCGACAGCGCGGTGTTGAGCGCGGTCTGGCCACCCATGGTCGGCAGCAGCGCGTCCGGGCGCTCCTTGGCAATGATCTTGGCGACGACTTCCGGGGTGATCGGCTCGACATAGGTGGCGTCCGCCAGGCCCGGATCGGTCATGATCGTTGCCGGGTTGGAGTTGACGAGGATGACGCGGTAGCCTTCCTCCTTCAGCGCCTTACAGGCCTGGGTGCCTGAATAGTCGAATTCGCATGCCTGACCGATGACGATCGGCCCCGCGCCGATGATAAGAATGGACTTGATATCTTGGCGCTTCGGCATGGGCGGTCATCCGTTTCTAGCTGCGCGAAAAACCGGCCAAAGTGGTAGGTCACCGGCCGGGCACGCATTGAGGGTCTTTTCAGGCTAGAAGCGGCTTATAGGCAAATGTATCTGCAAGCGAAACCCCGAAAATTCCGGAATCGACAAGAAGCCGGCATATTTGCGCGTCCTCTGCTTTATCGCCCGCTCGGCGCCACCCAAACGTCAGGCGCCGCCGGGAATCACCAGGACCTTGACTTCGCCGGCTGCCGCGGGCCGGGAGATGACGCCGGCGGCCTCATCGAGTGTCACGCGCCGTGAAATCAGCCTGTCGATCTCGATGGCGCCGGAGGCTACGAGGTCGGCGGCGCGACGGTGCACGAACGGGTTGATGAAGGATCCGAGCACGCGCAGTTCGCGAAAGAGGATATCGAAGGGTTCGATTTCTACCGTCTCGCCCTGAGGCATGACGCCGAGGATGACGACCGTGCCGCCGGCCTTGGCAAGTCGTGTCGACTGCCTGACGGTCTCGGCAACGCCGGCGCATTCGATGACGACGTCGACCCCGCCGGGAACCCGTCCACCCTTGCCGGCAATCTGTTCGATGATATCGGTCGAGGACGGATCGACGGTTGCGGTCGCACCGACCTCTTCGGCAAGGCGGCGCTTTTCGGCCTGCCGCGTCGACAGGATCACCGTGGTGGCGCCGGCGAGCCTGGCGAGTTGCACCACCAGCATGCCGATCACCCCGCCGCCCAGAACGACGACAGAGGAGCCAGCGCGAATGCCTGCCATGTCCACACCATGCAGGCAGCAGGCGAGGGGCTCGCAGAAGGCGCCATGCACCGGATCAAGATTCGGCGGTAGCTCGAAAGCCTGTTTGCGCGGCACGAGAACGTACTCTGCAAAGCCGCCGTCGCGATGAATGCCGATCGCCTGCAGATTGCGGCAGAGATTGACGCGGCCGGCATGACATTGCGGGCAGGCGCCGCAAGCAATATTCGGGTCGCCGGTGATGCGCGCGCCGATCGCGATGTCGGAGACGCTCACACCGATCGCTTCGACGATGCCTGAGAATTCATGGCCAAGCGTGACCGGTGGCGTTGAGGGGAACTCGCCATGCAGCAGGTGTCGGTCCGTGCCGCAGATGCCGCAGGCTTCCACCCGCACAAGCAGGTCGTGCGGGCCGGGCAGGGGCTTTGGCACTTCGGCCACGCCGAGGCGCCCGATTCCCTCAAGCCGCAACGCCTTCATGAACGCTCCTCCTCGTCCCTGTCTGTGGCTGGCATAGGAGCGGCAAAGCGGCTTTAGGTCAAGGAGAGCGGAGCAGTCCTCAGCCGGCGGAGATTTCGCTGCCGATATCCGCATCGCAAGCTGGCCGGCGCAGTAAAAAGTTTGGCCAGATCGCGAACTTACGGGTGGCGATTGCGTTTTACAACGACGTCGGGCGCGTCTTATAAATGAGCAAACCGACAATGCCTTTCACAGGCCGGGAGGACAGATCATGGAATGGAAGGGCCGCCGCCAATCCGACAACATCGAAGACCAGCGCGGCGCGAGCCCGGGTGGCGGCAATCCGTTCGGCCGGGGCGGTGGCTTCCGCATGCCGGGCGGCGGAGGCGGCATGCGGCGCGCCGGCGGCGGCATGAGCTTCGGCACGATCATCTTCCTCGTTGTCCTCTACTTCATCCTCAAGGCCTTGGGCATCGACATGCTGCAGGTGCTGGAAGGCGGCGGTGGCCAGGTGCAGTTGCCCGGCTTCGAGCAGAGCGACGGCTCACCGGCACCACAGGGTACGGCGCAGGAAGAGGAGATGAAGCAGTTTATGGCAACTGTGCTCGCCGAGACCGAGGATACCTGGAACGGCATCTTCCAGGCGAGCGGCAAGCAATATGAGGAGCCGAAGATGGTGCTCTTCCGCGGCCAGGTGCGGTCTGCCTGCGGCTTCGCGTCCGCCGCTTCAGGACCGTTCTATTGCCCGGGAGACCACAAGGTCTATCTCGACATGAGCTTCTTCGACGAGCTCTCGCAGAAATTCGATGCCGCAGGCGATTTCGCGCAGGCCTACGTCGTCGCGCACGAGGTCGGCCACCATGTCCAGAACCTGATCGGCGTCCTGCCGAAATTCAACCAGATGCGGCAGTCGATGAGCGAAACCGAAGCGAACCAGATGTCGGTGCGCGTCGAACTGCAGGCCGACTGCTTCGCCGGTGTCTGGGGCAAGTATACCCAGCAGAAGGGCCTGCTCGAGCAGGGCGACTTGGAGGAGGCGCTGAACGCCGCCACCCAGATCGGCGACGACACGTTGCAGAAGCGCATGCAGGGTTACGTCGTTCCGGAGAGCTTCAACCACGGCACCTCCGAACAGCGCATGCGCTGGTTCAAGCGTGGCTTCGACAGCGGCAAGATGTCGGCATGCGACACCTTCTCGGGCGCCGTCTAAGCGCTCCAACACAATAAAACGTCGGGGCCGGCAAGAGCCGGCCCTTTCGTTTGTCGGGGTCAGCGTTCGCTGTCCATATGGGCGAGCTGAGCTTCGGGATAGCGGGCGCCCGCGGCAGCGTCTTTCGGAATTGCCCGTTCGATTGCCGCCAGGTCGTCGGCATCGAGATGGACTTCGCGCGACACGAGTGCTTCTGCAAGCCGGTCACGCCGCCGCGCACCGATCAGCGGCACGATGTCCTTGCCCTGAGCCGCCACCCAGGCAATCGCGATCTGCGCCACTGACACACCCTTGCTTTCAGCGATCTGCCTCAGCGCTTCGACGAGAGCGAGGTTCTTGTCGATATTGCCCTCCTGGAAGCGCGGGCTCATGGCGCGGAAGTCGCCCTTGCCGGCCGCACCCTTCTGCCAGTGGCCGCTGATGAGGCCGCGCGACAGCACGCCATAGGCGGTAACGCCGATACCGAGTGCACGGCAGGTCGGCAGGATCTCGGCCTCCATGCCGCGCGAAATCAGCGAATACTCGATCTGCAGATCCGAGATCGGGTGGACCGCGGCGGCGCGGCGGATGGTCTCTGGCCCGACTTCGGAGAGGCCGATATGGCGGACATATCCAGCCTTCACCATGTCGGCAATCGCACCGATCGTATCTTCGATCGGAACGTCGGGATCGAGCCTGGAGGGGCGATAAATGTCGATATGATCGACGCCAAGCCGCTGCAGTGAATAGGCGAGGAAGTTGCGGATGGCCTTAGGCCGGCAATCATAGCCGGACCAGTTGCCGGCGGCATCGCGCAAGGCGCCGAACTTCACGCTCAACAGCGCCTTCTCGCGCTTGCCGCCTTTCAGCGCCTCGCCGATCAGCATCTCGTTATGGCCCATGCCGTAGAAATCGCCGGTGTCGAGCAGCGTCACGCCGGCCTCCAGCGCGGCGTGGATGGTGGCGATGCTCTCGGCCCGGTCGGCGGGGCCGTACATGCCGGACATGCCCATGCAGCCGAGGCCGAGTGCCGACACGGTAGGGCCGGTCTTTCCGAGTGAAACGTAATCCATTCTCGTTCTCCTTCGACAAGGCCGAAATCTTCCGGCCACTGATCGGTCTCTTGTTTACTTCGTTTGAAGGCGTGCGATAATCCGACCTAAACCGAACAACTTGTACGAAATTCCGCACAATGAACGACCTGCCGCTTGCCGATCTCGATGCCTTTACCGCCGTTGCCGCCGCGCGCAGCTTCCGCGCCGCTGCCAAGAAGCGTGGCGTTTCCGCGTCCTCGTTGAGCGAGGCGCTGCGACGGCTCGAAGCCAAGCTGCACGTGCGCCTGCTCAACCGTACGACCCGCAGCGTGACGCTGACGGAGGCGGGCATGCGGCTGCTCGATCGGCTGACGCCGGCGCTCGGCGAAATTGCCGGCGCGCTCGATCAGGTCAACGAAATGCGCGACAGTCCGGCGGGAACGCTGAAACTGAATGTTCCGACCATCGTCGCCCGCGAAATCCTACCACCGATCATCGGTCGCTTCCTGCGCGAGCATCCGGCAATCTCATTGGAGGTCACGGCGGAAGATGGGTTCGTCGACGTTCTGGCAGCTGGTTTCGACGCCGGCGTTCGCTATGAGGAACGCGTCGAGCGCGACATGATCGCCATACCGATCGGGCCAAGCCGGCAACGTTATGTCACCGCCGCGGCACCGGACTATCTCGCCAGGCGCGGCGTGCCCCAACATCCTCGCGATCTGCTCGAACATGACTGTATTCGCCACCGTTTCGCCAGTGGCATTTCTCTTCCCTGGGAGTTCGGCGAGGGCGACGCGGCGCTGACGATCGCGCCGCCTGCCGTCGTGACCGCCAATACGATCGATCTCGAGCTCGGCGCAGCACTCGACGGGCTTGGCATTATCCGGACCTTCGAGGAATTCATCGCCCCCGGCATTGCGACAGGGCGGCTCTTCCCCATTCTTGAAGACTGGACGACGAGTTTTTCCGGACCGTTTCTCTACTATGCGAGCCGCAGGCATATGCCGGCGCCGCTGCGCGCCTTCGTGGACTTCCTGAAGCTTGAGCCGCGGCGCGACAACCGGTGAGAGACGGCTGAACGTCACCCGTCACATCAACCATGGCGATAGTCCCATCAGATAATTTGAGACGTTCACGGATTGTTTCGCGCGAAATGATCCGTTACACCTAAATTGGTAGCGTTGTTCACGTTCTGTCCCGTCTCCGGGCAGGCAACCTTGAGGGGAGGGATCGCATGCGCGACGAGAAGTTTGTGCGACGCGGCCTGTTCCTCGTCTTCATGATCCTGTTTCTGGATATTATCGGCATCGCGATCATCGTTCCGGTGCTGCCGACCTATCTCGAGGAATTGACCGGATCCGACATCAGCGAAGCGGCGATCGACGGTGGTTGGCTGCTGCTTGTCTATGCGGCGATGCAGTTTCTCTTCGCGCCGCTGATCGGCAATCTCAGCGACCGATTCGGCCGCCGTCCGGTGCTGCTCGCATCCGTCTTCACCTTCGCGCTCGACAATCTGATCTGCGCGCTCGCCACCAGCTACTGGATGCTGTTCATCGGTCGCGTTCTTGCCGGCATCAGCGGGGCGAGCTTCGGCACGGCATCGGCCTATATCGCCGACATCAGCCATGACGGAAACCGCGCCAAGAACTTTGGGCTGATCGGCATCGCCTTCGGGACGGGCTTTGCGCTCGGGCCGGTGCTTGGTGGTCTGCTCGGCGAATTGGGTCCACGCGTGCCGTTCTACGGCGCCGCGACGCTCTCCTTCGTCAACTTCATCCTCGGTGTGTTTCTGCTGCCGGAGACGCTGGATCGCGCCAACCGCCGTCGCTTCGAGTGGAAACGCGCCAATCCGCTCGGCGCCCTCAAGCAGATGCGCAACTACCCAGGCATCGGCTGGGTCGGGCTCGTATTCTTTCTCTTCTGGCTCGCCCACTCCGTCTATCCGGCAGTCTGGTCCTTCGTATCCAATTACCGTTATGGCTGGAGCGAGGGACAGATCGGGCTATCGCTCGGCATTTTCGGCATCGGCGGCGCATTCGTCATGGCGGTCATCCTGCCGCGCGTCGTGCCACGGCTTGGCGAGTGGCGAACGGCCGTGCTGGGACTGACCTTCACCACCCTCGGCGCCATTGGCTATGCCGGTGCCTGGCAGGGGTGGATGATCTATGCAGTGATCATCGCTACCGCGCTTGAAAGCCTTGCCGATCCGCCATTGCGCAGCATCGCCGCCGCCCACGTGGCGCCCTCGGCGCAGGGAGAGCTTCAGGGCGCGCTGACCAGCATCGGTAGCATCACCACGATCATCGGCCCGCTGATCTTCACCCAGGCGTTCGGCTACTTCACCAGCCCTAGCGCTCCGATCGCCTTCGCCGGTGCACCCTATGCACTGGCAAGTTGCTTTCTCGTGGGCGCGCTCATCGTCTTTCTGTTGAAGATACCCAGAAACAGGGCGGTCGGACCACAAGGGCTGGCGGCTGTCGAGCCTACCGCGGTTGCGGCGGCGGAAGAGGTCGAAGAGGTCGAGCGGCCACGAATGCACGGAAATTGATCAATTTTCGTGATCTATCGATGAAAGTTTAAGCAACTTCGCCCTTGCGGCTGGCTCTTTGCCCGGCGGTATTCTATCTCCGGTTTTCCTCCCTCCGATCGACAGTTGCGGCCTGGAGCTGCCGACTGCCAGGAATCTGCCATGCTGACCGCGAATCCGAGCCCCACGAATGTGACGACCGACAACTCCTGGCGGACGCATTATCGCGCCAGCTTCTATCTCGGCGTACCGTTCATCGGCGCCCAGCTGGCGCAGCTCGCCATCAACACCACAGACGTGCTGATGGTCGGCAAGCTCGGGGCCACCGAACTTGCGGCGATCATCCTGGCGACCCAGATGTATTTCACCGTCTATGTTTTCGGCAATGGCTTTGCCAACGCGGTGGTTCCGATGGCAGCCCAGGCGGTCGGCCGTGGGGACAAGGTCTCGGTGCGCCGTTCCGTACGCATGGGCATGTGGGTCGTGCTGCTCTATGGCGTCCTGACCGCGCCGGTGCTCTGGATGGCCGAGCCGATCCTGCTTTTCGCCGGGCAGCAGCCGAAGGTCGCGGCGCTTGCCGGCGAGTACATCCGCATTGCGCAGTGGGCGATCTTTCCCGGCCTGATCTTCATGGTGCTAAGGGCTTTCCTCAGCGGGCTGGAGCGGGCAGGGATCATTCTCTACGTGACGCTGGCGACGCTCGTGCTCAATGCGGTGCTTTGCTACGTCCTGATCTATGGTCATTTCGGCTTCCCGCAGCTCGGCATATTCGGGGCAGCGGTGGCTGCTCTCGGCGTTGCCGTTCTCGGCGCGGCGCTGACGATCGGCTACATCAAGAGCAAACCCGAGCTTAACCAGTACGAACTGTTCGTCCGCTTCTGGCGACCGGATTGGGTTGCGTTCCGCGAAGTCGTCTTTCTCGGCATTCCGATCTCGCTGACGATCCTCGCCGAGGTCAGCCTGTTTACCGTTGCGTCGCTGCTGATGGGCACGATCGGTACGGTCGAACTGGCGGCGCACGGCATCGCCCTGCAGTTCGCCTCGATCGCCTTCATGATCCCGCTGGGGCTTGCGCAGGCTGCGACGGTGCGCGTCGGCCTTGCCTATGGCCGCGGCGATCTCTTGGGCGTCCGCCGCGCGGCGATAGCATCCCTCGTGCTTGGCGCCGGCTTTGCCATCGTCGGCAGTGCGATCTTTGCGTTCTTCCCGAGCGAGCTCGCCGCCCTTTATCTCGACACCGAGCGGCCGGACGCGGGCGCAGTTCTTGCCTTTGCCGCACCGCTCATCGTCATTGCCGGCGCGTTCCAGCTCGTCGACGGCATGCAGGCGATCGCGGCCGGCATGCTGCGCGGACTGAAGGATACCAAGGTGCCGATGCTGCTGGCGTTGATTTCCTATTGGCCGATCGGCTTCGTCTGCGCCTGGGCCTTTGCGTTCCCGTTCAATTTCGGCGGGATCGGCGTCTGGTTCGGGTTCGTCCTTGGTCTTGCCGCGGCGGCGGTGCTGTTGAACTGGCGCTTCTTCCGAATGATCAACGCGCTTGCAGCAAAGACTGCCCGATCATCCCGGGCGCAGTAACCGCCGGGCAAAGAAAAAGCCGGACGGGCAGGGGATGCCGTCCGGCTTGCAATGGCGGTCGCCTCAGGGGAAGGGAACGACGGCCGCTTATTACCTAGCTTCATTCGCGAAGCCGTTGGGCTGCTAGACGTTGAAACCGTCGAGCCGCTCCGCACCCTGGCGATCGCGCTGGAGGTCGCGTATCGTCCGGGCAAAATCGATCAAGAAAACGAAACTGATGACCGCTGCCGCGATCATGAACAGGGTGGCCATGACGCCCTCCATCAACGGAAGATCTTCTGGGTCACGAATGGCTCGCGCCGGTCACGGGACTCGTTACGCAGTCCATGTATCGTCGCAAAAAGCATCGCGAAAAACATCGCCATCGAAAACAGAGCAAGTCCCATAGCCGTAATCCTTTCGCATCCTAAACGGCAGTACGTTCAAAAAAGTTCCGTTGTTTACTGCGCGACACTAGCGTTCTGCGTGTGAAGCACCGTTGAACATGACGTTTATCTAGCATTCATTCTTTCTATCCCGCTGTTTCCCAGGGAACAGCTCCAGCGATCGGCACAACTCTTGCGATCCGTCGCCGTCCGTGACAAAAGGCTTCACCAAACGGAAACAGGTGCAATGACCACGGCATTTTATCCCGGCTCCTTCGATCCGATGACGAACGGCCACCTCGACGTGCTCGTGCAGGCGCTGAATGTGGCGGCGAAGGTCATCGTCGCAATCGGCATCCACCCGGGGAAGGCGCCGCTCTTTTCTTTCGACGAACGCGCCGAGCTCATCCGTCAGTCGCTCAAGGAATTTCTGCCGGACAGGGCAGGCGACATCGATGTCGTCTCCTTCGACAATCTGGTCGTCGACGCGGCGCGCGAGCACGGTGCGAAACTGCTGGTGCGCGGGCTTCGCGACGGCACGGACCTCGACTACGAAATGCAGATGGCCGGGATGAACCGGCAGATGGCCCCCGATATCCAGACGCTATTCTTGCCCGCAGGCACCGCATCGCGGCCCATTACGGCCACATTGGTCCGCCAGATCGCCGCCATGGGCGGTGACGTCAGCGCCTTCGTGCCCGCGGCCGTTTACCGAGCACTGCAGGCCAAACGCCGCGCTTGACCCGCGGCCCTCATTCACCACGCAGGGAGAAACCATGAAAATCCTCCACCTCGCTTTCGCCGGCGCCCTTGCGCTTGCCTCCTGGACGGGAACGGCGATCGCACAATCGGCCGACAACTTCATCACGATCACCCTCAAGGATGGGCCCGTGGTCGTTGAACTGCGTCCGGACATTGCTCCGAAGCACGTCGAGCAGATCAAGGCGCTTGCCGCCGCCGGCGAGTATGACAACGTTGCCTTCCACCGCGTGATCAAGGGCTTCATGGCCCAGACCGGCGACGTGCAGTATGGCGATATGGAAAACGGCTACCAGCCGCAGGCTGCCGGCACCGGCGGTTCTTCGCGGCCTGACCTGCCGGCCGAGTTTTCCGACGTTCCGTTCGAACGCGGCACGGTCGGGATGGCCCGCTCGCAGGACCCGAACAGCGCCAATTCGCAGTTCTTCATCATGTTCGCACCGGGCGACTTCCTGAACGGCCAGTACACCGTCGTCGGCAAGGTTGTTTCGGGTATGGAGAACGTCGACAAGATCAAGCTCGGCGACGACGCCAACAATGGTTCCGTCACCGATCCCGACCGCATGATCACCGTCAAGGTCGGCAAGTAAAGTCAAACAGAAGGAGAAAACCCATGGCCGAGATCAAGGATCCGGAAAACACGATCATCCTGGAGACCACCAAGGGCAAGGTCGTCATCGAGCTTCTGCCTGACGTCGCTCCGGGGCATGTCGCCCGCATCAAGGAGCTGGCTCGTGAAGGCGCCTATGACGGCGTGGTGTTCCACCGCGTGATCGAGGACTTCATGGCGCAGACCGGCGACGTCCAGTACGGCAAGACCGGCGGCGAGCACTTCAACCCGGCGCGCGCCGGCATGGGCGGCTCCTCCAAGCCGGATCTGAAGGCCGAATTCTCGAATGTCAGCCACATTCGCGGCACCTGCTCGATGGCTCGCAGCCAGATGCCAAACTCTGCGAACTCGCAGTTCTTCATCTGCTTCACCGATGCACCGTGGCTCAACAAGCAGTACTCGGTCTGGGGCCAGGTCATCGAGGGCATGGACAACATCGACAAGATCAAGCGCGGCGAGCCGGTGCGCGATCCTGATTCGATCGTCACGATGCGGGTTGCCGCAGACGCCTGATTTGCGCTAATGCACGGACCCGCCCCGGTCGCCAACGCGCCGGGGCGGGTTTGCTTTTGTCTGAAGGTAACGATGCGCGTAGACCTGTTCGACTTCGATCTGCCGGAAACTTCGATTGCGCTCAGGCCAGCCAGCCCGCGCGACAGCGCCCGTATGCTTGTCGTTCGCCCTGATGGCCCACAGGTCCTTGGCGACCAGGGCGTGCTCGACCTGCCGTCGTTCCTGAAGGAAGGCGACGCGCTGGTGTTCAACGACACCAAGGTGATCCCGGCGCAGCTCGAAGGCATTCGCCATCGCGGCGAAGACATCACCACGCCCGTTTCGGTGACGCTGCACATGCGCACGGCCCCCGATTGCTGGAAGGCCTTTGCCCGCCCGGCGCGGCGCCTCAAGGTCGGCGACCGCATCGCCTTCGGCCACGGTGGTTCAAGCTGTTTGCTCGGAACGCTCGACGCAACGGTTCTGGGAAAGGGCGACGCCGGCGAAGTGACGCTGCGCTTCGACCTCTCGGGCCCGTCGCTCGACGAAGCGATCATGGCCGTCGGCCACATTCCCCTGCCGCCGTATATCGCGTCCAAACGGGCGGAGGATGTGCAGGACCGCGCCGACTACCAGACGATGTATGCCCGGGAGGAAGGCGCCGTTGCGGCACCCACCGCCGGCTTGCACTTTACAGACCGCCTGTTCGCCAAGCTGGACGAGGTTGGCGTTGAGAAGCATTTCGTGACCTTGCATGTCGGGGCGGGGACATTCCTGCCTGTCAAGGCGGACGACACCGACGACCACGTGATGCACCAGGAGATCGGCCACGTCGACGCCCGCACCGCCGAAAGGCTCAATGCCGTCAAGGCGAGGGGCGGCCGCATCGTCTGCGTTGGCACCACATCGCTGCGTCTGATCGAGAGCGCGACGTCGGAAGACGGCGTCGTCAAGCCGTGGTCCGGACCGACCGGCATCTTCATCACGCCCGGCTACCGCTTCCGCGCCGTTGACGTGCTGATGACCAATTTTCACCTGCCGAAATCGACGCTGTTCATGCTGGTTTCGGCCTTCTCTGGCCTGGACACGATGCGCGCGGCCTACACGCATGCGATCGAGACCGGCTACCGCTTCTATTCCTATGGCGACGCCAGCCTGCTTTTCCGGAAAGACTAGATGACCGAAACCTTCCAGTTCAAGCTTCACAAGACCGATGGCAAGGCGCGTCGCGGCGAGGTTTCGATGCCGCGCGGCACAATCCGCACGCCGGCCTTCATGCCGGTCGGCACGGTCGGCACGGTCAAGGCGATGTATCTCGACCAGGTCAAGGATCTCGGGGCCGATATCATTCTCGGCAACACCTACCATCTGATGCTGCGCCCCGGCGCCGAGCGCGTGGCGCGGCTTGGCGGCCTGCACGGCCTGATCCGCTGGCAGGGGCCGATCCTCACCGATTCGGGCGGATTCCAGGTGATGTCGCTTGCCGGCCTGCGCAAGCTCGACGAGCAGGGCGTCACCTTCAAGAGCCATGTCGACGGCGCGCTCTTCCACATGTCACCTGAACGTTCGATCGAGATTCAGGGGCTTCTCGACAGCGATATCCAGATGCAGCTCGACGAATGCGTGGCGCTGCCGGCAGAGCCGAAGGAGATCGAGCGCGCGATGGAAATGTCGCTGCGCTGGGCCGAGCGCTGCAAGGTCGCCTTCGGCGACCAGCCGGGCAAGGCGATGTTCGGCATCGTGCAGGGCGGCGACATCCCGAAGCTGCGCGAGCGTTCGGCCGAATCGCTGAAGGGGCTGGACCTCAAGGGCTATGCGGTCGGCGGTCTTGCCGTCGGAGAGCCGCAGGAAGTGATGCTGCGCATGCTGGACATTACCTGCCCGATCATGCCGGTCGACAAGCCGCGCTACCTCATGGGCGTCGGCACGCCAGACGATATCCTGCGGTCGGTTGCCGAGGGCATCGACATGTTCGACTGCGTGATGCCGACCCGATCAGGGCGCCATGGTCTCGCGTTCACGCGCCACGGCCGCATCAACCTGCGCAATGCGCGGCACGCCGAAGACATGCGCCCGCTCGACGAACAATCCTCGTGCCCGGCGACGCGTGACTATTCGCGCGCCTACCTGCACCACCTGATCCGCTCGAACGAGTCGCTTGGCGGCATGCTCTTGAGCTGGAACAATCTCGCTTACTATCAGGAATTGATGGCCGGCATCCGTCTGGCGATCGAAGAAGGCCGCTTTGCCGACTTCATGGCCGAAACCCAGGAGACCTGGCGGCGAGGGGATCTGCCGCCGGTCTGATGCGTTCTCGTGCTCAGATCGCCGGCCCCGGTGCCGACTGCAGCATCATCACGGCATTGATCTTGTAGCTGCCGTCCGGCTGCTTCACGAGCTGGTAGATCGCGGTCCAGTCCTTGCCATCGGGTGCCGAGATCAGCACCTCCTGGATCACCTGGTCGCCCACCACTTTCGATCGACCAAAGGCGAAATTGCCGGGCCGATAGACGGGCTGATAGCCGCGCTTGACCATGTCGAAAAACGTGGCCTTGTCGGGGAACTTGCCGCGGATCTCGGGTGAGGCGAAGGAGTAGGCGGTTTCTGCGTCATCATGCAGAAAGGCCGCAATCTGCTCCTGAATGATGGCGCGCGCCGTATCGACAGGTTCTTCCGCACGCGAAATGCTCGGCCCTGCCAGTTGAGCCGCCAGACCGAGGGCAACAGCAAAAGTCCTGAACATCGCCGATCTCCACTCCACAGTCAGAGCTGAAGAGCATAGGTCAGTCGCGCGTGTTGGAAATGGAGACGACGGCGCAAATTGGGAGAAAACCTGAAAACACGCTCCACTTATCCATACAAAATCAGAGCATTATATTAAATTCTGAATTCTTTGATTTAAATATCATAAGTTAGTGATTTTCAAATTTATGGAGCGAAGCAATGAGCGCAGAGGTCATCGAGACCACGTCGCGTTTCGAACTTGGGCCAATGGGACATCGGAGAGCTCAAGCTCAAAGCCTACGGTCTGGTTGCAGAAAACAAGGAAATCGACGGAGCCATGGTCACCTTGGCGCAATCCATTGTCAGGACGGAAGTTCTGCCACGTGTTGCTGATAAGGGTGACAGCAACGGCATGGGCTTGCGATCGTCCATACGGGCACGCTTGGCGTTTCGATCTCGGTTCACTGGTGGATACAGGGTTCGGTCCTATGTCAGCATATCTATCGGAAGCTATATTCAGCCGTTGAACCCACGGACACAGCAACGCGACCGGCCATTGTCTGGGAGTTGGCGTTGATAAACGCTGAGCAAGTGTCCTGGCGAAAGATAATGATGAAGCGCAGACCCAGTCCATCATCCTACATGGTGCGCCGAGCCGAATTCGAACTGGCTTAGCGCTCATCGCATGAACGATTGCGGCATCGAACAGATCGAGAAGAGGGCAGTTGCATTTGAAAATGGAATCCGCCCAATGTGAGTTCACGGCGAACTGCGACTTGCGCGTGCAACGCTAACCGACACGTCGCATTTGCGCGAGCAGTTTCTTGCGGAAGACTTCCGCGGGCGTTCGATAGCCGAGGCACTTTCGGGGCGTCGAGTTAAGCCGATCGCAAATGTCCTTCAGGTCACCGTCGGTGATCGATAGAGGATCCACCTCTCTCGAAAGCCATTTGCGAGCACGGCGATTGGTGTTCTCAACCGTGCCTTTCTGCCACGGCGACTGCGGGTCGCAGAACCATGTCTGCGTTCCGATGCCAGCCTGGAGATACGGCCATTCGCTGAATTCGGTCCCACGGTCAAAGGTAATCGACCGGCGGGCGAGATGGGGCAGGGACTGCAGCGCCTGGATCAGCCCGTCCATGATCGGCTTCGATTGCCGGTCGTTGTTGCGCAGGAAGACCGCAAAGCGGCTGACACGCTCGACCAGCGACGTCACATTGGCCTTGCCGAACTTCTTGCGAAATTGAATGAGATCGCACTCCCAATGACCGAACTGCTTGCGCTCGCCGACCGCGTCAGGACGATGGAGAATGTTGAGTTCCGGGCTGAAACGGCGGCCGTAGCGCCGCCTGGCATGCCGCGGTCGACGTCTCGCGCGACGTTCCGGCAGATGCCGCCACAGCTTGATGGCAAGGCCGTCTGCGGAATAGGCGAATTTGTAGATCGTCTCGTAGCTGACGGAAATCGGATGACGCTCAAGCCGCATGCGGCCGGCGATCTGCTGCGGCGACCAGCCATGCATGATCCGCTCGATCACTGATCGGCGCACATGCGCAAACCGAGCAAGCTTGCGCAGCTTGGCTCTGCGCTCACGAGCCATCTCGTTGGCCGTGACACAGTAGTAGCCGCTGAGCTCCGGCATTTGCACATCGTCGAAAGCATTGCGGCTGAGTTCCCGGAAAATCGTCGAGCGATGCCGCCCAAGCTTCTCGGCGATCACAGTGGCACTAAGGCCAGCCGCTCGCCACCGGGCGATCCTACGACGTTCATCCATATCGATTTGGGAGTAGGTGCGTCTCATGAGCCATTCCTTGCGAGTGACAACCCATTGGTATCTATCGCAAGTCGCACTTCATCCTTGAACCCACCCAACCACTGCACAATGTCACAGCTATTTAAAGCTGAGACAAAGTAATCAAATTAGAAACGCGACATGATCCTATCGTTTATTACTGCGGTTTCAAGTGAACATATTTGCATAATACGCAGACGCAAGCCGCCGTCCGGGTGGAGCTGGTCAGGGTTGCGCAGCCCGGGCGGCGGCGGATGGCTCTAGTGGCAAAATAAACTTTAGCTTTGACACCCCGATCACTCCGCCGCTTTCAGCTGCGCAAGGGCTTGCCGCCGCTTTGCGATAACCACAGGATCCTGGGTAAAATCGGTCTTCCGTCCTGGCTTGGTGCCACGCTTCTGATAGCCATTGCCTTGGCTGCCATCGCGAATGCCGAACATATGATCCGTTTGCCCAGTCCGACGCGGACCGGCTTTGCTGCGTTGTTGCTCTCGGCCGGCCTGCAGCTCAGCGACGATCGAAAGCATGTCATCCAGCCGTTTGTTCTCGACCACATCAGGGCGATGCACGGACCGTAACGTGTCGAACGTCCTGTAGGGCAGGGTGGCTTGCCCGTCTGTGATCTCCAGGCGTCCGTCGGGATAGTCGCAAACCACAACCTTCTTGCCAGCCAGCGCCGCTGCGCGATCTGTCGGATCGAGAATGAACATCACCTTGTCATAGCGCAGCGTCAACGAATTCGACAGCTTCCGAACCTCCTTGCGGCACATCGCACCATCGAGGTTCTCATGCGCGGCAACCGGCCGATGCATGTCCTTCGGATTGCGCGGCGCCTTGCCAAAGCGGCGATTGAAGTCGGCCATGAACTCCGGCGCATAGGCATTGGCCGCCGCGATCGTGTCGATGCCGCGCAGCCGCAATTCCTTCACCAGCCGATCCTGCAGCGTCTGGTTGGCGCGCTCCACACGGCCTTTCGCCTGAGGAGTGTTGGCGCAGATGATGTCGATGTTGAGCTCATAAAGCGCCCGACCGAATTGCGTCAGACCGCTCGTGCGGTCCTTCTCCGACGCATGCGTGCTGCGAAAAACGCCGTGCTTGTCGCTGTAGAACGCAATCGGCTTGCCCCATTGCTGCAAATAGGCCTTCGTCGCGTGCAGATAGTCAAAGGTGTTCTCTGAAGCCGCAAAGCGTAAGTGCAGAAGCTTGCCGGTCGCATCGTCGATATAGACGAGCAGGGCGCATTTGCGGCCACGGCCCTCGAACCACCAATGAAGCGAGCCGTCGATCTGAACCAGTTCGCCCAAACAATCGCGCCGCCGGCGCGGCTGGAAGACCCGTTTCTTACGCTCCCGGCGTGATAGCCAAAGTCCGGCTTCCATCATCCACTGACGCAGCGTCTCCTTGCTGACGGAAACCCGATGGCGTTCGATCAGCTTCTCGGCCGCCAAGGTCGGACCGAAATCCACGTAATGCTCACGCACCAGGTCGAGCACCAGGTTGCGGAAATCCTCGCTGTGGCGCCGGTTGCTCGGACGGCCGCGCTTCTTCGAGACCAGTCCGTCGCCGCCGGCCAGGTCATAGGCCCGCAACAGCCGGTGGACCTGACTGCGGCTAAGACGAAGCAACTCGGCCGCCTCGACGACACTCAGGCTGCCACCGCGAATCCGCTGAATGAGTTCAAGGCGATGCAATTCTTTCTGCGACATGACGATCAAACAAGACATGACGACTCCGAACACAGATGGCCTTGGCCATGATGCAAGTCGCTGATCTTGCTCCCCAACGCTGACCTTCGACCAGCATCCCAAGAGGCGACGACTGTCGCATCTCTAACTGGCCTATGTGTCGCATTTCTAAAATGCCACTACACACAATGATTGCATAACATACATTATGGAACTTACCAATCTACCGGAAAACACTGATTGCGGCCGATCCTTGCCTTGCCGAGCTTGACCCGGCCTTTCCAGCCTGCTTAGCGTTCCCGCACCGAAGCACCACTTTCGAGGCCAGATGTGATGAGCGAATTGCGCGTTCTTTCAGATGCTTTCATTCCGGAACTGCCAAACCGCTACAAAGGCAAGGTTCGCGAAAATTACGATCTGCCCGATGGCAACCGCATCATCATCGCCACCGATCGCCTCAGCGCCTTCGACGTCATCCTGACGTCGATCCCGAACAAGGGTCATGTGCTAACCCAGACCGCGCGCTACTGGTTCGAGGAAACCGCCGACATCTGCCCGAACCACGTCGTCAGCTATCCGGACCCGAACGTCGTCATCGGCAAGCGGCTCGACATCCTGCCGGTCGAGGTCGTCGTGCGCGGTTATCTCGCCGGAACGACCAGCACCTCGATCCTGACGAAGTATCGCAACGGCGAGCGTGAGATGTACGGCATCACCTTGCCGGACGGCATGCGCGACAATGAGAAGCTGCCTCAGCCGATCATCACGCCCACCAGCAAGGCGTTCGATGGCGGCCATGACGAGCCGCTCTCGGCCGAAGCGATCCTCGAGCAAGGACTGCTGACGCAAGAGCAACTGGATACGGTCTGGCAATATGCGCTGGCTCTGTTCGCGCGTGGCCAGCAACGCGCCGCCGAGCGTGGCCTGATCCTCGTCGATACGAAGTATGAATTCGGCACCGACGAAAACGGCAGGATCATTCTTGCCGACGAGATCCACACGCCCGATAGCAGCCGCTACTGGATCGCCGATAGCTACCAGCAGAGCTTCGAACGCGGCGAACGCCCTAAGAGCTTCGACAAGGATTTCGTGCGCGCCTGGGTCACCGAGCGCTGCGATCCCTACAAGGATCCGATCCCGGAAATTCCTGTCGATCTCGTCGAGCAGACGTCGGCAGTCTATATCGAGGCTTTCGAAAAGATCACCGGTCAGCGCTTCGTTCCGGATCTTTCGGGCGCAACGGTGCTGGACCGTATCCGCGCCAATCTGGCGCCCTATTTTTCCAAATGAATCGGTATATTAGACAGATATCTTAATCTAATTTACGCGCTTCCGGCGAGCGCCGCATCTGCAACATCGAACTCGAGCCGCATCATGTCGTAGGCCGGTTCGATGTGATCGGGGGTTTCGTTCTGAACCGTGTCGTAGTCCAGCGGCACATGCATGTGCGTCAGCACCGCCCGCTTCGGCTGTAGCCTGGCGATCCAGCCGAGCGACTGCACCAGTGACAGATGGCTGGGGTGGAACTTGTACTGCAAGGTGTCAATCACCAGCAGATCGAGACCGTCGAGCTTGGCGACGGTTTCGGCAGGAAAGTCGCTGACATCGCTGCAATAGGCAAAATCGCCGATGCGGAAGCCGAGCGAATGGATGTTGCCGTGAAACTGCATCAGCGGCTGGAACGCGATTGGCCCGCCAGCCCCGGTGATCACGACGGGCGACAGATCGTCGGGAATGATCCGCGGCTCGACGATCGGCGGATATCCGCTGCCTGGCGGTGATTCCAGGCAATAGCCAAAACCCTCGCGGATGCGCCCCATCGTGTAGGCGTCGGCCCAGATCGGCACCCGCCTGCGGTTTTCAATGACGTAACCGCGCAGATCGTCGATGCCGTGCAGATGGTCGGCATGGGAGTGGGTGTAGAGCACCGCATCGATGTGACGGACTTGTGCGGCAACCATCTGGGCGCGAAAATCCGGCCCGGTGTCGATGACCACAGTTGTCTTACCGCCATCCGGCGCGATCTGCTCGACGAGCAGTGCCGCGCGCAAGCGCCGATTCCTAGGGTTTTCGGGATTGCAGGCACCCCAGTCACCGGTGATGCGCGGCACGCCCGGCGACGAGCCGCAGCCGAGAATGGTGAAGGCGCGCCGGAACGCCACGTCAGAGCCTCGGCATCTTGGAGAAGATGCGGAAGGCATTTTCCGTGGTGATCGCTGCGATTTGCTCCGTGCTGACGCCGATCGTCTCGGCAAGCACCGCGGCCGTGTGGGCGACATAGGCCGGCTCGTTGCGCTTACCGCGGAACGGCTTCGGCGCCAGATAAGGCGCGTCCGTCTCGACGATCATCCGGTCGTGCGGCACGGTCTTGGCGATCTCGCGCAGCTCCTCGGATTTCGGGAAGGTCAGAATACCGGAGAACGAGACGTAGCCGCCGAGCTCGACGCCGATGCGGGCGAGCTCGGGGCCCGACGAGAAGCAGTGCAGAAGGAAAGGGAAGGCCCCCTTCCCTGATTCTTCGGTCAGGATCGCCGCCATGTGCTCATCGGCCGAGCGGCTGTGAATGACGAGCGGCAGACCGGTTTCGCGCGCCGCAGCAATATGACGACGCAGGCCTTCGGCCTGGGCGTCGCGCGGCGCGTTGTCGTAGAAATAGTCGAGCCCTGCCTCGCCGATCGCAACCACCTTCGGATGCGCTGAAAGCCGCACAAGATCTTCCGTCGTGATGTCCAGCTCCTCATCCGCATTGTGCGGATGGGTGCCGACGGAGCAGAAGACGTTCGGATAGGCTTCGGCGATCGCAAGGATCGTCTCGAACCGCTTCACGCGGGTCGAGATCGTGATCATCTGCTCGACACCCGCCTCATGCGCCCGCGCGACAATCGCGTCACGCTCCGCTTCGAAATCGGGAAAATCCAGATGACAATGGGTATCGATCAGCATGCTCAAGTGCCTTACTGCGCTTCCGGTGCAACATAGCGCGGGAAGACCGGCTTCGGCGCCTCAAGCGGCGTGCCCGAGACCAGGCGTCCCGCCTCGCCGAGGGCTGCGAAGTCGCGCTTGTCGGCCGGCGCTGCCACCAGGTCGAGCAGTTTTGCCGACGAATCCGGCATGAACGGCTGCAAGAGAATGGCAATCTGGCGGACGACTTCGGCCGTCACGTAAAGCACGGTTCCCATGCGGGCCGGATCGGTCTTCTTCAGCGCCCAGGGTTCCTGGCCGGCAAAGTAGCGGTCCGTCTCGGAGACGACGGCGATGATCGCCGCCAGCGCCCGATGGATCATCTGCTTGCCCATCTCGTCGCGGGTGATCTCATGCAGCGCATCGGCTGCCGCGAGCATCGCCTTGTCCTCGTCGGTCAGGGGACCGCAGACGGGAATCTGGCCGTCGCAGTTCTTGACGATCATCGAGAGCGAGCGACTCGCCAGGTTGCCGATGCCGTTGGCGAGGTCGGAGTTGATGCGGGTCGCGATCCCCTCTTCGCTGTAGCTTCCGTCCTGGCCGAAGGAGACCTCGCGCAGGAAGAAATAGCGGATCTGGTCGAGGCCGAAGTGCTCGACGAGATTGAACGGATCGACGACGTTGCCGAGCGACTTCGACATCTTCTCGCCCTTGTTGAGCAGGAAGCCGTGGGCAAAGACGCGCTTGGGCAGCGGCAGGCCAGCCGACATCAGGAAGGCCGGCCAGTAGACCGCGTGGAAGCGGATGATGTCCTTGCCGATCACATGGATGTTCGCAGGCCAGAATTTCGCGCGCGGGCCATTCGGATCATCGAGATAGCCGGTTGCGGTGATGTAGTTGGTCAGCGCGTCGACCCAGACATACATGACGTGCGCCGGATCGTTCGGAACCTTGATGCCCCAGTCGAAGGTGGTGCGCGAAACCGAGAGATCCTTGAGGCCCGATTTCACGAAGGAAATCACTTCGTTGCGGCGCTCGGCCGGGCCGATGAAATCAGGATTTTCCTCATAGTGCTTCAGCAGCTTGTCCTGATATTCGGACAGCTTGAAGAAATAGCTCTGCTCCTCGACCCACTCGACCGGCGTTCCCTGCGGTCCGAAGCGCACGCCGTCGTCTCGCAGCTCCGTTTCGTTCTCCTGGTAGTAGGCCTCGTCGCGCACCGAATACCAGCCGGCATAGGAATCCTTGTAGAGGTCGCCCGCCTCGCCCATGCGGATCCAGATGTCCTGCGACGCCTGATGGTGGCGCGGCTCGGTCGTGCGGATGAAGTCGTCGTTGGACGCGTTCAGAACCACGGCCATCTTCTGGAATTCCGCCGAATTGCGGTCGGCCAATTCCTGCGGCGTCACGCCTTCCTTGCGCGCCGTCTGCTGCATCTTCTGGCCGTGCTCGTCCGTACCGGTCAGGAAGAACACGTCGCGTCCATCGAGGCGCTGGTAGCGCGCCATGGCATCCGTCGCGATCAACTCATAGGCGTGACCGATATGCGGCTTGCCGTTCGGGTAGGAAATCGCGGTGGTGATGTAGAAAGGGGACGTGTCTCTCATAGGCGGATTCGTTCTATCTCGGATTAAGCTACGCACGCTCTTAGCGCATACGCCGCAAGGAAGAAACATGCGATCCGTGAAAAGCCCGGCCGGAGAGATCGCCGCCAGTGCCGCAAACCTTGCGCAATCGGCACGCGCCAACTAGAACAAAAAGGAAACAAACAGAAGAGGGTGAGTCATGCTGGATCGACTGGGCAGCCAATTTGAAACCGCCTCTGCCGGCTATGCCGGCGCGCACGGGATCGAGCGCGACCCCGACTGGTTCATCCTGAAGATGCAGGAGGAATTGGGGGAGTTGACGCAGGTCTGGAACAAGCTCAGCGGCCGTGGCCGGCGCCATGGAGTATCAACGGACGAACTTACGGCTCTGATGGCCGACGAGACTGCCGACCTGCTCGGGCATGTCCTGCTCTTCGCTCACCATCACAAGCTCGACCTCCACGCGGCGATCGAGCGCAAGTGGCGCTTCCAGGCGGCGCTATAGCGCCGCTTTCATGTCGTCGAGCAGGGACAGGATGGTCTGCTTGCGGTCGAGATTATAAGCGTCGCTGACGGTCAATCGCTCGGTCACAGAGGCCGAAAGCCGCGCGAAGCGCTCGGCGCGCATAATGTCCCCGGCAATCGCAGCCTCGCGCGCGTCGCGCAAGATGCGGTCGCTGGCGAGAGCCTGGAAGAACTCGAAAATCGTCTCGCTGTCCTTGCCCGAGAGCGCGTCCGCCAGCTTGTGCATGTCCTTGCGCACCGCCGGTCCCTGCCCTGCGAGGATCCCTTCGAACGTCGCGGCGATCTCCAGTCCGCCGTAATTGATGAGCTTCAGCGCTACGGCAACGCTGCCGTTGGCGGCTGCGACGATGCGCTCGGCATTCTCGCCCTCGAGGTCGAAACCTAGATGCGACAGAGCCTGACGGAGCGGCGCGGCGTCGAGCGGCTTCAGCCGCAGCGGCAGGCAGCGCGAGCGGATCGTCGGCAGCAATTTTCCAGGCGCATGCGTCAACACCAGAAAGAGCGAGCGGCGCGGCGGCTCCTCGAGGATCTTCAGAATGGCATTGGCCGCATTGCGGTTGAGGTCATCGGCCGGGTCGATGATGACGATGCGCCAGTTTCCGGTGCCAGATGTCTGGCTGAAAAACTTGCCGGCGCGCCGGACCTCGTCGACCGTGATCGCGCCCTTCGCCCTGCCCGTCTTTTCATCGATCGGTCGGCTCAGGTGCAGCAGATTGTGTGAGGCGCCCGAGGCAAGCTGCCGCCCGATGGCAGAAGTCGGATCGGGATCGGAAATCGCTTCCGGCGCCTCCGCGGGTTCGGGATGCTTCAGGATGTGATGCGCAAAGCGAAAGGCAAGCGTCGCCTTACCAATCCCTTCCGGCCCTTCGATCAGGATCGCGTGGTGTCCCTTGCCGGAGCGATAGCTCTGCGCCAGGAAACTTTCCGCCTGCTCATGACCGTACAGTCGATTGTTCTCGGCGGGCGCGATGGCGCCATCCAGGACGCCGGCTCTTTCCGCGCTCATGACACGACTTCCTCGGTTGGCGCGTCGGTGCCGTCGCCGTGCGGCAGGAGGGCCTTGACGAGGGAAAGCACCTCGGTGGCTATGGCCTCGACGGGCTGCGTCGCATCGACGACCCGGCATCGCTCGGCATCGCGCCTGGCGATATCGAGAAAGGCGTCCCGCCGCTTCTCGTGCGTCTCCAGTTGCTCCTTCTCGAAACGATCAGGATTGTCATCTCCGGCGCGACGTTGCGCCCGCTCGAGGCCGATGCTGGCCGGCAGATCGAAAATCACGGTCCGATCCGGAACGACGCCATTGATGGCCACACGCTCCAGGCTTTCGACGAAACTCTGGTCCAGGTTGCCGGTAATGCCCTGATAAACGCGCGAAGAATCCATGAAGCGGTCACACAGCACGATCGTGCCCTTTTCGAGGGCAGGCCGGATGACCTCTTCGACATGATCGCTGCGGGCCGCAGCGAAGAGAATCGCTTCCATTCGGACCCCAAATGCCTCTGCGGCTCCCGAAAGCAGCACGTGACGCACTGCTTCGGCGCCGGCTGAACCGCCAGGCTCGCGTGTCGTCAGCACCTCGTAGCCGCGCCCGCGCAGGGATTCGGCAAGAAGGCGGACCTGCGTCGACTTGCCGGCACCCTCCCCGCCTTCGAATGTTACGAACAGACCTTTTTTCAACGACACCATGCTTTCCCATATCGGCATGCGACCCAGGTCACGATCACTTCAGGTCGAATCGACCGGAAATCATCGTGACCTGTCTCAATAGGCTGGAGCGGAATGCGAGCGGAAAACCGCGCACATTTTTCCTCGTTCCGTTCTGGCTCTGTTTAGCCGATTGGTCCGCGGTGTGAAACCGTCAGGTGGCGACGATTTGGCGGGAACTGCCTTCGGAGCAGCCAGCAGCGACTATATCCAGAAGAACAGCAGTTCCTGCAGCGCATCGAGAGCGCGACTGGTCAACGTGCCCTGCCCGACGGCGCTGGCGGTCTTGACCGGCACTTCGCGCAGCAGCTTCTCGCCGTTCCACAATTTGACGACTCCGACCTCGGTGCCGGCCGTGACCGGCGCCCGCAAGGGCCACTTGTAGACGATGCGCGCCGTCAGCCGTTCCGGATTGTCGACCGGCAAAAGCACGTCAACCGGGCCGCCGGCAACCAGGGCCACGTGGGAGGCATCGCCACCATAGACGGCCGCCTCGCCGATCGCTTCGCCATCGGCAAAAATCCGCTTCTTCTCGAAGGCGGTCATTGCCCAATCGAGCACCTTGCGGCTCTCCTCGATGCGCTCCTTGTCGGTTTCGAGACCGCCCATGGCGAGATAGACCCGCCGGTCACCGCGCTGCAGAGACGCGGCGAGCGAGAAACCGAAGCCTTCGGCAAAACCGGTCGCCAGGCCGTCCACGCCGATGTTGGCCGAGATCAGCGGGTTCTTGTTGCGTTGCAGGATCTTGTTCCATTCGAACTCCGGCTGCGAGTAGAGCCGGTAGAGATCCGGATGCGCCTCGTGGAGGTGCCGGATGAGCGTTACCAGTTCACTCATCGTGATCTGGTTGCCGGGGTCCGGAAGCCCGGTGGCATTGCGGAACGTCGCGATCGGCATGCCAAGCTCGCGCGCGCGCGCCGTCATCCGCTCCGCAAAAGCGCTCTCGTTGCCGGTCATACCCTCGGCAAGAATGATGCAGGCATCATTGGCAAGCTGCACCGCCACGCCCTGCAACAGGTCGGCAACGCGCACGCGGGATTTCAATACGGCAAACATCGTCGAGGTGCCGGCGGGGGCACCGCCGGTGCGCCAGGCGTGCTCGGATACTTCAAAGGTGGTTTCGGCGGAAAGCTCGCCCTTGCCGAGTGCTTCGGCCACGACCTCCATCGTCATCAGCTTGGCGAGCGACGCGGGCGGG
Organism: Ensifer adhaerens; assembly: GCF_028993555.1. Classification (NCBI taxonomy): domain Bacteria; kingdom Pseudomonadati; phylum Pseudomonadota; class Alphaproteobacteria; order Hyphomicrobiales; family Rhizobiaceae; genus Ensifer; species Ensifer adhaerens. The sequence goes on along the minus strand of NZ_CP118610.1, from coordinate 1,536,939 downwards.
ATCGGCTGGTTTTCGGCACGCGAGAAAAGCACGGTGCCGGTTTCGGCATCGACCAGCATGATCTGCTTTGCCTTGGTATCGAAGGCAGGCGCCGGTGTCTGCGCGAATACGGCGCCTGCAAACAACGCAGCGCCGAAATACACCGCCGAAAACATCTTCATGCGCATGGGAAACTCCGGTTTCCCCTCGGGCATAGCAGTGTGGTCATTTTGGCACAACGCCGCCTGACGTTAGCGGGCAGAACCGCTTGCTTTCTGGCGCTTGGCGTAATCGACGATCACTTGGGGGGTAAGCTGCTTCCGGTCGACCATGATCGCTTCGAACGGCGATTCGGCGTCGCTGACGCGGACTTCGACGTAAGCTGCAGCATAGGCCATGTTGCCATCCGGCATCGGGATGTATTCCGGCCGCTCGCGCGGGATCGGGCCGATTTCCGGCAGCATCACGAACTCGTTCAGCGACTGCGGTTGAGCGAACTGCGGCACGGGAGCTGCGAGCGCTGTCACCGGTTCGCCGACGTCGAGCGATGCCTTTGCCGGGACGGTGATCGTGCCGAGGCTCTGACTGCGGAACGGCTCGTTCGAGGCGACCATCACGCCGGTCGCGATCTGGCCCTCCGGCATCACGCTCGGGCCACGTTGACCCTTCTGGACATAGGATGCCATCAGATAGGGCATGTCGTTGCCTTCGAGCGGCGCGCGGCCGACATACTGCACGCGCACCTGCGCGCTGCCCTTGCCCTTGATGTCGAGCATGTCAGCCGTCTTCGAGGAGACGTCTATGATGCGGCCGTATTCATAAGGACCGCGATCGTTGACGCGAACGATGACCGACGTGCCGTTTTCCATGTTGGTGACGCGCGCATAGCTCGGCAGCGGAAACGTGGGGTGCGCCGCCGACAGATGCGCCTTGTCATAGACTTCGCCATTGGCGGTCAGGCGGCCGTGAAACGCCGAGCCGTACCAGGATGCGACACCCGTCTTGTTGTAGCCGAAGTCTTCCTTTGGCTGGTACCACTTGCCCTTGACCTGATAGGCCTTGCCAACCTGGTAGCGTCCACCGCCCTTGGGGATATTGTTGCCAGTCGCTACGCGCGGGCTCGCCTTCACGCCGTAAACGGATTCGGCGAAGTATTCCTTGCTCCGCGGCTTGGACTTCTTGATGCTCGATGTGGATCCGCACGCCGCGAGCGTTACGCACAGCGCTGGAATCGCCGCAAGGCGCAGTCCCTTGACCAGATATGCCGCATTTTTACTGGATGTCATCTGTCCCACAACATCGATCGAATAAGCCGTACTCGAAACCTTCCACTCGTGCCCCCAGCGGAAATCTCGGCGTCCCGAAACGGAACAGTCGATTAAACATGACAGCAACAAGGCGAAAATGCGAACTCATCCACAGATCAGCGCCGGATTTCATGCGTTATGGTTTACAGATGATTACCAACGAGACAGGCCTACGCCTTTCTGTAGGGCCATCGAGAAAATCTCTAAGTGACGCATGTTAAATCTTGCAAAGCGACAGGGCTTCGCGCAATAACGCCGTGCCCGGTAAGCAGTTGACTGCGACTTCAGGCAAGGACAGGTGGCCGAGTGGTTTAAGGCTCTGGTCTTGAAAACCAGCGTACGGGAAACCGTACCGTGGGTTCGAATCCCACCCTGTCCGCCATTTTCCCAAGAAGTACAGCGCGCTCGATAGACCACCCACCTGGCCGCGCTTCGCTTCAATGGCAACACTTCGGCAAGCTCAGCGCCGTCTGGTTCGTCTCGGGCAGATGACCACCAGCGCTCTCCGGACCTTCACTGAGACCGCATGTCAGAGGCTGAACGGATCGCGCGCCGAGCGCTTCTCGCTCGGCGCGTTGAACGGATCGGCCTTCTTCTCCTTGGACTTGCGGTCCTCATCGGCGATGATCTCATCCACGGCCCGCTGGCATTTCATGAGCTCTTCCGCCGCCGGACCGGTACCGCGGAGGCTGAGGTTTGCGACAACGCGTTCGTCGAAGGCGATCGCCAACGCCCTCTTGCGAACGAACCCCGTGAGGAATTCCGGATCGGTGACATTCACGAACAGGAATTTGCCGCTCTCGTCGCCGGCGGCGGTCGCCGCCGCACTCCAGGGATCGCTCTTGTCGAAGCGGAACGTCCGGTCATACTCCTTGCCGACCTCCAGGGACTTCCAGTCGTCGCTGGCAAAGCTCATGTAGAGCGGCGAGTCGGAACCCCTGGGATAGAGCCCCAGGCACAGGATAACACCACGCTCGAAGATCGACGGCCCGCCACTGCGTGCTCCTGACGCAAAACGGCCACAGCCTGCACTCAAAGGGCTGTTGAACACGTGACAGTGATCGCCAAGCTTGCTGGACTTCGGAACGAAAGCGCGGTTCACATCGTTAACCGCCCCGTAGTCCCACCCTTGCATCAAAGTGGACGATCACCGTGCTTGCCGCCCTGCTTCTCGCTTCGATAGTCGCATCGCCCAATATGCCTGACGTCAAGCTCAGCGCCGCGACGGTCGACGAACTTCAGACCGATTTCGAGAGTGCCGTGCCGTGCCATCAGATTGACGGACGAAAGGTGTGGAAGGGTGCCATCGCGTTCTACATCCAGTCGTTCGTCTATGATGGCGACACGCCGGTGGCGACCGATGCGGCAGATGCCGTTCTGCCCGAGGACAACAGCGCAGAGACGGTGAAGGAATTCGAAGACGCCTGCGCCGCCACGCAGCCGGCCTAGGCTGGCGGAAGGAAAACGCCCGCGATTCTTTCGAATCGTCGCGCCTTCGTGCGATGCGCCAGGCAGCCGCCGTCTGTCTGGGCGCGATCGTCGCTCGAACCCCGCCTTGCTCCCGTAAAAGTGACCGATCGAGACCCACAGACGCGCCAATTGTCTGAATTCACGGAATTTTAGGCACTTGCGGAACACATATGGAACAGATAGTGTCTGTTCTTGATTTGTTTCACGCCTCTGGAGCGACGTGCCATGCTGACCCGCAAGCAACAGGAATTGCTTCTGTTCATTCACGAACGCATGAAGGAGTCGGGCGTCCCGCCGTCATTCGACGAAATGAAGGATGCGCTCGACCTGGCGTCGAAGTCCGGCATTCACCGCCTGATCACGGCGCTCGAAGAACGTGGGTTCATTCGCCGTCTGCCGAACCGAGCCCGCGCGCTCGAAGTCATCAAGCTACCGGAAGCCTATGCATCCAGCCAGCAGCAGCCCCGTCGCGGCTTCTCGCCCAGCGTGATCGAGGGCAGCCTCGGCAAGCCGCCGGCAGCAGCTCCCGCCGCACCGCCAAAGCCCGCGCCAGTGGCTGACAACACATCGGTTTCCGTGCCGGTCATGGGCCGCATCGCTGCCGGTGTGCCGATCTCTGCCATCCAGAACAACACGCATGACATTACCGTTCCGCTCGACATGATCGGCAACGGCGAACACTACGCGCTTGAAGTCAAGGGCGACTCGATGATCGAGGCCGGCATCTTCGACGGTGACACCGTGATCATCCGCAATGGCAATACGGCCAATCCCGGCGATATCATCGTGGCACTCGTGGATGATGAGGAAGCGACGCTGAAGCGCTTCCGGCGCAAGGGCGCATCGATCGCGCTCGAAGCCGCCAACCCTGCCTACGAGACAAGGATTTTCGGGCCCGATCGGGTGAAGATCCAGGGTAAGCTCGTCGGGCTGATCCGCCGCTACCACTGATTCCGAGGTAAACTTGGCATTCGACAGAGCCTCGCCACCGCATGCGGTGGCGAGGCTCTGTTTATCTAAGGCGACCTGAAGGCGCGCCTCTCATTCGTGGATGGTGTATTCGCCGAGTTCGCAGAGGTCCTGCATGTCTTCGGTGGTATCGAGGTTGGAACCTTCTTCGAACTCGAAGCGCATGTCGTACTTGCAGACGTCCCGGCCGTCGGCGATGGTGATCTCCATGTCTTCCCCGGGGTTCAGCACCTGCCGGCCGAAAACATCGTCTTCCCACTCATTGACGCCTACAGGCGACGTGTAGAAATTCGTCAGCACTGCGCTGGTGTTGTTCTTCAGCTTGAAAACCAGGTCCTCTGCCTGCGCCTCGAATGTGGTCGCAGCAAAGAGGGCCAAGGCCGTCAGAACAAAGCTCGTCTTCATATATGCCATTGCCTCCGTTTTGATGATGACGGACGCTACCGATGCGGCTGATGTCAGCGGAGTCATCGTTCCCCCTCTACCGATTTCACCGAAGCGACAGGATCCAACGGATAGCTAATGGACGTGGCTTGCGCGGGCGTGTGGCACGCCTGGGCGAACACCTCCAGGGCGTCGCAACCCGAAGTAAGCAGATGAAAGCAGTCGCATCCCCCTCCGCCTGGAGCATCGCTACTTGCTCTTCCCGAGCGGTCGACGTTGCCAAACCTTCTGCCTGTGGAAAGTCCTCAAACTACAAAATCGCATTGTGTTTTTCGGAAAATGCCTCTTGCGGATTTTCTGCAATCATTCTAAATCCGCGCCAACGCTCGGTTATCCGAGCCGTGAGGCCTCGTGGCGGAGTGGTGACGCAGAGGACTGCAAATCCTTGTACCCCGGTTCAATTCCGGGCGAGGCCTCCAAAAATCTCCACACTATTAAAGAGTGCAGCAGCAATGCCTTCCGTTGAAGGCATCGGGTTTCTGCAATTTCGACATTAGCACCAGGGCGTTGCGCGTCCTGTCCACGGCCGCACGAGGCCCTCGGAGGCGAGCACGCGCCCGATCGACTGGTCGCCGCGGATAACCAGCCGCAGCTTTTCACCGGCCCTGGCATCCTGACGACTGGTCGCCGATTCCAGCTTGAAGTCGCCCGCGTTCAGCAACTCGCGCAGGCGCTGCTTGGCGTAGAAGCCACGCGAACGCTCCTTGTCGCAGCTTGCCTGGCGAATCCGCGGTGCATCGACGTCTGCCACGCGGATCGTTTCGCCGTGGTACAGGAAGGTGGCGCCGTCGATCACGCAGTTGTCGTTGCGAATCCCGCAGAAATAAAACTGATCCGTGCGAATGGATGCCGTCTTCACTTCCTCGCTGGGGCGCACCACGGGTGTCGGCGCATTGGCGCCGACGTCGACGGACGGCACCGGAGCGGCAAGGGCAACTCTTGTTGCCGGATTCGGCCTCTGCTTCTCCGCTTGCTGCGCGGGACGCTCATCCACTTTCTGCGCCACGCGAACGGGCTTCGGCTTCGATTCGTGACGGGACGTGAATGCCACCACGTCCGAGACCACCGGCCAATGGTTCAGTTCGGCGCGATGATCGTAGGCAACCACACCGCCGACAGTGAGTGCGGCGACCAGATACCAGGGCGCCATACCGCCTTGTTTGCCCCTGCTCCGACCGGAATTCCGGCTTCGACGTTTCGTAGTGGCTTTGGCCATGCGTCCCCATCCTGATTCGTAGCCGCATTATGCGTTCGATCGGTTGCCGAAAAGTTTTCGGCAACCTCCCTCAACAGGGGGTTCTGCTGGTTCGCAGGGAATCAATCGGCAAAGAAGCGCTGGAGGCATACGCACCGCATCCGTTCGCCGATAAGTCTGCGAAGGCTCGAAGGGTTCACGAGCCGTTCGAAGAATTGGCTCGTCCACGCCAGCGTGCCCACCAGACCGCCAGACGTCGCCGGCGACGGCGGACGGATGGGATATCGTGCGAAAGGACGATCAGGCCCAGCGGTATCATCCAGAAGCCGAGCACCGGCAGAAAGCCGAGAAAACCGCAGAACACCAGGAGCGAGCCGAGCAGGATACGCAGCAGTGGCGATTCCGGCAGCGTGAGGCGCCATTTGCCCAGCACGATCTGACGCGTCTGCGGATCAATCCCGAAATGCGTCTGCTTCCTGTTTTTGTTCATCATTCCCTATCCGGCATCTTTTCCCACAATTGGGGACTTCTCCACAGCCTCGCAACCGAACTTGTCATTTTTTTTGAAAAAACCGCTTGGCAAATCAGAAAAGCATGCGTATTAGCAGCCTCACTTCTGAAGCGCACAGCGAAACAGCGGCGCGGATGATCCCTGGTAGCTCAGCGGTAGAGCATTCGACTGTTAATCGACAGGTCGCCGGTTCGAATCCGGCCCGGGGAGCCAAATTCGAAAAGAGCCATTTGCAGAAGATGCGAATGGCTCTTTTTCTTTTTGCACCTATGTTTCCCCGATGCTCAATCCCAATCCAAGACGGTACCCATGACAAAGGCGGCGCCCATCATCGTCTGGTTCCGCAAGGACCTGCGCCTTGGCGACAACAGGGCTCTTGCAGCCGCGGCCGGTGAAGCTCCCGTCATTCCGCTCTACATCCGGGAACCGGACGAAAGCGGCAACGGTCCGCTTGGGGCCGCGCAGCAATGGTGGCTGCACCATTCGCTGGAAGCGTTGAAGGCTCGACTGGGCCGGCTCGGCTCGCAACTCGTTCTGCGCTTCGGCGAACCGTTGGACGTCCTCAGCGAGGTGGCACGCCTAACCGGGGCGACACGCGTCCATTGGAATCGCCGCTACGACCCGTGTGGCATCACCACTGATACGGCCCTGAAGAAGGCACTCGCGGCGCAGGGCATCGCGGCCGAGAGTTTTGCCGGGCAATTGCTGCACGAACCCATGCGATTGCTGACGACGACCGGCGGCCCCTACCGGGTGTTCACGCCGTTTTGGCGCGCGCTCGAATCGAAGGCTGAGCCGGCTCCACCGATCGACGAGCCGCAAAAGATCGCGGCGCCGGAAACATGGCCCCCGTCAGAACTGCTTGATGCGTGGTCGCTTCTGCCAACGAAACCGAACTGGGCGGCGACGTTCAGCGAGATATGGACGCCGGGGGAACCAGGCGCGACCGCCCGCCTCGACGAGTTTTTCGGCGAGAAGGTTGCAGATTACAAGGTGCGCCGGGATCGTCCAGACGCAGACGGCACATCCCTGCTCTCTCCTCACCTCGCCTTCGGAGAAATCTCGCCAGCGCAGATCTGGCACGCGACGCAGGGCATGCAGACCGATGGCGGTGAAGGCGTTGCCACCTTTCGCAAGGAGATCGCCTGGCGCGAATTCTCCTACCATCTTTTGTTTCATTATCCCGAGCTCCCGCGTCGCAATCTCGATCGCCGGTTCGATCGTTTCCGCTGGCTGGACCAGGAAAGCGATTTTTCGCGCTGGACCAAGGGCCTGACCGGTTTCCCGATCGTCGACGCCGGCATGCGCCAGCTCTGGCGGCATGGCTACATGCACAATCGCGTGCGCATGATTGCCGCCTCCTTCCTCATCAAGGACCTGCTGATCGACTGGCGGAAAGGCGAGCAGTGGTTTCGCGACACCCTCGTGGATGCGGATCCGGCCAACAATGCCGCAAGCTGGCAATGGGTCGCAGGATCCGGTGCGGATGCAGCGCCGTTCTTCCGGATTTTCAATCCCGTACTCCAGGGTGAAAAATTCGACCCGGACGGAGCCTATGTAAAGCGCTTCGTCCCGGAACTTGATCGGCTGGAGCCACGCTACATCCATCGCCCTTTTGCGGCTCCGGCTGCTGTGCTTTCGGCCGCCGGCGTCGAACTCGGCGCCACCTATCCAAAGCCGATGGTCGACCACGCCATGGCGCGGGATCGGGCGCTTGCGGCGTTCCGCGAGATTACAAGCGCGCCGAGAGAACCATAACGGATACAGGTCCCCGGTAGAAATCCACGGTTGGCGTCACGGGCGATTGCAGCTAGGCTCACGTTACGGATGCAACAGCTGAGGGGGTGGTGTATGCGTGAGCTGGAAGCAAGTCTCGCCGCGTTCAACGGCGCACAGGAGCTTTCCGCCGAGAATCTCTCGATGGTCCTTGGGGATTTCCCATTGAAGGCACGCATGGTGCTCAGCGCGCTCGTGCATCTTCAGGCCGGGACATTGATGCTCACGGTCCCGGATGGCCGCAAACTGGTGATCAGGGGCAAGAGAGCGGGCCCAAGCGCGATCCTCACCTTGAACAACTGGAACCTGCCGAAACGCGCCGTGACGGGCGGCACGATCGGAGTTGCCGAAAGCTACATCGACGGCGATTGGGACAGTCCCGATGTCGGTGCTTTTCTCGAACTCTTTCTCGTCAATGCCGAGATCGGCAAACACTTCCCGAACCGGGCGAGCGGCCTGCTCCACATTGCCGAAAAATTCCTGCATTGGCGCAACGCCAATACGAAGTCCGGTGCACGCCGCAACATCTCCGCTCACTACGACCTCGGCAACGCCTTCTACAGCGAATGGCTGGACCCGAGCATGACCTATTCGTCCGCGCTCTACGCTACCGGCGCCAACGATCTTCGCTCTGCGCAGGCGGCCAAATATCGGGCACTCGCAGAAGCCACCAATCTGCGCGCCGGCGACCACGTGCTGGAGATCGGCTGCGGCTGGGGAGGCTTTGCGGAGTTTGCGGCGAGCGAGATCGGCTGCAAGGTGACCGGGTTGACGATCAGCCGCGAGCAACTGGCCTTCGCCCGCGAACGCATCCACCGTGCCGGCCTTGCCGACCGGGTCGAACTGAAATTCCAGGATTACCGCGAGGAAAAGGGCACCTACGACCGCATCGTCTCGATCGAAATGTTCGAGGCGGTCGGTGAAAAATTCTGGGCGACCTATTTCTCGCAGCTCAAGCGATGCCTGAAGCCCGGTGGCAAGGCCGGCCTGCAGATCATCACCATCAAACCCGAAGCCTACGAGGAGTACCGCTCCAATCCGGACTTCATCCAGAAGTACGTTTTCCCGGGCGGAATGCTACCGACGCGCGAACATCTCATCGAGCTTGGCCGCCATGTCGGCCTGCGCATGATCAACGATTTCGGCTTCGGGATCGACTACGCCCGGACACTCGGCGAATGGCGCGAGCGCTTCTGGTCGGTCTGGAACCGGATCGAGCCGCTCGGCTTCGACCTGCGCTTCAAGCGGCTCTGGGAGTTCTATTTCTACTACTGCGAAGCCGGCTTTCGCGCCCGCAACATCGACGTCCGGCAGATCGTCTTCGAATAGGAACACGCATGGCGCGTCTTTACCGCGTCACGCGTAGCGCTTAAGAGGCGGTCGTTCCAAATTCTCTTTTGAAGGTTCCGCATGCGCCTTGCATGGTTTTTCCTCGCGCTCGCCATCGCGACCGAAGTGGTTGGCCTGACGGTGATGAAGGCCGCCTCCTCGAGCGGCTCCTATCTCGGCCACATCGTCATGTATGTGTCGATCGCGCTTTCATACGTGTTCCTGGCCAAGGCCGTGAAGACGATCTCCGTCGGCGTCGCCTATGCGATCTGGGAAGGTTCGGGCGTTGCGATCATCACGCTGGTCTCCGTCTTCGTCTTCGGCCATGTGTTGACCGGACGCGAGATGCTGGGACTTTCGATGGCGATCGTCGGCATACTGCTCGTCAATGCCGGCGAGCGTCACGACGAAGACGAGGCCACGGCGGAAGGAGCAGCCAATGAGCGCGCCTAGCATCTACTTCGCGCTTGCCGTAATGGCGGGCATTCTCGATGTCGCCGCCAACCTCGCCTCGACGAAATCCGAAGGGTTTGCCCGCCGCGGCTGGGGCGCTCTCTCCATCCTGCTGGTGCTTGCGGCCTTTGCGCTGCTTGCCGAGGCGATCAAGGGCATGGAGCTCGCGATCGCCTATGCCGTGCTTGGCGCGACCGGAATCTTCGGAACGGCGATCTGTGGGCGCCTGCTCTTCGGACAGAAGCTGAAGCCGGTCGGCTGGCTTGGGCTTGGCCTCATCTTCGGCGCCGTGCTCGTGCTTCATACCGCCTGACGCCGCCGCTCGCTGGAGCCGGCGTGCTTCTTTGCTTCTCTTGCCTCGGCAACAACACCCGTCAGCCGCCTGACGAGAGCGAAATAGAGACTGTAGGGCAGCAGGCGCATCAGCTTCACCGCATAGGTAAAATACCGCGGGAAGGTGATTTCGAAACGCCTGGACTTCAAACCTGCAACGATGCGATCAGCCGCCTGCTCGGAACTGACAAGAGCCGGGCGCGGAAAGCGGATTCGCGCAGTGCCGGGCGTATCGACAAAGCCGGGGCAGATGATCTGCAGGCGGATGCCGATCCGATCGAGATCAAATTTCAGGCTTTCGGCCATATTGATCAGCGCTGCCTTGGAGGCGCCGTAGGCCGCGCTGGTGGGCAAGCCACCATAACCGGCGACGGAAGACACGATGGCGATGTGGCCGAAGCCCTGCGCCTTCATATGCGCGACGGCCGGCAGCAGACAGTTGACGACCCCGTTGAGATTGACCGCGAAACTCTTCTCGAAGGCTTCACGGTGGAGATCGTCTCCTCGTACGGGGACGGCCACTCCGGCATTGAGGATCACCAATGACAAGTGGCCATGATCGTATTCGATCGCAGCCAACACGCGCTCCATGTCCTTGGGGTCAGTGACGTCTCCGTCGAGAACCGTGATCCGTCCCTCACCCGCAGCCTCGTGCTGCAGGTCCACCAGCTTCTCGTGACTTCTGGCGGTGACGACCACCGAATAGCCTTCACGCACCAACTTGAGTGCCAGCGCGCGCCCGATACCCGCGCTCGCGCCGGTAACCCAGGCCAGTTTCTGTTCGGATTTCACAGACTGAATACTCATCACTCACTCCTCGGCACGCGCCGGGAAACACGCACGCATCTCCTTATGGGCGAAAAAAGACTTGCCCGGCCCTTCATCGCGGCAACGCTCCTTGCCACTGAGCCCCACATGCCTTGGAGACGATTTTTGTTCGGGACAGAGCGGCGGCGAAACGCTATTTCTTGCCTGAAGTGCAGGCTGAGCCGAAAACACGCCAACATTTCGGCGGTCCGGGATCGTTGTCGTTTTTCGTCAGCCGCCGTTCGTATTTCCCTGGTACGTGTCGCCCTGCCCCGGCGCCTGTCCTCAAACACGAGGTTCTGAAAATGGCCATCCTACCGTCCGTCCTCGAAGCGATCGGCAACACACCCTTGATTCGGCTGAAGGCCGTGTCGGAGGCCACGGGCTGCGACATTCTCGGCAAGGCCGAGTTCCTCAATCCGGGGCAATCGGTGAAGGACCGCGCCGCAATCTCCATCATCCGTCACGCGGAACGGAGCGGGCAGTTGCGCCCCGGCGGCGTTATCGTCGAGGGTACGGCCGGCAACACCGGCATCGGGCTGGCGCTCGTCGGCCAGGCGCTTGGCTATCGCACCGTCATTGTCATTCCGGAAACACAGAGTCAGGAGAAGAAGGACGCCCTGCGTCTGCTCGGTGCCGAACTCGTCGAAGTGCCGGCCGTTCCCTACAAGAATCCCAACAACTACGTGAAAATCTCCGGCCGGCTCGCCGAACAACTGGCGAAGACCGAGCCGAACGGCGCCATCTGGGCCAACCAGTTCGACAATGTCGCAAACCGCGACGCGCATGTGGAAACCACGGCGCCGGAGATTTGGCGCGACACGGACGGCAAGGTCGATGGCTTCATCTGCGCCGTCGGCTCCGGCGGCACGCTTGCCGGCGTCGCACAGGGGCTGAAGGCGAAGAACCCCGCGATCAAGATCGGCCTTGCTGATCCGCAGGGCGCCGCGCTTTACAGCTACTACACCAGCGGCGAACTGAAGGCAGAGGGCAGCTCGATCACCGAGGGCATCGGCCAGGGCCGCATCACTGCAAATCTGGAAGGCTTCACGCCTGATTTCTCCTACCAGATTCCCGATTCGGAGGCCGTTCCCTATGTCTTCGACCTGATCGAGCGGGAAGGCATCTGCGTCGGCGGCTCAACAGGCATCAACATTGCTGGTGCCGTTCGTCTCGCCAGGGAGCTCGGTCCGGGACATACGATCGTGACGATCCTCTGCGACTATGGTAACCGCTATCAGTCGAAGCTCTTCAATCCGGACTTCCTCACCTCCAAGGGGCTGCCGGTGCCGACCTGGTTGAAGGCGTCTTCCCACATTGCGGTGCCATACGAATCAGTTGGATAGGAATGCGATGACCAGGACCGTGACTGCCCTTTTTCGAGACGATTTCTACCTCTCGACCTGCGAAGCAAGCGTCACCGGAATCCTGGAAGATGGCGGGATCGAACTGGATCAAACCTGCTTCTACGCGACATCCGGCGGGCAGCCCGGCGACACCGGCTTTCTGGAACGCGCGGACGGCAGCCGGATCGACATCGCGGTCGCCCGTCACGGCGAAACCAAGGATATCATCGTCCATGTGCCGGCTGAGGGACAGCCGGCACCTGATGTCGGCGAAAAGCTCGTCCTGCACATCGACTGGCCGCGCCGCTACCGCCTGATGCGCATGCACACTGCCTGCCATCTGCTCTCGGTGGTCTGCCCCTTCCCGATCACCGGAGCCTCCGTCGGCGAAGACGAGAGCCGTGTCGATTTCGACATGAGCGAGACGATCGACAGGGACGACGTCACGACGGCGCTGATGAAGCTCGTCGAGGAGAATCATCCGGTTTACGTCCAGTGGATCACCGACGAGGAACTCGCCGCCAATCCCGGCATCGTCAAATCGAAGAACGTGCGCCCGCCTGTCGGCCTTGGGCGCGTCAGCCTTGTCTGTATCGGCGAGAATTCCGCGGTCGACAGCCAGCCCTGCGGCGGCACGCATGTGTCGGAAACGCAGGAAGTCGGCGCCATCCACATCGCCAAGATCGAGAAGAAGGGCAAGGAAAACCGCAGGTTCCGTATCCGCTTCGGCACGCCCGAAGATCGCGCATCAGTCTGAGTAGGGAGTTGCCACTGTGACCAACAACAAAAGCGCCTTTGTCGTATCAGCCGATTGGCTGCAGGAGCGGCTCGGCGATCCCTCGATCCGGATCCTCGACGCCGCCTGGTACCTGCCGGCACAAAACCGCAATCCGAAGGCGGAGTACGATGCCGGACACATTCCCGGCGCTGTCTTCTTCGATCAGGATGCGATCGCCGATCACACGAGTGGCCTGCCACACACCCTGCCCTCGCCGGAAGCCTTCGCTGAGGCCGTTGGCGCTCTCGGGGTCAGCGACACGGATACGATCGTCGTCTATGACGGCCCCGGCATCATGACCGCGCCGCGCGTCTGGTGGGAGTTGCGCATCATGGGCGCCGTGAACGTCTTCGTGCTCGATGGCGGCATGGACGGCTGGAACAGGGAAGGACGCCCCATCACTACGGATGTCCCCTCGCCCAAACCGGCGACGTTCAACGCGCGCTTTACGCCTGCGGCGGTCACGTCGCTCGCCGGAATGAAGGACATCGTTGCCAGCGGTTCGGCCCAGATCGCCGATGCCCGCGGTGCTGCCCGCTTCTATGGCGAGGAAGCGGAACCGCGCGCCGGTCTGCGTTCCGGTCACATGCCGGGTGCCCACAGCCTGCCGTCCGGCGTCTTCTCGGAAAACGGGAAGCTCAAGGATGTCGCCGCCTTGCGCCAGACCTTTGCTGATGCCGGCGTCGATCTCTCCAAACCTGTGGTCACCACCTGCGGTTCCGGTGTCACCGCCGCCATCATCACGCTGGCGCTGCAATCGCTCGGCCATACCGACAATACGCTCTATGACGGTTCCTGGTCGGAATGGGGCGGCCTCGCAGACACGACGATCGTCACCGGTCGAGAGTGATATCATGCGCTCGCCGAAGCTCGCCCCCCTGACAGCGCACGTAACCGAACTCGAGATGACGGCGCCGCCCAAGCAGAGCCTGCCGATGCCGGTCAATATCCAGACCGCGATCCTGCGTGTCTCGGATATTCCGCTCAGCTACTATCGCTTCCTGTATCTGCGTGTCGGCCGCCGCTGGCACTGGACCGAGCGACTGCGGATGAGTGACGAGGATCTCGCTGCCGTGCTTGGCGACAAGCGGACGAGTGTCACGGTGCTCTATGTCAACGGCGCACCAGCCGGCTTCTTCGAGTTGCACCAGGGTGAGGACGACGTCGTTGAACTCGTGCATTTCGGACTGATGGAACATGCGCTCGGCCTTGGCCTTGGTAAGTGGTTCCTGCTGCAGACGCTGTTTGCCGCCTGGGCGCTGAACCCGAGCAAGTTGACGGTCACGACCAACAATCTCGACCATCCCCGCGCGCTCCAGCTCTACCAGCAATTCGGATTCTCGCCGGTCGCCACCCGCGAGATTACGGTCGAGCCTTTGACCGACACCGAACTGCTGGCTCTCGCGAAAAATCTCTGACGCATCTCGCCCGGCAAGTTCCGGGTGTCGAAACCTTCGCGACTGGCGCAATCTCCTGATCGAACAATCAAACCGATCAAGGAGATGCGCCATGACGTTGCGCTACATTCCGATGTCCGACGACGAAGCGCGGCGGATCCGAGAAGGCGGACCGGATGCCTATGGCAACCAACCGGAGCGGGAGATTTCCGATGGCGACGGCGTGCCCTGCCGGCACTGCCTGCGCAATGTCGGCGCCGGCGAGCCCTATCTGATCTTTGCGCTGCGCCCATTCTCTTCGTTGCAGCCCTATGCGGAGACCGGTCCGGTGTTCATGCATGCCGAGGAATGTCCGGCGCACGACGGCGATGCGCTACCGCCGATCCTGGCTTCGAGCGTCAGCTATCTGCTGCGCGGCTACGGCGAGAACGAACGGATCGTCTACGGGACCGGCGGTGTCATTCCGACGGAGCAGTTGCAGGCGCGGGCGGAAGAACTGCTGGCACGACCGGACGTTTCGTCGGTTCATGTGCGTTCAGCCAGGAACAATTGCTACCAGTGCCGGATCGAACTGGCCTGATAGCAAGTCGGCCCGGCATTGCTGCCGGGCCAAAGGTATCATCCCGTCAGGCGACGTTCAGGACGGATTCGGGCGCATAGGCGTCGTAGCCCAGCGCTTCGGCGACCGGTGCGTTGGTGACGCGGCCGCGATGCACGTTGAGGCCGGCACGCAGGTGCCGGTCCTCGGCGATCGCCTTCAGGCCCTTGTCCGCGAGTTGCAGGCCGTAGTGAAGCGTGGCGTTGTTCAGCGCATGCGCCGACGTCACCGGCACGGCGCCCGGCATGTTCGCCACGCAGTAGTGCACGATGCCATCGACCTCATAGGTCGGGTCGGAATGCGTCGTGGCATGCGAGGTCTCGAAGCAGCCCCCCTGGTCGATGGCGACGTCGACGATGACGGCCCCCTTCTTCATCCCGGTCAGCATTTCGCGGGTCACGAGCTTCGGCGCAGCAGCTCCCGGGATGAGAACCGCACCGATCACCAGATCGGCCGAGAAAACTTCCTCTTCCAGCGCGTCGATGGTCGAATAGCGCGTGTGGACGCGGCCGGCGAAGAGATCGTCGAGCTGGCGCAGGCGCGGGATCGAGCGATCGATGATCGAGACATCGGCGCCGAGACCGGCCGCCATGCGCGCGGCATGCAGACCGACGACGCCGCCGCCGATGACGGTTACCTTCGCCGGAAGCACGCCGGGAACGCCGCCAAGCAGGATACCGCGGCCGCCATTGGCCTTCTGCAACGAGGTCGCGCCCGCCTGGATTGCCAGGCGCCCGGCAACTTCGGACATCGGCGCAAGCAGCGGCAAGCCACCGCGATCGTCGGTGACGGTTTCATAGGCGATTGCCGTGACACCGGAATTCAGCAGACCCTTGGTCTGTTCCGGATCGGGCGCAAGATGCAGATAGGTATAGAGAATTTGGCCTTCGCGGAGTTGCACCCATTCGGAGGGCTGCGGCTCCTTGACCTTGACGATCATGTCCGACTTTTCGAACACTTCCTTTGCCGTCGCGACAATCTTCGCGCCAGCGGCACGATAAGCATCGTCATCCGCGCCGATCCCTGCCCCGGCCTTGGTTTCCACGATCACCTCGTGGCCATGGGCAACATATTCACGCACCGAGCCGGGCGTCAGGCCGACTCGGTATTCATGGTTTTTGATTTCCTTCGGGCAACCGACACGCATCCTCGCGTTCCTCTCCTGTTATGGGCTTTTCGCCATTTTTGACGAGGCATTCAGCAAAACACGCCGATGATCGAATGTCCTTGCAAAGACGAAATCCGCGGCGCATTGATTTCGAATATTATTGCGCAGAATTATACATAATTGAGGGAAATCACGAGTGAGCGAACTTGATGCCATCGATCATGCGATTCTTCGCATTCTCCAGCAGAATGGACGGATCTCGAATGCCGACCTTGCGGCGAAGGTCGGGCTCTCTCCATCAGCCTGTTCGCGACGGGTCGATATATTGGAGAAATCAGGAACGATTGCCGGCTATCACGCCCGCATCGCTCACAAGGCGCTCGACTACCAGATCATGGTAATCGTCCACATTTCGCTGTCGGGCCAGTTCGCCAAGACGCTTGCCGAGTTCGAAGCGGCGGTGAAGCTCTGTCCGAATGTGCTCGTCTGTTATCTGATGTCGGGCGAGTACGACTACATTCTAAGGGTGGCGGCCAAGGACCTTCAGGACTACGAGCGCATCCACCGTGACTGGCTCTCGGCCCTGCCCCATGTGGTCAAGATCAATTCCAGCTTCTCGCTCCGGGAAATCATCGACCGGCCGAACGTGGGCATCTGACGACGCCTAACGGCCGACGACGCAGTTGCGGCCTCTTCCCTTGGCGGCGTAGAGCCGGAGGTCCCCCTGCGACAGCAGATCCTCGATGGCGGTTCCATCCGTCGGGGTCGACGATAGACCGATGCTTGCGGTCACCGGCCTGCTGTCCGGCGTCGAGAGTTGGTCGGAAATCGCGATCCGGATTTCGTCAGCGCGCCGCAAGGCATCCGAGTGGGTCATTGCGGGGCAAAGGATCACGAACTCTTCGCCGCCATAGCGAAACAACCGGTCGACGGGTCGCAGTTTTGATTTCACTGTCACGACCAGTTGCTGCAGGATACGGTCACCTTCAAGATGGCCGAAGCGATCATTGACGCCCTTGAAATGGTCGACGTCGATGATCATCAGGGTGACGGCAGCATTCTCGCCGTTCGCGCTGCGCAACATCTCCGGCGCTTCGATCTCGAACCGGCTACGATCGAGCGAGCCGGTCAGCGTGTCCTGCCCGGACCGCGACAGCAGATCCTCATAGCGCTCCCGGAACGTCAGCGTGTTGAAGATGTCGCCAAGCGGCCGGTCCGACATCGCCAGCGACGGGTGGCGCGAAAGGTTGAGATAAAGGCCAACTGCGACGGCATAGAACGGTGCGGCCAACATCTTCGCCATCCAGCCGCCCCAGAACACTTCGGCCGGCGCTCCGTTCCACCAGCGGAGTGCGAGATAGAAGGCAGCCTGATCGAATGTCAGCACCGCAATGCCGCAAATCAGGAAACGGATCGTCGCGAAACGCCGCAACCACCGGCCCAGCCGCTCGTAGAGCAGGATGATCATCAGCGAATCGAAATAGAGAATCGTCGTGCCCCAGACCATCAGCCACCCCATCTCGTCGATGAAGGCGATGTCGGCGGAGCGCTCGGCGACGATCGAAACGGTATCGTGCTGGCGCAGCAGAAGGCTCAGCGCAACCGTCAGGAAATTGCCCGCGAGCAAGCCGTAGATCGGCTGGCGAACGGTCGCTGCATCCTCCTTCACATAGAGCAGCAGGATCATCATCAGCTTGCCGGAGAAAAGCACGGCAGAGCCTGGCGAGATCACGCCGAACGGCAATTGCACATAGAAGACAGCGGCGAGGTAGGTCTCGATGAAGTGCATCACGCCGAGTGCGGCGACGAAGACTCCAAGCCCCAGCCGGGCGCGAAGATGCAGCAGCCCGATCATCGCCGTAACGTAGACCAGCGCCTCGCCGACGAAGAGAAGAAGGTTGGCGTTTGGCATGTGCTTGAAAAAGTTCCGTTTCCTGAAGCACGGTTAAACAGGAAGTTTGAAGAAAACTTTAGCGGAGCCGGCGATTGCCAGGCCTGGAAATGCGAAAATCTGCCGCTTTCGGAAATGGCGCCTTTCCGGCATAGTCGCCGCCAACCCACCGTGGTTCGCGTATCAGCGAACAAAACTCCGGATTGCACTCGTCTCGGAAAACCGGGATCCTTGAAAAATGGAGGACCGCATGCAAACGATGACATCCCCGCTCCACCTCACGCGCCGTTCGCTTCTCGCGGGGGCTGCGGCTTCTTCGGCACTCGTCATGCTGCACCCCTTCTCCGTCCGCGCTGCCGCGAACCAGGCGCATCTCAGAATCATGGAAACGACGGACCTGCACGTTCACGTCTTTCCCTACGACTATTACGGCGACAAACCCAACGACACGGTTGGCCTCGCGCGCACTGCCTCGATCATCGACGCGATCCGGGCCGAAGCGACAAACTCCATCCTGGTCGACAATGGCGATTTCCTCCAGGGCAACCCGATGGGCGACTACATTGCCTATCAGCGTGGCATGAAGGACGGTGACATCCACCCCGTCATCGCCGCCATGAACGTGCTCGGCTATGATTGCGGTACGCTCGGCAACCACGAGTTCAACTATGGCCTGGACTTCATGTTCAAGGTCCTGAACGGCGCCAACTTCCCGCTCGTTTGCGCCAACCTGACGAAGGGGACGCTTGCCCCCAATGCGCGCCAGGATGAGCTGTTTCTCAAGCCCTACGTCATTCTCGACCGCAAGGTGAAGGACGGCTCGGGCGCGGAGCAGCAGATCCGTATCGGCCTCATCGGCTTCGTTCCGCCGCAGATCATGACCTGGGACGCGAAGAACCTCGAAGGCAAGGCCAATGCCCGCGATATCGTCAAGGCGGCTGAAGCCTGGGTGCCGCAGATGCGCGAGGAAGGCGCCGACATCGTCGTCGCCCTCTCCCACTCGGGCATCGGCCAGCAGGCCCATGGGGAGAACCTCGAGAACGCGTCGGTCCCCCTTGCGGCGATCGAAGGCATAGACGCGATCGTCACCGGCCATAGCCATCTGGATTTCCCCGGACCGAAGTTCGACGGCATCGCCGGGGTCGACAACACGAAGGGCCTGATCTCCGGAAAGCCCGGCGTCATGGGCGGCTTCTGGGGCTCGCATCTCGGCTTGATCGACCTGCTGGTCGAGCGCGACGGCGGCAAATGGCGTGTCGTCAGCTCGACGAGCGAGGCACGGCCGATCTACCGCCGCGAGGAGAAAAAGGTGATCGCTGAGGTCGCCGACAAGGCGGAGGTCCTGGCTGCGGCACAAAAGGATCACGAGGCAACGCTCACCTATGTGCGCACGCCCGTCGGCAAGACCAGTGCGCCGCTCTATTCCTACTTCGCTCTGGTCGCCGACGACCCGTCCGTGCAGATCGTCAGCCAGGCGCAGACCTGGTACATCAAGGACATGCTGAAGGAGACCGAGTACCGCGACCTGCCGGTGCTTTCGGCGGCGGCACCCTTCAAGGCCGGCGGCCGTGGCGGCGCGGACTACTATACCGACGTGCCCGCTGGCGATATTGCGATCAAGAACGTCGCCGACCTCTATCTCTATCCGAACACCGTGCAGGCCGTGGTCATTAGCGGCGACCAGGTGCGAAACTGGCTGGAAATGTCAGCCGGCATCTTCAACGAGGTCAAACCCGGCGCCTCCGACGCTCCGTTGATCAACGGTGGGTTTCCCTCCTACAATTTCGACGTCATCGACGGCGTTACCTACCAGATCGACCTTTCCGTGCCGCCGAAGTTCGACAAGGACGGCAACACGATCAATGCGTCGTCAAACCGCATCAAGAACCTGCAGTTCGATGGCAAACCGATTGATCCGGCGCAGAAATTCGTCGTCGCGACCAACAACTACCGGGCGGGCGGCGGCGGCAATTTCCCCGACATCGCTGCCGACAAGGTGGTGTTCGTCGCCCCCGACACCAACCGTGACGTGGTCGTGCGCTACATCATCGACCAGGGCACGATCAACCCATCGGCCGACGCCAACTGGACCTTCGTACCGCTCGCCAGTACGAGCGTGACCTTCGACAGCGGCCCCAAGGCCCGGCAGTTCCTGGCGCAAGTGAAGGGCGTGACGATCGAGGATGCCGGTGACGCCGCAGAGGGCTTTGCCCGCTTCCGGATCAAGCTCTGAGTTTCTGACAAGCCAAGATCGGGCCGCCGTCAGTGGCGGCCGATCACTTTGAATGAACGATGAAGGCTCAAGTGATCAGGCGATCCTCACGCGGGCCGCCGAAAGCCAACACGCGACGTTAAGAACGCTCGCCAACTACCTGACAAATCTGGTTAAGTCTCAGTCGGCGACCGATCAGACCTGGCGCGACTGGGCGTCGTCGGAAAACAGCGACGGGCCGGTCTGGTCGATGATCTGGCGTCCCTTGCGCAGGGTTGCGTCGATCGCGTCCTGCTCAGAGGTGAAGAGATCAGCGCGAATGAAACTGCGGATCTTGGCACCGCCATCGGCCGTGGCCTTCTCGATGCTACCAGCCAGGCGAAACTGCGAGCCTTCGCGCATGGGCGTCGCGCGGATGGTGCATTCGGCATAGGCCTCGGTCTTGCCGGGCGCAGCCTGCGTCTGGATTTCAGAGGAGCCCGAACGGCCGAACAATTTCGAAAAAAACGATGCCATGAGCAAGACTTAGACGCGGCGGCCGACACTGTCAAAGCCTAAGTGCCGATAATCGACCGCAGCACCCTGATCCCGATTAGATGATGAGATTGGAGAGGATCTCGTTCTCGGTGATGTCCTGGTAGCGAAGCCCCGCGGCGTCGAAGCGTGCCGTCAACACCGGGAAGTTCTCGGCGTGCTTGGTCTCGATGCCGATCAGAATCGAGCCGAAGTTGCGCGCCGATTTCTTCAGGTACTCGAAGCGTGAGATGTCGTCTTCGTCACCGAGCAGATTGAGGAAATCGCGAAGCGCGCCGGGCCTCTGGGCCATGCGCAGGATGAAGTACTTCTTCAGCCCGGCATGGCGCATTGCCCGCTCCTTGACGTCGGGCAGACGGTCGAAATCGAAATTGCCACCAGAAACGACGGCGACCACCGTCTTGCCCGCGAGTTTCTCGGGGCCGAGCACTTCCAGGGCTGCAACCGAAAGCGCCCCTGCCGGTTCCAGCACCACACCCTCGACATTCAGCATGTCGACGATCGTCAGGCAGATCGCATTCTCCGCCAAAAGCATCACCTGATCGGCGGAAAAGCGCCGAAGCGCCGCAAAATTGAGATCGCCAATCCGTCCGACGGCGGCGCCGTCGACAAAGTTGTCGACCTGATCAAGGGTCACGACGCTGCCGGTTTCGAGGCTTTCGCGCAGGCTGGGGGCACCGACGGGTTCGCAGAAGATGAAATGATCCGCTGCAACCACATCCTTGAGATATCCCGTCACGCCGGCAGCAAGACCACCACCGCCAACGGGCAGGACAACGAGATCAGGCGTGACGCCGTCAGGCAGTTGCCAGGCAATTTCAGCAGCCACGCTTGCCTGGCCTTCGATGATATCGGCATGATCGAAGGGCGGCACCATGATGCCGGCGATCGCTTCGACGTGATCGCGGGCCGCCTTGTAGCATTGGTCGAAAATGTCGCCCACGAGGCGGATGGTGATGAATTCGCCGCCGAACATGCGGGTCTTGTCGATTTTCTGCTGCGGCGTGGTCACCGGCATGAAAACGACGCCCGGCACGCCGAAATGACGGCAGACAAAGGCAAAACCCTGGGCGTGGTTGCCGGCCGAGGCGCAGACGAAAGTCTTGCCGGAAGCACCGGTGCCAAGCGCCTTGCGGAAGAAGTTGAAGGCGCCGCGGATCTTGTAGGAACGGACCGGCGACAGGTCCTCGCGCTTGAGGTAGATGTTGGCGCCGTAGCGGGCGCTCAAGTGCTCGTTGAGCTGCAGCGGCGTCGGCGGGAAGATCTCCCGCAAGGCTTCGGTTGCGGCTTCAACATCCTGCTTCATCACTGCGGTCTTCCGTTGAGTTGGTCGATGGCTGTGGCTATTGCACATTGCAACGCACGAAGCCATCGCTTTGACTCGAATCGGACCGCCGTGAACAATGCCGCCGCATCTCCTTCGGCCGGGACGCCCGCAACACTTTCCGGGAATTTGAACGCTTGAACGCAACTCTGATCCGGCATGCTGTGCATATCGCGGCAATCCTCGGCATCTATCTCGCATGCGCGATGCTGGTGCCGGCGATGGTTGATCTCTACTACGGCCATCCCGACTGGCAGATCTTCGCCGCGTCTGCCTTCATGGTCGGCGGACTGTCGCTTGCAACTTTCATGGCGACCCGCATGGGTCCGCCGCCGTTCTCCAAGAAATTCGGTTTCGTCCTGGTCAATCTCTTGTGGGCCGTCTTTTCCGTGGTCGGGGCAATCCCGCTCTGGCTGTCGTCGCTCAAGCTCGACTTTGCCCAGGCGCTTTTCGAATCCGTCTCGGCAATCACCACCACCGGCGGCACCGTCATCGTCGGTCTCGACGACGCGCCGCCGGGACTGCTCGTCTGGCGTTCGCTGCTCTGCTGGCTCGGCGGCATCGGTATCGTCGTGCTCGGCCTCTTCATCATCCCCTATCTCAGGGTCGGCGGGATGTCCTTCTTCAAGATGGAATCCTCCGATACCGGCGACAAACCGTTTGCGCGTCTCGCCAGTTTCAGCCGTGCCTTTCTGGTGATCTACATCGTCATCACGTTGCTCTGTACGATTGGCTACTATCTGACGGGCATGAACCGCTTCGACGCGATCAACCACGCGATGTCGACGGTCGCGACCGGTGGCTTTTCCACCCATGATGCGTCCTTCGCCTATTTCGGCAGCATCCCGCTGCTGTGGACGGCAACCTTCTTCATGGCGCTTTGCAGCCTGCCCTTCTCGATCCTTATCGTGCTGGTGGCGCGCGGCCGTCTCGACGCGCTGCGCGATCCACAGATCATCGTCTTTCTCGGCTATCTCTCGGCCTTCTCGATCGCGGTCGCCATCTATCATCGCCTGGTGAATGGCGTCGAATTTCACCTGGCGCTGGCGCATTCCTTCTTCAACATCACCTCGATCCTTTCGACCAGCGGCTATGCCAGTCAGGACTACAGCCTCTGGGGGCCCTTCGCAGTCATGGCTGCCTTCGTCGCCACCTTCATGGGCGGCTGTTCCGGATCGACCGCAGGCGGCATCAAGGCCTATCGCTTCATCGTGCTCTTCAACGCGATCCGCTCGGGGCTAAACAAACTCGTCTATCCCAATGCGATCTACGCCGTGCGCTATGGCGACAACACCGTCGATGCCGATACGCAGCGGGCCATCTTCCTGTTCTTCATCACCTACATCCTGCTCTGGGTGTTCGGCAGCCTCGCCATGGGTGCACTCGGCTATGACCTGGTCACCGCGACATCCGCAGTCATCACCTGTCTTTCCAATGTCGGCCCCGGGCTTGGCCCCATCATCGGCCCGGCCGGCAACTTCTCCACGCTCGGCGATCCAGAACTCTACCTTCTGTCGCTGATGATGCTGCTCGGCCGCCTGGAAGTGTTGACGGTGCTGGTGATCCTGACGCCGGTGTTCTGGAAGCATTGACCATTGGCCGACAGGCCCTATCGTCTTGACTTGGTGTGGCAGATGCCGAAAGTCGGTGTCATCCGGCGATGGGGGAACGTCATGGTGAAACTTATGCTTCTTCTGGCGACGCTGAGCGCCGCCACGACACTATCTGGAAACTCCATCGCCCATGCCGGGCCTCTCACCGATGCGGCAGCGCAGGCGGAGAAACTTGCCGCTTCGGGCGATGCGGCAAAGGCGCGAGACCTGCTTCTCAAGGCCATGAGCGACTTCTCGCAAACGCTGCCCTTCGCGATCGGCAAGGCGATCTTCGTTTCCAAGCAGCCGACTGGTTATGCGATGTACCAGCCGCGGGACGGTTCTGTCTTCAAGGAGGGAGAGTCGCTGATCTCTTACATCGAGCCCATCGGCCTCTCCTGGAAGGATGCCAAAGAGAAGGGCAAGCTCGAGAGCCACTTCACCGTCGATTTCGATATCCTCAACCCGAAGGGTGACGTGCTCGCCGGGCAGAAGGCCTTCGGCGACTTCACCTTCACCGGTTACCTCAGAAACCAGGAAATCTATGCGACGCTGACCATCGATGTTTCCGGCGCGCCGGCCGGGGACTATGTGCTTCGCTTCCACTTCAACGACATCAATAGCGGCAAGAGCGCCAGCGTTGACCAGCCATTCAAGATAGCCGGACCGTAAGACCATGCCTGATGCAATAACGACTGTTGGTTTCGATGCCGACGATACCCTTTGGCAGAACGAACAGTTCTTTCGCCTGACCGAGGCACGCTTCGCCGAACTTCTCAGCCCCCACACGGACACCGAACACCTCTCCGAACGGCTGCTTGCCGCGGAAAAGCGCAATCTCGGTCTCTATGGTTTCGGCATAAAGGGTTTTGTGCTCTCGATGGTCGAGACCGCGGTGGATGTGACGGACGGCAAAGTCCCCTCTTCCGTGATCGCCGAGATCCTCGCGGCCGGCCGCGACATGCTCGTCCATCCCGTTGAACCGCTGCCCCATGTCAAGGAAACGCTCGACGCGCTTCACGGCCAATTTCGTCTCGTCATGATCACCAAAGGCGACCTCTTCGACCAGGAGCGCAAGCTCGCCGCCTCCGGCCTTGGCGACTATTTCGACGCCGTCGAGATCGTCAGCGACAAGAATGCGAGCACCTATGAGCGCATCTTCAGGCGCCACGGCGACGGCGCACCCAAAAGCCTGATGGTCGGCAATTCGCTGAAGTCCGACGTCGTGCCCGCCCTCGATGCGGGCAGTTGGGCTGTCTATGTGCCTCACGCTTTGACTTGGGCCTTCGAGCATCACGACAAACCCGAGAGCCATCCGCGCTTCCGCGAGATCAACGACCTCGCTGGCCTAGCCGAGCTCGTTCGTGCTTTGAGGGACTGACCACCGCTCTCATCAGGTCGCCGGACGACAAGCGACGAGTGCGGGCGACGGGGGTCGAACCCAGCCAATGCCGAGGGATTTAAGTCCCTTGCACCGCTCAAGGCGCCTTGGCGTCAAGCTCCTCGCGAACCCGACAATCGCCGGCGCCCCGTCCCAAGCGGCGTGCCCGATTTTTGCGGACCGTTCGAAATCCGAGACACCATCCTCTTGACGCGGCAGTCCAAGTGATTGATCTAGGGATCATGCGGGCGTGGCGAAACTGGTAGACGCAAGGGACTTAAAATCCCTCGGCCTTGGCTGTACGGGTTCGACCCCCGTCGCCCGCACCAGACAAACGGCTTTTTGGATCATTCGGCGGCGGGCGTCTGACTGTCACTCTGCAGCGACAGGTTCACGCCGGAAAGAAGGGCCGCTCAGCTGTTGTAGTAGTAGCAATCGCATTCGGCCTGGTAGGCATCGTCGTGCCATACCCGGACGGCGAGCTTCGTTGCGCATCCCTGGTTCTCCAGCCTGAGGCCGAGAAGGGAGACCGCTGCCGCCTTGGAATTGGGGGCGTCCACCTCGATTGCCGATCCGACCTGGTGGACTCCCTGCCGCGGGGTCCAGGTGAAGATCTGAACGCTATAGTGCATCGAATATCCTCCGTGGAGAGATGGTGTGCACGCAATACTCTTACGCTCGTGTTCGGATTGAGCCAGTTGCCTTGAAGCGAATTAGCCGTCGTCTACGGTCGCTTCCGGCCGATCGCCGCCGTCTGTGTGCTCGAAGTGCCAGTGACCTTCTTCATCCTGGAAACTGATATCTTCGTCGTCGCCGCCGACCTGTTGTTCGGCGGCGGCAGCCTTGGCTGCGGCTAGTGCCATCTCGCGGCTGGGAAAGGGTTCCGAATAAGCGTCGGCGGCCTTATAGGCCCATCCTCCGTCATGAGGAACGATGGTGTAAGTAATCCGCGCCATACTTCCCTCCCAACAGTCCGAAAACGCTTCGGTCTTCGGCGGGCCGTTGCCGCACGGCCCTTCTTTCCTCCTCGTCAAAGGCATGCTCATGCCGAACGCCGCGGATATTACCACAGGTGCGGTGCGAATTGCCACCTTCGCGAATCACTCGCAAACGCGTGCCCGGAATCAAAAAGGCGGCCCCTCGCGGAGCCGCCCTTGATCAAGAAATCCAATATCTTAAAGCGATCAGCCGGCGAGCTTCGCCGCGATCGCGGCGACATGTGCGCCCTGGAAACGAGCGGCTTCGAGTTCAACCTCGGAGGGCTGGCGCGAACCGTCACCGCCGGTGATCGTCGAGGCGCCGTAGGGCGAGCCGCCCTTGATCTCGTCGACCCCCATCTGGCCCTGGAAGGCATAGGGAAGACCAACGACGACCATGCCGTGGTGCATCAAGGTCGGGATGAAGCCGAGGATCGTCGACTCCTGGCCGCCGTGCTGCGTCGCGGAGGACGTGAAGACCGAGCCGACCTTGCCGACCAGCTTGCCCTTGGCCCACAGGCTGCCGGTCTGGTCGATGAAGTTGCGCATCTGCGAGGCAACGGTGCCGTAGCGCGTGCCGGCGCCGAAGATGATCGCGTCATACTGCGCAAGTTCTTCGACGGTGGCGATCGGTGCTGCCTGATCCAGCTTGTAGTACGAGGCCTTGGCGACTTCTTCCGACACGAGTTCGGGAACGCGCTTCACGTCCACTTCGGCGCCAGCCGATTTCGCGCCTTCGGCGACCGCATAGGCCATCGTTTCGACGTGTCCGTATGCCGAATAATAAAGAACAAGAACCTTGGCCATAAAATGCTCCTTTGGATTCAAGCGATCCCACTTGATCACCGCTGCCGGGAAGATTTATCAAAATGCGGCCGCTTGCCAGGAGCTGTCCGGGAAACAGACTGTTCTCGCCCGTTGAACAATAAACAATCACTGTTAAATGATTGACTCATATAAATAGGAATTACCGATGAGCACAAAAATCGTCACTGCCGCGATGGTCGCCATCGGCGACGAACTTCTGTCGGGTCGCACCAAGGACAAGAACATCGGCCATCTCGCCGACATGATGACCATGGTTGGCATTGATCTTCGCGAAGTGCGGATCGTCGCCGATGACGAAGCCGCCATTGTCGAAGCGATCAACGCCGTACGCGGCCGCTACGATTACGTCTTTACGTCAGGCGGCATCGGCCCGACCCACGACGACATCACCGCCGATGCGATATCGCGCGCCTTCGGCGTCGAGTGCGTCTACGAGCCCGAGGCGATGGCCCTGCTCGGCGCAATGTACGAACGCCGCGGCATGGAGTTCACCGACGCGCGCAAGCGCATGGCGCGCATGCCGCTCGGCGCACGCCATATTCCGAACCCCGTTTCGACGGCTCCGGGCTTTGCGATCGGCAATGTCCATGTCATGGCCGGTGTGCCTCAAGTGTTTCAGGCCATGCTCGACGCCTTGCTGCCCGGCCTTCAGGTCGGTTCGCCGCTCCTCTCCCGGACCGTGCGCTCGCCATTCGGCGAAGGCGATATCGGCAGCCCTCTGACGGAGGTGCAGAAGAACCATCCGGAGACGAGCATCGGCTCCTATCCCAAGTTCGACGGCAAGCACTTCTCGACCGATATTGTCGTGCGCGCCCGCGATCCGGAGGCGTTGGCTGCGGCCGAAGCCGACGTGCAGGCAATGATCCAGGCAATCACCGAAGCACGTGCAAAAGGCTGACAGACCTGCATAAGGCCTTAAACCAGCATCGATCTACGGACAAAATCATGCGGCTGATTTAGGTGTTGCAGCGACCTTGGCGTATCTTCGAGGGCGCGCGCCGCTGTAGAGCCTTGCGCTTTGACCGCCATTGCCGTTATTGCATGTCTGCAAATCAGGATGACGCGTTCCCGCCTGCCCGATCTGCCGGACGCTTCGCCTTACCCACGTACAGACAAGCCGGAGCCCACAGATGTCGCTGCCCGATAAAGCCTTTCCCGTCTCCTGGGACCAGTTCCACCGTGACGCGCGCGCCCTTGCGTGGCGCCTTGCCGACAATGGCCAGGAATGGCGCGCCATGGTTTGCATCACCCGCGGCGGCCTGGTCCCTGCGGCGATCATCTGCCGCGAGCTCAATATCCGCATGATCGAGACCGTCTGCATCGCGTCTTACCATGACTATGACACGCAGGGGCAGATGAAGGTGCTGAAGGGCATCGCGCCCGAAATCGCCGAGAACGGCGGCGAAGGCGTGCTGATCGTCGACGACTTGACCGACACCGGCAAGACGGCCGCGGAAGTTCGCGCCATGCTGCCGAAGGCGCATTTCGCCGCCGTATACGCCAAGCCGAAGGGCCGGCCGATGGTCGACACCTTCGTTACCGAAGTCAGCCAGGACACCTGGATCTACTTCCCCTGGGACATGGGCTTCACCTATCAGGAGCCGATCGCCAAGGGCACGCGCGGCTAAGAGTCCGCATTCATCCCAACGCGCCTCGAGCGGTCCCTTCGATGAAGGCCAGCTGCTTGAGGCGCTGCATTCTTGACATCATGCCAGTGGCGGTATCGCACCGATCAGTGTCTCTGCGGTCAGCCCTCGCCCGGCCCGGCTACCAGCTTCGCCGTGGCGCCAGACGGCGGCCGCCGCTGCCTCGAAGGCCGGCAACCCTTGGGCGAGATGTGCGCCGGTGATGCCCGCGAGAACGTCTCCCGAACCGGCCGTTGCCAGCCATGGCGGCGCATTGTTGTTGACCACGGCTCGACCGTCCGGTGCAGCGATCACCGTATCCGCTCCCTTGTAGACGATGACGGCATGGCTCATGCGAGCCGCCTTTTGCGCCTTCTCTATCTTGGAGAGCGCATCATCACCGGCAATTTCAGGAAAGAGGCGGGCGAACTCGCCCTCGTGCGGTGTCATGACCATCCGGCCGCCGCCTCTTGCGAGCGCGGCGAAGAGTTCTTCGCGGTTCGCCTGAAACGACGTGATCCCGTCGGCGTCGAGCACCAGCGATCGATCGCACACGGCAAGCGCAAAGTCCCTCGTCTTCTTGCCGACGCCGAAACCTGGCCCGAGGACGAAGCTGCCCAAGCGGCGATCCTGCAACCATTTCGTCAGGTCTCGCTTACCTTCCACTTCCCGCACCATCACGGCGGTCAAGTGCGACGCATTGATGCCGAGAGCAGCCTTTCCCGTGGCCAGCGTGACCAATCCGGCGCCGGCCGCGAGACCGGCCGTGGCGGCCAAACGCGCGGCACCTGTCGCTTGCCGGTCCCCGGAGAAGACGACGAGGTGACCGCGCCTGAACTTGTGCGTGGAAGGCGCGAGATCTCCACCCCAGCCGGACCAGACTGCCGGCGAATTCAGACGCAGCGGGCCAGATTGGGCCCGCACGATGCGCGGCGGAATTCCAATATCGAAGACTGCGAGCGTTCCGCAAAGGGATCGACCGGGCAAGAGCCAGTGGCCCGGCTTCGGCGCCATGAAGGTTACGGTATGGTGGGCTGCGAAGGCGGCCCCACGGATTTCACCCGTCCTTCCATCGACGCCGCTCGGCAGATCGACCGCGATGACCCGCAGCCCGCTCGCGTTGATCCGTTCAATCACTTGAACGACGTCACCCGAGAGATCGCGCGAGAGCCCTGCCCCGAACAGCGCATCTATGATGACATCGCCGGCCCGGGGTTCGAATGCCGTGAGGGATGCCACCGGTTCGTTCCATTCCGACTGCGCGCGTGCGGCGTCGCTTTGAAGTGCCGCGGGATTGCCGAGTGCAAAAACTGCGACATTCGCCCCACTTTCCGCGAGACCGCAGGCCGCCACGTAGCCGTCGCCGCCATTGTTGCCCGGCCCGCAGAGCACGACGAAACGGATGGCATCCGGGAAGCGTCGCAAGGCTGCCGCGGTCACCGCCAGGCCGGCGTTGCGCATCAGCGTGAAACTTTCGATGCCGGATTTGGCGGCGGCCTGATCGATCGCCGTCATTTCCGAGGGCGTGATCAACAAGTGCTGAAGTTCGGAGCGCATGTCGCAGACTTATCCATGCTCGACCGCATGACGCAAGACCCCACACCCAACAAGCCATTTGCCCTAGAATTGTGCATTTGCACATATTTGTTGCTCAAATAACGTGCTTCACCCCATCGAGGACTAAAAGCACCGACCGACGCCGGGCAAGTTTCGATCGAAAATCATAAAAATTAGGCAGATCCCGGCCGCGAAATGGCATGAAAACCCGGTGATCCGTGTCTTGGCAGCAGATTTTTTGTCGTTCTGACAGATTTTCGCAGAAAAACTGGCATGCAACGTGCATATTCAAGGCGAGCGGGCATGATCCTGCTTTAAAGGGAGAAGCGGAGAGACATTTTCTCATGAAAAAGATCGAAGCGATCATTAAGCCCTTCAAGCTCGACGAAGTGAAGGAAGCCCTTCAGGAAGTCGGCCTGCAGGGTATTACCGTCACGGAAGCCAAGGGCTTCGGGCGGCAGAAGGGCCACACGGAGTTGTATCGCGGCGCCGAATATGTGGTGGACTTCCTGCCGAAGGTTAAGGTCGAAGTGGTGCTGGCGGACGAAAACGCGGAGGCCGTCATCGAGGCGATCCGCAATGCAGCGCAAACCGGCCGCATTGGTGACGGAAAGATTTTCGTTTCCAATGTGGAAGAAGTCATCCGAATTCGCACGGGCGAAACCGGTCTCGACGCCATCTGATTTCACGGGCCGTCCGGCCCGGTTCTTTTCAAACCTCGTCATCTCACACAGGGAATAACGGCAAATGACGACTGCAAGCGATATTCTGAAGCAAATCAAGGACAACGACGTCAAGTTCGTCGACCTGCGCTTTACCGATCCCAAGGGCAAGCTGCAGCACGTAACGATGGATGTGGTCTGCGTCGACGAAGACATGTTCGCTGACGGCGTCATGTTCGACGGCTCCTCGATTGGCGGCTGGAAGGCCATCAACGAGTCCGACATGGTGCTGATGCCCGACCCGGAAACAGCGCATATGGACCCGTTCTTCGCGCAGTCGACGATGGTCATCATCTGCGACATTCTCGATCCGGTTTCGGGCGAATCCTACAACCGCGACCCGCGCGGCACGGCCAAGAAGGCCGAAGCCTACCTCAAGGCATCGGGCATCGGCGACACCGTCTTCGTCGGCCCGGAAGCCGAGTTCTTCGTCTTCGACGACGTCAAGTACAAGGCCGATCCGTACAACACCGGCTTCAAGCTCGATTCCTCGGAACTGCCGTCGAACGACGATACCGACTATGAGACCGGCAACCTCGGCCACCGTCCGCGCGTCAAGGGCGGCTACTTCCCGGTTCCGCCGATCGACAGCTGCCAGGACATGCGCTCGGAAATGCTGACGGTCCTGTCCGAAATGGGCGTGACCGTTGAAAAGCACCACCACGAAGTGGCTGCTGCCCAGCACGAGCTCGGCGTCAAGTTCGACGCGCTGGTTCGCAACGCCGACAAGATGCAGATCTACAAGTACGTCGTGCACCAGGTCGCCAATGCCTACGGCAAGACGGCAACCTTCATGCCGAAGCCGATCTTCGGCGACAACGGCTCGGGCATGCACGTGCATCTGTCGATCTGGAAGGACGGCAAGCCGACGTTTGCTGGCGACGAGTATGCCGGCCTGTCGGAAACCTGCCTCTACTTCATCGGCGGCATCATCAAGCATGCCAAGTCGCTGAATGCCTTCACCAACCCGTCGACGAACTCCTACAAGCGTCTCGTCCCGGGCTACGAAGCACCGGTTCTGCTCGCCTATTCGGCACGTAACCGCTCGGCATCCTGCCGCATTCCGTTCGGCACCAACCCGAAGGCCAAGCGCGTCGAAGTCCGCTTCCCGGATCCGACTGCCAACCCCTACCTCGCCTTTGCAGCCATGCTGATGGCCGGCCTCGACGGCATCAAGAACAAGCTGCACCCGGGCAAGGCCATGGACAAGGACCTCTACGACCTGCCGCCGAAGGAACTGAAGAAGATCCCGACGGTTTGCGGCTCGCTGCGCGAAGCGCTCGAAAGCCTCGACAAGGATCGCAAGTACCTGACCGCCGGCGGCGTATTCGACGACGACCAGATCGACTCCTTCATCGAACTGAAGATGCAGGAAGTGATGCGCTTCGAAATGACCCCGCATCCGGTCGAGTACGACATGTACTACTCGGTCTAAGACCGTGCTCTCCGGCAGCAACATCGCTTCCGGCTATGCACCCCATGAAGAAGGCCGGCGCCTCGATCGAGGTCGCCGGCTTTTCTTTTTCGTCAGATGCGCCCCTTTGTGGGGAGCGGCACGCTTTGCCGAATTGTGTGATATTATTGGGGCGGCAACTTTTGCGCGTCTGTCCAGACACCGAGCGCAATTGTTCAACGCCGGGCGGAAGGAGATCCCTATTGATGTTTTGGGTTCGCCAACCCAGATAATCTCCTGAAAGGATGTGTTGCGTCATGAAACAAAGAAACGCCAAATTCGAGATCGGACAGGTGGTTCGCCATCGGATTTTTCCGTTCCGCGGCGTCATTTTCGACGTCGATCCGGAATACGCCAACACCGAAGAATGGTGGAACGCCATTCCGCAGGAGATCCGCCCGAGCAAGGATCAACCCTTCTACCATCTGTTCGCCGAAAACGACGACAGCGAGTATGTCGCCTACGTTTCCGAGCAGAACCTGGAATTCGACGACAGCGACCGGCCGATGCGCCACGCGCAAGTCGATGCCCTGTTCGACAAGGATGGCGTCGGCCATTACAGGCCCAAGGCGGCTTTCCGCCACTAGGGCTTCTCGCCTCCGGCAAAATAAAAACGCCCGGACATCAAGTCCGGGCGTTTCTTTTTGGAAATAGCGAGAGATCGCTTAGTTCTGCTTGGCAGCCTTCTGGGCTTCCTCAAGCTTCTTGCGGGCGTCCTCTGCCTTCTTCTGCATTTCTTCCTGCAGCAGACGCTGACGCTCTTCGAGCTGCGACTGCTCGATCGGCTCGCCGTCGAACACGCCGGTGAAGCCCGTCAGAGCCATCTTGATCGGGTTCGGCGCGCGCTGGAAGTTGACCGACGTGAAGACGACTTCATTGCCCTTCTTCAGGCTGGCGATCAGCTGGTCGGAGAGCGGCGCTTCAGCGACGCACTTGTCCGGCATGCAGATTGCGTAGTCGAGCTTTACCGGCTTGCCGCCGTCGATCTGCATCTGGACACCCGTCGGGATCAGGCGCGCGGACGGTACGGAAACCTGCAGAACCTTTCGGTTGACCTTGCCGCTTACGGTGATGAGGCCGACAGCGGTGACGAGCTGACCGTTGTTGGCGGTCAGCAGGTTCTGAACGATGCAGACGTCATTGTCTTCCTGCTTGGTGCAGATCTTGAACCAGCCCTGCGGCGGCTTGCCACCTGCCTGCTGGGCGGATGCAACACCCGGTACGCCCGCAGCAGCTACAGAGAGCGCCAGCGCTGCCATACCCGAGCGTTTGGTAAAATTCGACTTGAAGATCATTGTGATTCCGTCTCCTGAAATCCGGTAACGGAACAGTTCGTTCCGCAGGTGAGTATCGTCAGCCGCCGTTGTCCTGTTGGCCAAATAAGGCAAATGCATGACCCCGTTTCCGGAAACACCTGTTACATTGGCTCGCTTCGATTATCCAGTGTTTCCTGTCATTTTTTGACTTGCTACTGGGCGGAATTTGGGCGGCTGATCGGTTGGATTCATCGGTCACCATTGGTAACGTTCAGGGAATCGGCCTGTTGGTACCCCTTTACGGGAGGTGACTTTGCGTGCATTTATTTCCGGTCTGGCCCTGCTCATGACCGTCACATCGTTCGGGAACGGTGCGGTAGCCGCACCCGTGCATGCCATTGCCATGCATGGCGAACCGGCGCTGCCGGCCGATTTCAAGAACTTCCCCTACGTCAATCCGAACGTGAAGAAGGGCGGGAAGATCTCCTACGGCGTAGTCGGCACCTTCGACAGCCTCAATCCGTTCATTCTGAAGAGCATGCGCACGACGGCGCGCGGCATGTGGGACCCGGAATACGGCAACCTCGTCTACGAATCGCTGATGCAGCGCTCGCGCGACGAAGCCTTCACCATGTACGGCCTGCTCGCCGAATCGGTTGAATGGGATGACGACCGGACCTTCATCCAGTTCAACCTCAACCCCAACGCCCGCTGGGCCGACGGGCAGCCGGTCACCGCTGAAGACGTGATCTTCAGCTTCGAACTGATGCGCGACAAGGGACGCGTGCCCTTCAGCAACCGCCTGGCCAAGGTGGCGAAGATGGAGAAGGTGGGCGACCGCAGCGTACGTTTCACGTTTACCGAAGAAGCCGACCGCGAACTTCCGCTGTTGCTCGGCCTCTCGCCGGTCCTGCCGAAACACGCCATTGACGTTGCAACCTTCGACCAGACGAGCTTGAAGCCGCCGCTCGGCTCCGGCCCCTATCGGGTTGCTGAAGTGAAACCGGGCGAGCGCATCGTCTACAAAAGAAACCCCGATTACTGGGCGAAGGACCTGCCGTCGAAGGTCGGCCAGGACAATTACGACGAAATCTCCGTCGAATACTTCCTTCAGGAAAACTCGCTGTTCGAAGCGTTCAAGAAAGGCGAGATCGACATCTATCCCGAAGGCAGTGCCACCAAGTGGGCGCGCGGATACGATTTCCCGGCTGTCCGCTCCGGCGACGTCGTCAAGGAGACCTTCAAGCCGAAAACGCCGTCCGGCATGCTCGGTATCGTGTTCAATACCCGCAAGCCGATGTTCGACAACCTCAAGCTCCGGCAGGGTCTGGCACTCGTGTTCGACTTCGAGTGGGTCAACAAGAACCTCTTCGATGGTGCCTATACGCGCACCCAGAGCTACTGGCAGAATTCGACGCTGAGCTTCCTCGGCGCACCGGCTGACGACCGTGAACTCGGCCTCATCGGCGATGCACGCGATCGCATCAACCCGGCAATCCTCGACGGCACCTATCGGCTGCCGGTGACGGACGCTTCTGGGCGTGATCGCAACGTGCTGCGTGTCGCCGTCTCGCTGATGCGCGAGGCGGGTTTCCAGATCAAGGACGGCAAGATGGTCGACGCCAAGGGCGCGCCGCTTGCCTTCGAAATCATGAGCCAGAACGCGGGCCAGGAAAAGATCGCGCTTGCCTATCAGCGCTTCCTCGCGCCGCTGGGCATTCAGGTGACAGTGCGCACCGTCGACGATTCGCAGTATCAGCAGCGTAGCCAGTCCTTCGACTACGACGTGATCATCAAGTCGTTCCCATCGACGTTGTCACCCGGCATCGAGCAGGCTGGGCGCTGGTCCTCCCAGTCCAGGGATCGACAGGGCAGCGACAACTTTGCCGGCGTAGCCGACAAGGATGTCGACCGCATGATCAACAACATTCTCCAGGCCCGCACGACTGAGGATTTCACGGCTGCCGTGCGCGCCCACGACCGGCTGCTGGTCAACAATTCCTATCTGGTTCCGCTCTATCACCTGGACGCACAGTGGGTGGCGCGACGCAAGCACATCGGCCGTCCCGACGTGTTGCCGCTCTATGGCTACCAACTTCCGGCCTGGTGGGACCAAAACGCCCAATAGAGGGTTGGTTCCCTTTTGGTAACGCATTGAAAGCCGGATGAAACCGGCTTATCTCGCCGACATACCAAACAAGGAAAGGCACCCGCACCATGCAAACCGTCAGCATCGATATCGTCTCGGACGTCGTCTGCCCCTGGTGCTATCTCGGCAAGGCAAGGCTGGATCAGGCGATCGCCAACGTCCCGGACGTGCTCGTCACAGTCAATTGGCGGCCCTATCAGCTCAATCCCGACCTGCCGCCGGAAGGCGTCGACCACAAGCAGCACCTGGCGGAAAAGCTCGGCGGCCAGGCGGCAGTCGATCGCGCGCATGACATGCTGCGCGAACTTGGAAACGCCGATGGCATCTCCTTCGATTTCGATGCCGTGAAGATCAGCCCGAACACGCTCGACGCCCACCGGCTCGTCCGCTGGGCTGCGACCAACGGCGAGGCAGCGCAGTCGGCCGTCGTCGGCATGCTGTTCAAGGCGAATTTCGAAGAAGGCCGCAACGTCGGCGATCACGCCGTGCTCCTGGATATCGCCGAGAAGGCCGGGCTTGACCGCCCCGTCATCGCGGCGCTCTTGACCTCCGATGCCGACAAGGACGCAGTCAAGGAAGAGGTCGGCATGGCCAGCGAGATGGGCGTGACCGGTGTTCCCTGCTTCATTCTCGACGGACAATATGCAGTGATGGGGGCCCAATCCGTCGACGTGCTTACGAATGCGCTGCGCGAAATCGCGCAGATGAAGGCGAGCGGCAAGCCGAACTGATCGCGCAACGGCGAACCGGAACCGTTCTCACACAAAAGAGGCTCATGCCGCGCTGCCGCATCAACCCGGCAGCGCGGCACTTTGTTATTTCGCCAGACCCGCGAGCTGCGTCATGACCATGGCAGCGCCTGAAAGACGCTTCTCCGGCGTCGCCAGTTCCCGTTGGAGGAAGACGCTGTGGTCCGGCCGGATCTTCGCCAGCGTACCCTGCTTGGCGATGTAGCCGACGAGTGCTGCCGGATTCGGAAACTCCTTGTTGCGGAACTGCACGACGACGCCCTTCGGCCCGGCGTCGAGCTTTTCGACATTGGCCGTGCGGCACAACGACTTGATGTAGACGATCTTCAGCAGGTGCTGGACCTCGATCGGCAGTGGCCCGAAGCGGTCGATCATCTCGGCGCCGAAGCCGTCGATTTCCTTGAGATCCGTCAGTTCGCCAAGGCGGCGATAGAGCCCAAGCCTCAGGTGCAAGTCCGGCACGTAGTGTTCGGGGATCATGACCGGCGTTCCGACCGAAATCTGCGGTGACCAGCCGGTATCGTGGATTTCTTCCTCACCCTTGAGTTCGGCGACTGCTTCCTCGAGCATCTGCTGGTAAAGCTCGAAACCGACCTCCTTGATGTGGCCGGACTGTTCCTCGCCGAGCAGATTGCCGGCACCGCGGATATCGAGATCGTGGCTCGCCAGCTGGAAGCCGGCACCGAGCGTGTCGAGCGACTGCAGCACCTTCAACCGGCGCTCCGCCATGCCCGTCAGCGTCTTGTTGACCGGCAGCGTGAACAGCGCGAAGGCGCGTACCTTCGAGCGGCCGACTCGGCCTCGAAGCTGGTAAAGCTGGGCGAGACCGAACATGTCGGCGCGATGGACGATCAGTGTGTTTGCCGTCGGCACATCGAGACCGGATTCGACGATCGTCGTCGACAGAAGCACATCGTAACGCCCGTCGTAGAAGGCGTTCATGATGTCCTCGAGCTCGGTTGCCGGCATCTGGCCGTGGGCAACGGCTACCTTCAGCTCCGGAACGTCGGACTTCAGGAAATCATGGATCTCCGAGAGATCGCTCAAGCGCGGGCAGACATAGAAGCTCTGGCCGCCGCGATAATGTTCGCGCATCAGCGTTTCGCGGATGACCAGCGCGTCGAAGGGCGAAATGAAGGTGCGCACCGCCATGCGGTCGACTGGCGGCGTGGTGATCAGCGACAGTTCGCGCACGCCCGTCAGTGCCAGCTGCAGCGTGCGCGGGATCGGCGTTGCCGAAAGCGTCAGCACGTGCACGTCCGACTTCAGCTCCTTCAGCCGCTCCTTGTGCTTGACGCCAAAGTGCTGCTCTTCGTCGATGATCAGGAGGCCGAGATTGGCGAAATTAACCGAAGTGCCAAGTAGCGCATGGGTGCCGACGACGACGTCGGTCTTGCCGTCGGCCACTTCCTTCTTGGTGAGCGCCAGCTCCTTCGAGCCGACGAGGCGGGACGCCTGCTGGATGCGGATCGGCAGGCCACGGAAGCGCTCGGAGAACGTCTTGAAATGCTGGCGCGCGAGCAGCGTCGTCGGCACGACGACGGCGACCTGGACGCCGTTCATGGCGGCGATGAAGGCGGCGCGCAGTGCAACCTCCGTCTTGCCGAAACCGACATCGCCGCAGACGAGGCGGTCCATCGGACGGCCGCTGCCGAGATCGTCGCGCACGGCCTCGATCGAGTTCAGCTGATCCTCGGTCTCGTCATAGGGGAAGCGCGCGGCGAATTCGTCGTACACGCCATCCTGAGCAACAAGAACCGGCGCGTGGCGGGTATGACGCTCGGCGGCGATGCGGATGAGGCCACCCGCCATGTCGAGAAGCCGCTTCTTAAGCTTCGCCTTGCGCGCCTGCCAGGCAACCCCGCCAAGCTTGTCGAGGATCGCATCGGTGCCTTCCGCCCCATAGCGCGACAGAAGCTCGATGTTTTCGACCGGCAGGAAGAGCTTGGCATTGTCGGCATAGACGAGCTCGAGGCAATCATGCGGTGCGCCAACGGCCTCGATCGTGCGCAGGCCGACGAAGCGCCCGATACCGTGTTCGGCGTGCACGACGTAACTGCCCTCGTCGAGGCCAGCGACTTCGGCGATGAAGTCTGCCCCGCGCTTCCGTCGCTTCGAGCGGCGCACCATGCGGTCGCCCAGGATATCCTGTTCGCCGATGACAACGAGATCGCCGGTCTCGAAACCAGCCTCGATGCTGAGGACGGTCGATCCCGCCTCGCCCGGTTTCAGGCTCTTGACCTCGGCCAGTGCCTTGATCGGCTTGATGTTGCCAAGTCCGTGCTCGGCAAGCACCTGCAACAGGCGGTCCAGCGACCCTTCGCTCCAGCCCGAGACAATCACCTTGGCGCCCTTCGAGCGGCGCTCGGCAATGTACTTGACCGCCTGGTCGAAGACGTTGACGCGCTCGCTGTCCGTCTCCCCTTCACCCGACGACTTTGCCCAGCGCATGCCCTGGCGCGCGTCCACCGATATCACCTGCCGAGCTTCGCCTTCGTGCTCGTTGAACGGCGACAGGCGAATGGCGTCGCGCGAGGTGAGCGCGGCGTTGAAGCCCTGCGAATTCAGATAGAGCAGTTCAGGCGGAACCGGCTTATAGGGCGTGCCTTGGGTCGTCTGCGACTTGCCGGGAGAGGCCGATGCCAGACGGGCATCGTAATAGTCGAGAATGAGCTTCGAGCGCTCGGCCGCGGCTTCGCGTGCCAGATGATCGGTGACGATGCGGAAACCGTCGAGATAGTCGAAGACGGTCTCCAGCCCGTCATAGAAGAGCGGCAGCCAATGCTCCATGCCGGCGTAGCGCCGCCCTTCGGACACGGCCTGATAGAGCGCGTCGTCGCGGGTCGTCGCGCCGAAGAGCGAAAGATACTGCTTGCGGAAATGGCTGATCGTCTCCGGCGTCAGCGACACCTCGCTCATCGGGTTGAGATCGAGAGAGCGGACCTGGCCGGTCGTGCGCTGGCTGGCGGGATCGAAGGAGCGGATGGTCTCGAGCGTATCGCCGAAGAAGTCGAGGCGCAGGGGCTCGCCACTGCCCGGCACGAAGACATCGAGGATGCCGCCGCGCACCGCATATTCACCCACTTCGCGCACGGTCGCGACCCGCTCGAAACCGTTGCGCTCGAGCCGGGTGGCGATGTCATCCATGCGCACCTGATTGCCGGGTCGGGCAGAGAACGCCAAGCTCTCGATCACATCCTGCGGCGAGATCTTCTGAAGTGCCGCATTGACCGTCACCAGCACGATCGCCGCATGCGGTTTCTTCTTGTGCGCAATCAGCGCGCTGAGTGCTGCGAGACGCCGCGCGGATGTGTCGGCGCTTGGCGACACGCGGTCATAGGGAAGGCAGTCCCAACCCGGCAGCGTCAGCACCGGAATATCGGGCGCCACAAAGCCAAGCACCTGCTCCAGATCCGCGATCCGTTGACCGTCCGACAGAATGTAGGCGACCGGCTGGCCCGCACGCGCGAGTTCGGCGAGAACGAGCGCCTCGGCTCCGGCGGGAACCGGCCCGATCGTGATTTCTCGTTGTGCTTCGACAATCTTCTTCGGATCAAGGCCAACCAGCATCATCGGTCTATTTCATCCCTTCGGGGAGCTTGTCGAAGTCCGGACGATAGGCGGCAATACGCTCGAATATCGGCGTCTGATAGCGAGCGGGCACCGGCTGCTCGCCGGTTATCCACCTGACGAGGTCATTGTCCTCTTCGCGCATGATCGTCTCGAGTTCATCGAGCTCCACGTCGGAAAGGGCCGAAAGCTCGGCCTCGGCAAACTGCCCGAGGATCAGATCCATCTCGCGAATGCCGCGATGCCAGGCGCGGAACAGGATCCGCCGTCGCCGCGGATCGAGATCGGCGCTGGTGCGTGAGATGCCAGTCATGGAAATTCCTTCCTGCCGCCGCTACTGCGCCGCGCGTCTGCCAGGGCGCACGAAAGTCGCTGTAGCACTTTAGATTGCTGCATGTTTTTGTCCCTAACCCGGATTGGCCTTAGGGAGAATGGAAACATGCAGGAGAGCGCCGCGCATTCGGACGAACACGCGAAGGACGCTCCAGCGCTTTGATTCCAGAGCACCTTGTCGCCTCCAGTGATACCACTTGAAAGCGGGACGCTCTAGGCTACGGTTTGTCGTCACTGGGCTCTATAAACTCTGAATAGGTGATTGTCAGCCTTGCCAAAGCCCGATTTATCATCGCAATTTCATCACCATGCGTCCCGCCCTGCTCGACCCGCTCTTCTCATTGCTCGACACACTTCCTGGCATCGGCCCGAAGATCGGCGAGCTCTATGCCAAGCTGCTCGGTCGTGAAACGATCGAGGATTGCCGTGTCGTCGACCTTGTCTTCCACGCGCCGCATTCGCTGATCGATCGCCGCCAGCAGCCCGGCATTGCCCATGCGCCGCAAGGGGTCATCGTGACGATTACCGGGCGGGTCGATCGGCACCAGCCGCCGCCGCGCGGCAAACCCAATCTGCCCTATCGCGTCTTCCTGCATGACGAGACCGGCGAACTGGCGCTCACCTACTTCCGGGTCAAGGGCAACTGGCTGGAAAAGTCGCTGCCCGTCGACGAGACCGTAATCGTCAGCGGCAAGGTCGACTGGTTCAACGGCCGTCCTTCCATGGTTCATCCGGATTACGCGGTACGGGCAAGCGAGGCGGAAAACCTGCCGCTGGTTGAGCCGGTCTATGGTCTGACCGCCGGGCTTTCGCCGCGAACATTGCGCAAGTCGATCGAGGCGGCCGTCGCCCGCGTTCCGGAAATGCCGGAGTGGGTGGATGATGCGCTGCTTACCAAGCAGGGCTTCGCCAGTGCGGTTGAGAGCTTCCGGGCGTTGCATGATCCCCGGGACGCAACGGATATCGATCCACAAGCACCCGCACGCCGCCGCCTGGCCTATGACGAGTTTCTTGCCGGGCAACTGTCATTGGCGCTCGTCCGACAGCGCCTTCGCAAGGTCGCAGGTATTCCAGTCCACGCCACCGGCGCGCTGTCCCGGCCCGTCATCGGCGCCCTTCCCTTTTCGCTGACGGCGAGCCAGTCCACGGCCATTGCCGACATCCTCAAGGACATGGCAGGCACCGAGCGCATGCTGCGGCTGCTGCAAGGCGATGTCGGCTCCGGCAAGACGATGGTGGCGCTGATGTCGATGCTCGCGGCCGTCGAATCCGGCGGCCAGGCGGTCCTGATGGCGCCGACCGAAATCCTCGCCCGGCAACACCATGCAACCCTTGCCAGAATGGCGGCACCGGCCGGCATCACGATCGACGTCCTGACCGGCCGCACCAAGGGCAAGGAACGCGATGCCATCCTCGACCGCATCGCCTCCGGCGAGACACGGATGGTGATCGGCACGCACGCACTTTTCCAGGATACGGTGAACTACAAGGAATTGACGTTGGCGGTGGTGGACGAACAGCACCGCTTCGGCGTTCACCAGCGCCTGCGCCTCACCGCCAAGGGGATCTCGCCGCACATGCTTGTCATGACAGCAACGCCGATCCCGCGCACGCTGGTGCTCGCGGCCTTCGGCGACATGGATGTCTCGAAGCTGACCGAGAAGCCTGCCGGTCGGAAGCCGATCCAGACGGTGACGATTCCGACGGAGCGTACCGGCGATATCGTCGATCGGCTGGACGCCGCCCTTCGCGAAGGCAAGAAGGCCTACTGGATCTGCCCGCTCGTCGAGGAGTCGGAAGCCGTCGACGTCATGTCGGCCGAGGAAAGATACGAAGGTCTTGCCAAGCGCTTCGGCAACAATGTCGGCCTCGTGCATGGCCGCATGAATGGGGCCGAGAAGGACGCCGTCATGCTCGCCTTCAAGAATGGCGAGATCCGCTTGCTGGTCGCCACCACCGTCGTCGAAGTCGGCGTCGACGTGCCCGATGCGACGATCATGGTGATCGAACATGCGGAGCGCTTCGGCCTTGCCCAGCTCCATCAGTTGCGCGGCCGTGTCGGGCGCGGCGACGAGGCTTCGACCTGCATCCTGCTCTACAAGGGACCGCTCAGCGAGAATGGCCGATCACGGCTCTCGATACTGCGCGACAGCGAGGACGGCTTCCTGATCGCCGAGGAAGACCTGAAGCTGCGCGGCGAAGGCGAGTTGCTCGGTACGCGCCAGTCGGGCACGCCGGGCTTCCGCATCGCCAGCCTGGAAGCCCATGGCGATCTCCTGGAAATCGCCCGTAAAGACGCCGCCTACGTGATCGAGCGCGACCCGGATCTGACGTCGGAACGCGGCGAAGCGCTTCGGACGTTGCTCTACCTCTACCGGCGCGACGAGGCGATCCGCTTCCTGCGGGCCGGCTAGCATTTCCCGGAAAAGTCTGAACGGTTTTCCGTTACAAGCGGCGTTTAACGCGTCACGCAGTTTTCTGCTGGCCGATCTTCAGCGGCGCATTGGCAAGCGGCTTGTAGTCGGGCGTCACCAGGCCACCTGAAATCAGCAGCTTGGCAGCATCTTCCGCGTTCATTTCTAGGAAGGTGATCTTGTCACGCGGGACGAACAGCAGGAACCCCGCCGTCGGGATCGGGGTCGGCGGCAGGAACACCGCCACCATGTCCATGCCGCGCTCGTCGAATATGGAGGCGATTTCGCCTTTAACGTCGGTCGCGATGAACACGAGCGACCAGAGGCCCGGGCTCGGATACTCGATCAGTCCAGCCTTCTTGAAGGACGATGACTGCTCCTGCAGCACGGTCTGGAAGATCTGTTTCGTCGACTTGTAGATCGTGCGGACGAGCGGCGTTCGATTGACCAGCGACTCGGCGAAATTGACGATCGACCGCCCGACGAGGTTTGCGGTCATGAAGCCGACGAACGTGATCACGAAAATGGCAACGAGCAACCCGAAGCCGGGAATGGCGACGGGCGAATAGGTGTCCGGATTGTAGAAGTTCGGCAGATACGGCTTCACCCAACCGTCGGCCCAATCGATGAACGTGCGCACGAGCCAGACGGTGATCGCCACCGGTGCGCAGATGATCAGGCCAGTCAGGAAGTAGTTGCGCAGCCGGGTGCCGATATAGCCGCGTTTTGAGTGTTCCGCCATGCTTCTTCCGTCTTAACCTCACTCGACCGCAAAGGCCGGATGATAGGCGACCGTGCCCGCAGCCATGGCGCCGGTAAGAGCCAGCGCCATGAAATATTGCGGCGCACAACCGGGGAATACAAGAGCCGATTCGTTGCGGAAGCCGAACTTTTGATAATAAGCAGGATCGCCGACGACGACGCAGCCGGCAGCCCCTTCTGCCCTCAGCCATTCGAGCCCCTCGAGGATCAGCTGTCTGCCGATGCCCTGTGCCTGAACGTCCGGCTTGACGGAGACCGGACCAAGCCCGAACCAGCCGGTTTCTGCCGGCGTAAGGGTAACGGGCGAAAAGGCGACGTGCCCGACAATCGCATCGTCCATCTCGGCAACCAGCGAGACGCTCAGCGCACCGGCTTCGCGCAGGCGTTCGATGATGAAGGGCTCGCTTTGATCACTATGGGGATGCCCTTCGAAGGCAGCCGCGGTCACGTCGCGGATCGCCTTCTCATCTCCTGGGCGCTCGTGCCGGACGTAAATCATTCGACGGTCACCGACTTGGCGAGGTTGCGGGGCTGGTCGACGTCGGTGCCCATGAACACCGCCGTGTGATAGGCGAGCAACTGGATCGGCAGCGAGAAGATCATCGGTGCGATGACCTCGTCGACGTGAGGCAGCACGATCGTCGCCATCGTTTCGAGTTTTGAGGCGGCAGCGCCCTTCTCGTCGGTGATCAGAATGATCCGGCCGCCGCGGGCCGCCACTTCCTGCATGTTGGAAACCGTCTTCTCGTAAAAGCGGTCATGCGGGGCGATGACGATGACCGGCATGTTTTCGTCGATCAGTGCGATCGGCCCGTGCTTCAGCTCGCCGGCGGCATAGCCT
The DNA here is from genome assembly GCF_028993555.1 of Ensifer adhaerens. Classification (NCBI taxonomy): domain Bacteria; kingdom Pseudomonadati; phylum Pseudomonadota; class Alphaproteobacteria; order Hyphomicrobiales; family Rhizobiaceae; genus Ensifer; species Ensifer adhaerens. The sequence goes on along the minus strand of NZ_CP118610.1, from coordinate 1,492,969 downwards.
TCGGCATGAATGTAGGAGATTTCCTTGAGCTTGAGTGCGCCTTCCATGGCGAGCGGGAAGCTGGTGCCGCGGCCGAGATAAAGCACGTCGCGGCACTTCGACAACTCGCGCGACAGAAGCTCGATTTGCGGCTGGATGGCGTTCAGGACCTGGCCCATGATGCGCGGCATTTCGGCGAGATAGCGAACCAGCGCCTGCTCTTCGTCTGCGCTCACAGTGCCGCGGGCGCGCCCGGCGCCGATCGCCAGCGACGCCAGCACGGCAAGCTGGCAGGTGAAAGCCTTGGTGGAGGCGACCCCGATCTCCGGGCCTGCAAGGATCGGGAACACGGCGTCGGACTCGCGTGCGATCGTCGATTCGCGCGTGTTGACGACCGCGCCGATCTTCAAACCCAGCTCCTTGCAGTAGCGTAGCGAGGCAAGCGTGTCGGCGGTTTCGCCCGACTGCGAGATGAACAGCGCTGCCGACTGCGGTGACAACGGAATTTCGCGGTAGCGGAACTCGGAGGCGACGTCGATTTCAACCGGGAGACGGGCATAACGCTCGAACCAGTATTTGCCGACGAGGCCGGCGAGATAGGCCGTGCCGCAGGCGGAAATCGCCAGGCTCGGAACCTTGGCAAAGTCGATCGTGTCGGCCAGTGTCTTGATGCGGTTGCCGGCAAAATCGATGTAGTGGCTGAGCGCGTGCGCGATCACCTCCGGCTGTTCATAAATCTCCTTTTCCATGAAGTGCCGGTGATTGCCCTTGTCGATCATATAGGCGGCGGCCGACGAGATCTGCTTCGGGCGATCGACGACATTGCCTTCCAGATCGAAAATATGCACGCCGTTTGCGCCGATCACCGCCCAGTCGCCGTCGATCAGGTAGGTGATCTCGTTGGTAAAGGGCGAAAGCGCGATCGCGTCGGAGCCGAGGAACATCTCGCCCCTGCCGTGGCCGATTGCCAGCGGCGGACCGTTGCGCGCCGCCATGATCGTCGACGGATCGTCCTCAAAAAGCACGGCGAGCGCATAGGCTCCGGTGACCCGCGTCAGCATCGCATGCATCGCCTCGCGCCGCCCAAGGCCATCACGGCGGAACCTGGAGAGCAGATGCGCGACGACCTCGGTGTCGGTGTCCGTCTGGAACTTGGCGCCGTCGGCGATCAATTCGTCCTTCAGTTCGGCGAAGTTCTCGATAATGCCGTTGTGGACGACGGCGACCCCGTCGGTAAAGTGCGGATGGGCGTTGCGCTCGGTCGGCGCACCGTGGGTCGCCCAACGCGTGTGGGCAATGCCGATGGTGCCAGCCAGCGGCTCTTCGCGAAGCTTGATCTCGAGATTGACGAGCTTGCCTTCGGCGCGCCGGCGCTCCAGCGCGCCGCCATTGATGGTCGCAACACCGGCGGAATCATAGCCGCGGTATTCGAGGCGCGTCAGCGCATCGACCAGGCGCTCCGATACCGGCTGGTTGCCAACGATGCCAACAATACCGCACATAGTCGTCTCCGATTTGTCCCCGCGCCCGTCGCGGCGCCTCAGCCGATAAAGGCAGTTGTCCCGCCCGTGGTGCTGCCTTGGTAAAGCATTTGCCGGGCCAGGCAATCCGCACCGATTTCACTTTCGGTTTCAGTATTTAACGCTCTGCAAGTTTCCTTGAAACGCAGCCGATTCAAGGAACAAGACAGGCCACAATCAAAGCGCCACGGCGACCTTTACGCATCCGATAAGGCGCCTGGCGCGCGGTAGATCTACTCGGCCGCTTTCGCAGCCTTCTTGGCCGCTTTCACAGCCTGATAGCGCTCGCGCAACAGCCGCGCCCGACCCGGCTTGATCTCCTGGCGCGCGCGACCGAAGGCAACGGCATCGGCCGGAACATCCTCGGTAATAACGCTGCCGGAGGCGACCAGGGCGCCATCACCGATCGACACCGGTGCAACCAGCGACGAATTCGACCCGATGAAGGCATTTTCGCCGATCCGGGTCTCATGCTTGTTCACGCCATCATAATTGCAGGTGATCGTACCGGCACCGATGTTCGAACCCGCGCCGACAAAGGCGTCGCCGATATAGGTCAGGTGATTAACCTTGGCGCCGGCACCGATCTCCGCCTTCTTGACCTCGCAGAAATTGCCAACCTTCGACTTTTCACCGAGATCGGCGCCCGGACGCAGCCGGGCAAAAGGACCGACCGTCGCCCCTGCCCGGACCGTCGCGCCCTCGACATGCGAGAAAGCGTGGATGATCGCACCGCTCTCGACGCGTGCGCCGGGACCGAAGACGACATTCGGCTCGATCAGCACATCCTGTTCGAGCACGGTATCCCAGGCGAGAAACACCGTTTCCGGCGCGATCATCGATACGCCCGACAACATGAGTGCGTGACGGCGGCGCTGCTGCCAGAGCCGCTCGATGAAGGCGAGCTCGGCACGTGTGTTGCAGCCGGTCAGCTCCTCCTCGGGCGCCTCGACCGCGATCGCCCGTCCGCCGATCTCGCGCACGATCTCGACGAGATCCGTGAGATAATATTCGCCCTTGACGTTGGCGTTGCCGATGCGCCCAAGCAGGCCAAGCGCCTTGCGCCCGTCGATCGCCATCAGTCCGCCATTGCAATAGGTGATGCGGCGCTCCTCTTCGGTCGCATCCTTGTGTTCGCGAATGGCGAGCAAGGCACCGTCCTTGACGATCAGGCGGCCATAGCCCGACGGATCCGCTGCCTCAAAGCCGATCACCACCACGTCGTTGCCGGCGGCAAGCCCTTCGCGTGCGGCCTTGAGCGGTTCCGGCGTGATCAGCGGCGTGTCGCCGAAGACGACGAGAACATCGTCATAGCCCTTGGCGATGGCGTCACGGGCGGCCAGCACTGCATGACCCGTGCCCAGCCGTTCCTTCTGGAGATAGGAAGAGACCGACACGTCGCCGACATCGGCCGCCGCCGAAACGGCTTCCGCATCACGGCCGACCACCAGGGCGATATCGGAAATCGAGGCGCTTGCCAGCGCCTGGACGACATGCGCGATCATCGGCCGGCCAGCGACCGGATGCAGCACCTTCGACATGGACGACTTCATCCGCGTGCTTTCACCCGCAGCCAGAATGATGGCCAGGCACGTCCGTTCCATACAATACTCTCCTTGGTTTTCCCGAGGCCGACGCCTCCTGCGCAATTTCTTAAATCGAAATCGCCTCAAGTACAAAATCACGCACGATTCGGTGCTGTGGTATCTCCAAGATATTGCGAGAAGCATAATTCGCACAATCACGTCGCATTAACCGGCTTAAAACCGGATGATGGCATAAGAAGGCGCGGAGCCTGTGTCAGCAAGCAGTGCGGGTGCATCGCTCCCAGGGGGAGACGAAACAGCGATGCATAGCCGTACCGAACCGGATGTACAGGCACGACCGGTGAGCGTGGCCCTCACTTTCGTCCGCTCACCGCTGTTTCTGCTTGTTTTCACTCTTGGTGTGCTCGCGCTGCTGCTCTCCATCACGATCCCGCAGCCGATCGGCCCGATGTTCTGGGATCACTATCTTTACCTCGATGCCGCCAATCGCATACGGGACGGGCAAGTGCCGTCCGTCGACTTTTTCACGCCGGTCGGTGCGCTTGGCTATTACCTGTTCACGGGTCTGCAGGGCACCTTTCCCAACGGCCAGCCGTTGTTGCTGGCGAGCTGGTGTCTGCTTGTCGTCACCGGGCCGATGATGGCGCTCGTCATCTTCGACGTGCAAAGGCGCTCGGCGCGGCTTGCCTACGCGCTCCTGCTGCCATTCCTGGTCTTTTCGGCGCTGCCGTTCAACACCGGCGATTTCTACCCCTATCCCGGCTCCGACGGCTTCGGCATCTACAACCGACAGGTCTGCCAGCTCCTTTACGTGCTGGCAGCGGCATTGGTTCATGTTCGCGACCGCCGTGTCCTCGTGTTCGTCGTTGCAGCGGCGATGGCCTCTCTCTTCTTCGTGAAGATCACGGGCGTTGTCGCCGGCACGGTTCTTTGCCTGATGGCGTTTGCCGCAGGCCGTATCGCTCTAAAATCAGCGATAGCCGCAGCGTTGCTGTTCTTTGCCGTGCTGGGCTTGGTCGAGATTTCGATGGGCGTGGTGTCTGCCTACATTGACGACATACTGGCGCTGCTCGCCCTCAATGACGGCAGCCTGTTGCCGCGCCTGCTGCAGGCAGCGTCGCTCAATGCCGGCCTGCTTGTTCCGGCCGGACTGCTCGCGCTGGTGCTTTTCGCAGTGCACCTTCCATCCTTCGTCCGGTGCTTGCGACAGCTTGGTGGGCGACCCTCAGTGTCGGCACTTGCGGACGTTATCAACCAGCCGTTCCTCTGGCTGGCTGCCTTCGTCCTCGCCGGCATTCTTTTCGAAAGCCAGAACACTGGCAGCCAGGCCTTTATCTTTCTGCTGCCTTTGCTGCTGAAAATCGCTGTCGACGAAGTGAGCGGCAGCGCATCCAAACCCCGTGCGATCACAGTGGCCGTTCTTGCTCTGGCCGCAGCGCTGCCGCCAGCCACGGCCGTCGTTCAAAAGAGCGCTCGTGCCTGGATCGGCGCCGTCAACAATGTACCTCTTGAGAGCCGGAACCTCAAAACGATGGGAGCGGTCAATCTGCGGCCGATTCTCGCACTGCGCGCCGAGCGCCTGCGTGATGTCTATGCAATGCAGCGCCCAGCATTCGACGCCTTGGCGGATGCCGGCGAGCTGCCGTCCTTCCTGCTTTACAGCGATTTCGATTTTCAGGCCGGTTGGCTGACGAATGTGGATGTGGCCATCGATGCGATGCGCACTTATGAGGCGGCAAACGGCGTGCGTTTCGAGACGATCCTCAACATCGACTTTACCAATCCGTTTCCGTGGCTGATGGATCGCCGCGCCCCGAAACATGTCGCGATCGGCGCCGATCCTTTCCGCGCCGTCCCTGCACCGGATGAAGATGTCCGCACCGCCATCCGTTCACTCGACATCGCGCTCGTACCGACTTGTCCGGTCACCAACGTCAATCGCATGCTGCTTTCGCTCTATCAGCCGAGCCTCGAGCCCGGCCATAGCCGCGTGACGCTGACGAGATGCTACGACGCCTTCATCCGCAACGAGCTAAAGGCCGTGACGCCCGCCGCCGGCTCCTGAGATTTGACGGCTAGGCCTCGGGCCGCAAACGGCTCTCGGTCAAGAGCCCGTTCTCCTCGAGGATCGGATAGGCGACGGACGCGATATGCGCGTTGACGCGCTTGAGATCCCGCAACATGTCGAGATGCAGCGAGCTGGTCTGCAGGCTCTGGACCAGCCCGTCGCGCAACCGCTCGATATGCCGCTCGGCCGAACGCTTCTCCATGTGGCGAACGCTCACCTTCACCTCGATGAGCTGCCGGGCGAGATCGGCATTGCGGCTGACGAAAATGGATTGGGCAACGCGAAGATTGTCGATCGTAAGATTGAACAGGCTTTTCAGCTCCTGATAGCCCTCCTCCGAGAACTTCAGACCGTTGTTGACCTTCTTGCCGATCTCCTCGCAAAGGCCCTTCTCGATGATATCGCCCATATGTTCGAGGTTGATGGCGTAGTCGATGATGACGATCGAGCGCCGGCCATCTTCCTGGCTCAAGCCATCGCGCCCGAGCCGAGACAGAAAGATCTTCACTTCCTGCTGCAGCTGGTCGACCTGCTTCTCGAACTTGGCGATGTCGCGAATTTCCGACAGATCGTTGTTCTCGAAAGCGTTGGCCGCGCGCATCAGCATCGTTTCGACGAGATCGCCCACCCGCAGTACCTCCCGGGTCGCTCCGGAAAGCGCCATGACCGGCGTATGCAGGGCATTTTCATCGAGATAGCGCGGCCCGCTCTCTTCCGTCTCCGTGTCGGGAACGAAGCGGACCATCAGTTGCGACAACAAGCCGGCAAAAGGCCAGGCGAGGATCGCGACGGCGAGATTGAAGGCGAGATGGATATCAACCGGCAGGTTCTGGCGCGGCAGCGGCAGGCTCTGCAGAAATTCGACGCTCATGCTCGTCAGCGGCAGCGCGATCAGGCAGCCGACTGCGCGAATGGCGAGATTGCCGAGAGTGACACGGCGCGCGGACGGGGCTGAAGCCAAGGTCGCCATGACTGGCGGGATCGCTCCTCCGAGATTGGCGCCAAGCACGAGCGCCACCGTCAGCCCCACCGTGAGAATGCCCGCGGACGAAAGTGACAGCACCAGCATGACGACGGCCAGGCTGGAGGACGAAGCAAAGGCAAGCCCGGCAGATATGAGGAGCGCGACGGGCCAGGCACTGTCGAGCATGCCGAGAAAGGCGGCGAGCGCCGGAGAATCACGCATCGGCTCGGTCGCCGAGCCCAGCAGGTGCAACGACAGCAGCATGAGGCCGATGCCGACAAGGGCCGCCCCGAGACCCTGGCGGGCGTTCGAGCGGCTGGCGCGGTGCAAAACCACGCCGACGAGGATCACCAGCGGCGACAGCCACTCGATGCCGGTCGCGACGATCCAGGCAGTCATGGCCGTCCCGACATTGGCGCCGAGCAGAACGATCTGCGCCATGCGCGAACGCACGAGCCCCTTCTCCACGAAGGAAGCGGTCATCAAGGCGGTGGCCGTCGAACTCTGCAGGGCCAGCGTCGCGACAAGCCCGGTCGCGAAAGAGCGCACAGCCCCGTTGGTTCCTTGTGCGAGGCCGGTGCGCAAGCGCGCACCGAAGGCGCGTGTCACGCCATCCTTGACGAGCGACAGGCCGAAGAGCAGCAGTGCGACTGCTCCAAAAAGATTGACCATCACGATTGTCGACTGCATGGCATGCCTTCCTGTGGGGTCTTCAGAATCGCCCCTTGCCTTGCAACAGAACCACAGTTCCAAGGCTTATTCGACACAATCTGACAGATAAATTTCGATTGCCGGCTAATGAATCCGACACGGATTGTGCTGCGCGCGCCCAATGGGCCGCCGGCCGACCGGCCATCTCACGCGCACGCTGCAATGCGCACGGTGGCAAGCGCTGAAAACCGGGCGATCGGGATCGACCAACGATCCCGTGAGTGCGCGCAATTTGCGGCAAACGACCCTTCATTTCCTGTTTCGTTTGTTTTAAGGAACGAATTCGTTTGGCCAATGGCCGCCGCATTGCAACGAGGTTTCTGCCCCCATGCTCGAATTCCTGAGAACTGCCGCCCAGACCTGGGTTGTCAAAGGCCTGCTAGTCATTCTCGTGCTGTCGTTCATGGTGTGGGGCGGCTCATCGCTGACAATGACGAACCAATCGGATGCGGTGGTGGTCGTCGGCGACGTCAAGGTCAAGGCGCCGGAGTTCCGGCTCAGCTATGAAACCATGCTGGCTCAGGCCTCCCGCCAACTCGGCACGCGGCTGACGCCGCAACAGGCACGCGCCTTCGGCATCGAACAGCGGGTCTATTCGCAGGTTGTCGCAGGTGCTGCTCTCGATCAGCTGGCCGACGACATGAACCTTGGCCTGTCGCAGGACCGGCTGGCCAAGCTGATCGCCGACGATCCGGCGTTCCACAGCGTCAATGGCCAGTTCGACCGTCTGACGTTCTCGAGCGTCCTGCGCAACGCCGGCCTGCGCGAACAGGACTACATCAACAGCCAGAGCCAGACGGCGATCCGCTCGCAAATCGTCGACGCGCTCTCGGACGGCTATGCCGCTCCCAAGGTTCTGACCGACGCGATCGGCGCCTACCGCCACGAAAAGCGGACGGTCGACTACCTGCTGCTCTCGAACGCAAATATCGATGCTGTGAAGGCACCGGGCGACGACGTGCTGACGCCTTGGTACGATGCCCGCAAGGCGAACTACCGCGCCCCCGAATATCGTAAGGTCAGCTATGTAAAGCTCGAGCCGGTCGACGTCGCCGACACTGCAACAGTGACGGACGATGAGATGCGCGCCGAGTATGACCGGCGCAAGGAGAGCTTCCGCACCGTTGCGACGCGGACCATCGAGCAGCTCACCTTCCCGTCGCGCGCAGCGGCCGACGCCGCAGCAGCCAAGCTCTCCTCCGGCACAAGCTTCGATGATCTGGTGAAGGCCGAAGGCAAGACGTCGGCCGACGTCCTTCTCGGCGAGTTCACCAAGGATCGCGTACCTGATGCCAAGGTCGCCGAAGCGGCCTTCGCGCTTGCCGCAGACGGCGGCGTATCCCCGGTTGTCGACGGCGCCTTCGGCCCGGTCATTCTCCGCGTGACGAATATCCGGCCGGAAGCGGTACGCAGCTTCGACGAAGTCAAGGAAGAGCTGCGCAAGGACATCGCGCTTTCCGCGGCGAGCGAGGAAGTCATGCGCCTTCACGACAAGATCGAGGACGAGCGCGCTTCCGGGGCTCCGATCAAGGAAGTGGCCGACCAGCTCAAGCTGAAGCTGGTGACAATCGATGCGATCGATGCAACCGGCAAGGACAAGAACGGCGACGACGTTGCCGGTCTGCCGGAGCAGGCAGCCCTTCTGCAGGAAGTCTTCAAGGCGGATGTCGGCGCAGAAACGCTGCCCGTCAATGTCGGCCGCGACGGCTATGTCTGGTTCGACCTCGACGAAGTTACCCCCGCGCGTGATCGTACGCTGGACGAGGCTCGCGACGAAATCGGCGCCGACTGGATGGCCGAACAGCAGCGCGCAGCGCTTGCCAAGAAGGCGGGTGAGCTGAAGCAGCGTCTCGAGCAGGGTGCCAAGCTTGCCGACATTGCCAATGAACTCGGCCTTACCGTCGAAACGAAGTCCGGCCTGATGCGCTCCACTTCGGACGCCGCCCTCAGCCCGGCCGCCGTCGTCGCTGCTTTCTCGGGCCCGAACGGCTTTGTCACCAACGCTGCCGGCATCGGTGGCGAGGGACAGGTGCTCTTGCAGGTGACGGCCGTCGAGGATAGCGGGCCGACGGACGCCCTGCAGGACGATAGCCGTCAGATCGAGGCTCTGGCCCGCCTCAGCGGCGAAGATATTGTCGACCAGATGGTCGCCACGCTGCAGGCCGCCTACGGCGTGACGATCAACCAGACGCTCGGCGAAACCGCAATTGCGCAACGATAGGCTTCGAGGAAACAACTGATGAGTGATCTGAAGCCATTCGTCGCCAAGGTGGCCGCCCGTGAGGCGCTGAACCGCGAAGACGCGCGTGCCGCATTCGAAATCATCATGTCGGGGGCAGCGACGCCTTCACAGATCGGTGGCTTCCTGATGGCACTGCGCGTGCGCGGCGAAACGGTCGACGAGATCGTCGGAGCGGTCGGCGCCATGCGTGCCCGCATGCTGCCGGTGGATGCACCTGCTGACGCCGTCGACATCGTCGGAACCGGCGGCGACGGCGCCGGTACCTACAACATCTCGACGCTCGCTTCGCTCATCGTCGCCGGTGCCGGCGTACCCGTCGCCAAGCACGGCAACCGCGCGCTGAGCTCGAAGTCGGGCACCGCCGACGCGCTCTCGTGCCTCGGCGTCAAGCTCGACATCGGCCCGGAGGCGATCTCGCAGTGCATTCGCGAGGCCGGCGTCGGCTTCATGTTCGCACAACAGCATCATTCGGCAATGCGCCATGTCGGCCCCACGCGTGTGGAGCTTGGCACACGCACGATCTTCAACTTGCTCGGCCCGCTCTCCAATCCGGCGGGCGTCAAGCGACAGTTGGTCGGTGTGTATGCGCCGCAGTGGGTACAGCCCCTCGCCGAGGTGTTGCGCGATCTCGGCTCCAAAAATGTCTGGGTCGTTCACGGCGAGGGCCTCGACGAGATAACCACGACCGGGACGACGCAGGTCGCCGCCCTCGAAGACGGCAAGATCTCGACTTTCACGCTGACGCCGGCCGATTTCGGCCTTCAGACCGTGACGCTCGATGCACTGAAGGGTGGCGACGGCGCGCACAATGCCGTTGCGCTGCAGGCTGTGCTCGATGGCGCCGAGAACGCCTACCGGGACATTTCCCTTGCCAATGCTGCGGCATCTCTGATGATAGCCGGACGGGCAAAGGACCTCGGCGAGGGCATGGCGCTCGCCCGCCAGTCGCTTTCGAGCGGCGGCGCCAAGATGGCGCTGCAGCGCCTGATCAGCGTTTCGAACGCGGCCTGAGGAAGGATCGGCAACGATGACGGATATCCTGCGCAAGATCGAAGCCTACAAGCGCGACGAGATCGCGGCTGCGAAAGCACAGACGCCGCTTTCCGAACTCAAGGCGCGTATCGCCGAACAGTCTGCGCCGCGTGGCTTTCATGCCGCGCTCGCCGCGCGCAAGGCCGCCGGTACATTCGGGCTGATCGCAGAGATCAAGAAGGCAAGTCCGTCCAAAGGGCTCATTCGCCCGGACTTCGACCCGCCGGCGCTCGCCACGGCCTATGAAGCGGGTGGTGCCGCCTGTCTCTCGGTGCTGACGGATGCGCCGAGCTTTCAAGGCGCGCCCGTCTTCCTGGAAGCCGCCCGCGCGGCCTGCGCTTTGCCTGCCCTTCGCAAGGACTTCATGTTCGACAGCTACCAGGTGTTCGAGGCTCGGGCCTGGGGCGCGGATTGCATCCTGCTGATCATGGCGTCACTCAGCGATGACGATGCCCGCCGGCTTGAAGAGGCGGCCTTCGAGCTAGGCATGGATGTGCTGATCGAGGTGCACGACGCCGAGGAAATGGAACGGGCGCTCAAGCTCGCCTCCCCGCTAGTCGGCATCAACAACCGCAATTTGCGCACCTTCGAGGTGGACCTCGCTGTCTCCGAGCAGCTGGCGAGCATGGTCCCTTCCGACCGGCTGCTGGTCGGCGAAAGCGGAATTTTCACCCATGAGGATTGCCAGCGCCTGGAAAAGAGCGGCATCACCACCTTCCTCGTCGGCGAAAGCCTGATGCGCAAGAGCGATGTCGAATCCGCCACGCGCACCTTGCTGACCGGCACTGCAAGCACGCTGGCGGCCGAGTGATGGGTAAGCCGACGCTCACACATCTTGGTGGCAGCGGCGAAGCGAACATGGTCGATGTCGGCGACAAGGCAGAAACGGTGCGCATTGCCGTCGCCGAGGGTCATGTGCGCATGAAGTCGGAAACGCTGACGCTCATTCTCGAAGGCGATGCGAAGAAGGGTGATGTCATCGGCACGGCGCGGCTCGCCGGCATCATGGCCGCCAAGCAGACCGCCAATCTCATTCCGCTCTGCCACCCGCTGATGCTGACGAAGGTTACCGTCGACATCACGCCCGATCCAACGCTTCCCGGTCTCCGTGTCGAGGCGCTCGCCAAGCTCACCGGTCGCACCGGCGTCGAAATGGAAGCGCTGACGGCTGTGAGCGTCGCGTGCCTTACGGTCTACGATATGGCGAAGGCCGCGGATCGCGAAATGGAGATCGGCGGGATCCAGGTCGTCAGCAAGTCCGGCGGCCGCTCCGGCGACTTTCGGCGCGAAGGGAACTGAGGTCATGTCGCTGCTGTCCGTCGAAGATGCGCTCGACCGAATTCTTGGCAGCGCAACCCCGAGGCCTCTGACAGAGCATGTCGGTCTTCACGACGCTGTCGGCCGCGTCCTTGCCGAGGATATCTCGGCCCTTGTTACCCATCCCGCCTTCGACAATTCGGCGATGGACGGCTATGCGGTTCGCCATCAGGATATCGAGACCATTGGCGCGGAACTTGCCGTGATCGGCCAATCCGCTGCCGGCCATGGTTTCAAGGGAGAGGTGGAGCGCGGACAGGCGGTGCGCATCTTCACCGGAGCGCCCCTGCCCGCCGGTGCCGACACCGTGATCATCCAGGAAGACACCGAGCGCCTGGCGGAAGACCGGATTCGCACCAAGTTCGTGCCCGGCAAGGGCCGCCATATCCGCTTGGCCGGACAGGACTTTGCGCGGGACGAAAAGGCGCTATCGGCTGGTGACCTGCTCGATGCCGGACGACTGACGCTGGCCGCGGGCATGAACCACGCGAATCTCCCCGTTTTCAAGCGGCCGAAGGTCGCAATCCTTGCGACCGGCGACGAGCTCATGGCTCCCGGCAGCAAGCCGGGACCGGACCAGATCATCGCCTCGAACAGCTTCGGCGTCGGAGCAATCGCGCGCGACAATGGTGCGGAGGTCCTCGATCTCGGCATTGTCGCAGACGACCAGCAGGCCATCGCCGCCCAGATCGCGCGGGCTCAGGCCGCCGATGTCGACGTGATTGTCACGCTCGGCGGCGCGTCGGTCGGAGACCATGACCTGGTTCAGGCAACGCTCCTTTCCTGCGGCATGACGCTCGATTTCTGGCGCATCGCCATGCGGCCGGGAAAGCCGCTGATGGTGGGCAAGCTTGGAGGTACGACCGTACTCGGCCTCCCCGGCAATCCCGTCTCGAGCCTCGTGTGCGCACTGCTGTTCCTGGAGCCGCTGACACGCAAACTCGCACGATTGCCGTCCCGCGCGCGTATGGCAACCGCGCGACTTGCGAGCCCGCTGCCGGCCAATGACATCAGGCAGGACTATGTGCGCGCGCGTCTCACCAGAGACGACGACGGGAGCCTCGTTGCGCATCCCTTCTCACGGCAGGATTCGTCGATGATGAAGGTCTTCGCGCAGTCCGACTGTCTGATCGTGCGCCGGCCGCACGCGGCAGGATCGCCCCTGGGTGCATCCTGCGACATCCTCAGGCTTCGCTGAAGCAAGAAACTCCACTCAGCGGGCGAGCCCGGATTGGCAGGCGAACCACAGCTGCCCCTTGCCTGGACGAGCTTGTTTCTGCGTGCAAGCCGTGGACCATGTCATGGCGCCGACATGAAAGCGCTGTACAAGGGGAGCTACTTGATCACCGCCGAGGACGTCCGACTACGGATGCACTAGCGGACCCGCGGTGATCTGGAGAAAGGTCGGGTTAGCCCGGCCTTTTGCTTTTGGGCGGCCGGCCGGCCAGTCCACGGTGACGCCATCGCCTCGAGCCGGAGAAAACGCGTCCCCCGACCCCGCGACATCACCTTGAACTGGATCAGTTGGCGGCTTCGTCGCTTCGGCTGACCAGAATCTTGTCGATCCGGCGTGCATCCATGTCGATCAC